>NZ_JBFPKP010000001.1:0-1061762 GCF_040948855.1 Paraburkholderia sp. BR10882 | reverse complement strand
GGCAGCGGCACCGTGGTCGCCGCTCCCGACGGCCGCGTCGCCGTCAATCCCACCGGCAACGCGGGCCTCGCTACGGGCGGCACCGGCGACGTGCTCGGCGGCATGATCGGCGCGCTGCTGGCCCAGCGCGTGCCGCCCTATGAAGCGGCGCTCGCGGGCGTCTACCTGCACGGCCTCGCCGCCGATACGCTGTGCGCACAAGGCGACGGCCCCGCGGGCCTCACGGCAGGCGAACTCGCGCCAGCGGTGCGCAAGCTCATGAACCGGCTCTTTTACGCGCCGTCTTATGCCGCCTGAAGCCGCATGCCGCGCGTCCGGTCGCACGGCACGCGGCTTGCTTCACGGCGACGCTGGCCCTACCTCCCGCTCCCGGCACAGCCGCAGGCATCACAACGCTGCGCAGTGTCGCGCGAGGCCGCTATACTGATCCTCCGCACGCCGTCTTCCACCGGAGGCGGCCCGTGCTTGCCCGCGGCGCGCGAAGCGCGCGTTCGGCCAGACCGGCGAACCGCACCTGCCGCCCTCCATTCGTGATCCCTCGCTAGACGAACATGACGAATCCGCTCCCCGCCTGGTCCGCGCTACAGACGCATTACGAACAGATCCGCGACGAAAAGCTGCGCGACTGGTTCGCCCCCGCCAACGACGCTGCGCCGACGCGCGCCGAACGCTTCACGTTCGCAGGCGCCGGTCTCGGCGCCGACTTCTCGAAGAACCGCATCACCGACGCCACGCTCAAGCTGCTCGTGCAGCTCGCTCGCGAGGCCGGCGTAGAAGCGCGCCGCGATGCGATGTTCAAGGGCGAAGCCGTCAACCCGACTGAAGGCCGCGCGGCGCTGCATACCGCCTTGCGCGCCACCGAAGCCGACGCCCCGTACCACGCCCAGATCGCCGCCGAACGCGCGAAGATGGCGAAGTTCGCCGACGCCGTGCGCAGCGGCGCATGGACCGGTTACACGGGCAAGCGCATCCGCCATATCGTGAATATCGGCATCGGCGGCTCGGACCTCGGGCCGAAAATGGTCGTGCACGCGCTCAAGCATCTCGAGCTGCCCGAGATCACCTCGCACTTCGTCTCGAACGTCGACGGCGCGGACCTGTGGCGCACGATCGAAGACATCGATCCGGAAGAGACCCTGGCGATCATCGTCTCGAAGACGTTCACGACGCTCGAAACCATGACCAACGCGCTGTCGATGCGCGACTGGTTCGTCAAGCACGGCTGTCCGCAAGGCGAACTCGCGAAGCACTTCGTGGGCGTCTCCGCCAATCCGGCCGAAGTCGTGAAGTTCGGCATCGCCAAAGAAAACGTGTTCGAGATGTGGGACTGGGTTGGCGGCCGCTATTCGTTGTGGTCGGCCGTGGGCCTCTCGATCATGATCGCCATCGGACCGCAGCAGTTCGACGAACTGCTCGCCGGCGCGCACGACATGGACAAGCACTTCCGCGAAGCGCCGCTGGAGAAGAACCTGCCCGTGCTGCTCGGCATGATCGGCATCTGGTATCGCAACTTCTTCGGTTCGCAGAGCTATCTCGTTGCGCCCTACTCCGAAGCGCTGCACTTCCTGCCTTCGTATCTCCAGCAGCTCGAAATGGAGAGCAACGGCAAGTCGGCGCGCCTCGACGGCAAGTTCGTCGATTACGCGACCTCGGCGATCACCTGGGGCGAGCCCGGCACGAACGGCCAGCACGCGTTCTTCCAGATGCTGCACCAGGGCACGACGATCGTGCCGATCGACTTCATCGCCGTACTCACGCCCGAGCATCCGCTGGCCGACCATCATCCGAAGCTGCTCGCAAACTGCTTTGCGCAGAGCGAGGCGATGATGCTTGGCCGCACCGAGGAAGAAGCGAAGAAGATTGCCGGCCCGGACAAGCCCGAGCTCGTGCCGCACATCATGTTCCCCGGCAACCGCCCGACCACGACGCTGCTCGTCGATGCGCTCACGGCCCGCTCGCTTGGCGCGCTGATCGCGCTCTATGAGCACAAGGTGCTGGTGCAGGCTTCCGTGTGGGACATCAACCCGTTCGACCAGTGGGGCGTGGAACTCGGCAAGATCCTCGGCAAGGTGGTGGAAGCGGACTTGAACGCGGCAAGCGCCGATGTGAAGCCGCACGATTCGTCCACGGCCGCGCTGATCGCGCGCGCCCGTGCGGCGCTCAAGCGCTAAATCGGGCAGAAGCGGCGTGCGCATGCACTGCGCACGCCGTTCACCGGACAGACGTTAACGCCCGGCTTCGACATTGCTCGCGTTGCGCGAGGATGCCGCGCCATGCGGCGCGTTGGGCACGCGGTGGCCCGCTTCGATCGTGATGATGGCGTCGCAGCGCTGCGCGAGATCGACGTCGTGGGTGACGAGCACGAGCGTCGCCCCGTTCGAGCGATTGAGTTCGAACATCAGGTCGATAACGGCGTGGCCGGTGGCGGCGTCGAGGCTGCCAGTGGGCTCGTCGGCGAACAGCACCGCGGGGCGCGTCACGAATGCGCGGGCGAGCGCCACGCGCTGCTGCTCGCCGCCCGAGAGCAGCTTCGGATAGTGGCCCGTGCGCTCGGCAAGACCCACACGCTCGAGCAGCGTGCGCGCGCGGGAGAACGCGTCACGCGTCGACATGCCGCCCTGCAGTTCGAGCGGCAGCGCGACGTTCTCCAGAGCGGTGAGATGCGGCATCAGCTGGAACGACTGGAACACGAAGCCCACCGAGCCGTTGCGCAGCGCCGCGCGCTGATCTTCGGCCATGCCGGTAAGCTCATGGCCTAGCAGGCGCACCGAACCCGCGCTCGCGCTGTCGAGGCCGGCCAGCAGGCCGAGCAGCGTCGACTTGCCGGACCCGGAAGCGCCGACGATCGCCACGCTCCCGCCCGCCTGCATGGTGAGGTCGATGCCGTCGAGGATCGTCAGTTCGCCGGTCGCGTCGGTGACCCGCTTGGTCAAACCCCGTACTTCGATGACTGGATCGCTATTCATTCGCACATGATGACGCACAGGTTAGCCGTGAACCAGAAGCGCGCCGCGCGGCGCGCCGCCCTTTCCCGCGCTTGGTCCCGCTTCAGCGCGCTTGCCGCTATCGCCACCTTGACCGCTGCTGCGTTGCTGGGCGCCTTATGCGGCACGACCGGCACCGCGCTCGCTGCCACGCCCGTCTCTACTGCCAACGCGGCGACAAACCCCGCCGCAACGGCGAAGCCGAACATCGTCGTGCTCGGCGACAGCCTTTCGGCCGAATACGGCCTGCCGCGCGATACGGGCTGGGTGGCCCTGCTGCGCCAGCGGCTCGCCAGCGAGCGAATCGATTATAACGTTGCGAATGCGAGCATCAGCGGGGACACGACCAGCGGGGGACTCACGCGCCTGCCGCTCGTCATGCAGCGCATCAAGCCCGCAATCGTGATCGTCGAACTCGGCGCAAACGACGCACTGCGCGGCGTACCGCTCACGACGACCGAGAGCAATCTGCGCGCCACCGTCGCGCAGATCCGCAAGGGCGGTGCGAAACCCGTGCTCATCGGCATGTACGTGCCGCCCAACTACGGGGTCGACTATACGCGTGACTTCCACGCCATCTACGAGCGGCTGGCGAAAGAACTGAACGTGCCGCTCGTGCCCTTTCTGCTCGCCGGTCTCGCCGACAAGCCCGACCTCTTCCAGGCCGATCAGATCCATCCCACGCAGCAGGCACAGCCTTTGCTGCTCGATAACGTGTGGCCAACGCTCAAGCCGCTGCTAGGCAGCGGCGTGCGGCGCTGAGGCGGCAGCGGGACAAACGCGCGGGCGTCCTCACCGGGCGCCCATTCCCAGGGCCCCGCCCTCGGCGCGTTCAAGCCGCTCGAGCCTCTCGGCCAGCGTGGCGGCGGGCAACCGCGTCCCGCCATTGGCCACCGTTTGCGTCAGACACGCGAGCCCGCGAAGTTTCGCTGTCTGAATCCGACCGACCCTGACTGGAGGGAAGAAGCATGAAATATTTACCTCTCATTGTCGTTACGGCAGCCCTTGCTGCCTGCGCCAATCAGCCAATGCCGAGCGGAGCACAGTCCGTCGGCACGAGCCAGCAACCGCCTGCGACGGTTGCCCAATGCATCGCGCAAAAATGGGCCGACAAGTCGCAACAGCAAGTCGTCTCGCAGTCCGTGCTCGCCAACGGCCAGGCTGTCGACGTCTACGTCCCTGGCCAGCAGCCGCCTAACGGCGCAGCCGCAACGGTGCGCCCGGCATGGAGCGCCAGCGCGAAGACGTGGGTCGGCTTCCGCTCAGGCGGCGGCGCCGGTGGAGACGCCACCAGCGACATCAGCGCCTGCCTCTGATTTCGCGCTCGCCAGAACGCAAAAAGCCCCGCGATGTCTCGCGGGGCTTTTTTTGTGCCGGCTCTCGACGCCGGCGGGCGGATACGCGGATCGGGCTTACTGGGCGTTGTCGCCGTCGCCCGACTGGCTGGCCGAGCTGAGCGAGCCGTAGAGCTTCACCTTCGCGCGCTCGCGCAGCGCGTCGAGGTACGCCTGCACCTGCGACTGGCCGTCCACCTGGGCCAGCTGCTGCTGCGCGGCGGCCAGACGCGGGCCTTCTGCGGCCGCACCGTTGGTCACGCTGTTCACGCGGTAGATCGCATAGCCGTCGTTGCCGAGGTCCACGCCCACGTAAGCGGGCAGCTTCTGCGCATCGGCCTTGAAGACGGCGGACAGCGCGCTGGGCGGCAGGCCCTGTGCGTCGTTGCGCGACACCTTGAGCGCCGACGAGAAACCGTCGGTGGATTTCGACTTCTGCAGCTCCGCGAGCTTCGCCTCGCCGTCCTTGTGCGCGATGTCGGCGGCCTGCTGCGCGACCACCTTCCGGCGCACCGCGTCCTTGACCGCGGCGAACGCGGGCACGGCGGCCGGCTGGTAGTTCGTCACGTGAGCCGAGATCAGCGTGTTGTTGCCGACGTCGATCGCCTGGGTGTTGTTGTGCTGGTTCACCGAGTCGCTCGCGAATACCGCGTCGAGGAACTTCTGGTTGTTCAGCGGGCTGTCCGGCGGCAGCGCTGCATTCGGCTTCGGCGTGACCGTCGCCGTCTGGATCGTCAGCTTGTACTTGTCCGCGGCCGGCTGCAGGCTCTTGGCCTGCTCGTAGACCACCGACGTAAAGCCATCGCTCGCGTCGGCGAGCAGCTTCGCGGCTTGCTGCGTCTTCACGTCGTTCATGATCTGCGCCTTCACGTCGTCGAACGGCTTCGTGACCGCCGGCTTCAGGTCCGTGACCTTGACGATGTGATAGCCGAAGTCCGACTGGATCACGTCGCTGATCTCGTCCTTCTTGAGCTTGAAGACCGCGGCGTCGAACGCCTGGCCGCCCGCGATCATGCCGGGGCCGAAGTAGCCGAGGTCGCCGCCCTTCGAGGCCGAACCGGGGTCCTGCGATTCCTTCTGCGCGATCTGCGCGAACTGGTCCGGATGCGCCTTCACTTCGGCGAGGATCGATTCGGCCTTCTGCTTCGCGGCGTTGCGCCCGTCGGCGCTGGCGTCCTTCGGCACCGTAATCAGGATGTGGCTCGCGCGCACTTCTTCCTGCGTGCGGTAGTGCGCGATGTTGTCGTCGTAGTACTTCTTGAGATCGGCGTCGCTCGGCTGCACGCCGGCGGCAACCGTCGCCGCCGAGAGCACGAGATACTGGATCTGCGCCGTCGCCGGCGTGGCGAACGCGTTCTTGTTCGCGTCGTAGTACGCCTGCAATTGCGCGTCGGTCGGCTGGACCTTGGGCGCATAGTCGCTCGTGTGGAACGCGAGGCCCTGCACTTCGCGCTGCTGCTCCGAGAGGCCCGTGAGCTGCTGCGCGAGCGCCTTCGGCGTGAACGCGCTGCTGATGATCGACGCCGGCAGTTGCTGCATGGCGAGGCTATAGCGCACGCGCTCGTCGTACTGCTCCGGCGTCATACCCTGCATGGCGAGCAGCTGCTTGTACTGGTCGAGGTTGATCGAACCGTCAGGATTCTTGAGCGACGAGATCACCGGGTCGGAGAGCAGCGCGCGGCGCACGGCGTCGTCCGAGGCGGTCAGGTGCAGGCGCTGCGTTTCGTCCACGAGCACGCGCTGCTGGATCAGACCGTCGAGGATGTCCTTGCGGTGCTGGGGCGTGTCGAACATGCTCGCATCGAATTGCGCGCCAAGGACCTGGCGGGCCTGGTCGAGCTGCTGGCGCGCGGCGTTGTCGTATTCGACACGCGTGATCTTGTGCCCGTTGACGCTCGCGACGTTCGCGCTTTCATCGAAGAAGCCGCGGAAACCTTGAATACCGACGAAGCCCAGCCCTGGCAGGACGACCAGGAGCAGCATGAACATCATCAGGCGTTTGTGATTGCGGAAAAAGTCGAGCATGCGTGACCAGACGTTGAGGGCGCCAAAAAACGGAACGCCCGATATTACAACAGCGGCCAACAAAAAAGGCGAACCGGAGTTCGCCTTCTTGTCGAGATATCCTTGGCGGAGCGGACGGGACTCGAACCCGCGACCCCCGGCGTGACAGGCCGGTATTCTAACCAACTGAACTACCGCTCCGTGCGGGTGCGCTACGTACCGGAACTGAAGCTGTGGTGGGTGCTGAGAGGCTCGAACTCCCGACCTACGCCTTGTAAGGGCGCCGCTCTACCAACTGAGCTAAGCACCCAGCTTCATGCTTTCCTGCGCTGCTTCCTGTAGTGCGACTTCTGCTGCGCTACCCATCAGGTAGCGAGCCCGCTAGTTTAGCGCATCCTTCAGCGCTTTGCCAGGCCTAAATTTGGGCACCTTCGCCGCCTTGATCTTGATCGCGTCGCCAGTCCGCGGATTGCGGCCCGTGCGCGCCGTACGCTTGCCGACGGCGAACGTGCCGAAGCCGACGAGCGTGACCGAGCCGCCCTTCTTGAGCGTGCCTTTGACGCCGCCGATCACGGCGTCGAGTGCGCGTCCCGCAGCCGCCTTCGAAATGTCGGCTTGTTGCGCGATATGGTCAATCAGTTCCGTTTTATTCATTCCAGCCCCCGAGAATGTGTTTGGGTAAACGTAAGAAAGAAGGTCAACTTATTGGATAGACGTCCCCGGCATAGCGCGGGGCCCGCTCATTTAACGGGGCCGCAAATGCCGTGTCAAGCGGGGTTGAGCCCGATTTGGCGCGGGATTCGAGGGATTTTTCGAGGGAGTCTTCGAACAAGTGGGAAAAGGCCGAAAAAAGCGCTGGTTGTCATCACAACGTCAAGAATCGCGACGCAAGCAAAAAGCCCGCGGACCATGCCGCGGGCTTTTTTGGGGTCCAACGCGCCGCGCAGGAGCGCGGCTTGTCGAAGGCGTACTGAAGGTGTACCGAAAGCTTAGTGCTTGACGACTTCCGTCGCGCCGGCGTCCTTCGATTCGGCCACGGGCGCTTTGGCGTCCTCGGCCTTCACTTCTTCTTCCGGCAGCGGCTGCGGCACGCGTTCGAGCGCGAGTTCGAGCACCTTGTCGATCCAGCGGACCGGCACGATTTCGATCGAGTTCTTCACGTTGTCCGGAATCTCGGTGAGATCCTTGACGTTCTCTTCCGGGATCAGCACGAGCTTGATGCCGCCGCGATGCGCCGCGAGCAGCTTCTCCTTCAGCCCGCCGATCGGCAGCACTTCGCCGCGCAGCGTGATTTCGCCCGTCATCGCCACGTCGGCACGCACCGGAATGCCCGTGAGCACCGACACGAGCGCCGTCGTCATCGCACCGCCTGCGGACGGACCGTCCTTCGGCGTCGCGCCTTCCGGCACGTGGATGTGGATGTCCTGCTTCTCGAACGCTTCGTCCTTGATACCGAGACGACGCGAACGCGAACGCACCACCGAGCGTGCCGCTTCGACCGATTCCTTCATGACGTCGCCGAGCGAACCCGTGCGGATCACGTTGCCCTTGCCGGGCATGACCGCCGCTTCGATCGTCAGGAGATCGCCGCCGACTTCCGTCCACGCAAGACCCGTGACCTGACCGATCTGGTTTTCCTTCGCGGCCAGACCGAAGTCGTACTTGCGCACGCCGAGGAAGGTGTCGAGATTGGCGCTGTCCACCGTGACGGCCTTGTCGGCCTTCTTCAGCAGCAGCATCTTCACGACCTTGCGGCAGATCTTCGACACTTCGCGCTCGAGCGAACGCACACCCGCTTCACGCGTGTAGTAGCGAATGATGTCGCGGATCGCGCCTTCGGTCACCTCGATCTCGCCCGGCTTCAGCCCGTTGTTCTTCTTCTGCTTCGGCAGGAGATAACGCTGGGCGATGCTGACCTTCTCGTCTTCCGTGTAACCGGACAGACGGATGACTTCCATCCGGTCGAGCAGCGGCGGCGGGATGTTCAGCGAGTTCGACGTGGCGACGAACATCACATCGGAGAGGTCGAAATCGACTTCGATGTAGTGATCGGCGAACGTGTGGTTCTGTTCCGGATCGAGCACTTCAAGCAACGCCGACGACGGATCGCCGCGGAAATCCATGCCCATCTTGTCGACTTCGTCGAGCAGGAAGAGCGGATTGCGCACGCCGACCTTGGTCAGGCTCTGCAGGATCTTGCCCGGCATCGAACCGATGTACGTACGACGGTGACCGCGAATCTCGGCTTCGTCACGCACGCCGCCCAGCGCCATGCGCACGAACTTGCGGTTCGTTGCGCGCGCAATCGACTGCCCGAGCGAGGTCTTGCCGACGCCCGGAGGCCCGACGAGGCACAGGATCGGCGCCTTGACCTTGTCCACGCGCTGTTGCACCGCGAGATACTCGAGAATGCGTTCCTTCACCTTCTCGAGACCGAAGTGGTCTTCGTCGAGCACGGCTTCTGCATTCGAGAGGTCGTTGTTGACCTTGCTCTTCTTGCGCCACGGCAGGCCGATCAGCGTGTCGATGTAGTTGCGCACGACGGTCGCTTCCGCCGACATCGGCGACATCAGCTTGAGCTTCTTGAGCTCGGCGTCGGCCTTCTTCTTGGCTTCCTTGGGCATGCGCGCAGCCGTGATGCGCTTCTCGAGTTCTTCGAGATCCGCACCCTCTTCGCCTTCGCCCAGTTCCTTCTGGATGGCCTTGACCTGCTCGTTCAGGTAGTACTCGCGCTGGCTCTTTTCCATCTGGCGCTTCACGCGGCCGCGAATGCGCTTCTCCACCTGGAGAATGTCGATTTCGGCTTCGAGTTGCGCGAGCAGGTGTTCCAGACGCTCCACGACCGGGAACATCTCGAGGATGTGCTGCTTCTGGTCGAGCTTGAGCGGCAAATGCGCGGCGATGGTGTCAGCAAGACGACCGGCCTCGTCGATGCCCGACAGCGACGTCAGGATCTCCGGCGGGATCTTCTTGTTGAGCTTCACGTACTGGTCGAACTGCGAGACGATCGCGCGGCGCAGCGCTTCGGTTTCTGCGCTGTCGGCGTGGTCCGGTTCGAGCGGCATCACTTCGCACGAGAACTGCGTTTCCTGCTCTTCGATGGAAAGCGTCTTCGCGCGCTGCAGGCCTTCCACGAGCACCTTCACGGTGCCGTCGGGCAGCTTGAGCATTTGCAGGATGTTGGCGACACACCCTACTTCATACATGTCTTTTTCGGTCGGCTCATCCTTCGCGGCGGTCTTCTGCGCGACGAGCATGATGTGCTTGCCGCCTTCCATAGCCGCTTCGAGGGCCTTGATCGATTTCGGTCGGCCCACGAAAAGGGGAATCACCATATGCGGGAAGACGACGACGTCTCGCAGCGGCAGCAGCGGGAGCGTGGTGCGTTCCGGCGGGAGGAGTTGGGTTCCTGACATTTCATTTCCCCATGAGTGGAATCAATTGTTCGGTAATTGAGGCCTGAGATACCGATTGCAAGCCTCGCGCGTGTGGGAAAAGTTCAGTGACTCCAAAATAGTGCGCCATCGACCACAAGATTAAACGAAAAAGCCGTTCATCCCATTGTATGAACGGCCCTTTTCCGGAACTCTTTAGCCGATCACCACCATCAGTTCGACCCTGCAACCTTCGGAGCGTCTTCGTAGATCAGCAGCGGTTTGCCGTCGCCGTCGATCACGTTGTCGTCGATGATGACCTTGCTCACGCCCTTCATGGCCGGCAGCTCGTACATCACGTCGAGCAATGCCTGTTCCAGGATCGAGCGCAGGCCACGAGCCCCCGTCTTGCGGCGGATCGCCTTGCGGGCGACGGCCTGCAGCGCAGCCGGGCGAATTTCCAGCTCCACGCGCTCCATGTTGAAGAGCTTGTGATACTGCTTGACGAGCGCATTCTTCGGCTCGACCAGAATCTTCATGAGCGCAGCTTCGTCGAGCTTGCCGAGCGTGGCGACCACGGGCAGACGGCCGATCAGTTCGGGAATCAGGCCGAACTTGATCAGGTCTTCCGGTTCCGTTTCGCGCAGCACTTCGCCTGTGTCGCGCTCCTGCTTGCTCTTCACGCTCGCGCCGAAGCCAATGCCGGTCTTTTCCGTACGGTCGGTGATGACCTTTTCCAGACCGTCGAACGCGCCGCCGCAAATGAACAGGATATTGGTCGTGTCGACCTGGATGAAATCCTGGTTCGGATGCTTGCGGCCGCCCTGCGGCGGCACCGAAGCCATCGTGCCCTCGACGAGTTTGAGCAGCGCCTGCTGCACGCCCTCGCCGGACACGTCGCGCGTGATCGACGGGTTGTCCGACTTGCGGCTGATCTTGTCGATTTCGTCGATATAGACGATGCCGCGCTGGGCCTTGTCGACCTCGTAATTGCAGTTCTGCAGCAGCTTCTGAATGATGTTCTCGACGTCTTCGCCCACATAACCGGCTTCGGTCAGCGTGGTGGCGTCGGCGATCACGAACGGGACGTTCAGAAGGCGCGCGAGCGTCTGCGCGAGCAGCGTCTTGCCAGAACCCGTCGGCCCGATCAGCAGGATGTTGCTCTTGGAGAGTTCAACGTCGTCCTTCTTGTCGAGATGCTTCAGACGCTTGTAGTGGTTGTACACCGCCACTGCGAGAATCTTCTTCGCGCGCTCCTGCCCGATCACGTACTGGTCGAGGATGTCGCGGATCTCCTGCGGGCTCGGCAGGTCCGAGCGCGACAGCGCCGCGTCGACGCCGGCACCGGCGGCTTCGTCGCGAATGATCTCGTTGCACAAGTCGATGCATTCATCGCAGATGAATACCGACGGACCAGCGATGAGCTTTTTCACCTCATGCTGGCTCTTGCCGCAGAACGAGCAATACAACAGCTTCTCGCTGTTAGAACCTTTCTTGTCCGCCATGGATAAATGAGCCTCCGGACACTCTGTTACATGATACGCCGTTTCCCCCGGCGAGGCCGGAGGGTGCGTGAACCGCTTGCTGTGACGGCGTTGGGGGCCGCAGGCCGCGAAGCGCGTTTGCCGATTATTTCACAAGGTCTGCGCGGCGTCGGCTATCCCCTTTTGTACGGGGGCCGAGCTGTTCCTTTACGTGCCGTTGTCACGGCTTGCGCGCCCTTCGCAGGGTCGGACGCGCAAAACCGCTCGCGCAGATCAAGGACGCTTGTGCAGGACCTGATCGACGAGACCGTAGGCCTGGGCGTCGTCACCCGACATGAAGTTGTCGCGATCCGTGTCGCGCGCAATGCGCTCGACCGGCTGACCGGTATGGTGCGCGAGCAACTGGTTCAGGCGCTCCTTCAGGTACAGGATTTCGCGAGCCTGGATTTCGATGTCCGAAGCCTGGCCGCGCGCGCCGCCGAGCGGCTGGTGAATCATCACGCGCGAGTTCGGCAGCGCGAAACGCTTGCCCTTGGCGCCCGACGCCAGCAGGAACGCGCCCATGCTGGCCGCGAGGCCCATGCAAAGGGTCGAAACGTCCGGCTTGACGAACTGCATCGTGTCGTAGATCGCCATGCCGGCCGACACCGAGCCGCCCGGGCTGTTGATGTACAGGCTGATGTCCTTGTCCGGATTTTCGCTTTCCAGGAACAGCAGCTGGGCGACCACGAGGTTGGCCGTCTGGTCGTTCACTTCGCCGACCATGAACACCACGCGCTCCTTGAGCAGGCGCGAGTAGATGTCGTAGGAACGTTCGCCGCGGCCGCTCGTTTCGACGACGATCGGCACGAGGCCGAGCGCCTGCGGGTCGAAGTCCCGCGACGAGTGGGAGGTCAACGTATCCAGCGATTGAGCGCGAATGGTCATGCGATGCATCCTTGTCTGGAAAAGTTCTTCTATATACCCGTATGGCGACGGACCCCGGCTAAATCAACCACACGGACAGCATGGCTAAAACCTGCGGATGCAAAAACGGCGTGCTGGCCGTCGGTCGCTCCGACAGCCGGCACGCCGTAGCGGGCAGATTTAAGCCTGCGCCGTCGCGCTTGCCAGTTCTTCGAAGCTAACTTGCTTGTCCGTCACCTTGGCCTTGCCGAGCACGAAGTCGACGACGTTCGATTCGACGACATAGGCTTCCATTTCGGCCAGACGCTGCTGGTTGGAATAATACCAGCGCACGACCTCCTTCGGGTCCTCATAGCTTTTCGCGAATTCGTCGACTTCAGCACGGATCTGCTCCGGCTTCGCCTCGAGGCCGTTGGCCTTCACGAGTTCGGCGAGCACGAGGCCGAGCTTCACGCGGCGCTCGGCTTGTTCCTTGAACATTTCGGCCGGGATCGGTGCGTCCTTGGCGTTGGGCACGCCACGCTGCGCGAGGTCGGCGCGCGCCATTTCGACGAGGCGTTCCTGATCCTGCTCGACGAGTGCGTTCGGCACGTCGAGTTCGGCGATCTTCAGGAGCGCGTCCATCACCTGGTTCTTGACGATCGACTGGGTGCGGCGCTTCGCTTCGCGTTCGAGGTTGTCCTTGATTTCGGCGCGCATCTTCACGAGGTCGCCGTCGGCGATGCCGAGCGACCTGGCGAATTCAGCGTCGATTTCCGGCAGGTGCGGCCACTCGATCTGCTGCATCGTGATCGTGAACTTCGCCGTCTTGCCGGCGACGTCCTTACCGTGATAGTCCTCGGGGAACGCGAGGTCGAATTCGCGCGACTCGCCCTTCTTCAGGCCGATTGCCGCCTTTTCGAATTCCGGCAGCATGCGGCCTTCGCCCAGCACGAACGCGAAGCCTTCCGCGGTACCGCCCTGGAACGCGACGTCGTCGATCTTGCCGACGAAGTCGACCGTCACGCGGTCGCCTTCCTTCGCTGCGGTGTCGGCGCCGCCGTCACCGTGCTCGCCAGCTTCGCCGCGAGCGTGGAAGTGCACGCGCTGCTTGCGCAGGATGTCGAGCGTGCGGTCGATTTCCGCTTCGGTGATGGTCGTGGTCGTGCGCTCGATTTCGGCCGTCGCGACGTCGCCGAGCTTCACTTCCGGGTAGACCTCGAAGGTCGCGTCGAACGCGTAGTCGCCTTCAGCGGCTTCCGACTTCGGTGCGAAGCTCGGCTGGCCGGCGACGCGCAGGTTCTCGGCGCGGCTGATGTCGAAGAATTCCTTGCCGACCTTGTCGCTGAGGACTTCGGCTTCGACCTGGCCCGAATACTGCTGCGTGACCATCTTGAGCGGCACCTTGCCCGGGCGGAAACCCGGCATGCGCACGTTTTTCGCGAGTTTACGGATGCGCGAATCGATTTCTTTCTGCACGGCGTCCTTCGGCAGGGAAATCGTCACGCGGCGTTCCAGCTTGCCGAGGTTTTCAACAACGTTAGCCATGGCTTCAATCGTCCTAAAATTGTTCGAGCGAATCAGTAATCTGTGGTCTTTGCGAGCCGCGGTCCGCCTGGATCCGATGTGGTCCAGCAACCCGCTTTGGAGCTGAACGCAGGCGCCTCGTGCGCCGCTCAACAGCGCCGAAACGGGCGGCTTGCGGTGCGGTTGCGTCAAAAGAGCCAAGTATTTTAGCAAACTATTTCCCGGTCCCACTGGAATTGCCGTTTGAGTGTGCTATGTGGCTGTTTTTGACCCGGTTTCGACCTGCTTTTGAGCCGCTGCGAGCCTCAAATGCACTCCGATGCGCGCTATCGCAACGCCGCTATCCAGCCCACCCGGCGAGGCTGTTAAGCTTACGCTCGCGCCGGACGCCCCACCGGCCGCAGCCGCTCCCAACACAATTCTTCCAGCAGAGACACCATGCCGAATTCGTCGCCTGACGCTCCCGTTATCGTCATTGCTCCTGATTCTTTCAAAGGCTCGCTCAGCGCGGACGGGGTCGCCGCCGCGATCGCCGAGGGCATCCGCCGCGTGCGCGCCGACGCCGACATCCGCATCCGCCCGATGGCCGACGGCGGCGAAGGCACGCTCGACGCGATGCTGTCGATGGGCGGCGAGCGCCGCGTGCTCACCGTGGAAGGCGCCGCGGGGCCGAAGCGCGACGCCGCGGTGGGCCTGCTGCACGACGGCAGCGCGATCGTCGAAACGGCCGAGATCGTCGGCATCACGGACCCCGTGGGCATGGGCGTGCCGGTCGACGCGCGCAGCACGCGCGGCATGGGCGAGGCGATCCGCGCACTGCTCGACGAAGGCGTGCGGCGCTTTTACGTGGCGCTCGGCGGCAGCAGCACCAACGACGCCGGCGCGGGCCTGCTCGCGGGCCTCGGCCTGCAACTCTTCGATGCCGTCGGCAAGCCCCTCGAACCCACGCCGCAAGCGCTTGTGCACGTAGTGCGCGTGGACGTTTCCGGGCTCGACGCGCGGCTTCGCGAGGCATCGTTCGTCGGTATGTCGGACGTGGACAATCCCCTTACGGGCGAGCATGGCGCAACCGCCGTGTTCGGCCCGCAAAAAGGCGTCACGCCCGAGCAGGTCGCACCGATCGACGCGGCGCTCGGCCGTTTCGCCGATCTGCTCGAAGCGGCGCTGGGCCGTCGCGTGCGCGACGAAGCCGGTTCCGGCGCGGCGGGCGGCCTGGGTTTCGCGCTGCGCATGCTCGGCGCGAGCTTCGAGCCCGGCGCCGAAGTCGTTGCGCGCACCATCGGTCTGGACGAAGCACTCGACCGCGCGGACTGGCTCATCACCGGCGAAGGCCGCTCCGACGTGCAAACGCTGCACGGCAAGGCGCCGTTCATCGCCTGCCGCCGCGCCGCGGCCGTGGGCGTGCCGGCCACGCTGCTCTCGGGCGCCGTGGACGCAGCCGCCCTGCCGCGGCTCGCGGAGCATTTCAGCGGCTGCTTCTCGCCCGCGCCAGGCCCCATCACGCTCGAAACCGCGATTCGCGACGCCGCGCGCCTGCTCGCCAACGAAGCCGAGCAGCTCGCCCGCCTCAAATACGCTGCGCGTACATCCAACTAAGATCCGGGCAGACCGGCCGGGGCCCGCCGCCCCGGCTTCGTCGCCCGCATCCGCGTGGCCAGGTCGCGGCCAGATTCTTGACCCTCGGCGCGACACGCATTCCACAGTAAGCGATTAATAGATTCGTGCACCGCACCGGATGCGCTGGACAAGGGTTAGGATGCGTTGACCGGCGCGCAAGATGGGGCAACAATCATGGAATCGCGACACGTGTCGCGCCCTTCCCAAGCGACCAGACCAGGACTCCCATGAAGGCAAGCAAAGCCGGACTCGAACAATTCCTCACCTATCGGCTGCATGTCCTGAACAAACTCTCCGAACGTGGCGCGAGCGAACGCTATCAGGCGAAGCTCGGCATCACACTTCCGGAGGCTCGGCTCATTGCAGCTGTGGGGGCGTTCGGCCCGTTTTCCGTGATGGAGCTTGCGCGTCACGCAAATCTCGACAAGAGCCAGGCAAGCCGTGCAGCCGAGGCGCTGATGCGCCGCGGCCTCATGCAGCGCGACACGAGCGAGGAGGATGGACGCCTCGTGCTCGTTTCGCTCACAACCGACGGACGCGCGCTGTATCGCAAGGTCATGCCCATCGCGCGCAAGTGGAATGTCGACCTCTTCGCGAGCCTCGACGACAAGGAACGCGACGCACTCGCACGTGCGCTCGACAAGGTGATCGAAGCCATGCAGACCGAACCGTAAGGCAGTCCGAACAAGCAGAGGCAATAAGTCAAATAGATGGCGGCCAGAGTCAAGCCGCCATCGCGAGTGCTTCGCGTAGAACGCGCCCAAGCCGCGCACAAACAAAAAGGCCATGTACCGGAAGGTACATGGCCTTTTTACTTTGGTGCGTGAGGCCGGACTCGAACCGGCACACCCTTGCGGGCGTCAGGACCTAAACCTGGTGCGTCTACCAATTTCGCCACTCACGCGAATTCTTTGCGCTTGTCTTCTTGCGCCCGGCAGGACCGCTGCCAACAACGCGTGCGATACAACCCTGTGCGACATGCCGACTGATCGAGTCCTCGTGAGACGCCGGGCGCGGTGTTGTCCACCTCGCCCGCAATACAGCCTGCTTTCTGACTGCGCCCGCCGGCAGCGATGCTTCATTATGGGCCGGCTGCCGATTCCAGCTAAGCGTCAGAAAGCGCAAGCGCGAGATTCTAACCGATTGACTGGCGCTTGTCTGCATCCCGAAAACAATGCACGACGGGGCACGACAGCGCATCGACCCACGCGCCGGGGCGCCCTCCAGGGCCGGCCGAAAGCCGCGCCGATGCTAGAATCGCGGCTCTACCGTCGCGGCGCGCGCTGGCCGCCGCGCAAGCCGCTTCGCCCCACATCTCCGAACGCCGTGAACTTCGACGACTACTGCCTGCAAAAGGCGGCTCCCCCTGGTTCGAGCACTTACTATGCGCTGCGTCAGGCCCGCGCTGCGCGCCAGCCGCTCCTGACCGCCCTCTTCGCACTGCGCCGCGAACTCGAGGAAACCGCGAAAGAGACGAGCGATCCCACCGTCGGCCGCACGAAGCTCGCCTGGTGGCAAAAGGAACTGGCCGCGCTCGCCGCGGGCAAACCCGCGCATCCGGTCACCCAGGCGCTCGCCGCGCATCTCGGCGATGCGAGCGCCGTCTATCCCGATCTGCAAGCGCTGCTCGCCGGCTTCGAGATGGACTTCGAGCAGGCGCGTTATCTCGATCTGCCGAACCTGCGCCGCTATATGCAGGGCGTGGGTGGCACGTTCGCCTCCCTCGTCGCGCAACTGAGCGCGCGCACCGACGAGGATCGCGAGAACGCCGCGCGCTGGGCCGCGCCGCTCGGCAACGCGCTGATGCTCGCGCAGTTCGTGCCGGAAATCGGCAACGACGCGCGCCATGGCCGCATCTACGTGCCCATCGACGAACTGCAGCGCTACAACGTCACCGCCGCCGATCTCATCAACCGGCGCTATAGCGCGGAGTTCACCGAGCTGATGCAGTTCGAGACCTCGCGTGCGCGCGAATCGGTTCAGGCAGCGCTCGACGCGATTCCCGCTTCGGCACGGCGCGACCAGCGCACCTTGCGTGCGCTCGCTGCGCTCGAACTCGCGTTGCTCGACGAAGTCGAGCGCGAAGGCTACCAGGTGCTGCATCAGCAGATCGTGCTCACGCCAGTGCGCAAGCTCTGGATCGCCTGGCGCGCCGCGCGGCGCGGTTGACGCCCGCGCTACGCGCGCAGCAAGGGCAGCGGCTCGAAGCGCTGCTGCAGCACGGCCTGCGCGTCGAGGCCCCACCACGGGCCTAGCACGGTCGCATAGATCTGCCTGAAATCGACGCCCACCGGCAGATTGCCGTTGCCGTCGAGCCGCGTGAGTTGCGGCGCCTGGCCATAGAGCCCGCCCGCCACCCGCCCGCCCGCGACGAAGTGCGCCGAAGCCGTACCGTGATCGGTGCCGCGGCTTTGATTCTCGCGCACCCGCCGCCCGAATTCCGCATACGTCACGATGAGCGTGCGGTCCCAACGCCCGAGTTCTGCGAGCGCCGAGCGCATCGCCGCCATGCCCGTCGCGAACTGGCGCAGCAAGTCGGCGTGACGCTGCGGCTGGTTCTGATGCGTGTCGAAGCCGTTCAGCGTCAGACGAATCACCGCGACACCGCGCCCCGCCATCGGCGTACCTTGCGGGGTGTCGCTCGAGGCGAGCGCCTGCATGGCCGTTTTGATCGAGGTGCCGAACGCGCCTGGCGGAAACGCAGTCTTCAGCGCGTAATTGCCCGGGCGGGGCCGCAGCGCATCGGCGGCATGCACGATGTCGTTCTCGACGTCGAGGATATGCGCGAGCGCGGGATTGCGTTCCTTGAGCGAGACCGGTGTCACGAGGCGCGAAGCGCGTGCGAACTGTGCCGGATTGACGAGCGCGATGGCGCGCGCGCCGTTCGAGAGCGGCCCCATCTCGGCGCTGCCGAGCACGAGCGCATCGGCGGCGAATCCGGACGGCACCGGCTCGCGTGCAAACGCGCGCGTAAGCCAGCCCTCGCGCAGATATTCGTTGGAGCGCGAAGCCGTGTCCCAGATCTCGATGGACCGAAAGTGCGAAAGATTGGGCTGCGGGTAGCTCACGCCCTGCACGATCGCGAGCTCGTGCGCGCGCCACATCGGCATGAGCGGCGCGAGCGCCGGATGCAGCGCCGTGCGCTCGTCCAGTTGAATCGCCTGTGCGCGCGGCACGCCGATCGTTTGCCGGTAGCTGTAGTAGAGCGGATCGGCAAACGGCACGACGGTGTTGAGGCCGTCGTTGCCGCCCTTGAGCTCGACGAGAATCAGCAGGTTCTCGTAGCCGCTCGCCGTGCCCGCATGCATGGACACCGTGCCTTGCGCGCGCGCAGCGCGAGGCAACCATAGCGTAGTACCCGCCACCGCGGCGGCCGTCGCACCGGCTGCAAGAAAGTCGCGTCGCTTCATGGCTTGCCTCGCTCGTCAGTGCGGCGGCGCACATTGCCGCCAGGGATTCGGCTATTCGTATTCATTGCTTCACTTCAACTGATACACCGGATCCATCAGCAGTGCCTGGAGATACGAACCCGCACGGCTGCCAACTGCAATCGCATCGACGGGCGCCAGCGGCAGGACTGCATGCTGCATTTGCAACTGCGCGGACAAGCCTGGCGTGGCATCGGCGGTGAGACCGTAGCGCGAGAGCCAGCCATCCAGATCGAAGCGCATGCCGCCTTGCAGCGCGTCACGCCGCATCGCGTTCGGCGCGTTCTGCATGTTTTGCGGCAGGCTTGCGGCGATCCTGGTCGCTGCGGCCGAAGCATGCGGCCGCCCTGCTTCCGTCGCACGAAACAGCTGCTCGACGAACTGCTTGCGCGCGAGCAGCGTCGAGCTATTGATCCACGATGCCCCGCCGGGCCACCCCTTCACGTTCGGCGGATAGAACAGGTTCTCGCCCAACGCGGCCGAGCGGCGCGCGAACGGCAGCGTATCGCCATAGGCCACATCGAAGCGCCGCAGCGTGCCGACGATGAACTCCACAGGCGAACTGACGAGCACACCCCGATTGCGCTCATCCCAGAACGCGGGAGTGACGAAGAGCGCGCGAAGCGCGGCGCCGACGTCATAACCGCTTGCGCGAAAACGATCGGCGACGCTTGCAAGCTGCGCATCGTCGGGCGTCGCGGAGATGAACTCGCGCCAAAGCCTCGCCGACACATACCTGGCAGTTTGCGGCTGCATGAGCAGGATGTCGAGCACCTGGTCGCCGTCGAACGGCCCGCTGCGTCCCAGCACGGTCTTCTCGCCGTCGTCGTGCAAATCGGCGCGCCAGACGAACGCCTGGGTGTCGGGATCGAGACTCCAACCCGTGTAGGCGCGCGCCGCTTCGGCAACGTCGCGCTGCGCGTACTGTCCTTCGCCCAGCGTGAACAGCTCCATCACTTCACGCGCGAAATTCTCGTTGGGCCGGCCCTTGCGATTGCTCGCGCCGTCGAGGTAAAGCAGCATCGCGGGGTCCTTCGCGACCGCATGCAGCATGCTCGCGAAACTGCCCAGCGCATCGCGCCGCAACAGCGCGTTTTGCGCGGCCATCAACTGCGGTTCGCCGACTTTGTCCTGACCCGAGGTGAAGTGGTTGTGCCAGAAGAGCGTCATGCGCTCGGTCAGCGGCGAAGGCGTGACGAGCATCTCGCGCAGCCACCATGCGCGCAATTCGTCATAGCGCGCACTGCGCTGGCGCTGCGCTTGCTGGCGCTCTTCAGGGGTCCACGCGTTGCGCTGCGCCCGACTCGGCGGGACTTCGGCGGTCCACGCGGGCAGCGGCGTGAGCGCCTCGCGGCGCGCGCTGCCGACGAGCCGCGCGACAGCCTGCTCTCGCGAGAACCCCACGTAAGGCTCGACTTCGCTCTCGCGCGGCGCGAAGCCCGTGCGCACGAGAAGATGGCGGGCGTCATCGGCATCGAGCAGTGCATCCGCGCCGTCGTCGGGCGCCGCTGCGCGGGCGGCGGACTGCGCGCTTGCCTTCGACCGTCTGGAGTCGCTCATGATGAATGGGCGCACGACGAATCCGCCGGCGCAATCATTGAAGGTACCGGCTTAACGGCTGCGACGAAACGGATGTTGACAGTGCAATTGCTACGGTATTTTTCAGCGCGTTTCGGCGGCGCAAGCGCGCGAATGCGCGCTTCGAAGCCGATAAAATCATGAAAGGCGTGAGAAAGGCGTGCATGAGGTGCGAAGAGAAAATCGCGTAAACGTTATTGCGGCACTTTCGCAGCAGAGCGGCATTTACACCGCCTCAGCGGCATTAGCGCTTGTACAGTTCGCGCACGGCGTCTTCGATGTGCTGGCGCAGGAGGCGCCGCTCATCAGGCGTCATATGGCCGTCGCGGCGACGCTGATCGAGATCGGGGGGAACCGCGGGACGCTGGTTGATGTCCGACGCGGGGCGCGGGATCGTGTCGCTGCGTACGCGCCGCATCGACGATTTGCCGAACGGCGAGCGAGCGGAGGACTGCGAGTTCTCGTAGCGGTCTGCGGAGGGCTGGGCCCGGGCCGGCACCGACTCCAGTGCAGCCGCCACGCCACCGGCTAGCGCCAGTGCAAGCATGGTGTGGCGCATTGTCGGCCTGACCCCTCCCATCGTTTTGTTCCCTTCTTGACGCGGCAAACGGCTACCTCGAATACATGTGCGAACCCGGCTCGGCGCGGGCATGAATTTTAAAGTCGAATGAAGTATCTACCGAACTGCCGCTTTCCGTAAAGAAGTCTATCTGTCGGTGCTTGCGGTCGTGGCACAGCACGGGTAAATTTTGTAACCGACTGTAACCTGATAATTGGTGCAAACTCGCACCACTATCCAATCGCGCTAAGATGCCAGGCATGGAAACCAAAAACCCGTCCAAAATTCTCGTTGTCGATGACGATCCCCGACTGCGGGACCTGCTGCGCCGCTACCTCGGCGAGCAAGGCTTCAACGTCTATGTGGCCGAAAACGCCCCCGCCATGAACAAGCTGTGGGTGCGCGAGCGTTTCGACCTGCTGGTGCTCGACCTCATGCTGCCAGGCGAAGACGGCCTGTCGATCTGCCGCCGCCTGCGCGGTAGCAACGACCGCACGCCCATCATCATGCTCACCGCCAAGGGCGAGGACGTGGATCGCATCGTCGGCCTCGAAATGGGTGCCGACGACTATCTGCCCAAGCCTTTCAACCCGCGCGAACTTGTCGCCCGCATTCACGCGGTGCTGCGCCGTCAGGCGCCGTCCGAACTGCCGGGCGCGCCCTCGGAAACCACCGAAGTGTTCGAGTTCGGTGAATTCGCGTTGAACCTCGCCACGCGCACGCTCACCAAGGCCGGCCAGGAAATTCCGCTCACCACGGGCGAATTCTCGGTGCTCAAGGTGTTCGCGCGTCATCCGCGCCAGCCGCTCTCGCGCGAAAAGCTCATGGAACTGGCGCGCGGCCGTGAATACGAAGTGTTCGACCGCAGCCTCGACGTGCAGATCTCGCGCCTGCGCAAGCTCATCGAACCCGATCCGGGCAGCCCGCGTTTCATTCAAACGGTCTGGGGCCTCGGGTATGTGTTCATTCCCGACGGCGCCGCGTGATCCTGAATGGTGTCTCGTTGTCTGCACTGCCTCTGTTGAAACGGGAAGGGCCCATGCGGATTGACCGGCGTTTGCTCACGCTCGCGTTCGGCGATCTGTTCTGGCGCACCTTCCTGCTGATCGCCCTTCTCATCGCGGTCAGTCTCGCCGCGTGGTTCCAGAGCTTTCGCGTGATCGAACGGGAGCCGCGCGCGCAGCGCGTGGCGCTCCAGCTCGTCGCGATCGTGAAGCTCACGCGCACCGCACTCCTCTACTCCGATCCCGATCTGCGCCGCGCACTGCTGCAGGATCTCGAGAGTAACGAGGGCGTGCGCGTGTACCCGCGCGAAACCACCGACAAATACAAGCTCCAGCCCGATGAGTCGCTCAATCGCCTGATCGAGCACGACATCCGCGGCCGTCTTGGCGACGACACCGTGATCGCGCAGTCCGTGAACGACATTCCGGGCGTGTGGATCAGCTTCAAGATCGACGAAGACGACTACTGGGTCGCGCTCGACCGCGACCAGCTCGACAACGTCACCGGTTTGCAGTGGGTCGGATGGGGCGTCTCGGCGCTTGCGCTATCGCTTTTCGGGGCGGCCTTCATCACGAGTCTCGTGAACCGGCCATTCGCGCGGCTCGCCATGTCGGCGCGCATGCTGGGCTCGGGGCAGCCGCCTGCGCCCTTGCCTGAGAGCGGCATGGGTGTCGCAGCCGAAACGAATCGCTCGTTCAACCAGATGGTGCGCGACCTCGAGCAGCTGGAGGCCGACCGCGCGCTGATGCTCGCGGGCATCTCGCACGATTTGCGCACGCCGCTCGCGCGCCTGCGCCTCGAGACGGAGATGAGTCCGTCCGACCAGGCCACCAAGGACGCGATGATCGACGACATCGAGCAGATGGACATGATCATCGGCCGCTTCCTCGATTACGCTCGGCCCACCCAGCGCATGCCCGAGCGCGTCGACCTCTCGGTCATTGCCGGCGAGATGGCCGCGCGCATGGCAAGCGAAGACGGCGTGCGTCTCATCACGCGACTCGCGCCCTCGGCCATGATCGAAGCCGACGACACCGACATGCGCCGCGTCGTGGGCAACCTGATCGAGAACGCGCGCAAGTACGGCGCGAGCGAAACCGACGGCATTCCGCACATCATGCTCGAAACGCGCGTCTCGCATTCGCGCGTCGAGCTCTCGGTGGTCGACGAAGGCCCGGGCATTCCCGAGGATCAGCTCCCGCTCGTCACGCGGCCGTTTTACCGCGTCGATACGGCCCGCACGCAGGCCAACGGCACGGGACTCGGCATGGCCATCGTGCAGCGCCTCGTGGGCCGCTATCGCGGCGCGCTGCGCCTGCGCAACCGGCTGCCGGGCCCGGGCCTCGAAGTGACGATCGAGTTCCCGCTCGCCAAGGGCGCCTGAGGCTCGTCCCCTCCTGATCGAGACCCGGCGGCGGCGCACCGCCGCACCACGCGCCGCCCGCACCTGCGACAATCGTTTTCCTGGGCACGCCACGCAGCGCGTGGCGTCAAAGCGGGCCGCCCGGCCCGTCTCTCGTCTGAGGACCTCCGCCATGAAAACCGTCGGCGACAAACTCGAAGCCTTTACCGTCACGGCCGCGAAGCCCGGCTTCAACCATCCCGAAGAAAACGGCGAGTCGGCGTTCACCGAGATCACCGAGCAGACCTTCGCCAACAAGTGGAAGGTCATCTACTTCTACCCCAAGGATTTCACGCTCGTTTGCCCCACCGAGATCGTCGCGTTCGCACGGCTCATCAAGGAATTCGATGACCGCGAAACGGTCGTGATGGGCGGCAGCTGCGATAACGAATATGTGAAGCTCGCCTGGCGACGCGAGGACAAGACGCTCGATCGCCTCAATCACTATTCGTTCGGCGACGTGAAGGGCGAACTCATCGATCAGCTCGGCATACGCGACAAGGAAGCGGGCGTGGCGCTGCGCGCGACGTTCATCGTCGATCCCGACAACACGATCCAGCATGTCACGGTGAACAACCTGAACGTCGGGCGCAGCGCCGAAGAAGTGCTGCGCGTGCTCGATGGGTTGCAGACCGGCGAGCTGTGTCCGGACGGGCGCGAAGTCGGCGGCGGAACGCTCTAGGTCTCGCGCCGTGGCGCATCACGTCTGGCTCGCGGCGGTGCGGGTGGGCAGGCGGTTGCGTATGGCCGCTTCGAGCGGCCGCTTCCACTCGAGCACGCGCTTTTCCAGCACCTGCCACGACAGATGGGCGAGCAACACGGCCAGCGCGAACTGCAACACGAGCGCGAGGGCCGGCTGTGCAATATCGGGCACATGGAGCCTCGCATAGAGCCCCGGCGCCATGCCAAGGCGCGCCGGCACGAGGTTGTGAAACAGATAGAAGCCGTAGCTGATCGTGCCGAGATATGCGAGCGGCCGCAGTTCCAGCGCTGCGACCAGTACGCTGTCCTGTCGGCGCACGAGCCACAGGAACAGCGCGCCGAGCGAGAGCGCGAGCCCGATGTCGAAGCAGCCCGGCAGCATCGTCACGCTCGTCACGCCTTCGGCGCAGTCAGCACAATCGGCGCGCGCCAGCGCGAAGCCGGCAACCGCCGCACACGCCCCGACGAACCACAACGCGCTCAACACCCCCGGGCGTAATGGCACGCGCGCGCCGCCGATCGCCAGTGCGCCACCGAGCGCAAGCATGGCGAAATTCCACGGCGAGAATGCGTAGATGAGCGGCGCGATCGCCCCTGCTTCGTAGAGCGCGAGATGCGCGCACGCCGCCGCCGCGATGACCACCGCGCAGAGCGCGAGATGGCGCGACGCGCGCACGAACAGCAGCGCAAACGGCGCGACGAGATAGAACTGCTGCTCGACCGCGAGGCTCCAGAAATGCGACACGGTGCCGGGCCAACCGTCGTGCACTACGCCGATCCAGTAATTGGAGAGGAATACGAAATGCCAGGCGAGCCCGAGATCGACATCGCGCTGATAGAAGCTCGCATGCGCGATGGTGAGCGCCACGAGCAGCAGGTAATACACGGGAAAAATGCGCAGCGTGCGCTTCATGAAAAAGACGTACAGCAACGCGGCCGTGCGCGCGCTGTGCTGCTCGATGCGGACCCGATTGCGATGCAACTCACCGATGATCAGATAGCCGCTGATCAGAAAGAACAGCCAGACGCCGATCTTCCCCGCATCGACCGCGTCGACGTGGGCCTTGTGCGAGAGGAACACGAGCACCACTGCCAGCGCCCGCAGGCCATCGAGGCCTTTCACGCGTCTTTCAACTCCCGCCATCGTCCTCCCCACTTCCGGATACCGGTTCAGTATGGGACGAAAAAAACGGAAATTAATCGGCAAGAAAAGCAACGGCGATGATTGCAGCTGCAATCATCGCCGTCAGGTGCGGAGCAGGCACGGGTCCTGCTCGCGCCGTTCAACCCTTCCAAATGACGGTTGAATAACCGCTCATGCGCGCAGCAGCAGTACCGCCGCCTGCGCTTCGATCCCTTCGCTGCGGCCGAGATAGCCGAGCTTTTCATTCGTCTTCGCTTTCACGTTGACGCGCTCGACCGGCAGGTTCAGGTCTTCGGCGATCGTCTTGCGCATCGATTCGATGTGCGGCGCGAGCTTGGGCGCCTGCGCGATCACCGTGGTATCGACGTTCATGAGCGTGAAGCCCGCCTCCTGCACGCGGCGCAGACATTCGCGCAGCAGCACGCGGCTGTTCGCGCCGTAGAACTGCTTGTCGGTGTCGGGGAAATGGCGGCCGATGTCGCCGAGCGCGGCGGCGCCGAACAGCGCATCGGTGATGGCGTGCAGCAGCACGTCGGCGTCCGAGTGGCCGAGCAGGCCGCGATCGTAGGGGATCGTCACGCCGCCGAGCACGAGCGGGCGGCCCGGCACCAGCGCGTGCACGTCGTAGCCTTGTCCGATTCTGATGTCCATGTTTGGGGTTCCGGGTAAAGGGATTGCGGCGCGCTTACTCCGCGGGCCGGCTGAGGATCGCTTCGGCGAGCGCGAAATCTTCGGGGTACGTCACCTTGAAGTTGCGCAGGCTGCCCTGCACGAGTCGCGGCGCGTGGCCGAGCCACTCGATCGCGCTCGCTTCGTCAGTGAGATCGTGGCCGTCCTGCTGCGCGCGCTCGATGGCCGTGCGCAGCATGCCGATGCGGAACATCTGCGGGGTCTGGGCCTGCCAGAGGCCGTCGCGCGATTCGGTGCGCGCGATATGCGCGCCGGGCGCCGCGGGGTCCTTCGGCGCGACGCGCTTGAGCGTGTCGGCCACCGGCAGCGCCATGATGCCGCCCACGGGGTCGTCCTTGAGCGACTCGACGAGCGTGCGGATCAGCGCCGGCGTGATGCCGGGACGCGCGGCGTCGTGCACGAGCACCCAGTCGTCGTCGGTTGCGCCGAATTCGGCGAGCGCGGCGAGGCCGTTATAGACCGTAGCCTGGCGCGAGGCGCCGCCGCAGCGGCGCACGGCAAAGCGCAGGCCGCCGAAGCGCCGGGCGTCGAAGTGGTTATCGTCGGGAGAAATCACCACGAGCGTCTGCGAGAATTCGTTGCAGGCGTCAAAAGCGGCAAGCGTATAGTGCAGGAGGTCGCGTCCGGCAACGATTCGATATTGTTTCGGCATGGCCGAGCCCGACCGGCTGCCGGTACCGGCGCACGGAATCAGGGCAAAGAGGCGTGAAGTCACGGTGTCGCGAGCCGCATGAGTCAAATTAAAGGACGGATTTTATAATAGGTCCGTTACCCGCACGCCGGACGCCAGCAAAACGGCCCTGGAATGCCCGCGCAACGTAAGGAAAAGCGCGCCGAATTCACTTGAAGACCGCAAACCGGCCCCCATATCCCGGTGTTGCACCGTGCCCGAACTGAACTGGCCACCATACCGACACAAGCGCCGACACAAACGTCGGCCACCCTGTTGCCCATGTCCGATATCGCCGCTTCCTCGCAATCCCCGTCCCCCGTTGCCGTCGTCAAGCCGGGCCAGCGCTACGCGTTCGATGGCACGCACGGCTCGTCCGACGCGCTCCTGATCGCCCGCTACCGCGAGGCCGCGCGCGCCAGCGCCGCCCGTGCGCCGCTGCTGGCCGTGATCTGCGCGAGCGCCGTGGACGCGCAGCGCCTCGCCCAGGAGATTCCGTTCTTCGCGCCCGAGGCGCGCGTGCGCCTGTTGCCCGACTGGGAAACGCTGCCGTACGACACGTTTTCTCCGCACCAGGACCTCGTTTCCGAACGCCTCGCGACGCTGCACGATCTCGGCGAAGGCCGCTGCGACATTCTCATCGTGCCGGCCACCACGGCGCTCTACCGCATGCCGCCCGCCTCGTTCCTCGCGGCGTATACGTTCTCGTTCTCGCAGGGCGAACGCCTCGACGAAGCGAAGCTCAAGTCGCAGCTCACGCTCGCGGGCTACGAGCACGTGAGCCAGGTGGTGCGCCCGGGCGAATATTGCGTGCGCGGCTCGCTCATCGACCTCTTTCCGATGGGCTCGCCGCTGCCCTACCGCATCGACCTCTTCGACGACCAGGTCGACTCCATCCGCGCGTTCGATCCGGACAGCCAGCGCAGCCTCTATCCCGTCAAGGACGTGCGCCTGCTGCCGGGTCGCGAGTTCCCGTTCGACGAAGCCGCGCGCACGGCGTTTCGCAGCCGCTGGCGCGAGGTGTTCGAGGGCGACCCGAGCCGCGCGACGATCTACAAGGACATGGGCAACGGCGTGCCGTCAGCGGGCATCGAATACTACCTGCCGCTCTTTTTCGAAGAAACGGCCACGCTCTTCCACTACCTGCCGGAAAACGCGCAGCTGGTGTTCTCGGGCGACCTCGACGCCTCGATCCGCCGCTTCACGAACGACACGAAGCAGCGCCACAACTTCCTCTCGCATGACCGCGAGCGGCCGATCCTGGAGCCGCAGCGACTCTTCCTGACCGACGAGGACTTTTTCACGTTCGCGAAGCCGTTCGCACGTCTCGTGCTGCCCGCCACGAGCGCGGGCGGCTGGGCCACGGCGCTGCCGAACCTGGCGATCGACCGCCACGCCGACGACCCGCTCGCGTCGCTGCGCACGTACCTCGAAACGACGAAGAACCGCGTGCTGTTCGCGGTGGAATCGGCGGGCCGGCGCGAAACCATCGCGCAGTTGCTCGCCGACAACCATCTGCGCCCCGCGGGCGCGGACAGCTTCGAGGACTGGCTCACCGGCGACGAGCGTTTCACGATGGGCGTCGCGCCCCTCTCCACGGGCTTCTCGCTGCCGGGCGAGGAACTCGCGGTCATCACCGAGACCGAGCTTTACGGCCCGCTCGCGCGCCGCGCCGGGCGCCGTCGCCAGGAACAGGCGAGCAACGTCGATTCGATGGTGCGCGACCTTTCCGAGCTGAAAGTGGGCGATCCGGTGGTCCATGCGCAGCATGGCATCGGCCGTTATCACGGTCTGGTGACGATGGACCTCGGCGAAGGCGACACCGAGTTCCTGCACCTCGAATACGCGAACGGCAGCAAGCTCTACGTGCCGGTATCGCAACTGCATGTGATTTCGCGCTACAGCGGCGCCGATCCCGATAGCGCGCCGCTGCATGCGCTCGGTTCGGGCCAGTGGGAAAAGGCGCGCCGCAAGGCCGCGCAGCAGATCCGCGACACGGCGGCCGAGCTTTTGAACCTCTACGCGCGCCGCGCCGCGCGCGAGGGCCACGCGTTCGCGCTCGAGCCGCGAGACTATGTCAAGTTCGCGGAGAGTTTCGGTTTCGAGGAAACGCCGGACCAGGCCGCCGCGATCGCCGCGGTCATCGGCGACATGACGAGCGGCAAGCCGATGGACCGCCTCGTCTGCGGCGACGTGGGCTTCGGCAAAACGGAAGTGGCATTGCGCGCGGCGTTCATCGCCGTGATGGGCGGCAAGCAGGTGGCAATTCTCTCGCCCACCACGCTGCTCGCCGAGCAGCACACGCAGACCTTCACGGATCGCTTCGCCGACTGGCCCGTGCGCATCGCCGAGCTGTCGCGCTTCAAGTCCGCCAAGGAAGTGAGCGGCTCGATCCAGCAGATCAACGACGGCAGCGTCGATATCGTGATCGGCACGCACAAGCTGCTTTCGTCCGATGTACAGTTCAAGCGCCTCGGGCTCGTGATCATCGACGAGGAACACCGTTTCGGCGTGCGTCAGAAGGAGGCGCTCAAGGCGCTGCGCGCGGAAGTCGACGTGCTCACGCTCACCGCCACGCCGATTCCGCGTACGCTCGGCATGGCGCTCGAAGGCCTGCGCGACTTCTCCGTGATCGCGACCGCGCCGCAAAAGCGCCTCGCCATCAAGACGTTCGTGCGCCGCGAGGAAGACAGCGTGATTCGCGAGGCCATGCTGCGCGAACTCAAGCGCGGCGGTCAGGTGTACTTCCTTCACAACGAGGTCGAGACCATCGAGAACCGCCGTGCGATGCTCGAAGCGCTCGTGCCGGAAGCGCGCATCGCCGTGGCGCACGGCCAGATGCACGAGCGCGAACTCGAAGCCGTGATGCGCGATTTCGTGGCGCAACGCGCGAACGTGCTGCTCTGCACGACGATCATCGAGACCGGCATCGACGTGCCGACGGCGAACACGATCCTCATCCACCGTTCCGACAAGTTCGGCCTCGCGCAGCTGCACCAGCTGCGCGGCCGTGTCGGGCGTTCGCACCACCAGGCGTACGCGTATTTGCTCGTGCACGATCCGCAAGGGCTCACGAAGCAGGCGCAACGCCGGCTCGAAGCCATACAGCAGATGGAGGAACTCGGTTCGGGCTTCTATCTGGCGATGCACGACCTCGAGATTCGCGGCACGGGCGAGGTGCTCGGCGACAAGCAGTCGGGCGAGATCCAGGAGATCGGCTTCCAGCTGTATACGGACATGCTCAACGACGCCGTGAAGGCGCTGAAAGACGGCCGCGAGCCCGATCTCAACGCGCCGCTCGCGGCGACCACCGAGATCAACCTGCACGCGCCCGCCATCCTGCCCGCCGACTATTGCGGCGACGTGCAGGAGCGCCTGTCGCTCTACAAGCGGCTCGCGAACTGCGAGCACGACGATTCGATCGACGGCATTCAGGAAGAGCTGATCGACCGGTTCGGCAAGATGCCCGCGCAAGCGCATGCGCTGATCGAAACGCACCGTCTGCGTCTGGCGGCCAAGCCCCTCGGCATCACGAAGATCGATGCGGGCGAAGCGGTCATCGGCCTGCAGTTCGTGCCGAATCCGCCCGTGGACGCCATGCGCATCATCGAGATGGTGCAGAAGCACAAGCACATCAAGCTCGCGGGGCAGGACAAGCTGCGCATCGAAACGCGCAGCCCCGATCTCGCGGTACGCGTGGCGACCGTGAAGGAAACGTTGCGCGCGCTCGGTGCGCCCAATCGCGCTGGCGCATCGCGCTGAACGCCTTTTCATCATCTTCGGACGCCCGCGCGGATTGCCCTCTGCGCGGGCGTTTTCACGTCATGCTGCAGCGCGCCATGCGCAGCGCAGTTGCCCGCTGCGTGGGACGCCATACGGCTCGCGGCTTTGGCTTGCCGTATTCTTTTTGGGTAAGATGAAGAATACAAGCAAGCTGGAGTCCAACATGTCCCTCGCCGCTGAAACAGCGCAGTCGTCCACGCCTTCCGCCTCCCTTCCCGCCTCGCTTGCCTGGGTCACCCGTCTGGTTTCGATGGATACGGTCAGCCGCCATCCGAATCTCGGCCTGATCGAGACCGTGCGCGACGATCTGCGCGCGCGCGGCATCGAATCGACGCTCACCTATGGCCGCGACGGCAAATGGGCCAACCTGTTCGCCACGATCCCCGCGCACAACGGCGAAACGAACGGCGGCATCGTGCTCTCCGGGCACACCGACGTGGTGCCCGTGGACGGCCAGAAATGGGACAGCGACCCATTCAAGCCCGAGATTCGCGACGGGCTGCTCTATGGCCGCGGCACCTGCGACATGAAGGGTTTCATCGGCGCGGCGCTCACGCTCCTGCCTGAGATCCAGCAGACGAAGCTTGCCAAGCCCTTGCACCTCGCGCTCTCGTTCGACGAGGAAGTAGGCTGCGTAGGCGCGCCGCTCATGATCGAAGAACTCGTGAAGCGCGGCGTGAAGCCTGAAGGCTGCATCGTGGGCGAGCCCACGAGCATGCGCCCCATCGTCGCGCACAAGGGCATCAACGCGTACCAGTGCTGCGTGCGCGGGCAGGCCGCTCATTCGTCGCTCACGCCGCGCGGCCTGAACGCGATCGAGTACGCGGCGCGCCTCATCTGCTACATCCGCGACATGGCCGACGAGTTCCGCGCGAACGGTCCGTTCGACGAGCTTTACGACGTGCCGTTCACGACCGCGCAGACGAGCACGATCGAAGGCGGCAACGCGATCAACACGGTGCCCGCCGAATGCCGCTTCGCGTTCGAGTTCCGCAATCTGCCGACGCTCGACCCCGACACGATCTTCGCGCGCATCGAGCAGTACGCACGCGAAACGCTGGTGCCGAAGATGCAGCGCGAGCACGCGGTGGGCGCAATCGAGTTCACGAAGATCGCCGCCGCCCCCGGCCTCGACGCCACCGAGCAAGCCGCGATCACGCAGCTCGTGCGCGCGCTCACTGCCGATCAGGCGCGACGCAAGGTGGCCTATGGCACCGAGGCGGGCCTGTTCGCACGCGCGGGCATTCCGAGCGTGGTGTGCGGCCCCGGCGACATCCAGCAGGCGCACAAGCCGAACGAATACGTCTCGCTCGAACAGCTCGCGGCCTGCGAAGGTTTCCTGCGCAAGCTCGTGCACGGCATGTCCGTCGAAGCCCTGGCACAGTAACCACGTCGGACGCGCACCATCATGTCCACCGCCGCGCCGCTGCCCACCAGTCACACGATCGACGGTGAGGCGATCCCCACGCTCGACGAGATCGCCTCGCAGCATTTCGCGCTCGCGCCGTGGGTGCTGCGCACGCCGGTATTCGACCGCCACGATCTGTCCACGCTCGAAGCGACACTCGTGAACTTCAAGTTCGAGCTGCTGCAGTCGAGCGGCACCTTCAAGGTGCGCGGCGCATTCACGCATCTGCTCGCCCTCGACGCCGCGCAACGCAGCGCGGGCGTCACGTGCGTTTCGGGCGGCAATCACGCAATTGCAGTGGCGTACGCGGCGATGCGCCTTGGCATCAGCGCGAAGGTCGTGCTCTTTCGCTCCGCGAGCGCGGCACGCGTCGCGCAGTGCAAGCGCTTTGGCGCAGAAATCGTCGTGGCGGGCAACAGCAGCGAGGCGTTCGAGATCGTGCGCCGTATCGAGACCGACGAGGGACGCTATTTCGTGCATCCCTTCAACGGCTATCGCACGGTGCTCGGCACGGCCACGCTCGGCTACGAATGGGCCACCCAGGCGCCCGATCTCGACGCGGTCGTCGTGCCGATCGGCGGCGGCGGGCTCGCAGCGGGCGTCGCCACCGCGCTGCGGCTCGCGAATCCCCGCGTGCACGTGTATGGCGTCGAGCCCGAGGGCGCGGACGTGATGGCGCGCAGCTTCGCCGCGAACCATACGGTGCGCCTGACCCACATGCACTCGATCGCCGACTCGCTCATGGCGCCGCATGCGGAGCAATACAGCTATACGCTGTGCCGCCGTCATCTCGAGCGCGTCGTTACGGTCTCCGACGACGCCTTGCGCAGCGCGATGCGCGTGCTCTTCGAGCAACTCAAACTCGCCGTCGAGCCTGCTTGCGCCACCGCCACGGCGGGCTTGCTCGGGCCGCTGCGCGACACGCTGCAAGGCAAACGCGTCGGCGTGCTGCTGTGTGGCACCAACACCGATCCAGCGACCTTTCACCAGCAGATCTCGCTTGCGCGCTAACTCAGCGCACGCGCGGTGGGCACGCCGCATGCGTTCGCCGGGACTCCGTCGCCGGTCCCCGTCAAAAGGTCAGGGAATGTCAAATTGCTACCGCGATACGGATGCGTTCGCTATGATTGCGCCAATACGCCGTATTGACCCCAGCCCCGTGCTGCACCATTCAGGGAGAGCCCGCTCATGAGCATCGTCCAGGAGTTCAAGGAATTCGCCGTCAAAGGCAACGTGATGGATCTCGCCGTCGGTGTGATCATCGGCGGTGCGTTCTCGAGCATTGTCAACTCGATCGTGAAAGACCTCATCATGCCGGTCATCGGCGTGATCACGGGCGGCCTCGACTTCTCGAACATGTTCGTTCGGCTCGGCCATATTCCGGCCAGCTACAAAGGCAACCCCGAGTCGTACAAGGATCTGCAGACCGCGGGCGTGGCCGTGTTCGGCTATGGCTCGTTCATTACCGCGGTGATCAACTTCGTCATTCTCGCGTTCATCATCTTTCTGATGGTGAAATTCATCAACAAACTGCGCCAGCCGCAAGCCGCCGCGCCCGCCGAGCCGCCGCCCACGCCGGAAGACGTGCTGCTGCTGCGCGAGATCCGCGATTCGTTGCAGAACAATCCGCGCTAAGCCCGCACGAGCGCCCAGACAAAAGCCCGCGCCGCCGCAAGGTCGCGCGGGCTTTTTTGTGCCCGGATCGAGACAGCGTCAGGGACGAGGCGCGGCGGAATCGGACTCGGCCGCCGCGCTGCGCGCCGCTGCGGCCTCTTCAATGAGCCGTTCGAGCTGCTCGAAGTTGACGGGCTTCGTGAGGTGCGCGGTAAAGCCCGCTTCCACGCTGCGTCGCACGTCGTCGTCGGTGCCGAAGCCGGTGAGCGCAACGGCGGGCGCCGTTGATTGCGCACGAAACGCCCGGATGAAGTCGATGCCCGAGCCATCCGGCAGGCCGATATCGCTCACCACGAGGTCAAAGGCCATGCTGGCCGTGAGCGCGAGCGCGCCGGCCACGCTGCCCGCCACCGCCACCTCGTGGCCGCCCGCGCGCATCAGTTGCGACATGACCTCGGCGGTGTCCTCGTGATCTTCGATCAACAGGATGTTCATCGCGCCCACCGGGTGCCGCCCGCGCAGCTCGGCGGTCGCGGCCGCCCCTTCGCCTCGCGCCGCAGTCGGCAGCACGATCGTGAAGGTCGCGCCACAATGCGCGCCGGGGCTCTTCGCGCTCACGTTACCGCCGTGCGCCTCGGTCAGCGCCCGCGTCACGGCAAGGCCTAGACCGAGTCCGCCGAACTGGCGCGTGAGATTGTGGCTGCCCTGCTCGAAGGCATGAAAGAGCTTGCCGATCTGCTCGGGCGCAATGCCGATGCCCGTGTCCTCGACCTCGATCTCGACCTGCATGCGCTCGTCGCGCGTGCGCACGTAGATGTGACCCCCGTCTGGCGTGAACTTCGCGGCGTTGCGCACGAGGTTCCAGAGCATCTGCTGCAGGCGCGCACGGTCGCCGCGCACGTAATGCTGCTGCGCGCGCAGATCGACGTGGACGTCCTGCTGTTTGATCTGGATTTCGCTATGGAAGAGCTCGAGCACGGCCTCGATCACCTCGTGGACATCGACGGTCTCGAGCGCAAGGCTCAGCTTGCCGTTGGCCACGCGCGTGAGATCGAGCAGGTCGTCGATCAGACGCGCCTCGAGCTCGATATTGCGGCGGATCATCAGCACGCCCGCGCGCGCCGCATCGGGCAGGCCCGGGATCTGCTCCAGCAGACGCGTGCCCGCGAGCACCGGCGTGAGCGGCGTGCGCAGCTCGTGCGAAAGCATGGCGAGGAAGCGGTCTTTCGCGCGGTTGGCTTCTTCGGCGGTCTGCCGCGCGGCCTGCTCCGAGGCGAGCAGGCGCTCGCGCTCCTGGGTCGCTTCACGCTGTGCGTCGATGTCGGTGCAACTGCCGAACCATTTGTTCACGCCGCCGCGCGGGTCGCGCATCGGAACGATTCGGACATCGAACCATCGATAAGCGCCATCGTGGCGGCGAATCCGCAATTCGTGGCGATAATCGGCGGCGCCGCTGCTCACGGCCCTGAGCCAGGTGTGGCGAATCTCTTCGCGGTCGTCGGCATGCACGGCGTCGAGCCAAGCGAGACCGTGTGACTGGCCCGCGTCGAGACCCGTGTAGTCGAGCCACTGCTTCGAGACGAAGTCGCAATTGCCGTCCGCGCCGCAGGTGAGCACGAGGTGCGGCAAGGCTTCGGAGAGCGTGCGATAGTGCTCTTCGCGGTCGCGCAGGAGCAGCGCTTCGTCGGAGGCGCGCTGCAGCGCGACCTGCGATAGCACGCGCGCGACGGCTTCAGGCAGATAGTCGAGGTAGTCACCCGATTTCGGCACCACGTCCGAGACGCCCGCGCGCAACGCGGCGATCACGCGGGACTCGTCGGTGAAACCGGTCACGAGAATGGCCGGCACGCGCACGTCGTCGGCACGCAGACGGCGGAAGAAGTCAAGGCCCGTTTCCGCGCCGTCGAGCTGATAGTCGAGCACCAGCACGTCGGGCGTTTGCACGGCGAGCAGCGCGCGCGCCTCCCCGACACCTGTGCAGGTGTCCACGCGCGCCCCGGCGCGCAGCAGCGATTTGCGTGCGAGGCGCAGGATGCCTTCGTCGTCGTCGACGACGAGCACGCGCGCGCCGTCCAGCATCGTGGGTTCCTCAGTCATGCGCGAAGCGTCCCTTCGGGCACGGGTCCGGTTTGCCGCCGTTCTTGCCGCGGTTGTTCCATTCGATTGCCAATGCGTGATGAATCCATGCTTGATGCATGCGTAGTGCGTTATCGGGCGCCGCCCGGCCGGGGCTGAACGAAGCGATGTCCCGGCGGCAGCTTGACGACCTGGAGAAAGAAGCCGAGCCGGCGAACGGCCTCGATGAACGCGTCATATTCGACCGGTTTCGTGATGTACACGTTGCAACCGAGCTCATAGCAGCGTTCGATTTCGCGCGGGTCGTCGGTGGTCGTGAGCACGATCACCGGCACCGACGCCGTGGCGGACTCCGCTTTCAGGCGCCGCAGCACTTCGAAGCCGTCCACACGTGGCATACGCAGGTCGAGCAGCACGACAAAATTGCCGAGTGTGTCGCGCGACGGCCAGTTCGCGTGCGCAGCCGGGTGATCGCCCGGGGTGCCGAAAAAATAATCGAGCGCCTCCTGGCCGTCGCGAAAGCGCAGAAAACCGTTCGAGATCCCCGAACGCCGCAGGTTACGCTCGACCAGCGTGGCGTGCCCGTCGTCGTCTTCGATCAGCACGATGCTGACCTGTTCCCCGTTCGTCATCTCGACTCTCCTACGACCTGCATGAATTTTTTAAGGCTTGTTGAAAGCTTGCCGCGCAGCGGGCCAGAATACCCGCTATGTGGTACGCAACGGCTGGTCCGGCAGCGCGACGAAGAACGTCGAGCCCGCGCCCTCAGTCGATTCGACCCAGACGCGCCCGCCATGCCGCTCCGCAATCCGCCTGGCGAGCGCGAGGCCGGTGCCCTGCCCGGGCGATTCTCCGCCGTGCAGCCGCTGAAAGGCGCGGAACAGCTTCGGCAGATACGCCTGCGCGATACCGACGCCATTGTCGCGCACAAAATAAGTCCGCGTACGTTCGCCAGGCGCTCCGCCCGCTGATTTTCCGGGGTCCTTTCCCGCGCTTTTGCCGGGTTCGCCGGCGGATTGCGCGCCGGCCTCCAGCGCGCCTATCTCGACCCGGCCCGGGCGCGCGGTATCGAGATGCTGCAGCGCGTTCTCGATGAGGTTGCCGAAGATCTGCTCGAGCGCGGCGGGATCGCCCCACGCGGGCGGCAACTCGCCCACTTCGATACGCGCGGCCTTCGTGCGTTCCTCGGCGAGGCCACCGAGCACGCGCTCGACGAGCCGCGCGACGTTGACGCGCTGCCAGCGGTATTCGAGGCGTCCGGCGCGCGAGATGCGCAGCAGCGCGTCGATGATGGCCGCCGCGCGCGCCACCGCCTGACGCAGGTATTTCAGCGATTCGTCGACATCGCCGTCGAGCACTTCGGCCATCGCGCGATATTCGTGTTCGGGCAGCCCCGCCGCCTCGACCTGCGTGCGCAAGTCGTCGCACGATACCTGCAGCTCCTTCGAAAAACCCTGCAGGTTCACGAGCGGCGAGCGCAAATCGTGCGACACGCTGTAGATGAACATCTCGTTGTCCTGACTCTCCTGGCGCAAATGCTCGTTGGCGCTCGCGAGATCCGCGGCGCGCGCCTGCAGCTGCGCCTTCAGCGCGGTCTGTTCGCGCTCGGCCACGCGCAGACGCGCGCTGGTCTGATGCAGCACCGCATCGAGCGCCGCGATTTCATCGTCGCCGGAGAGCGGCGGCGCGAGCGGCGCCCCATCGCCCAGACGCTCGGCGTTCGCGCCGAGCGCGGCGAGGCGCGCACCCACGTTGCGCGCAAACGCCATAGCCGTGAACGCCCAGATCAGCATCGAGCCCACCACGGCGAAAATCAGCGCGTCCTGCTGGCGCTCGCGCGTCTCGCGCAGCATTGCGGCGCGGGCCTCGTCGAGCCGCGTCTCCTCGGCGATGAACTCGCCCAGCACCTCGCGCACCGTCTCGATCTCGGGCGGCATGCCGTTGGCCGCCGCGCGCGCAAACGGCGCGCTATGCCCCGTGCGCAGCGCATCGGCGATATCACCCGCTTCCTTGCGCCATGCATAGGCGGCGTCGCGCATGCGCTCGACGCGCGCGAGCTGGGGCGGATTGTCGGCGACCATGCGCGCGAGCAGCGTGATGCGATCGGAGAACTCGGTCCAGACGGCGTGACGATCGATGAAGGAAGGGTCTTCGAGCACGATGCCGGTGCGCACGCGCGCGGCTTCGCGCAGCAACGGGTCGACGAGACTGTTGGCTTGCCAAAGGATTTGCTGCGTGTTCTCGGCGCGTTTGGCCGCGAGCGCGGCCTTTCCCTGTGTGTCGAACACGACGCCGAGCAGCGCCAGTTCGACGATGCTCGGAATCGCGATCAGCAAGAGCCCCTTGGCGAAGAGTTTCATGTCGGTCCGGTTCGGTGGCGGGTCCGGGCGGCGCGCCGTGCTTTTCGCCATGCTTTTTGCAATGCGTTTTGCAAGTACTCGCGCCGAGTGCGCCCTCGCGATGCCAGTTGGCTGAGGGCGCCCTGGGGCAACCGCGGGCACCAGAACCGCAACATTATCTGCGCGATTTTTCAGGATGACAATGTATGTGACACCCCACACCTCCCGTCGTGGAAAACCCGCTTTTTTGCGGCAATTCGCCACACCGAGCGCACACACAGGTCTATTATTGAGACGGAGACAAGCGAGAGAGCGCCGGGATATCTACATGAGCGCGACGTGCGATCCGGCATGGCGTTTGCGAACGCGATGAGGGTTTTGAAACAGGGGCAGCAAACCGCGCCGCGCAGGCCGGATCGCTTCAGGCGGTCCGCGCGCCGTCAAAGCGGACCGTCCCCATCTCTATCCTCATGAACACTGCAAATCCGTGTGCTATAAAGGATCGACGTGCGGCGCACCAGTCCGGGAGTGGTCGCATGGGAACGCTGCGTGTACTGCAATCCACCTTTTTCAGGCGAATTTTTATGTCCTTCCCGAAAAAGCGCAAACGCGTCAAGGCAGACGGCGATGAGTCATTTCTCGCCGTGCTGAGTCATTTCAAACCGTTCGGCCAACTCGATACCAAGATCGCGCGTGCGCGCGCGCAGGACGAGCCCGTGCTCTATGCGCATATCCTGCCGGGGCTCGACGTGCTCCTGTGCAGCGTGCGCGGTGCGCAGCCGCCCTATCCGGGCACGAGCGAGTTGCGCAAGCGCTGCATCGAATCGATCGCTCACGCGCTCGAGCAGCCGATCGAAGGCCTCGAAAACGGCGGTTACTGGTACGAGGCGGACGGCTTCGGCTTTCTCGTGTTCGCGAGCCGCGCGCGCGGCCGGGTCCTGCCCGAGTTCGGCGCAGCGCGTCCGACCATGACCACACGGCGCGTGACGCGCCGCCAGGACGCCGCCGGCGACACTGCACCGCGCTCGTTGCGCTAGGGCGCGCTTCCAACGAAGTTCACCATGCCACTGCGCCGGTCGATTGACCCGGCGCAGTGGTTTTCCGCCTAAGCCTCCTGAGTCAGCTTCCCTTGTAGAGCGGCTCCTGCCCTTGCGTCGGCTTACCCGCCGAGGCGGGCGACGGCGCGTTGCGCGTGGCCGGCCCCGCTTTCGCGCCCTTTTCACCCTTATCAGCAGCGGCGCTCGCGCCCGTGCCGGCGCTGCCGAGGTCGGGCTTCGGCAGCGCGTGCATTTTCTGGCCCGGCGGCGGCGCCACGGGATGCTGATGCATCTGCGCGAACAGCGTGTCGCACGGCAGCGGCTTGTTGTTGCTCGGTGCGATGAGCGGAATCAGTGCAGCGAACGGGTTGATCAGCCCGAGCCCGATCATCGCCCCGCCGCGCAGCGCAAGCGCCGTCGCATCCACGCCCACGTGCGGGTTCTTGAAGGTGCCCTTCACGTAGAGCGGCGAGCGCAGCGTGAAAACGCGAAAGCCCTTGGTATGCGGATGGACCTTCATGTTCATCGACTCGTCGCGCAGATCGATCGGGCCGTCGATATCGATCACGGCGTCGTCGGTGTCGAGCGCGAACACGCGCGGATCGAGCACGCCGTTGGTGGCGACGAAATCGGCCGCGGCGCAGTTGATTTTCACGTCGCGCGAGCCGAACAGCTTTTCGTAGACCACGTTCGCCACGTTCAGGCCCGCCGCCTCCATGAGCAGCATACTGATCGTGCCCTGCGTGACGAGCAGCTTCACCTCGCCGTTCGAGGTCGCAGCGAGCGCCGCCGGCGAGTTGCCGGTCGCCGTGAGCGAGGCGTCGCCGTTGATCTCGCCGAGCGCCGACTGCATCGTCTTGAAGTTCGGGAAAAGCTGCTTGAGCTTCAGGTGGCGCACCTCCAGCGTGCCGCGCGCCTTGAGCGGCGCGCCGCCGCCGTCCAGGTTCAGCCGCGTGCCGAACGTGCCGCCTGCCACGCCGAACTGCAGCGGGTCGAGCACGAGCACGCCGTTCGTCATCATGACGTGCGTGTAGAGATCCTGAACCGGCAGGCTGCCCTGCTTGATGATGCGCCGGCCCGTGAACTTGACGTCGGCGTCGATGGCGTTCCAGCGGTCGGTGCGGAACGGCTCGACCGGAATCACGCGATCGGCCGGTTGGGTCACGGTGTCGCCGCGCTTTTCCTTGCTCGCTTTGCTGTCGGCGCCGATGATCGGCGCGAGATCCGAGAACTGCAGCAGGTTCGACACCAGCTGACCGGACAAAAACGGCCGTGGCGTGCGTTGTTCGTAGACCACCGTGCCGTTCAGATCGCTGCCGCCGACGCGGCCCGTGAAGTTCTCATAGCGGAACACGCTCGCACCGCGCTTGAAATTGCCGACGAAGCGGCCTTCGGTGGCATACGGCGGCGTTTCGGGCAACGTCACGCCGGTGAGGTTGTAGAGATGCGCAAGGCTTTGCCCCTGCAGCCACAGGCGCAGATCGACGGCGGCCAGATGCATCGGGTCGGTGACCGTGCCGACCAGCGCGATGTGCATGTCGCCCACGCGCACGTCGGCCTGGATCGGGAACGGTCGCTTCGCGTCCTGCAGGGCGAGCACGCCGCCGAGTTTGCCATCGCCCGAAAGCGCCGTCTTGCCATACGTGCCCTTGATCGTCCAGCCGATCGCGTAAAACGGCTGTTTCACGGGCGGCTGCGCGGGCGCCGCGCCCGAGCCCACCACAGCGCCGCTGGCGCCGCTCGCGGCGAGCGACTGGGAGCCGGCTGCGGGCGCGCTTGTTGCGCTCGACGTACCCGTGGTTGCGCCGGCAACACTCGCGGCCGCCGGCACGCCCGAAGCCGCCGCTCCGCTCGCCTCGCTGGCCGCGCTGGCGGCGCTGGCGGCCGCCGCCTCCGAAGCCTGCTCCTTGTTGACCTGCTGGGTCAGCCGGTTCGCGCCCGCACGTCCGATGACCTGCTCGGAGCCCCGGCGCGACGCCGCTGCCTGCTCCTCCATCACCTTGCCGATCGGGATGCCGTGGCCGAGCAGGCTCACCCCGATCTTCACGTCGGTTTTCGTCTGCTGGTCGCTCACGGCGATATTGCCGCTCGCGAACGTGATGTCGTGCAGGTCGAGCCGCCACGTCGACGGCCCGCTCGAGGCGGGCAGCTTGAAGGTCCAGTTGTTGCGCCCGTCGACGAGGCGCTCGACGTCGATCGACGGATTCACGAGATTGATCGCCGGAATCACGATGTCGTGCGCGAGCAGCGGCAGCACGGCCACCTCGAAGTCGATCTCGTCGATCGTGGCGAACTGCGGGGACCTGGTCCACTCGGGATTGGCAATCTGGATCTGCGTGGCGGAAAAACGCGGCCAGGGCACCCACGCGCGCCAGCCCGTTTCGCCGGGCGGCCGCTGCCAGCCTACCTTGAGGTCGCCTTCGATTGCGAACGGCCGCCCAATGGCCTCGGTGACCTTCTCGTTCACGTAGGGTTTGGCGTGGTTCCAGTCGAATGTCAGGATGAAAACGACGAGCACGACAATCAACACGACGACAACCGCGGCGAGCCATGCGATGATCCTGGCGAGCGTGCGGCCAAGGCGGAAAGGCTTGGGCTGCGATGACGTCATGCGTACTCCACGTTATGCGTTGTTGTATGGCCTGCTATGTTGCAATACCGCAAGAGCAGTCAGCGTGCCCGGTTACATCGGCATGTCTGCCTCGCACGATCTGTACGCCGACCCTGTTTGCAATCTTTCGATGCTCAAGCACAACCCGCTTCCCCCGCCCCAAACTGATGGCGCGCCGCTCGTCGAGGCGCACCGGGTCGCCCGGCGCGATGCGCAACGCGGCCAGTGGCTGCTGCAGCCCACCGATTTCGCCCTGCGGGCGGGCGAGCGCGCCGTGCTGACGGGACCGTCCGGCTCCGGCAAGAGTGTGTTCCTGCGCGCGCTCGCGCTGCTCGACCCGCTCGACGGCGGCGACGTGCGCTGGCATGGCGAACCGGTCACGCGCGGGCGCATTGTCCACTATCGGCGGCATATTGCGTACCTGCGGCAGCGGCCCGCGCTGCTGGACGGCAGCGTCGAGGACAATCTGCGCTACCCCTATACGCTAGCGGTATACCGCGACGCGCGATTCGACCCGGCACGCGTCGGCGCGCTCTTCGCCGCCACCGGCCGTTCCAGCGACTTCCTCGCGCGCGACACCTCCGAGCTTTCGGGCGGCGAAGCGCAGATCGTGGCGCTCGTGCGCGTGCTCCAGCTCGACCCCGAAGCGCTGCTGCTCGACGAGCCGACCGCGTCTCTCGACCCCGAATCGGCGCGCGCCGTCGAAGCACTCGTCGCGGGCTGGTTCGACGAAGCGCGCACGGCGCGCGCCACGGTCTGGGTCTCGCACGATCCCGCCCAGGCACAGCGCGTAGGCGCGCGGCATCTGGCGATGCGCGCAGGTGTGCTCGAAGAACCCGCCACGCGCGCGGCATTCACACAGGGAGCCGCACAATGAGCCCGGGCGTGCTGCAGAACCTCGGCATCGGCGACGTCGCCATTGCGGCGCTGCTCGTGTTCGTCAACGGCGCGGTCTCCGTGCTGCTCAAGCTCGATCTCGAACGCAAGCTGGCGTGGGCCGCCGTGCGCACCGTCGTGCAGCTGCTTGCGATCGGCTACGTGCTCGGCTGGGTGTTCGCGTTCAACCGCTGGTACGTCGTGCTGCCGCTCATGGCACTCATGACGCTGATCGCGGGCTTCGCAGGGGCGCAGCGCGGCGCGCGCACCTATGGCGGGCAACGTGCGGACAGCATCGTGTCGATCTGGGTGAGCGCGTGGCTCGTCGCGGCGGTCGGGCTGTTCGTGGTGATCCGCATCCGGCCGTGGTACGAGCCGCAATATGCGATTCCGATCCTCGGCATGATTCTCGGCAACACGCTGACAGGGGTGTCGCTCGGCGTGGAGCGCATGATGCAGGAGCTGACCGCGCGGCGCGATCGTGTGGAGAGCGCGCTCGCACTCGGCGCGACACGCTGGGAAGCCGCGCAGGCGAGCGCCCGCGAGGCCGTGCGCGCCGGCATGATTCCAACGCTCAACCAGATGGCCGTGGTCGGCGTGGTGAGCCTGCCCGGCATGATGACGGGCCAGGTGCTCGCGGGGCAATCGCCGCTACAGGCCGTGCGCTATCAGATCGTGATCATGTTCCTGATCGCGGCTTCGTCGGCGCTCGGCACGGTGGGCGCGGTGCTGCTCGCGTACCGGCGCCTCTTCTCGCCCCAGCATCGCTTTCTCGCTGCGCGGCTCATCGAGCGCAAGGCACGCGCTTAACGCCGGGGCGCCGTGCGCGGCCGGCGCGCGTTGTGCGCCTCGCCGGCCATCCCGCGCTCAAGGCGCGCCCTAGCGCTGCGCCGAGATGGTGATCTGCGTGCCGTCGCCGAGCTTGAGCGTCTTCGCGGTGCCATTGGTCGGCATCGTAAGGTGGGCGACTTCGCTATGCGCGACCACGGCGGGGCACGTGATCGAAGCGCCGTTGCTCGACACCGACTGCGTGCCGTGCGGCGCCTGGGCGCGGAAGCTCACCTGCACGGTGGCCGTGCCATTGCTCGCGACGATTGGCGCAAGACGCAACTGGGTCTGCCGGACCATCGCGCCGTTCGCGTCGAGCGGCAACGAAGCGTAGTCCGGGCAGCCTTGCGGCGTCGCGACCGCGCCGCCCGGCGGCGTGGTCCGCCAGGTGAAGTCGTCGGTATCGCCCGAACGCAGCGTGCGGGTCTCCTGGGCGTCGCCGAACGCCTTCGACGCGACCCGAACCGTATAGCGGATCGGCCCGTCGGTTGCGGCCTTCGAGGTGACCGTGATCGGCGTGGCCGCGAGTGCCGGCAGCGCGATCGCGCAGGAAGCGGCGAGGACAAACTGGACGAGCGCCGCGTGGCGGCGGCGAGTATGGCGGGAGCTGCGGCAAGGCATGCGTCACCTCCTGGCGGGAACGGCCGCGCCCGCGAGCGAAAAGCGGCGTACGCAACGAACGCGGCGAGCCGCGAAACGCCAGGTACGACGCTCCGCTCCCGTGCGGCGGATGGTCTGTTAGCAGTCTAGCGCGCTGCGCGCCGCCTTGCGCCGAGCACATGCATCGAGCGGACCAGGTTTTATCCTGCTTGTCATCGCGAGCGATTTGCTTGCCGTGCGACGACGCGCGGCTGGCGCCGGGCGTCGTCTGCATCGCCGACTCGCCATGCATACACGGCACGCGCCAACCCTCACCTGGTGCCGCTACTTGCCGGCGGTTTCGAGACCCAGCGTCAGTTCCGCCGTCAACGTCTGGCGCACGCGCCCATAGGCGGCCCAAGGGTCGGCTTGCCCGATCTGCGCGAGGCGCGCGTCGATCGTCGCAAGCGTCCATTGCGCGCCGCCCGTCGTCGCCTCAAGTTCGTCCCAGCCGATCGGCACGGACACGCCCAGGCCCGGCCGCGCCCGCACGCCATACGCGAGCGCCGTGCTCGCCCCGCGCGCATTGCGCAGATAGTCGACGAAAATCTTCTTCTTGCGGTGTTCGGGGCCCATGGTGGCCGTGATCTGCGTGGGCCAGACAGAGGCCAGATGCTGCGCAACCGCACGGGCGAACGCCTTCGCGTCGTCCCAGCCCGCCTCCGGCGTGAGCGGCACGACGATATGCAGCCCCTTGCCGCCGCTCGTCTTGCAAAACGATTCCAGGCTCAGCTCCGCAAGCAAGGCGCGCGTGGACTGCGCCGCCTCGATCATGCGGTCCCAGCCCACTGCCGGATCGGGGTCGAGGTCGAACACGACCCGATCCGGCCGTTCGATGTCGTGGACGCAGGCGTTCCACGTGTGCAGCTCGATGACATCCATCTGCGCGGCGCTGATCAGCGCTCGCGCCGTATCGATCGTGAGCAGCGGCGGATGGCCCGGGTCGAGCCCTTCGTGTTCGCTGAGTTCGGGCAGCGGGGCGCGAGCGCGATGGCGCTGAAAGAACATCTCGCCGCTCAAGCCGCGTGGTGCACGCACGAGCGACACGGGGCGATCGCGCAGATGCGGCAGGATCCAGCGCGCGGCGCGCTCGTAGTAGCGGACGAGTTCGAGCTTGTGCGTGCCGCTGTCCGCATCGATGACGCGCCTTGCGCTCGTGATGCGTATGCCGTCGATTTCGCTGTCGGCCGAGTCGTCGCGCCGGCGCCGTGCGCTACGAGGCAAGCGGTGCACGGACGCGCCAGGCGTGGCCGGTGCGGCGGCGTCCGATGTCGGGGCCCGCTCGCCGCGCGGCGTTCGGGCAGATGTCGTGGTTGGGGCCTTGCGAGCGTCCTGCATACCGGTTCCCCTGGCGCCTTGGCGCACATGACGCATCGCGCGACGCGAGTCGCGACACGTTCGGTTGGCGGCACGCGGCGGCCGCCCCCGTCGGATCGCCGCATGAACTTTCATTGTGCCTCGAATGGGCGCTTTCGTCGCTGTAAGGTGTTCGCAAACGCACGCCAAAAACAGGCAAGCATCCGCCAGGCGCGCCAACGCGACGGGCGGCGCAGGCGACCGCAGCGGTCGGCGGGACGTTACAATGACGGGCTTTACCGCGCACTGCAGGGAGCACTGCGAGGTCTTGCACGCACACGCGCGACTGCGCCCTTATTCATCCGATCGATCCGACGACGCCGCGCGTCGGCTTTGCCCGTCCTGCCATGAACCTCGTCATCCAGAGTCCCGCCCCGCTCGACACCGTCCATCACAAGCCGCTCCTCGGCCTCGCCCGCGGCAGCCGCCTCGCGCCGATCGACGCCCACGCGCTGCGCATCGAGAACGCCGAGCCGGCCCAGCGCGCCGACCTCGAGGTCTACTGCGGCACGCATCAGCTCGACTATGCGTTCGTCGACGCCGGCCGCACGCTCGCCGATTTCGGCCTGCTGGCAATGGACATGGACTCGACGCTCATTACGATCGAATGCATCGACGAAATCGCCGACTTCTGCGGTCTGAAGGCCGAGGTCGCGGCGATCACCGAAGCGTCGATGCGCGGCGAGATCAAGGACTTCAACGAAAGCCTCACGCGCCGCGTGGCGCTGCTCGAGGGGCTCGACGCGAGCGCGCTGGAGCGCGTGTACGAGGAACGCCTGCAGCTCTCGCCGGGCGCCGAGCCGATGCTCGCGGGCGCGAAGGCCGCGGGGCTGAAGACGCTACTGGTTTCCGGCGGCTTCACGTTCTTCACCGAGCGCCTGAAAGCGCGTCTCGGGCTCGACTACACGCGCGCGAATACGCTAGAGATCGTCGACGGCAAGCTCACGGGCCGCGTGACGGGCGAGATCGTCAACGCCGACGTGAAGGCGCGTACGCTCGTCGAAGCCTGCGCCGAAATCGGCATCGACCCGCGCCGCGCAATCGCGATGGGTGACGGCTCGAACGACCTCAAGATGATGGGCGTGGCCGGTTTGTCGGTCGCGTTCCGCGCGAAGCCGGTGGTACGCGAGGCGGCGAGCGTCGCGTTCAACTTCGTCGGGCTCGACGGCTTGCTGCGTCTGTTCTGATTCGGGTTTCGCGGCAGGCAGATACGCGAACGGCCGCTCGTGTCCGTGTGGACGCAAGTGGCCGTTGTGGCTTTATGCAGGTTATTCAGGCGTGCTTGTTTTTTCCGCGAGCCTGGCCAGCGAGCGCTCGATATCGGCGCGCAGATCGGCTTCGTCTTCGAGGCCGATGTAGAAACGCACCAGCGTGCCGCGATGCGGCCAGCTCTCGGCCGTGCGCATCGAACCGACGTCGTACGGCATTGCCAGGCTATGCGCCCCGCCCCAGCTCCAGCCCAACGCGAAGAGTTCGAGCGACTCGCAGAACGTGTCGATCTGCGCCGCACTATAGCGCTCGTCGAACACCACGGAAAAGAGACCGCCCGCGCCCGTGAAGTCGCGCTTGTAGAACTCGTGACCCGGGCAGTCTTCGAACGCCGGATGCAGCATCACCGCGATTTCGGGGCGCGTCTTGAGCCAGCTCGCGAGTCCGAGCGCGGTGCGATCGTGCGCCTCGAAGCGCGCCTTCATGCTCGGCAGCGCGCGCAGCACGAGCGAGCAGTCGTCGACCGAGACGCCGATGCCAAGCCGCATGCGCGCGGCCTTCAGCTTGAGATAGAGATCGCGGTCGGCCGTGATGGTCGCGCCCATCAGCACGTCGCTGCCACCCGATTGATACTTCGTGAGCGCCTGCACCGAGATGTCGATGCCGTGCTCGAACGGCCTGAAAGCGAGGCCCGCCGACCACGTATTGTCGATGGCCGTCACGACGTTGCGTGCGCGCGCCGCCGCGGTGATCGCGCGCACGTCGGGCACTTCCATCGTCACCGAGCCGGGCGCTTCCAGCCAGATCAGCTTCGTGTTCGGCTGGATCAGCTCAGCGATGCCCGCGCCGATCATCGGATCGTAATAGCGTGCCGTAAGGCCGAAGTCTCGCGCGAGCCAATCGCCGTGGTCGCGGTTCGGCGAATAGACGTTATCGGGAATCAGCACATCGTCGCCCGACTTCAGCAGTCCGAAGTAGACGTTCGAGATGGCCGAGAGGCCCGAGGGTTGCAGCAGCGCATGCTCGCCGCCTTCAATCTCGGCGATGCGCTTTTGCAGCATGGCCGAGGTGGGCGTGGCGTGCAGGCCGTAACGCCATTGCGCGTCGTTGCGCCAGTCGAGCGCGCGAACCGAAGCGAGGTCGGGAAACACCACGGTCGACGCCCGCGTGACTGGCGCGGCGAACGACTCGAAGCCGGGCGTGAGGTCGTCTTGCGGATGAACGATGCGCGTCTGCAATGCGCGGCTGGAGTCGGATTTGGTCATGTCGGAGCGTATTCGGTTGAGGCGCGATGACGTTGCGGCGCGCGGCTTGCGCGATGGCGCGCGCAACGCCGCATACCGAAGAGTAACACCCGCAGCGGCGCTTACTGCCCGAGGATGAGATTGCTCACGCCGTTCACGCCATGTGCGCCGTTCGACGTCGACGCGCTCGCGCTCGCCGCGCCGGTCGAGACGGCCGGAGCCGCGGCGCCCGCCGCGAGCGGCTTCAGATCGAACGGCACCGGATGGGAATCGTCCGGGTCCATGCGGTCGCCCGAAAGCGAGCCGTCCTCGGCGAACGTGCCCACCCAGTTGCCGGTGATATGCGTGCCGTCGTCCGAGTCCTCGGCTTCGAGCGTCGCGTCGGCGCGATCGCCGGCGATCAGGATCACCTCGCCGGTGTCCGTGAACTGGTATTCGCCATGCACGCCGGTCGGGTCGTCGTCGCCGGCCTTTGCACCAAGGCGCATGACGATCTGGCGCTTGCCGAGCGTGCCGACGTATTGCGGCAGCTTCGCGAACTCGGGGTTCGGCTTGAGCGTGGATTTGACCGGCGGCTGCGTGCCTGCGTCCTGCGCGTGCGCCGCGATCGGCAGCGCGAGGACCATGGCCGCTGCGGCCACGGCCACGATCCAGCCGCGCGCCTTGCTGGCGCTGCGCTGTCGGGCGGCCGCGCGCGGCGGCCGCTGTGCTTGCGTCAATCCTTCCATCTGCATCCTTCCTTCACTTGCGCAGCGGCCTTGCGCGAGCCGCGAGCCGCGCGTCACGAGTCGGCGTCAAATCCGTTCGAAGATGGCCGCAATACCCTGGCCGCCGCCGATGCACATCGTCACGAGCGCGTAGCGGCCGCCGATACGCTGCAGTTCATAAAGCGCCTTCACGGTGATGAGCGCACCGGTCGCACCGATCGGATGGCCGAGCGAGATGCCCGAGCCGTTCGGATTGACCTTGGCCGGGTCGAGCCCGAGCTCCTGCGACACCGCACAGGCCTGCGCCGCAAAGGCTTCGTTGGCTTCGATCACGTCGAGGTCGCTGACCTCGAGACCCGCGCGCTCGAGCGCCTTCTGCGTGGCCGGCACGGGGCCGATGCCCATGTACGCCGGATCGACGCCCGCGTGCGCGTACGAGACGAGGCGCGCGAGCGGCTTCACGCCGCGCGCGCGGGCAGCGTCCGCGCTCATCAGCAGCACCGCGGCGGCCGCGTCGTTGATGCCCGACGCGTTGCCCGCCGTCACCGTGCCGCTCTCCTTCGCGAACACGGGCTTGAGCTTCGAGAAGTCCTCGAGCGTCGCGCCATGGCGCACGTGCTCGTCGGCATCGAACAGCACTTCGCCCTTCTTCGACTTGATCGAGATGGGCAGGATCTGATCCTTGAAGCGGCCTTCGACGACCGCACGCTCGGCGCGGCGATGCGATTCGAGCGCGAGCGCGTCCTGCGCCTCGCGCGTGATGCCGAACTTCTTCGCGACGTTTTCCGCCGTCACGCCCATGTGGATCGTCTGGAACGGGTCGTGCAGCGCGCCGGTCATCATGTCGACGAGCTGCGTGTCGCCCATGCGCTGGCCGAAACGGGCGGCCGGCATCGAGTACGGCGCGCGGCTCATGTTTTCCGCGCCGCCGCCGATCGCGATATCGGCGTCGCCGAGCAGAATGGTTTGCGCCGCCGAAACGATCGCCTGCAGGCCGGAGCCGCACAGGCGGTTCACGGTCAAGGCCGGCGCGTGCTGCGCAACGCCGCCGTTGATGGCGGCCACGCGCGCGAGGTACATGTCCTTGGGCTCCGTGTGCACGACATTGCCGAACACCACGTGACCCACCGCGTCGCCTTCCACGTTCGCGCGCGAGAGCACTTCGCGCACCACGCGCGCGCCGAGATCCGTCGGCGAGAAGTCCTTCAGGCTGCCGCCGAAGTCGCCGATTGCCGTGCGCACGCCACTTGCCACCACTACTTCGCGTTCCATAGTCTTGCTCCTCGTCTTCCTGGATGGATGAATCTTGTTATTCGTGTGCTGCGCTTTCAGGTAGATTTGCCAGCAAACGCTCGACATCCTGGCGATACGGGATTGGCGCAACCGCGCCGAAGCCGAGCGTCGAAAGCGCGGCGGCCGCGTTCGCATAGCGCGCCGCCGCGAACGGATCGTCGCCGGCTGCGAGCCGCGCGACGAATGCGCCGCCGAAGCAGTCGCCAGCGCCCGTGGCATCCACAGCCGCGACCACGTGGCCCGGCACGACGCGCCGTTCGTCGGGCGTCGCCACATAGGCGCCGTCCTTGCCCAGCTTCAATGCGACCACTCGGGCGCCGCGCGCGAGCAGGTAATCGAGGATCGCGTCGCGATCGTCGAGGCCTGTGAGCACCGCCACGTCGTCCCAGCTGGGCAGGCAGATATCGGTGAGGCGCAGCACCTCGTTCATCACGGCGCGGGCGCGCGCGAGCGGCCACAGCTTCAGGCGCAGGTTGGTGTCGAAGCTCACGCGCACGCCGTTGGCGCGGGCATGCTCGACGGCGGCGAGTGCCGCGTCGCAGGCGCTATCGCTGATCGCCACGCTGATGCCGGAAAGATGCAGCACACGCGCAGCCGCGAGGATGTCGAGCGGCAAATCGCGCGGTGTGTAACGGCTCGCGGCCGAACCCTTGCGCAGATAGTCGAAGGCATGGCCGGCCGGGCCGTGCGAGACGAAGTAGACGCCCGTAGGCGCCGTGGCGTCCACCCGCACCGTCGAGGTGTCGACGCCTTCCCGCGTCCACAGGTCGATCAGGAGGCGTCCGAAATGATCGTCGCCGACGGCCGAGACGAAACCCGTGCGTGCTCCCTGGCGAGCCGCCGCGATGGCGAAGTTCGACGTGTCGCCGCCAAAGCCCTGCAAATACTCGGGGCGGTCTTTCGACGCCTGGTTGAACTCGACCATGGCCTCGCCATAAGCGAGGACTTGCGGAGCGACGCTCGTCATGCCCCTCAGACCTCGCCCCAGAGATCGTGGCCATCCGCGCCGGTGATCTTCACCGAAACGAAGTCGCCGACCTTGTAGCGCTTCGATGCCTTGGTCGCCGGCGCGACATACACCACGCCGTCGATCTCGGGCGCATCCGCCGCAGTGCGGCCAATGCCGCCGTCGACGTTGATCTCGTCGATCAGCACCTTGAGGGTCTTGCCCACCTTGCGCTGGATGCGCTTGGCCGAGACCTGCTCCGCCACTTCCATGAAGCGCGCGCGGCGTTCCTCGCGCACGTCGTCGGGCAGCGCGCCGTCGAGCTCGTTCGCCGTTGCGCCTTCGACCGGCGAATAGGCGAAGCAGCCCACGCGGTCGAGTTCGGCCTCGCGGATGAAGTCGAGCAGCGTTTCGAACTGCGCTTCGGTCTCGCCGGGGAAGCCGGCGATGAACGTGCTGCGGATCGTGAGATCGGGGCACATTTCGCGCCAGGCCTTCACGCGCTCCATGACCTTCTCCGCGTTCGCGGGACGCTTCATGCGCTTGAGCACCTCGGGATGCGCGTGCTGGAACGGCACATCGAGATACGGCAGCACGTGGCCCTTGAACGGGCCTTCGGCCATCATCGGAATCACTTCGTCCACGCTCGGATACGGGTAGACGTAGTGCAGGCGCACCCAGGCGCCATATTGCGCAGCCAGCTCGCCCAATGCCGCGACGAGGTCGGTCATGCGCGTCTTGATCGGCTTGCCGTTCCAGAAGCCGGTGCGGAACTTCACGTCCACGCCGTAAGCGCTCGTGTCCTGTGAAATGACGAGCAGCTCCTTCACACCGGACTTGAAGAGGTTTTCCGCTTCGAGCATGACCTCGGCGACCGGGCGCGACACGAGGTCGCCGCGCATCGACGGGATGATGCAGAACGTGCAGCGGTGGTTGCAGCCTTCGGAGATCTTCAGGTACGCGTAATGGCGCGGCGTGAGCTTGATGCCCGCCGCCGGCACGAGGTCGACGAACGGATCGTGCGGTTTAGGCAGGTGGCTGTGCACGGCCTGCATGACTTCGCCCACGGCGTGCGGGCCGGTCACGGCAAGCACCTTCGGATGCACTTCCTCAATCAGGTTCGTGCCGCTCGCGCTCGCCTTCTTGCCGAGACACCCGGTGACGATCACCTTGCCGTTTTCGGAAAGCGCTTCGCCGATGGCGTCGAGACTCTCCTGCACCGCTTCGTCGATGAAGCCGCAGGTGTTGACGACCACGAGATCCGCGCCGTCGTAGGACCCCGAGATTTCGTACCCCTCGGCGCGCAGCTGGGTAATGATCTGCTCGGAGTCGACAAGCGCCTTCGGGCAGCCGAGGGAAACCATCCCGACGCGCGGAGCAGGATTGCGGGAGGTCATTGATTCAACAGGGTTTTTCACGTGTACGTCCGGATGTGGGGCGCAGGGCGAAGGTAGCGCCGCGCGGGGTCAAGCCAATCCGCCATTTTACCCGTTTGGCGTATCGTGCGGCGCAGCATGGTGGATGCGCGCGTTGTGGCGCCGGGGTCGGATTGAATATGGACGGAATCAAACTTCGTTCAGCTATCGCTCGCCTGTGAACTGCGCATCCGGATAATTTTCGCCGAGTGCGCCTCGAGCACGGACAACGCAACCTGGACCGTTGCGCGGAGAGAGCGAAAACATGAACGAGAAAATGGAACTGTTTCAGCCTGAACTGCTAAAGCCGGCGCGCGAGTTGAAAGCATGCCGCCGTGCCTCGAGTGGCGCATTGCGCGTCACCGGCCACAAGCCCACCGCCGCCGCGCTCGCGCGTGCGGGGGCCGGCCTCTCGCAAAGCGCGTTCGCGGCACTGCTAGGCGTTTCCACGCGCACGCTGCAGGACTGGGAGCAAGGCCGCCGCAAGCCGACCGGCGCCGCGCAAACCCTCTTGCGGGTGGCCGTGGCGCACCCTGAAGCGTTGCGCGACCTGCAAAGCGCTTGATGGCAAATGAGGGCGGCGGCATTGCACCCGCGCCAGCCGCCTCGCAAAGCGAAGCACAGCGCTCGCGCGGCAACGCGCCGCCACGGCGCGCCGGGTAAGCGACAGCGCACCGCGACCTGGCGGCGCGCGCCACCCGCCGTGTGCGCCGCGCCGCTTACTTCTTCTCTTCTTCGCCACCTTCAGGCGCGCCCTGTGCCGGCGCCGCCGCGCCGCCCGGCGTCACGGGCTTGAACGGGAAGCTGCTGAACATGTTCTTCGCCTGGTTCTGCATCTGCTCCTGCATCTGCACGAACATGTTCTTCGACTGCTCGATGTAGCTCGTCATCATGCCTTGCATCATCGGCGCCTGCATGTTCATGAACTGCGACCAGACTTCGGGATTCATCGCGTTGCCTTCGTAAAGGCTCTTCGACTGGTCCGCGAGCTTGTTCTGGATGTCGATGAACGCCTGGATGTTCTTTTCCAGGTAAGTGCCCATCATGCCCTGCATCGCATGTCCATAGAAACGGATGATCTGCGACAGCATCGATGACGAGAACATCGGCAGACCGCCGCTTTCCTCTTCGAGAATGATCTGCAGCAGGATGCTGCGCGTCAGATCCTCGTTGGTCTTCGCGTCGATGACCTTGAACTCCTCCTGCTCCAGCACGAGTTGCTTCACGTCCGTCAACGTGATGTACGTGCTCGTCTCCGTGTCGTACAGCCGACGATTCGGATATTTCTTGATGAGACGTTCGGCGGTTTTCTTTGTAGTCGTCATGTGTCGCCCTTGTTAGCGCCAACGCGCGGCGGCCATTGCCGTCGCGCGTTGGTCTAGCCCGGAAACGGCCTGCCCCGGTGAGCAAACAGGCCCGCTGCCGTCCTCGATCCCAGCTTCGCGCGTCCCCTGCAGGCGCGCTGCGCTCGGGATCAGCCCATGTGCAACCCGCCATTCAGCGAGAAGTCAGCACCGGTTGCGAAGCCTGACTCGTCGGACGCGAGCCACGCCACGATCGACGCGATTTCCTCCGGCGCGCCGAGACGGCGCACCGGAATCGTCGCGACGATCTTTTCCAGCACGTCGGGACGGATGGACTTCACCATGTCCGTGCCGATATAGCCCGGCGAAACGGTGTTGACCGTCACGCCCTTGGTCGCCACTTCCTGGGCCAGCGCCATCGTGAAGCCGTGAATGCCGGCCTTGGCCGTGGAATAGTTGGTCTGCCCGAACTGGCCCTTTTGGCCGTTCACCGACGAAATGTTGATGATGCGGCCCCAGCCGCGCTCGACCATGCCGTCGATCACCTGCTTCGTGACGTTGAAGAGGCTCGTGAGATTGGTGTCGATGACGGCCGTCCAGTCTTCACGCGTCATCTTGCGGAAGACGACGTCGCGCGTAATACCGGCGTTGTTCACGAGCACGTCGATTTCACCGACCTCGGCCTTGACCTTGTCGAACGCCTGGCGCGTCGAATCCCAGTCGCCCACGTTGCCTTCCGAGGCCACGAAGTCGAAACCGAGCGCCTTCTGGTCTTCCAGCCACTTCGCGCGGCGCGGCGAATGCGGGCCGCAGCCTGCGACCACCTTGAAACCCTGCTTGGCGAGGCGCTGGCAAATGCCCGTGCCGATGCCGCCCATCCCGCCCGTTACATACGCAATACGCTCTGACATAAACCACACTCCATTATCGTTTTCCGGCTGCGCCGTTCGCGGTTATTGGTCACCCCGCTGGTCACAAGCGCCGCAGCGGACCACTCGCGGTCCGCTCCGGCTGTGACATCAAGCGCGCTCGAGCGCGAGCGCCACGCCCATGCCGCCGCCGATGCACAGCGAGGCCAGGCCGCGCTTCGCGTCGCGGCGCTGCATTTCGTGCAGCAGCGTCACGAGAATCCGGCAGCCCGACGCGCCGATCGGGTGACCGATTGCAATCGCCCCGCCGTTCACGTTGATCTTCGACGTGTCCCAGCCCATCTGCTTGTTCACGGCCAGCGCCTGCGCCGCGAACGCCTCGTTGATCTCCATGAGATCGAGATCGTTCACCGACCAGCCCGCGCGCTCCAGCGCCCGCTTCGACGCCGGCACCGGGCCCATGCCCATCACCTTCGGATCGACGCCGCCGCTGGCGTACGCCTTGATGCGCGCGAGCGGCGTGAGGCCCAGCGCCTCGGCCTTCTTCGCCGACATCACCACGACCGCGGCTGCGCCGTCGTTGATGCCCGACGCGTTCGCCGCCGTCACCGTGCCTTCCTTGTTGAACGCCGGCTTCAGGCCCGCGAGCGATTCGGCCGTCACGCCGTGGCGCACGAACTCGTCGGTCCTGAACTGCAGCGGCTCACCCTTGCGTTGCGGAATTTCCACCGAGACGATCTCTTCGTCGAAACGGCCCGCCTTCTGCGCGGCTTCCGCCTTGTTCTGCGAGAGCGCCGCAAACGCGTCCTGTTCTTCGCGCGTGATGCCGTATTCCTTCGCGACGTTCTCTGCCGTCACGCCCATGTGGTACTGGTTGTACACGTCCCACAGGCCGTCGACGATCATGCTGTCGATGAGCTTCGCGTCGCCCATGCGGAAGCCGTCGCGCGAGCCCGGCAGCACGTGCGGCGCGGCGCTCATGTTCTCCTGGCCGCCGGCCACGACGATGTCCGAATCGCCCGCGATGATCGCGTTGGCCGCGAGCATCACCGCCTTCAGGCCCGAGCCGCACACCTTGTTGATCGTCATGGCGGGAACGGCCGCGGGCAGGCCCGCCTTGATCGATGCCTGGCGCGCCACGTTCTGGCCCGAACCGGCCGTCAGCACCTGACCCATGATCACGTCGCTCACCTGCTCGGGCTTCACACCCGCGCGCTCGAGCGCGGCCTTGATGACGATCGCGCCCAGGTCGGGCGCCGCCACCTTCGCGAGCGAACCGCCGAATTTACCTACTGCCGTACGTGCGGCCGAAACGATCACAATGTCAGTCATTTCCAGATCCTCCGGGCGACTTGGTGGCGCGCCATGCGCCCCGCCCGTCAAGTTGTTAATCCGAATTCCGCAGCAAGCGTATCAAGCGCATCAATCGCGCTGCTGCACATAGCGCCCCGGCGCCGGTTCGATCTCGGGGAATTCCGCCGAGCCGGCTTGCGCACGCGGCTTCACCTTCTTGCCGCCGTACTGATCGAGCCATTCGGCCCAGGTCGGCCACCAGCTGCCGGGTTTTTCCTCGGCAGCCGCGAACCAGTCGTCGGCTTCTTCCGGCAGATGCTTCGCGTCGGCCTCGACGCTCCAGAAGCTGCGCTTGTTCTTCGACGCCGGGTTGATCACGCCGGCGATATGGCCCGACGCGCCAAGCACGAATTTCAGCGGCCCGGCCAGCAACGGCACCGACGCATACGCCGTGCGCCAGGGCACGATGTGATCCTCGCGCGAACCGTAGATGAAGGTCGGCACGTCGATGCGCGACAGATCCACTTCCTCGCCGCACACCGTGAGCGCGCCCGGCTCACGCAGCTTGTTTTCAAGGTACGTATTGCGCAGGTACCACGCGTACATCGGCCCCGGCAGGCTCGTCGAGTCGCTGTTCCAGAACAGCAGGTCGAACGGCGCGGGCGTACGGCCCTTCAGATAATTGTCGACGACGTAGTTCCAGACCAGATCGTTGGGCCGCAGGAACGAGAACGTGTTCGCGAACTCGACGCCGCGCATGAGCCCCGGCGTGCCGCCGTTCTTGCCGCCGATGGTCTGCTCACGCATCTGCACGTGGGCTTCGTCGACGAACACATCGAGCACGCCCGTGTCGCCGAAGTCGAGCATCGCGGTGAGCAGCGTCATCGATGCAGCGGGATGTTCGCCGCGCGCCGCCGCGACGGCCAGCGCCGTGGCGAGGAGCGTGCCGCCCACGCAAAAACCGAGCGTGTTGATCTGCTCGCGCTCGCTGATGCTGCGCGTCGTCTCGATCGCCGTGAGCACGCCCTCTTCGATGTAGTCGTCCCAGGACCGGTCCGCGATCGACGCGTCGCCGTTGTGCCACGAGACGAGGAACACCTGCTGCCCCTGCTCCAGCGCATACGCGACGAGCGAGTTCTCGGGCTGCAGGTCGAGGATGTAGTACTTGTTGATGCACGGCGGCACGATCAGAAGCGGCCGCTCGCGCACGGTGGCCGTGCGCGGCTTGTACTGGATCAGCTGGAATAGCGCGTTTTCGAATACGACCGAACCTTCGGTGGTCGCGAGGTTGCGGCCCACCACAAAGCGCGACTCGTCGGTTTGCGAAATCTTGCCGCGCGACATGTCGCCGATCAGGTTCATCACACCCTGGCGCAGGCTCTCGCCATGGGTTTCGAGCAAGGCGCTCTGCGCGTCGGGATTGAGCGCGAGGAAGTTGCTGGGCGAAGCTGCCGCGGTCCACTGCTGAACGGCGAAGCGAATGCGCTCGCGCGTCTTCGCATCGGTATCGAGCGCGTCGACGAGTTCGTGCAGGTAGCGCGCGTTGAGCAGATACCACGCCGCCGTGAATGCATACGCGGGCGTGGCCTTCCAGGCGTCGGAACTGAAGCGCCGGTCCTTGAGTTCGGGCGCCTTGGGCGTGGTGTCGGTGGCCTGACGCAGCAAGTCGAGCGCGTCGCGCGAATATTCCGCCTGCAGATGCTGAAGGCGCGTGGGTTCGATCGATGCCGTGGGAAGCTTGAAACCTTCGAACGGGTTCGCGCCACCGAACGGATTGGCTGCGCCGAAAGGACTGCCGGCAGCGAACGGATTGCCCGCGGCGAAGGGATTACCGGCTGCAAATGGATTGCCGGCAGCAAAAGGATTGGACGCAGCGAAAGGGTTGCCTGCGGCAAAGGGATTACCCGCAGCGAAAGGATTGCCCGGCGCGCCGTTGCCCGCCGGCGGCCACCAGTTGGCCGCGAGTCCCGCGAAGGGCGCTTGCTGCGCCGCGCCGCCGGTTTGCTGCGCAGCATTCAGGGCGCTCTTCCAGGCGTTCGTCCACGCGTCGAGATACTGCTGCATGCCGGCTGCGTCGGGAGCAAAAGGCGGGTTGCCGCGCGTCGCACCATCAGTTGAGGCGCCCGTGCCCGGGGCAGTCTTGGAACGTTGAGATGCCGTCATGCCTGCTTTTGACCGATGTGTCCCGAAGGACTGGTTGAGAGGCAGGTGGTACGCATACGGGCGCCGTTGCGGCGCTTGTCACGACCTGTCCCGTGGGTGAAGGACATTCTTGCTCCCCATTGCAAAGCGTGTCAATGCTTGTGCCCGATTTTGCCGCGCTGCGATATTTTTTTAATTATCGTTTTCCCGATGTAATCAATTGTTTAACTGCCGCGACACATTGCTGTGCGGTCTGGCGCACAAAAATCCGCCGTGGCGGCAAGCGTTTGCAGTGCAATGCGGTAATCGGGGAGCTAATGCACCGTGAGAGGAGCACAGTGCGTTGCGGGAATAGCTGCAGCGCAACAAAAATCGTCTGACTCGCCACGCGCCGCCGCGCCGTTTCACGACGGCGGCGCGGCGCAGCGAGGTCAGGGATTGAGCCAGATCAGCGCGGCCATGCGGCCGGTGACGCGATCGCGCCGGTACGAATAGAAGCGCTCGCGCAGCGTAACCGTGCACAGGTCGCCGCCGCTCACGTGGCGCACGCCGAGCGTATCGAGCCGCAGCCGCGCCAGCGCGGGAAGATCTGCAAGGTATTTGCCGCTCGCCTCGGGGCGCGCCACGAAGGCCGCCGCGGTGGCGGCGCGATGGGCATCGCGTCGCGCCGCGTCGACCTGCTCCGCATGGGTCATGAACGCGTCGCGCACGTCGGCGCCGACCTCGAAGGCCGTCGGCCCGATCGCGGGGCCGAGGTACGCATGCAGGTCGGCCGTCGCACAGCCGGCGAGCGCCGCGACGCGCTCGGCCGTGCGCTCGATGACGCCCGCGGCCAGCCCGCGCCAGCCCGCGTGCGCGGCGCCCACGGCACGGCCCTCGCCATCGCAGAGCAAGACGGGCATGCAGTCGGCCACCATCACCGTGCAGGCGATGCCGGGCTCGGCGCTCACGCTCGCATCGGCTTCGAGCGGGGCGCCCGCGCGCGCGGCCGCAAGCGCCTGCGCGGCGTCGACCACGATCGGACCGTGGATCTGCTTGAGCCACGCGGCCGGCACGCCCACATGCGCGAGCAGCCGCTCGCGGTTCGCCTCGACGTGCGCAAGATCGTCGCCGGAGCCGCGGCCGAGATTCAGGCCGCCGGGGAGATCCATGCCTTCACCGCCCTGCGCCGCCTGCCAACGCCCGAATGGCGGCTCGCTCACGCCGCCGTCGCGCGTCGTCACCAGGGCGCGTACGCGCGGCGAAACCTGCCAGTCGGGATGCAGCAAAGCGTCGGATGTCAGTTCCGGGCAGGTCGTCATGCGTGCTTATCCTCGGTCTGCTCGTCGTCTTCGTCGTCTTCGTCATCTTCTTCGTCGCTGCCGATCACGTAGCCTTCGTCGGTGTACGCGCTGTCGAACATGTCCTCATCGAAGCCGGCTTCGTCCTCGTCTTCCTCGCCGCCGAAGCCGAGCGCCTCGATCAGCGCGTCCAGGTCGTCGGGCACTTCGGCGCGCCATTGCATCGAGCGGCCCGTGACCGGATGAACGAGGCCGAGACGCCACGCATGCAGCGCCTGGCGCGCGAAGCCATCGGGCAGCGCCGCGACCGAGCGCTTGCCGCGCGCGTGGCCATACACCGGATCGCCCAGCAGCGGATGACCGATGTGCGCGCAGTGAACACGAATCTGATGTGTGCGCCCCGTTTCCAGGTCGCAATGAATGGCGCTCACGGGCTGGTTGTGCCAGAGCGTCTTGTCGATGCGCCGGAAGTGCGTGCGCGCGGGCTTGCCCGACGCGCCCTTCACCACCGCCATGCGCGTGCGCTCGCGCGGGTCGCGGCCGATGGGTGCGTCGATGGTGCCTTCCTCGGCCATGTTGCCCCACACGAGCGCGAGATAGCGGCGCTTGACCGTGCGCGCCTGCAGCTGGCGAACGAGGTCCGTCTGCGCCTCTAGCGTGCGCGCGACGACCATCAACCCGGACGTTTCCTTGTCGAGCCGATGCACGATTCCCGCGCGCGGCAGACCCGCCGCGGCTTCGCCATAGCGATGCAGGAGACCGTTGAGAAGCGTGCCGCTCCAGTTGCCCGCGGCCGGATGCACGACGAGCCCGGCGGGCTTGTTGATGACGACGATGGCGTCGTCCTCGTAGACGATGTCGAGCGGCACCGGCTCGGGCGCGAACGCCAGCTGCTCGGGCAGGAGGTCCGGCACGAGCTCGATGGTCGCGCCGAGCGGCACCGGCTGGCGCACCTTGGCCGGCTTGCCGTCCACGCGCACGCGCTGCTCTTCGATCCAGCCCTGCAGACGGCTGCGTGAAAATTCCGGAAATACCTTGGCGAGCACCTTGTCGAGGCGCTCGCCGGCGAGCTCATCTGGCACCTGAACCGAGCGCGGGGCTTCGTCGCCGCGCGCACGCGGGGCGCCGCCGACGCCCTCGCCTGCGAGTTCGTCGTCGAGCCCCTCACTGGAGGCTGCGTCATCGGGCGCATCGCCCAGGCTATAATCTCTGATGCTGTTTTGGGCGCCGGGAGCGCCGGCCCCCGGAATAACTGTACGGGTCATTGAGTCTGGGTCACCTGTAGACCTGAAGCTGGACTGGATAAATGCGAGCCTTGAACACGATTACGAAACTGGCCCAACACGCGGTGGCCCGAAACGCAATGCGCGCGACGCGAGCAAACACGCTCGGCAAGATTGGCAACATCATTCGGCTTGCTGCTTGCGGCGCGGCGTTCGCCGTGGTCGCGGCCTGCCACGGCCTGCCGGAAAAGACCGACGAAACGGCAGCGTGGAACAACAACAAATTATATACGGAGGCCCAGGACGCGCTCTCCGGCGGCGACTGGGGCAAGTGCGCAAAATATTTTGAAGCACTCCAGGGCCGCGACCCGTTCGGCCACTTCGCCCAGCAGGCGCAGATCAACGTGGCCTACTGCAACTGGAAGGACAACGAGAACGACGCCGCCGACCAGGCGATCAACCGCTTCATCCAGTTGCACCCGGATCACCCGGACATCGCCTATGCGTACTATCTCAAGGGCATGATCCACTTCAACGACGACTTGGGTCTGTTCGGCCGCTTCTCGGGCCAGGACATGAGCGAGCGCGACCCGAAGTCGCTGCGCGAGTCGTATGACGCGTTCAAGGTGGTGGTCGACAAGTATCCGCAGAGCAAGTACGCGCCGGACGCCGCCCAGCGCATGCGCTACATCGTGAACGCGCTCGCCTCGCACGAAGTGCACGCGGCCGACTACTACTATCGCCGCGGCGCCTATGTGGCGGCCATCAACCGAGCGCAGCTCGCGATTCAGGACTACAAGAGCGCGCCGGCAATCGAAGACGCGCTGCACATCATGATCCTGTCGTACCAGAAGCTCGATCAGCCGCAGCTCGCCGAAGACACGCGCCGCGTGCTCGCCGGCACCTTCCCGGACAGCCCGTACATCACCGGTCACGCGCGTCCCGGCAAGGAAAACAAGTCCTGGTGGCAGATCTGGTGATCGCCGCGCCTCTAGCCTGAGGCCCGCAGCAAAGCAAAACGCCACGGTTTCCCGTGGCGTTTTTTTTGGCTTCGGCGGCCGCAGCGCAGGCTACGCGCCTGCGCTGTCGCGGCGTTTGCTCAGTCGCGCTCGAACAACGCGATCGATTCCACGTGCGACGTGTGCGGGAACATGTTGACCACGCCCGCGCCCTTGAGCCGATAGCCGGCCTCGTTGACGAGCACGCCCGCGTCGCGGGCTAGCGTCCCGGGACTGCACGACACATAGACGATGCGTTTGGGCAGCGGGCCATTGCCGCTCTGCGCGATTTCCGCGAGCGCCTGTGAAACGGCGAACGCGCCTTCGCGCGGCGGGTCGACGAGGAACTTGTCGAAGTGACCGAGCGCGCGGATGTCGTCGGCGGTGACTTCGAACAGGTTGCGGCACGCAAACGACGTGTGGCCGTCCACGGCGTTGGCGCGGGCATTTTCGAGCGCGCGCGCCGTCAGCGTATCGCTGCCTTCGATCCCCACCACTTCGCGCGCGAGACGCGCGAGCGGCAGCGTGAAGTTGCCGATACCGCAGAACAGATCGAGCACGCGGTCGCCGGCCTCGGGCGCGAGCAGGCGCAGCGCGCGGCCCACCAGCACGCGGTTGATCTGGTGATTCACCTGGGTGAAGTCCGTCGGCTTGAACGGCATGCGAATGCCGTATTCGGGCAGCGTGTAGTCCAGCTCCTTGTCGAGCGGATAGAACGGGAACACCGTGTCCGGGCCCTTCGGCTGCAGCCAGAACTGGACGTTGTGCGCGTCCGCGAACGCGCGCAGCAGGTCTTCGTCGGCGGCCGTGAGCGGCTCGAGAATACGCAGCACGAGCGCCGTCACGCTTGAGCCCACCGCGAGTTCGATCTGCGGCGTGCGATCGCGAATCGACAGCGCGGCCACCAGATGGCGCAGCGGCACGAGCATCGCCGAGACGTTCGGCGGCAGCACTTCGCAGCTCGTCATGTCGGCCACGTAGCTGCTCTTCTTCTCGTGGAAGCCGACCAGCACACCGCCCTTCTTCGGCACATTGCGCACCGTGAGGCGCGCACGATAGCGGTAGCCCCACGACGGCCCGTGAATCGGCCGGAACATCGTCTCCGAGCGCACCTTCGAGAGGTGCATGAGGTTATCTTCGAGCACGCGCTGCTTGACGGCGATCTGCGCTCGCACGTCGAGGTGCTGCATCGAGCAGCCGCCGCAGGTGCCGAAGAACGCGCATTGCGGCTTCGTGCGGATCGCGCTCTCGCGCAGCACGTCGACCACCTGCGCCTGTTCGAACGTGGGCTTCTTGCGGTAGCTCAGGTAGGTCACGCGCTCGCCCGGCAACGCGCCCTCGACGAAGATCACCTTGCCGGGCTCGCCCGTCTCGGTCACGGTGCGGCCAACGCCGCGGGCCTCCATGTCGAGCGACTCGATCTCGAGAATGGGGGCATGAGCGACCGAAGCTTCGATGGCGGCGCGCTTTTCGGCGCGGCGCTCGCGCTTGCTGCGCTTTTTCGGGGACGTGGACGGCATGGGCTCGGCCTGGGCAGGCTCGGCTTGAGGGTCGGGGGCAGCTTGAGACACCAGCGGATTCCTGACTGACGATGAGTGAATTGTGGGCGAAGGCGAGATTGTAGTCGAAGTCGGCGCCCGCGCTGCGTCGCTGCTGTTTTCGAGGTGGTCCGGTCGTGCTCGCTGCGCCCCGCAGTCACCGCGGCCATCGCATTCGTCATACGACACGTCGGGAGAAACCAGGCTAGGGTTAAGCGTGCGTGCGGGAATCCCCGCCGCACCATACGAGGAGCGTGCCGATGAAACTGGTGAGCTGGAATGTGCAGTGGGGCCGCGACGCTTCTGGCGTCGTCGATCTCGCGCGCACGGTGCGCGAGGCGCAGCGCCTCGCCGACTTCGACGTGCTGTGCCTGCAGGAGATCACGCGCGGCTTCCGGGCGCTGCCGGGTGGTCCCGGCGACGATCAGTTCGCCGAACTGCGCGCGCTGCTGCCCGGCTATACGGTCATCGAGGCGATCGGCGCCGACTTGCCTGCGCCGCGTGGCGCGCGAGCCTCCAGTCAAGGCACGGCGCAGATGCCGCGCCGCCAGTTCGGCAACGCGCTCGCCACGCGCTTGCCGCTCGCGCAGGTTTTTCGCCATGCTCTGCCGTGGCCCGCCGACTCCACCGCACCCTCGATGCAACGCGTGGCGCTCGAAGCCGTGCTCGACGTGCCGGGCGGCGCGCTGCGCGTGCTGGTCACGCATCTGGAGTTTTATTCGCTGCGCCAGCGGCTCGCGCAAGTCGACGAGCTGCGGCGCCTGCAGCAGGAAGCCGCCGATCACGCGGCGCATCCCGCGCCCGCCGAAAACGATGTGGGCCCGTTCGCCCGCACCGCGCGCCCGCTATCCGCGATCGTCTGCGGCGACTTCAACAGCGCATGGGGCAGCGAGGCGTACACGCGCATGCTCGAACCGCTCGCGGGCAGCCCAGCCTTCATCGACGCGTGGACCGCGCTGCATGCGGGCGCGACGCCGCCGCCAACGGCCGGCGTCTATGACACGAAGCAATGGTCGGACGGTCCGCTCGCGTGCGACTTCGTCTTCATCACGGAGGATTTGCGCCCACGCTTGCGAAGCTGCGAGATAGACGGCGCGACCCAGGCTTCGGATCATCAGCCGATCGTGCTCGAACTCGGCTGAGGGACGACGCCGTGCCTAGCTCGCGAAGGCCTCGAGATACTCGCCCCAATGCGGTGCGGATTCCGCGGCGAGCGACTGCTTCACGAACTCGATCTCATCCGCATATTCGCGCTCTGTGAAACCGCCGCGCATCATCTGAAACCGGCAATAGAGCAGATACGTGTTGACCACGTCGGTTTCGCAGTAGTTGCGGATCTCCTCGATGCGGCCTTCCTGAAACGCGGTCCACACCTGGCCGCCGTCCATGCCGAGCTTGCCCGGAAAACCGCAGAGCTTCGCGAGCGCGTCGAGCGGTGCGTTAGCGCGCGGCTGATACATCGCGAGGACATCCATCAGGTCGGTGTGACGCGTGTGGTAGCGGCTAAGGTAGTTGTTCCACTTGAACTCGCGGTCCTCTTCACCCGTTTCCCAGTAGCGCACCGCGCGAATGCCGTGCACGAGCGCACGATAGTGCAGCACCGGCAAGTCGAAGCCGCCGCCGTTCCACGACACGAGCTGCGGCGAGTACTTCTCGATCGTGCGGTAGAACGAATCGATCAGGCGCGCCTCGCCGTCTTCGGGCGTGCCGAGCGAGCGCACGCGAAAGCCCTGGCCGTCGCGAAATACGCACGAGATAGCAGCGACACGCTGCAGGTGATGCGGCAGGAAATCGCTGCCGGTTTTCTCGCGGCGCGCGGCGAAGGCGTGCTCGGCGACTTCGGTGTCGGTGAGCGCGGCGGGCAGATCGTCGAGACGGCGAATGCCGTCGACATCGGGAATCGTCTCGATGTCGAATACGAGTACAGGAACTGTCATTCAGATGGACTGCGAGGGTTTAGAGTACGGCGTCCTTGCGCACGCCGTTCGAAGCGAAAAAGCGCTTGAGGCGCACCAGCGCTTCCTGCTGGATCTGCCGCACGCGCTCGCGGGTGAGGCCCATTTCGTCGGCCAGCTCTTCGAGCGTGGCGGGCTCGATATGGTTCAGCCCGAAGCGCCGTTCGATGACATGGCGATGCTTATCGGATAACCGGCCGAGCCACGCGCGTGTAAGCGTTTCCAGTTCGCGATGCTGCACCTCGGCATCGGGCGACTGGCTCTGGTCGTCCGAGAGCAGGTCGAGCAGGCTGCTAGCCGGGTCGAGGTCGAGCGGAGCGTCGAGCGAGGCCGTGTGTTCGTTGAGCGCGAGAATGTCGGTGACTTCCTCGGTGGTCTTGCCCGTGAGATACGCGATGTCGTCGATGCTCGCGTCGCGCCGCTCCGAGGCCGAATCGGCGTTGAGCGAGTTCTTCTCCAGATGTCGCTTCGCGCGCAGCACCTGGTTGAGCTCACGGATCACGTGCACCGGCAAACGCACGGTGCGCGCCTGGTTCATGATCGCGCGCTCGATGCTCTGGCGGATCCACCACGTCGCATACGTCGAGAAACGGAAGCCGCGCGTGGGATCGAACTTCTCGATCGCGTGCATGAGGCCGAGGTTGCCCTCCTCGATCAGGTCGAGCAGCGGCACGCCGCGATTGAGGTAACCCTTGGCAATGCTGACGACGAGGCGCAGATTGCGCTCGATCATGACCTGACGCGCTTCGAACTCGCCGGCTTTGGCGAGCCGCGAGTAGCGCTGCTCCTCCTCGACGGTGAGCAGCGGCTTCACGCTGATCCGGTTCAGATAATGCTGGATAGTGTCGGCCGTGAGTTCGGCCTGCAGCATGGCGCGGAAATCGTCGGCGTCGGGTGCGGCATCGGCGGTTTCGGTGCCCTCGCCCGAGCCGCCTTCGTCGGACTGCGAATCGCGCTCTTCACGCTCCTCGCGCTCTTCGTAGTCGCGGCCGCCGTCGAGTTCGGGCGACGCGTCGTCGTCGCCCGCCTGCGCGCCGTCCTCCACCGAAACCTGGGCGGCTTGGCTGTCAGACTCGGATTGCTGCAGACGGCGCTTCGATTTCGGCATGGTCGGCTCGCTTTTATTGCGGCGGCAAGTACTTCAGTGGGTCGACGGGCTTACCCTGACGGCGTACTTCGAAATGCAGCATCACCCGGTCCGAGTCGGTATTGCCCATTTCGGCGATCTTCTGACCTTTGGTGACCGCATCCCCTTCTTTTACCATCAAAGTCCGGTTGTGTGCATACGCGGTCAAAAACGTCGCGTCATGCTTGATGATAATGAGATTGCCGTAACCGCGCAGCCCATTTCCGGCATAAACCACGCGTCCATCGCCGGCTGCCTTGACAGGATCGCCCGACGCACCGCCAATATTGATGCCCTTGTTCTTCGTATCGTCGAAGCCGTTGAGCACCGGACCACGCACCGGCCACGTGAGCGCGATGTTGCCGCCCGGCGCCGCGGCGACATCGCCGCCGCTCGCACCCGGCTGCGGCGGCACGGCGGCCGTCGGCGGGGCTGCGTTCGCACCCGAACCGTAGATCGGCGGCTGCGCCGGCGTCCCCGCTGCCGGAGCGCCCGGTGCAGCGCCCACGCCCGGCACCGGCGCGGTCACGACACCCGGCGTATACGCCGACGGATTCGCACCCGGCGGCACGACGCGCAACAACTGGTCCACCTCAATCTGGTTCGGATTGGTGAGATTGTTCCACGTCGCGATGTCGCGATAATTCTGGCCGTTTTCGAGCGCAATCCTATAGAGAGTGTCGCCCGGCTTCACCCGGTAATATCCCGGAGGCGGCGGCCCGAGCGGCACCGGAGGCTGTGCAGCCGCCGTGCCGAGCGGCGCGGTGCGGTCGACCACGGGTGCCTGATCGAGTCGCGTGGCGCAGGCGGCCAGAAGACAGAGCGCGGCGACCGCGGCGCCGCGCTGGGCTGCGATCAGCGTGGCTTCGGGCAGGTCGACATTCAGGCGGTTTCTTTTGATCGCGCGCAACATACTCATCGGATTCAGATCACTCCAGATTTTAAGGGGACAAAGAAAACGCGATCCAGGCGTGACTCCCGCCACTGCGCCGGCCCCGTACGCTCGACGAGCGTGAGGACCTGCGTCGCTTCGCCGGCGGCACTCTGGGTGCCGGACACCGCGACCGGCGCCACGAGCCGCCCGCCAATGGCGAGCTGCTCGAGCAGCGCCTGCGGCACGTCGAAGCCCGCAGCAGCGATCACGATCGCGTCGAACGGCGCCGCCGACGGCAAACCGAGCCGTCCGTCGCCGTAGTGCAAGCGGATATTCGGGATACGCAGCGGACGAAGATTCGTCTTCGCGCGCTCGTATAACGGCTTGATGCGCTCAATGGAATACACGTCGCGTGCGATCTGGCTCAACACCGCTGCCTGATAGCCGCAGCCGGTGCCGATTTCGAGCACGCGCTCCAGCACGCGGCCCGCGCCCGCGAGCTCGAGCATGCGCGCGACCACGGAAGGCTTTGAGATGGTCTGGTGATGACCGATCGGCAACGCCGCATCTTCGTAGGCCTGGGTCGCGAGACCCGGATCGATGAACATGTGGCGCGGCACGGCCGCGAGCGCCTGGAGCACGCGCGCATCGGCGATGCCGTTCGCACGCAGGCGTTCGACCATGCGTTCGCGTATGCGTTCCGAAGTCAGCGCATGCGCGCCGTTGAGCGCAACGGCGGGCGCGCCCGTGACGGCCACAGCAGCACGCGGCACACTCACGCCGCCCGGCATGGCGGCGCGCGGCGCGGCAGCGTTGCCGGCAGGATGCGCAGGCTTGATCGAACCCGCCGGCTTTGCGCTCACCGGCTTCGCATTGACCGGCTTCGCAGGCGGCGCCTTGAACGGTGTGCTCACGGAGGACTTCGCGACGGCCGGATTACCTACCTTCGCGCCGGGCTTCGCGAGTGTGCCGACGCCCGGTTTCGACGGACTGCTGTTGCCCGCGTTCGCGAGCGAGGGGCGTGCTTCGCCCGGACGCGCGTCGCGCCGGCGCGGCTCGCGTACGAGATCCGCAAGCCCGAGCGGAAAACGCTTCGTGCGCTCGCCCGTCATGAAGCACTGCCGCCCTTGCGCGCCCAGTCGTGCGTCGCGGACAGCATTTGCGTATGGGTGAGATCGAGTTGCAGCGGCGTGATCGACACATGGCCGTTCGCCACCGCGTGGAAGTCCGTGCCCTCGCTCGCATCGCGTGCGCTGCCCGACGGCCCGATCCAGTAAATCGGCTCGCCGCGCGGGTTGGTCTCGCGGATCACGGGCTGCGAAGGATGACGCTTGCCGAGGCGGGTGACGCGCCAGTCGCCAAGCTCTTCGTACGGCAGGTTCGGAATGTTGACGTTCAGCAGCGGATGACCCGGCAGCGGGTTCGCGAGGTAATGCGCAACGATCTCGGCCGCGACGCGCGCGGCGGAATCGAGATGCACCCAGTCTTTATCGACGAGCGAGAACGCGATGGCCGGCAAGCCGAACATAATGCCTTCGGTCGCCGCGGCCACCGTGCCCGAGTACAGCGTGTCCTCGCCCATGTTCTGGCCGTTGTTGATGCCGGAGACCACGAGGTCGGGTTGCTGGTCGAGCATGCCCGTGAGTGCGATGTGCACCGAGTCGGTGGGCGTGCCGTTCACGTAATAGAAGCCGGTGCTCGCCGATCGCAAAACCGACAGCGGGCGCCACAGCGTAAGCGAGTTCGATGCGGCGCTGCAGTTCTGCTCGGGCGCCATGACCGTGACTTCGCCGAGCGGCTTGAGCGCTTCATACAGCGCCGCAAGGCCGGGGGCGAGATAACCGTCGTCGTTGCTGAGTAGTATTCGCATCGAGCGATTGTAACCGAGGAAAGAAGGCACGCGAACGACAGCCCGGCCCATACGCCAGGGCGTGTCTGCCACTGGGCTGCACGTCGAAATCATGCGCCGGTGCGAGGCGCATTCGCATCCACGGCACGGCTCGAAAGACACCCGGTCATCGACGCGAAATAAATCGCACGATCGTTCGCATTGCGGCGGATTGCCGTACACTGTCCCGCGGTAGCGAATGCATGACCGACGCAACTGCAAGCAACCGAACCGGAAAAGACAGGAGACACGATGCGCGCAATCCGCTGCAACCAGTACGGACCACCCGACTCGCTCACGCTCGAAGACTCGCCCGACCTCGTGCCGGGCCCCGGTCAGGTCGTGATCGACGTGAAGGCCGCGGCCGTGAACTTTCCCGATGTACTCATCATCGAGAACAAGTATCAGATGAAGCCGCCGCTGCCCTTCACGCCCGGCGCCGAACTCGCGGGCGTCGTGCGCGCGGCGGGCGAAGGCGTGAAGCTCGCGCCCGGTACGCGCGTAGTGGCCTATGTGGGCACTGGCGCGTTCGCCGAGCAGGCGCTTGCGGACGCATCGGCGTGCGTGGCGCTGCCCGAAGGCGCCGATTTCGCGACGGCCGCCGCTTTCACGCTCGCGTATGGCACGTCGCATCACGCGGTGGTCGATCGCGCGGCCCTGCGCGCAGGCGAAACGATGCTCGTGCTCGGCGCGGCGGGCGGCGTGGGCCTCGCGGCTGTCGAAATCGGCAAGGTGCTCGGCGCGCGCGTAATCGCGGCCGCCTCGAGCGAAGAGAAGCTCGAAGTCTGCCGCCGCTTCGGTGCGGACGCCACCATCAACTACAGCACCGAGGACTTGCGCAAGCGCATCAAGGCACTCACCGACGGCAAAGGCCCCGACGTGATCTACGACCCGGTGGGCGGCGAGTATGCGGAACCGGCGTTCCGCAGCATCGGCTGGCGCGGCCGCTATCTCGTGGTCGGCTTCGCGAATGGAGAGATTCCCAGGCTGCCGCTCAATCTCGCGCTGCTCAAGGGCGCGAGCCTCGTCGGCGTGTTCTGGGGCGATTTCGCGCGTCGCGAACCGCAGCACAATACGGCAGCGTTCACGCAGATGATGGGCTGGATCGGTGAAGGCAAGCTCAAGCCGTACGTCTCGAAGCGCTACAAGCTCGCCGACGCCGCGCAGGCGCTCAAGGACATGGCCTCGCGCAAGGTGACGGGCAAGATCGTGATCGAGCCCTGAACGTTTCCTGCCGCGCAGGACGCAAAGCGAAAACGGCTCGCCGGTGGTTCACCGGCGAGCCGTCTTGCATAAGGCACTCGCCTTAGACGATGTGTTGCTCGCGCAACCGTGCGATGTGGTCCGCGTCGTAGCCCAGCGTCCTCAGGACTTCGTCGGTATGCTCGCCCAACGCGGGACCAAGCCAGCGCGTGTCGCCGGGCGTCGCCGAAAGCTTGGGCGTGACCGCGGGGAGCGCGATGTCCACGCCCTCGCCTTCTTGCTCCCCCGGCGCTTGCCAGCGGAACTGCTGGATCATCTGGCGCGCCGCAAACTGCGGATCGGCGAACATGTCGGCCACGCTGTAGATGCGGCCCACGGGCACGTCGGCGGCATTGAGCACGTCGAGCGCTTCGTTGATGGTGCGCGTGGAAAGCCACGCCGCGATTGCGCCGTCGATCTCCGCCGTGCGCGGCACGCGGCCGTCGTTGTGGGCGAGTTGCGGATCGTTCGCGAGGTCCGCGCGGTCGATGGCCATCATCAGGCGCTTGAAGATCGGATCGCTGTTGCCGCCGATCACGATGCTACCGTCCCGGCACGGGTACGTATTCGACGGCACGATGCCCGGCAGCGACGCGCCGGTGCGCTCGCGCACCATGCCGTACATGCCGTACTCGGGCACCACGCTCTCCATCATGTTGAACACGGCCTCATAGAGCGCGACATCGACGATCTGGCCGCTGCCGCCGTTCATGTTGCGATGATGGAGCGCCATCATCGCGCCGATCACGCCGTGCAGCGCGGCGATCGAGTCGCCAATCGAAATGCCGATGCGCGGCGGCGGCAGATCGGGATAGCCGGTGATGTGGCGCAGGCCGCCCATCGATTCGGCGATCGCGCCGAAGCCCGGACGGTCGCGATACGGGCCGCTCTGGCCGTAGCCCGAGAGCCGCACCATCACGAGGCCGGGATTCTGCTTCGAGAGCACGTCGTAGCCGAGCCCGAGCTTTTCGAGCAGCCCGGGCCGGAAATTCTCGATGACGATATCGGCTTCCTTCGCGAGCCGCCGCACGATCTCCTTGCCCTCTTCGGCTTTGAGATTCACCGTGACGGACTTCTTGTTGCGCGCCTGCACGGCCCACCAGAGCGACGTGCCGCCCGCTTCCGGGTAGAGCTTGCGCCATTTGCGCAGCGGATCGCCGCCCTTGGGGTCTTCGATCTTGATGACCTCGGCGCCGAATTCGCCGAGAAAGCGAGCGGCGAACGGACCGGCGATCAGCGTGCCGAGTTCGAGGACTTTGACGCCCGCGAGCGGGCCCGCGCCTTTCGCTGCGGATGCGTTCGACCGGGAATGGGGGGAATCGTGGGAAGGGGCGGCTGCACTCATGGGGTCTCCTTTCATTCTGTTCGGCGAGCGGCACCACATCGAGTGCGCCGCGATCGAAGCCTGGCGGGACGCTACATCGAGCGCCGGTCGAGCATGGCCCGCGCGATGGTGCCCGCGTCGACATATTCGAGCTCGCCACCCACCGGCACGCCGCGTGCGAGACGCGTGACGGCGAGTCCGCGCGCCTTGAGCGTCTGACCGAGATAGTGGGCCGTCACCTCGCCCTCGTTCGTGAAATTGGTGGCGAGCACCACTTCCTTGACGACGCCATCCGACGCGCGCTTCACGAGCCGGTCGAAATGGATCTCTTTCGGACCGATGCCGTCGAGCGGACTCAGATGCCCCATCAGCACGAAATACAAACCGCGGTACGTCATGGTCTGTTCGAGCATGATCTGGTCGGCCGGCGTTTCGACGACGCACAGCAGCGTAGGGTCACGCTCCTCGTCGAGGCACGTTTCGCACACCTGAGCTTCGGTGAAGGTATTGCACTTCTCGCAGTGCTTCAGATTCCCGGTCGCGAACAGGAGCGCGTTGCCGAGCTTTTCGGCGCCGTCGCGGTCGTGCTGCATCAGGTGATAGGCCATGCGTTGCGCCGACTTCGGCCCGACACCGGGCAACACGCGCAGCGCCTCGACGAGAGCGGCGAGAGCGGAAGGTTGTTTCATGCGGATTCAGCGCGAGATGCGCGACGGGGGTTTGAAGCGGAACCTGCTTCGGGGTGCTTCCTGCTGCCTGGTGTTGCTTGCTACCTACTGCTTGCTACTGCTTGCTACTTTCGACGCCGTGACGCCCGCGCAGCCCTGCCGGGTCGCGACGAGGCACGCGGGACACGCGGGCGCCGGTCTGCCTCACGCAGACGCGGCGCTCGCCACGTTCCTTAGAACGGCATCTTGAAGCCCGGCGGCAGCGGCAGGCCGGCGGTCATGCCGCCCATCTTTTCCTGCGACGTGGCTTCGGCCTTGCGCACCGCGTCGTTGAACGCCGCGGCCACGAGGTCTTCGAGCATGTCCTTGTCGTCCGTGAGCAGGCTCGGATCGATCGACACGCGGCGAACGTCGTTGCGGCAGGTCATCGTGACCTTGACGAGACCGGCGCCAGCCTGACCCTCGACTTCGATCTGGGCAAGCTGCTCCTGCATCTTCTTCATGTTTTCCTGCATCTGCTGGGCTTGCTTCATGAGCCCTGCGAGTTGGCCTTTCAACATAGTCACTGCTCCTTCTGGATCGTAGTCGTTCGAATCGATGCGCTCAAAAGCGCGCGACGCTTTGCGCGCCGCGCGGCGCAAATCAGTGGGCGGCCTGAGTGCCGCCCGATGCGGCTTCCGGCGCGACCGGCCGGATCGAGCCCGGCACGATGCTCGCGCCGAAATCGCGAATCAGTTGCTGCACGAAGGGGTCGGCGCCGATCTCGCGCTCGGCTTCGCGTTGACGCTGGGCGCGATCGGCGGCGTCGAGCGCGGCCGCCGTGCGGCGCGCGGGGCCGACTTCCACGCTCACTTCAACGGTCTTGCCAAGACGCTCGGCAAGCGCCGTCTTGAGCTTCGCGACCTGCGAGGCTTCGGCGTACTGCGGCACCGGCACGCTCAATTTGAGAAGCGTGCCTTCGAGCGCCGTCAGCTCGCTGTTGAACGCGAGCTGGTACGAGATGCCCTTGAGCGAAAGCGTGGCGGCAAGCGCAGGCCAGTCGCCCGCGAAACCGATCGGATCGAGCGCAATGCCCGGCGGCAGCTTGCTCACATCGACCACGGCCGGCGACGGCGTCGGCATCGCAGCGGCGCCGCGCGGCGCGGACGGCTCGCTGTCGTAAGGAGGCACGAAGCCGTCGTCGGGCGGCGCAAAGTACGCGTCATCGGCGCCGAGCGGCACGTAGTCGTCGGGTGGAATATCGTCCCACGGCGGCGCGCCCGAAGCGTCTTGCTGCGCGTTTGCGTTGCGCGGCGTCTGTCGTGCCTGCGCTTCGTGCGCGGCGGCGCGGCGAGCCGGATCGGGCGTCGGCACCTTCACTTCCATGCGCGGTGCGGCCTTCGGCGCGGGCGCCGGGGCGCTCGCGCCTGCAGCGGCAGCGGGACGGCCCGTGGCAACGCGCATGCCCTTGCTGCGCAGCACGTCGAGCGCAGCGCTTGCACCACCACGCGCGGATGCCGCAGCGGCGGGTTCCTCACGAGATTCGAATTGCGGCGCGGGCGCAGCGGCCACGCTCTGCACAGCTTGTTTCTCTTCTGGCGCGGGAGCGGCCGCAGCCGGCTCGACCGGTGCCACAGGCGCAGCTTGTGGCGCTGCGCCCGGGTTCGGCGCGGACTCGCCCTCGTCCTCCCAGGGCGGGACGACGCGCGCTTCGTCCGCGGGCCTCGCGAGCGGCGCAAGCGCAGGCGCGGACGCGCTCGCTTGCGGCTCGGCATCGGGCATCTTCGCCGGTGCGGCTTCGATCGGCTGCGGCAGCGGGGCGGCGGGCTTCGGCACGACTGGCTGCGCAGCGGCAGGCGCCGCACTGCGCGCCGACGCCGCTACCGGAGCCGCCGCACGCGCGCCCGCGCTGGCCGCAGCGGGCTTCGACGCCGGCGCACTGCCCACGCTGCCCGCGCTCACGGAAGGCTCGAAAGCCAGCATGCGCAGGAGCGTCATCGTGAAGCCAGCGTATTCGTCGGGTGCCAGGCCGAGTTCGCTGCGCCCGAGGGTCGCGATCTGATAGAAAAGCTGGACCTGCTCCGGGCTCAACGCTTCCGCGAAACGGCGAATGTCGTCGGCTTCGGGCCACTCGTCGAGCACCGATGAAGGCGCGAATTGCGCCCAGCCAATGCGATGGAACAGACTCGCGAGGTCCTGCAGCGCGGCGGAAAACGACAGGCTGCGCAGCGCCATTTCGTCGGCGATGGCGAGCACGTTCGCGCCGTCGCCGGCCACGAGCGCGTCGATCATGCGGATCAGATAGCTTTGATCGAGCGCGCCGAGCATGCCGCGCACCGCTTCTTCGGTGACCTGGTTGGCCGAATAGGCGATGGCCTGGTCGGTAAGCGAAAGCGCGTCGCGCATCGAGCCGTCTGCGGCGCGCGCGAGCAGGCGCAGCGCCTGCGCCTCGAACTCGACCTTCTCTTCACCGAGAATATGCGTGAGATGCTCCACGATATTGCCCGCCGGCATCTGCTTCAAATTGAATTGCAGGCAGCGCGAGAGCACCGTGACCGGAATCTTCTGCGGGTCCGTCGTCGCGAGGATGAACTTCACATGCGGCGGCGGCTCTTCCAGCGTCTTCAGCATCGCGTTGAAGGCGTGGTTCGTGAGCATGTGCACTTCGTCGATCATGTAGACCTTGAAGCGCGCATCGACCGGCGCGTAGACCGCACGCTCGAGCAGCGCGGCCATTTCGTCCACGCCGCGATTGCTCGCCGCATCCATCTCGACGTAATCGACGAAACGCCCTTCGTCGATTTCCCGGCACGCGCGGCACACGCCGCAGGGCTTCGACGTCACGCCGGTCTCACAGTTGAGCGCCTTGGCGAAGATACGCGACAGCGTCGTCTTGCCCACGCCGCGCGTGCCTGTGAAGAGGTACGCGTGATGCAGGCGGCCGCCGTCGAGTGCATGCGTGAGCGCGCGCACCACGTGCTCCTGTCCGACGAGCGAAGCGAAATCCTTCGGTCGCCACTTGCGTGCGAGAACTTGATAGGTCATCTGGAAATTGTATCAGCAACGCCCGCGCGTCCAGATGAATCGAAAGGCGGCCAATGCCCGGTTCGCGGCCGCCGCGCAATGGCGCGAGCCGGCGATTGCGGACGACGAAAACAGTGGCGATGCAGGCGTGACAAACACGACGAACGAAGAACCGCGTCGCGCAGTCGATTGCGCGGCGTCAATCTCGTATCTGCGGAGAAAAACGGAAGAAAAGAGGAAGGTGACGAGCCTGACCCTCGGCACTGGCGGAAAACGGCTGTGGCTGCTTCGTTCCCGACCTGACCAGGTTGACCGCCCCTCCATGCGAGGAGGCCCGTCACGGCGCATTCTAACATCGGTCGCGCGCCAATGCGACTGCTGCAGTGCGAAAAAACGCGCCGAGCCGCGCCGGGCATCGTTGCGCGCCCCCGGGTAGCTACCCTCTTGCAACGGCTCGCACCGCCTCCAGATAGCGTGCAGGAGCACGAGGTACCACGCGAAATGGCCCCGCGAAAAGGCTCGCGCCGCCGCCAGAATATGCCGCCGAATGTGGCCTGCAGGACGGAAACCCTGCTTGCGGCATGAGTACTATCACCGTCGGCAACGCATAGGGATTTAGGCTACACTGGCGTCGGCAATCGGCTGGGCCACGCGGTTTGCGTGCGAAGGGCGTGTGATTCGGACGTATGACTGGGGTTCGGTCTGGCCGCCCAGGCGGCCCCGGAAGAATTTTCAGTTTTGGTGTATCGTGGCGAGCAATTTACTCGGCCTCGAATCGAAAGAGGTATTCATACAATGAGCGAACAAATCAAGCATATCAGCGACGCATCGTTCGAACAGGACGTCGTGAAATCCGACAAGCCCGTGCTGCTGGACTTCTGGGCAGAGTGGTGTGGCCCGTGCAAGATGATCGCGCCGATTCTCGATGAAGTCGCGAAGGACTATGGCGAGCGCCTTCAGGTCGCGAAGATCAACGTCGACGAGCACCAGTCGACGCCGGTGAAGTTCGGCGTGCGCGGCATCCCCACGCTGATCCTCTTCAAGAACGGCGCCGTGGCGGCGCAGAAAGTCGGCGCGCTCTCGAAGTCGCAGCTCACCGCGTTCCTGGACAGCCACCTGTAACTTCCTCGCTGGCCGCCCCTCCCCGCCCGGGCGCATCGCCCGGCCAGCAAGGGATGAGCCATGCAACGGTGCGTGTTGTCACGCGACAACACGCACCATAAAAACACGCCGAAACTTGCTGTCGGTCTTCACTGACGGTTTCTGGCGTGTGCTATGCTAGAATTCATAAAGCGTCTACCGGCGCCCTTATAAAAGTTTCAAGCAAGCTTGAAGCGAAGTTTCAACCAAAAGTCCTTGAGCGGTTCCGCTCGCTTCTTTTCCCCCATTCTTTTCGTCGCACTCCTCCCCGACGGGTTCTCCGTATGCATCTTTCCGAGCTCAAGTCTCTGCACGTGTCTGAATTGATCGAGATGGCCAATGGCCTCGAGATCGAAAATGCGAACCGCCTGCGCAAGCAGGAACTCATGTTCGCGATTCTCAAAAAGCGCGCCAAGACGGGCGAAACGATCTTCGGTGACGGCACGCTCGAAGTGCTCCCCGACGGCTTCGGCTTCCTGCGCTCGCCGGAAACCTCGTATCTCGCCAGCACGGACGATATCTATATCAGCCCGTCGCAGATCCGCCGCTTCAACCTCCACACCGGCGACACGATCGAAGGTGAAGTGCGCACGCCGAAGGACGGCGAACGCTATTTCGCGCTCGTGAAGGTGGACAAGGTCAACGGCCAGCCGCCGGAAGCCTCGAAGCACAAGATCATGTTCGAGAACCTCACGCCGCTGCACCCGAACAAGGTGCTGCTGCTCGAGCGCGAGATGCGCGGCGAGGAGAACGTGACGGGCCGCATCATCGACATGATCGCGCCTATCGGCAAGGGTCAGCGCGGCCTGCTGGTCGCTTCGCCCAAGTCCGGCAAGACCGTGATGCTCCAGCACATCGCGCACGCCATCAAGCAGAACCACCCCGACGTGGTCCTGTTCGTGCTGCTGATCGACGAGCGCCCGGAAGAAGTGACCGAAATGCAGCGCTCGGTGGCGGGCGAAGTGATCGCCTCGACCTTCGACGAACCGGCTGCGCGTCACGTGCAGGTCGCCGAAATGGTGATCGAGAAGGCCAAGCGCCTCGTCGAAATGAAGCACGACGTCGTGATCCTGCTCGACTCGATCACGCGTCTCGCGCGCGCCTACAACACCGTTGTGCCCGCATCGGGCAAGGTGCTCACGGGCGGTGTGGATGCCAACGCGCTCCAGCGTCCGAAGCGCTTCTTCGGCGCGGCACGTAACATCGAAGAAGGCGGCTCGCTCACCATCATCGGCACGGCGCTGATCGAAACCGGCAGCCGCATGGACGACGTGATCTACGAAGAGTTCAAGGGCACCGGCAACATGGAAGTGCACCTCGAGCGCCGTCTCGCGGAAAAGCGCGTCTACCCGTCGATCAACCTGAACAAGTCGGGCACGCGCCGCGAGGAACTGCTGATCAAGCCGGACATCCTCCAGAAGATCTGGGTGCTGCGCAAGTTCATCCACGACATGGACGAAGTCGAGGCCATGGAATTCCTGCTCGACAAGATTCGCCAGACGAAGAACAACTCCGAGTTCTTCGACATGATGCGCCGCGGCGGCTAAAGGCCCTCGCCCGCTCGAATCACCGCAAAACGCCCGCGACTTCGCGGGCGTTTTTCTTTTCCGGCAGCGGATCGCCGCACCTCGCAACCTGTACGTGCACGTTCACGTTGAAGTATAATGCGCAGCGTGTCTTGATCGCGTCCCGGCGAAAAAAGAGTTCCCCATGCCCAAGGATTCCCCCGCGCTGCTCACGGTGCGCGACGCCGCCGAGCGCCTGAACGTCACGCCGCGCACGCTCAAGTATTACGAAGAGCGGGGGCTCGTCAGCCCCTCGCGCAGCGAAGGCCGCTACCGGCTCTACGACGAGCACGACCTCGAACAATTTTCGCGCATCCTGCGGCTGCGCGCGCTCGGCTTTTCGCTGCACGGCATTACCGAGATGCTCAAGCGGCCGCTCGAACAGGTTGGCGAAGGCCGCCGGCGCTATTCGCACGAGTCGCTCCAGCAGATCGCCGACGCGCTCGCGCAGCAGATCGAGACGCTGGACACGCGCATCGCGGCCGTGCGCCGCGAGTTGAAGGAGGCGCAGACGGTGCGCACGGAGCTGGCCGACGACCTCGACTACCTGCAGCGGCGCCTCGCGGGAGAGCCGTCCGATCAGCTGATCGAGCAGCGCCTCGCCGCCACGCGGCGACGCAAGGCGGCCGCGGCCGCGGCCGCGACGGGCGGCAGACCGGCAGAGCCTTCGGGCAACGCACGCGAGAACGACGAATCGGCATGAGCACGGCCCAGCCTCGCGAGCCGATCTTCAGCGCGGCGCGCCTGCGCGGCGACTTTTTCCCGTGGGTGCTCGCCCTCGCGACCGGTCTCGACTACTACGACAACGCGATCTTCTCGTTCTTCACGAGCCATATCGCGGGCGGCATCAACGCGTCGCCCGACGAGCTCGTCTGGTCGTCGAGCGCCTACGCCGTGTGCGCCGTTCTGGGCATCCTGCAGCAGCAATGGTGGGTGGAGCGCATGGGCTACCGCCGCTACGTGGGGAGCTGCCTGCTGCTCTATGCCGTCGGCGCGATCGCGGCGGCACTGTGCGAATCGTCGATCGAGCTTGCCTTCGCGCGCGGCTTCCAGGGCTACTTCATCGGCCCGATGATGGGCACCTGCCGCATCCTCATCCAGATCAGCTTCACGCCGCAGCAGCGTCCAGTGGCAACGCGCGCGTTCCTCATTCTCATCGTGCTCTCCAGCGCGCTAGCACCGCTCGTGGGCGGGCAGCTCGTCGCGCATTTCGACTGGCGCGCCCTGTTCGCGTTTTCCGCGCCCGCAGGCGTGCTCTATGCCGTGCTGGCCCTGCTCGCGCTGCCCGATACGGGCCACTTGCTGCCTGAGGAGCGCGGCGAAGCGCACTTCTGGCCGTACCTCATCTTCGCGTTTGCACAGGGCGCGCTGCAGATCGCCATGCAGCAGGTGCGCTTCGAACTCTTCAGCGCGTCGCCGGAAATCATTCTGCTCACGCTCGTCGGGATCACGGCGCTCGCCTGGTTCGGCTGGCACCAGTGGCATCATCCGAAGCCGCTCATGCGCCTGCACGCGCTGCGCGAGAAGCCGTTCCGGGTGGGCCTGCTGCTCTACATGGTCTACTACTACCTGAGCACGGCGCTCAGCTACCTGGTCTCGCGGCTGCTCGAAGGCGGTTTCAACTACCCCGTCGAAAACGCCGGACGCCTCACCGGCATCACGTCGCTCATCTCGGCCGGCGCCCTCTTTTTCTATTTCCGCTACGCGAAGCTCATTACGCACAAAAAGTGGATCATCGTGCCCGGCTTCGTGCTCTCGGCGTTCATTTCGTTCTGGATGACGCGGCTCACGCCGCAGGCTAGCGAAGCCTGGCTCATCCCGCCGCTGCTGCTGCGTGGCCTGCTGCTGCTCTTCATCGTGCTGCCCGTCGCCAATCTGACGTTCCGCATCTTCGCGATCGAAGAATTCACGCACGGTTACCGCTTGAAAAACATCGTTCGGCAGTTGACGATATCGTTCGCCACAGCCACCGTTATCATCGTCGAGCAGCACCGGCTCGCGCTGCACCAGACGCGGCTCGCCGAGTTCGTGAATCCGTTCAACCCGGCGTTCCAGAGCACCTACGCCGCGCTGACGCATTCCTTCGAACTGATGGGCCGGTCCGCGAGCGAAGCGCGCGGACTCGCGCTCGCGCAGGTGAGCCGCATGGTCGCGCAGCAGGCGAGCTTCCTGAGTTCGCTCGACGGGTTTTACTTCCTGATCGGCGTGGCGGTGTGCGGCGGGATCTTCGCCGCGTGGCAAAAGCAGATCGATTGAACGACATCCAGACGCACGGGAAAACACACCCAGCGATGCTTTCGAAACTCTCTCACTGGTTCGACGCGCGCCGCCGCGAAAAGGCGCTGCGCACCTACGCGATCGACGACGCGCTTTGGCAGGCGACGCTCGCGGGCTTGCCCTTTCTCAAGCACCTCGACGCCGCCGACCTCGTGCGCCTGCGCGAGATGACGAGCCTTTTCCTCGCGCAAAAAGAGTTCTCCACGGCGCACGATCTCGAGCTGACCGACCCGATGAGCGTAGCGATCGCCGCGCAGGCGTCGCTGCCCGTGCTCAATCTTTCACTCGATCTCTACAAGGGCTGGGTGGGCGTGGTCGTCTATCCGGGCGAATTCGTGATCCGCAAGACCGTGGAGGACGAGGACGGCGTGGTCCACGAGGTGGAACACGACGCGAGCGGCGAGGCGTGGGAAGGCGGCCCCGTGATCCTCTCGTGGGAAGACGCGCAGATGACCGATGGCAGCGACGCGTACAACGTCGTGATCCACGAGTTCGCGCACAAGATCGACATGCTTAACGGCGAGGCCGACGGCCATCCGCCCCTCTTTCGGCGCTGGCACGCCCCGCTCGACGCGCAGGCGTGGGCCGACGTGTTCGACAACGCCTACGACCAGTTCTGCGACAAGGTGGACGCCGTGCCGGAGCGGCGCTGGGCGCGCTTCGAGCGCGATTCGCTGATCGATCCCTATGCCGCCGACCACCCGTCGGAGTTCTTCGCGGTGTGCAGCGAGGCGCTTTTCGTCAAACCGAAGGCATTCGAGGCGGAATATCCCGAGCTTTACCGGCTGCTCGCGCGCTATTACCGCCAGGACCCGGCGCGCGTGGGCGCACTGGCCGGCCAGCCGGCCTGAAACCTGACGCGCGGGAGCCTCAAAAATTCGCCAACCGGCTGATTATCTGGCATAATCGCCGTTTTTCGACCCTTGGGTAAGTGGCTCGCGCGGGCAAAGTCGGCAACATGGTGTTGCAGGCACGCGGGTTGGCTACCGCCAGATTTAAGGAATAACCATGAAAGAAGGCATTCACCCGAATTACCGCGAAGTCCTGTTCATCGACGTTTCGAACGACTTCAAGTTCGTGACCCGCTCGACCATCCAGACGCGCGAAACCGCCGAATTCAACGGCAAGACCTACCCGCTCGCCAAGATCGAAGTGTCGTCGGAATCGCATCCGTTCTACACGGGCACGCAAAAGATCATGGACACGGCAGGCCGTGTCGAGAAGTTCAACAAGAAGTTCGGCGCACGCGCCTCGGGCAAGGCCGGCAAGTAAGCACCTCGCCGCACCGGCTGCTGGCCGGTCCCGCATTGAACGTGCACAAAAAGGGCAGCATACGCTGCCCTTTTTTGTTGCCCGCGCCACCGTTGCGCCGTCCAGCAGCTATAAGGGTGCGACTTACCGCCCCTTTTTAGATGTTTCTGTGGATTATCCCGCGGCTAACGCCGTGACGCGCGGTCGCCGGCCCGGCTAGAATGCCGGATTGCTCCACGGCACACGGCCGGGTGTACCGTCTGCCGCGCATGCCTGCTTGACCCCCGCGTGCGAGCCGCCCGCTCGAACACGCCCGGTTTATCCGTCTCCCTTCGTACTGCATGAAGCCAGCCATTCGACTGACCGCCTCCGCCACCAGCGCCCTGCCGCGCTGGCTGCTGCTGACCATCTGTATCGTCTTCGCCGCGTTCGGCCTCTTTGGCCGCGACCCGTGGAAGAACGAGGATGCGGCGGGCTTCGGCGTGATGTGGACGATGGCGGGGGGCACCTCGCACGACTGGCTGCTGCCCAATCTCGTCGGCAAGTACGTGACCGAGAACGGTCCGCTCGGCTACTGGCTCGGCGCCGCGTGCATCCGTCTCTTCGCACCATGGGTCGACGCGAGCAACGCCTCGCGCATCGCCACGGGCGTGCTGTTCTGCCTCGCGTGCGCGTTCGTCTGGTACAGCGCGTATCTGCTGGGCCGCCGCCCCGAAGTGCAGCCGTTCAAGTACGCGTTCGGCGGCGAGCCCGAGCCGCGCGACTACGGCCGCACGCTCGGCGACGGCGCCCTGCTCGTTCTGCTGGGCTGCTTCGGCCTCGCCGAGCGCGGTCACGAAACCACACCGCAGCTCATGCAGTTCGTGGGCATCGCCATGCTGCTGTACGGCGTCGTGCGCGCCATCGACAAGCCGGTCCAGGGCGCCCTCTGGTGGGGCCTCGCGCTCGGCATCGTGATGCTCTCGAGCGGCCCGGTGCTCGTGGGCGCGCTCCTCATCGGCACGCTCGCCATGCTCGCCATCGCCCCCGAAACGCGCTCGCGCTGGCTGCTCGTAGCGGGCCTGCCCGTGGCGCTCGTGGTCTCGGCCTCGTGGCCGCTGCTGGCGCTGCACCTGTATCCCGACGACGCCGTCTGGTTCCTCAACCAGTGGGCGCACACCAACGTCAACGCCTTCGCAGGCCCCCCTGGCTACGTGCTGCGCTACGCCGCCAAGAATCTGCCGCTCTTCACGTGGCCCGCGTGGCCCCTCGCGATCTGGGCCTTCGTGAGCTGGGCGGGACTGCGCCGCAAACCGCACATCGCGATTCCGCTGTCGGTGATCGTGCCGCTGCTCATCCTCGTGGTCGTGCAGAGCCACGAATCGAACCGGCTCTTCATGCTCGTGCTGCCCGCGCTGGCGGTGCTCGCGACCTTCGCGCTGCCCACGCTCAAGCGCGGCGCGATCAACGCGATCGACTGGTTCGCGGTGCTGAGCTTCACGATTCTCAGCACCTTCGTATGGCTCGTGTGGCTCGCGGGCATGACCGGTTTCCCGGCGCCGCTCGCGCGCAACCTCGCGCGCCTCGCACCCGGCTTCGTGCCGGAGTTCAAGATTCTCTCGTTCGTGTGCGCGGTGGCCGTTACCGTGTGCTGGATGGTGCTCGTGCGCTGGCGCGTGGCGCGCCATCCGAAGGTGCTGTGGCGCAGCGTCGTGCTCTCGAGCGGCGGCACCACGCTCATGTGGGTGCTGCTCATGACGCTGTGGCTGCCGGTCGTCAACTACAGCCGGACCTACAAGGACGTGGCCGAGCAGATCGCCGCGCACCTGCCCGCCGACTATCAGTGCATCTCGCCCGTCCGCCTCGGCGATGCGCAGATCGCCACCTTCGCGTACTTCGGCAGGATGCATTTCGCGTTCAACGAGGATTGCGACGTGATCCTGCGCCAGGACACGCAGGAATACGGCGAGCCGAGTTCGATGCCGGACTACGTTTGGAAGCTCGTCTGGGAAGGCCGCCGCGTCGCCGACCGCGACGAGCGCTTCCGCCTGTACGTGCGCATCGACCGTCCGACGCCGCCGCTCAAGAAACATGTCTGGCGCAAGCGTCCGGACTGAGGCCGTGCTGACGACGACTTTCGCCGGCGACGTCCGGCGCATCGCCGCGCTCGCGTGGCCGGTGCTGGTCGGGCAACTCGCGATCATCGCGTTCGGCGTGATCGACACCGCGATGGTCGGTCGCTACTCGGCGCTCGATCTCGCCGCGCTCGGCCTGGGTTCGTCGATCTACATCTCGGTCTATATCGCTCTCACGGGCATTCTCAGCGCGCTGCAGCCCGTAGCGGCGCAGCTCTATGGCGCGCGCAAGGACACGGAAATCGGTCTCGAAGTGCGCCAGGCGTTCTGGCTCGCGCTCGTGCTGATGGCGATCGGATTTACGATCCTCTACTTTCCCGGCCCGCTGCTCGACCTCGCGCACGCGCCCGAAGCACTGCGCGAGCGCACCGTCGGCTATCTGCGGCTGCTCTCGTTCGGGCTGCCCGCGGCGCTGGCCTTTCGCATCTACAGCTCGCTCGCCAATGCCGTGGGGCGCCCGCGCCTCGTGATGTTCCTGCAAGTCGGCGCGCTCGTACTCAAGGTGCCGCTCAACACGTGGCTCATCTTCGGCGGCCTCGGCGTGCCGGCGCTCGGGGGGCCAGGCTGCGCGCTCGCAAGCACCTCGATCAACTGGGCGCTCGCCTTGTGCGCGGCCTTCGCGCTCACGCGGGTGGACGTGTTCGCACCGTTCGAAATCTTCAGGCACTTCTGCTGGCCCGAGTGGAAACGCCAGGCCGAACTGCTCAAGCTCGGCATTCCGATGGGGCTTTCGTACCTCATCGAAGTGACGTCGTACACGTTCATGGCGATCTTCATCGCACGTATGGGCACGACCACGCTCGCCGGCCATCAGATCGCCGGCAACATCGGCGCCGTGCTCTACATGACGCCGCTTTCGATCGGCGTGGCGACCTCGACGCTCGTCGCCCAGGCGCTGGGCGGCGACCGCCCGGCCGAAGCGCGCACGCTCGCGCGGCACGGCGTGGCGACGGCCGTAGCGATTGCCTGCTGCTATGGCGCGATCGTGTTCGTACTGCGGCCGCTCATCATCGGCGGCTATACGCCGGACCCTGCCGTGGCAGTCGCAGCCATGCCGCTCGTCGCCATCGTCACCTGCTATCACGTGTTCGACGCCCTGCAGATCACCACCGCCTTCGCGTTGCGCGCATACCGGGTCGCGGTCGTGCCGACCATCATCTATGCGCTTGCGCTCTGGGGCGTGGGCCTCGGCGGCGGCTACGCGCTGGGCTTCGACGTGACCGGCACGGTGCCCGCCTGGGCGACGGGCGCGCGCGGGTTCTGGCTCGCCAACATGGCGAGCCTCCTGATTGCCGGTGCCGGACTCCTGCTTTATCTCTCGCGGGTGAGTACGCGGTTTGTGAGAGAACGCGCCTAGCTCGTCGGCGTCGGAGGCGTTAGGCGGTTAGTTGCAAATGCATGCAGATCACCCCGCCTCGGCCTGCCGCGCCGCCTCCACGGTCTGTGCTGCGTGATACGACGAGCGAACCAGCGGCCCGGCCACCACCTCGCTAAATCCCATTGCCAGCCCCGCCGCACGCAACGCGGCGAATCCGTCGGGATGCATGTAGCGCTTCACCGGCAAATGAAACCGCGACGGCGCAAGGTACTGCCCGATCGTCAGCACTTCTACGCGATGCTCGAGCAGGTCGCGCATCGTCGCGAGCAACTCCGCATCGGTTTCGCCCAGCCCCACCATCAGCCCCGACTTCGTGACGAGCGCACCGTTCGCCGCTTTCGCGCGCGCAAGCAAATCGAGCGAGCCGTGATAGTCCGCGCCCGGCCGCGCCGCGCGATACAGCGAGGGCACGGTCTCGATGTTGTGGTTGAACACGTCGGGCCACGCGTACGAAAGCGCCTCGAGCGCGCGCGGGACACGGCCGCGGAAATCGGGCGTGAGCACCTCGACGCCGATTCCCGCTACGCGCTCGCGCACCCGCGCAATGCAACGCGCGAAGTGCGACGCGCCACCGTCGCGCAAGTCGTCGCGATCGACCGATGTAATGACGACGTGACGCAAGCCCAGCGCCGCGACCGCTGCCGCAAGGTGCGCGGGCTCGTCCTCGTCGAGCGGCGCGGGACGTCCGTGAGCGACATCGCAGAACGGACAGCGCCGCGTGCACAGCCCGCCCATGATCATGAAAGTCGCGGTGCGCTGTGCAAAGCATTCGCCGATGTTCGGGCACATCGCTTCTTCGCATACCGAATGAAGCCGATGCTCGCGCAATACGGCCGCCACGCCCGCTACGGTTTCGCTCATGAGCGGACGCGCGCGCAGCCAGGGCGGCTTCGGCAAGACCGCGTCGGCGCTGGCAGGCGGCACGATCTTCACCGGAATGCGCGCGAGCTTCTCGCGGCTGCGCAGGCCCTCCTGACCCAGCGCCGTACTCGACGAGCGGGACACTCCAGACGTGGCGGCCTCCATGCTCAGGCTCCTTCGTCGAAGAAGGCTTTGAGCAGGCGATTGACCTCCTGCGCCGCCTCCATCTGCACCATGTGCCCCTTGCCCGCAATCACCTCCACGCGCACCTGCGACGGCAAGCCCTGCGCATGGCGCGCCGGTATGATCTGGTCGACCTCGCCCCAGATCACGAGCGCGCGAGGCGCGAGCGACGCAAGCCGCTCGCGGAACACGCGCCGCTGCGCGCCGCCTTCGAACGCCTGCGCGGCAATCTTGCCGAGCGCGGCCTGCACGCCTTCGAGCCGCTTGTACTTCACGAGGTCCTCGACGAGCTGACGCGTGACCAGCGCGGGATCGGCGAACAGCTTCGTCACGTGCGGCTTGAGCGCATTGCGATTGCCCGCCGCGACGAAGCCCTCGATATACGCACCATCGATCTCGCTGCCAAGGCCTGCACTCGAAATCAGCGCAAGAGAAGTCACGCGCCCGGGCGCCTGCTCGGCCACCGCCATGGCCACTGCACCGCCCAGCGAGTGCCCGACGAGATGCGCGCGGTCGATCTTCTGCGCGTCGAGGAACGCGATCACGCTTTGCGCGAGCTCGCCGAGGCTCCCGCTCTCGAGCGCCTTGCCCGACTCGCCGTGACCCGGCAGATCGAGCGCCCAGACGGTGCGCTCCGCCGCGAGATCGGTGTGATTGAAGAGCCAGTTGTTGAGATCGCCGCCGAAGCCATGGATCAGCACGACAGGCACGCCCTCGCCTTCGCCCTGCTTCAGGTAGCGCACGGTCCTGCCGCCAATTTGCGACTTTTCCGGCTGCGGTCCCGCGTCGGCGTCGCCCGCCTGCGCCGGCACGAAGTCGCGCTGGAACTCGGCCACCGCGGCGTCGATATCCGCGTCGGCCGCTTCGGCATCGGCGACCACACCAAGCAGCGCGCCCACGGGCAGCGTGTCGCCCTCCTGCGCGATCTGCCGCCGCAACACGCCTTCGAACGCGCACTCGACGCCCGACGCGATCTTGTCGGACTCCACGTCGAGCAATTCATCGCCCTTGCTGACCTTGTCGCCGGGCGACTTGAGCCAGCCGTTCACCTGGCCCTGCTCCATCGACAGGCCCCATTTGGGCATCGTGATCATGTGAATCGGCATGACTTCAGCTCCTTGCTGCGCGCGCGGCGTCGGCGATCTTCTCCGCCGAGGGGATGTAGAGGTCTTCGAGCGATGCCGCGAACGGCACAGGCGTATGCGGGGCAGTGACCATGCCGACCGGTACCTTCAGTTCCTTGAACGCCTTCTGGCCAACGAGTGCCGCAATGTCGGTCGCGATCGAGCAGCGCGGATTGGCTTCGTCCACGACCACGACCCGGCCCGTGCGGCGCGCGCTTTCGAGGATCGTTTCCTCGTCGAGCGGCGAGGTCGTACGCAGGTCGATCACGTCCGCCTCGATGCCGTCTTTCGCGAGCTTCTGCGCAGCATCGAGCGCGTAGTGCACCATGCGTCCATACGTGACGATCGTGACGTCGTCACCGTCGCGCACGATGTTGGCCTCGCCGAACGGAATCGAATAGGATTCCTCCGGAACGTCGCCTTCCATCGTGTAGAGCAGCTTGTGCTCGCAGAAGATCACGGGGTCGTTGTCGCGTATCGCCTCGATCATGAGGCCCTTGGCGTCATAGGGCGTGGCCGGGCACACGACCTTCAGCCCGGGAATATGCGTGAAGAGCGAGGTGAGCATCTGCGAGTGCTGCGCCGCCGCGCGCAAGCCCGCGCCATACATGGTGCGAATCACGACCGGCGTGACGGCCTTGCCGCCGAACATGTAGCGGAACTTCGCCGCCTGATTGAAGATCTGGTCGAAGCACACGCCCATGAAATCGATGAACATCAGCTCCGCGACCGGCCGCATGCCGCACGCCGCCGCACCCACTGCCGTGCCGATAAAACCGCCTTCCGAGAGCGGCGTATCGAGCACGCGCCCGGGGAACTTGCCGTAAAGGCCCTTTGTCACGCCGAGCACGCCGCCCCACGCGTCCTGCTCGCCTGGCGCGCCCGCGCCGCCCGCGTTGTCCTCGCCCATCACGATCACGCTTTCGTCGCGCCCCATCTCCTGGGAAAGCGCTTCGTTGATGGCCTGCGAATAGGTGATTTTCCGTGCCATTTCCGTCTCCTTGATCTGGAATCCTGATGACTTGAGTGCGCAGCGCTTAAGGGTACGACACGTACACGTCAGTGAGCAGCGCTTCGGCTGGCGGCAGCGGCGCGGCCTTGGCCTGCGTCACGGCATCGTCGATCAGCTGCTTCACTTCGGCGTCCACCTCGCGCAGATCGTCGCTGCTCGCGAGTTCGGCGCGCACCACGCGCTCTTCGAAGCGCTTCAGGCAGTCTTTTTCCTCGCGCAGCTTCTGCACTTCGCCAGGGGCTCGGTAGGTTTGCGCGTCGCCTTCGAAGTGGCCGAAATAGCGCGAGAGTTTCATCTCCACGAGCGTCGGGCCGCCGCCGCTGCGGGCGCGTGCAATGGCTTCGCCCAGCGCCTCGTGTACGGCGAAGAAGTCGAAGCCGTCGACGATCACACCCGGCATGCCGAAGCCGTTCGCACGGTCGGCGATATTGTCGGCCGCGACCGACCACGTCGAAGACGTCGCCTCGGCGTAGCCGTTGTTTTCCGCGACGAAGATCACCGGCAAGCGCCACACGGAGGCGAGATTCATCGACTCGAAGATCACGCCCTGGTTCGACGCGCCGTCACCGAAGAAGCACACGCCCACGCCGCCCGTCTTCTTCTGCTTGGCGGCGAGCGCGGCGCCGCACGTGAGCGGACCGCCTGCGCCGACGATGCCGTTTGCGCCCAGCATGCCCTTCGACAGATCGGCGATATGCATCGAGCCGCCCTTGCCCCGGCACGACCCCGTGGCACGGCCATAGATCTCGGCCATCATCTCGCGCACGTCCACCCCCTTGGCGATGCAGTGGCCGTGGCCGCGGTGCGTGGTGGCGACATAGTCGTTATCGTTCAGATGACTCATCGTGCCGACCGCGGAGGCCTCCTCGCCCGCGTACAGGTGCACGAAGCCTGGAATTTCGCCGGTCGCGAACTCGACGTGCAAGCGTTCCTCGAACTCGCGAATCGTGCGCATCGAGCGATACGCGGTGAGCAACTGCTCCTTGTTCAACTGAACTGACATGGTTGTCTCCTGGGTGTACGACGCTTGTACCGCTCTGGATTGGCTTGCTGCGGGGAAATGCGACTGCTCCTAGTGAAAAGTGAAACCGCCGTCGACGTTCACCGACTGGCCTGTGACGTTGTCCATCGTCGCGAAGAACAGGGCGAGCCGGCCCATGTCCTCCGGCGTTTGCGCGCGGCCCTGCGGAATCAGCGTGAGCTGATGGCGCTGCCAGGACTCTTCGACGCTCTCGCCTTCTGTCTTCCATTCGTCGGAGAGCCGGTCCCACATGTACGTACGCACGATGCCGGGGCAAATCGCGTTCACGGTGATGCCCTCGCGCGCGACTTCCTTGGCGAGCGCGTTGGTGAAGCCAACCACCGCAAATTTCGACGCGCTGTAGTGCGCAAGATTCGGGAACCCTTCCTTGCCCGCGATCGAAGCGACGTTGATGATCCGCCCGCGCTTTTGCGTACGGAAATGCGGCAGCGCAGCCTTGCAGCCGAGGAACACGCCTTTCGCGTTGACGCCCATGACGAAGTCCCAGTCCCGCTCTGTTAATTCGGATACCGGACTAATTGAAATCACGCCGGCGCAGTTCACGAGAATATCGAAGCCACCGAATTCCGAAAGCGCCTGCGAGACCATCCCTTCGAGCTGGACAGCCTGGGTGACGTCGACCTTGGCGAAGGCGGCGCGTCTGCCCAGCGCCCGTAACTCATCCGCAGTCGCGGCAAGCGGTTCTTCGAGCAGATCCGCGAGCAGCACGTCCGCGCCGGCTTGCGCGAGCGTGAGCGCAATGCCGCGGCCGATGCCGCGCGCGCCGCCGGTCACGATCGCGACCTGGCCTTTCAAGGGTGTGTCCATGCGATGTCTCCTTCTTTCGGTGATGCGTGGAGGAAGCAAGCCCAATCGCTATGCGCGCGCGGCGGCCTCGCGCAACAGCTGATGCGACGCCGCGTAACGCAGCGTGCGCGCGACATCGACGGTCAGCGGACCGTGCCAGTCGAGCGTCACTTCATAGCGGTCGCCTCGCGCCGGTTCGATTTCACGCTCGCCGTCGAACGCGAGCGTGCCGTGGCCCGCTTCGAGCGGCAGCGCCACGCCGACTTCGAGGCGCTGGCAGGTAAGCATCGTCAGGCGCTCGACGCGGCCCGGCGCAATCGGCGCGAGCAACGGCACGCCTGCGCCGCTGCCCTCGGGCGCGCCAGGCTGGGCGAACGTCATATGCAGGCCGTGCGCCGCATCGCGCCCGACCGGCGCCCAAGCCCCGCCGATCGACGAGAGACCGATGCCGTCAGGCGGCGCGAAGGTCAGAAAAAGTGATTCGATATCCGAACTTTCAGAAATCGCACGCGCACCGATGAACGGCTGACGCGCCACGCAAATGTCGACGAGCGCGATTTCTTCGCGCCCGCGCGACGGCCCTTCCACGCAGCGCGCGACGAGCCGCTTGTTGCGCGAAAGCGCCGACTCGGCGGGCACCGCGCCGGTCGCGACGAGCGCGCCCGCGAGGCCCGCGACGGTGGCCTCGCGCAGTTCGGGAAAGGCGTTGTTGGTGCCGGTGGAGAGCGCGAGCAGCGGCGTCGCGCCGCAATGGGCCGCGACCGCGCGATGGGTGCCGTCGCCGCCCAACACCGCGATCAGCGCAACCTCCTCTCGCACCATGTGATCGACACCGGCGTGCGTATCGGCAACGCTTTCGTCCACGAGCAGATCGACGAACACGACCTCGGGCCAGGGTTCGTGCGCGGCAATGGCCGTGTGCGTCTCGATTGCGCGCAGGAGCAGCGCGGCCACGCCGGTGTTGTCGCGCAACGTGAGCACGCGCGTCACGCCGAGCGCGCCCAGGCCTGCGAGCAGGCGCACGACCATGTTCGCCTTCTCGGCCGTGGGAAAGACGGAAGCATGCGAAGTGAGACGGCGAATGTCGCGGCCCGATGCGGGGTTGGCGATCACGCCTACAGTCACGGGCGTCGTCACGGATTTTGTCTCCTGATGGCGTCGCACCGTGCATTGCCGTGCGCCGCCTTTGCCGCCAGACTCTGCAAGCGTCATGCCAATGACGTCGAGAAAGCGCGGCGATAGCGCAGAAGGCCGCGTGACGGGGTTCTGCGGCACATGCACGGGGTGGCGCCGGCACGATCAGCGTCGCGCGCGGCGTCTCAGTCACCGTCTCGCGCGAGCGACGCGCCGCTCGCACGACCAACCGCCCGCTTGAAGGACTACGCGCATAGCCCCGCGTGGCGTGCCAGAGCGGCGACTGAACGCCCAGGTCCGCCGCGCCGAAAGGCGCGGCACGAGCCGCTGAGACGATCGTCTCAGCCGTCTCGCATGCTGCGCTGCGGTGTGATCGCGCGCAAAGGATGTGCTACAAAAGACTCCCGCCGAACGCTTTCCGGTCCGACGTAACCCGACGTTACTCCGACGCTCACCGCGAGCCGTCGCCTGGAACCGCTCATGCCCTACGCCCTTGCGTCTACCCGGCACGCCGAGCGCGTGCGCGGCGCCGTAGAAGGCCGCCTGCCCGCGCCGTCCGACTCGCCGCGCCTCGTCTCGTCGTGGCAGCGCTCGTTCGAGCGCTATCAGCTGGACCCTGGCTCCGTGATCGGCCCGCGCGTGCTGAGCGCCGCCGAGCTGCGCGAGATCCGCGATCGCGAGGAGTCCTTTCTGCGCGCCTCCGGCCAGTGCCTCACGCGATTGCACGACATGGTGCGCGAGGCCGATTACTGCGTGATGCTGACCGACGCGCACGGCGTGACGATCGACTATCGCCTGGACCGAGAGCGCCGCAACGACTTCAAGCACGCGGGTCTCTATATCGGCTCGTGCTGGTCCGAGAGCGAGGAAGGCACCTGCGGCATCGCGAACGTGCTCACCGATCTCGCGCCCATCACGGTGCACAAGACGGACCATTTCCGCGCCGCGTTCACCACGCTCACGTGTAGCGCCGCGCCGATCTTCGCGCCGGGCGGCGAGCTGATCGGCGTACTCGATGCGTCGGCCGTGCAATCGCCCGACAATCGCGAGAGTCAGCGCATCGTCAACCAGCTCGTGCGCCAGAGTGCCACGCTCATCGAAGACGGCTATTTCCTGCATCGCCTCTCGTCGTGCTGGATACTCTTCGGTCACCAGAATCGCAATTACGTGGAAGCGCAGCCCGAACTGCTGATCGCCTTCGACGAAAACGGCAACGTGGTCGCCGCAAACCGGCGCGCGCGCGAATGCATGCCGTGCCTGGACGGCCCGCGTCATATCGACGAGATTTTCGATTCGTCGCACGTGCAGTTGCGCGACATCGGCCGCATCGAAACCATCGCGGCGCTGCGCCTGCGCGCGAACGGCTCGATGCTGTATGCGCGCATCCGCGCGCCGCTTGGGACGAGCGGTTACGGCGGACACAGCGCACGCAGCGGCGCCGGCGCGGCGCATGGCGCGATGCCGCTGCGGCGCGACACCGCCGACGCGCACGAATACGACCGCAGCGCGCTCGGCCCCTTCCTGCGCAGCGCCGACCCGCGCGTGGCCGAAAACGCGCGCATCGCGCAGCGCGTGGCGGGCAAGCGCCTGCCGATCCTGCTGCTCGGCGAAACCGGCGCCGGCAAGGAGGTGTTCGCGCGCGCCATCCACGACGCCAGCGCGCGACGCAATCGGCCGTTCATCGCGGTGAATTGCGGGGCGCTGCCCGAGTCGCTGATCGAGAGCGAGCTGTTCGGCTATGCGCCGGGCGCGTTCACGGGTGCGCGCCGGCACGGCGCACGCGGCAAGATCGCGATGGCCGATGGCGGCACGCTCTTTCTCGACGAAATCGGCGACATGCCGCTCGCGCTGCAGACCCGCCTTTTGCGCGTGCTGGCCGAGGGCGAAGTCCTGCCGCTCGGGAGCGAAACGCCGGTGCGCGTCGATATCGACGTAGTCTGCGCAACGCACCGGGACCTCGCGCAGATGGCCGGCGCGGGCGCATTCCGCGACGATCTCTACTATCGCCTGAGCGGCGCGGTGCTCACGCTGCCGCCGCTGCGCGAGCGGCGCGACATCGCGATGCTCATCGACACGGTCTTTGCGGAAGAAGCGCAGGCCGCCGGCCGGCCGCTCGCACTCGACGCCACGCTCGCGGCGCGGCTCGCGAAGTTCGCGTGGCCCGGCAACCTGCGGCAACTGCGCAATGCGATGCGTTACGCATGCGCCGTCTGCGACACCGTGCTGGTCGAAGCGCGGCACCTGAGCGGCGACCTCGCGGCACGCCTGCCGCCACTCGCAGCGCCGGCCGCATCCGGCTGCCCAGCCGGCATTCCGCCAGCGTCGCCGCTCTCCGACGAGGACGAGCGCGCACGCATCGTCGCGGCGCTCACGGCGCACCGCTGGCGTCCGAACGCCGCCGCACTGGCACTGGGCATTTCGCGCGCGACGCTCTACCGGCGCATGGCGAAGCTCGCCATCGTCGGGCCCCATCGCGTTTGAGCCGGATTGCGCTGACTTCCGCGCGTTTCGCGTCGCCAGAGTGCACAGAAGTATTAAATATTGTGCGGCGCGATTTACTTGCCACACTTCGGCCGGTATAAATCGAGCGCTCGCGATCCACAGATACGCCATCTGGCCTATTCTTGTACCGCAGCCCCCTCCGCTGGATGCGTCGTCCGTTCCCGGCTCACTGAAAATGCCCTCAATGGAGTGATTGCCATGCTCAAGAAGCTGCTGATGCTCTTCCTCGCAATCGGCCTGTCGCTGTCCGCCGTGCTCGCCGCAGCCGTGGAAGTGAACACCGCCGACGAAACCGCGCTCGAATCGGTCAAGGGCATCGGCCCCGTCCATGCCAAGGCGATCATCGACGAACGCACGAAGAACGGCCCGTTCAAGGATGCCGACGACCTGGTGAACCGCGTCAAGGGCATTGGCCCGAAGTCGGTGCAGAACCTCGAGGCGGCGGGGCTCACGATCAACGGCTCCTCGGCGCCGCCCGCGGGCAAGACGGCTAGCGCGAAGAGCGGCAAGAGCGCCGCTGCCACGAGCGCCGCGCCCGCTGCGACCACGGCCAATCCGATGACGGCGCAGACGCCGGCGGCCGCGACCACGGCGCAAGCCGCCTCGGACACGGCCGCGGGCAAGTCGAAGCACAAGAGCAAGAAAGACAAGACAGCCGCCGCTGCCAGCGCGCCCGAAGCGGGCTCCGCTGCGGCAGCTCCGGCCACGGCATCCGATACGAAGGCGAAAAAGCCCAGGAAGTCGAAGAAAGACAAGGCCGCGTCCGCTACGGCCGCTTCCGGCGCCTGATTGCCGCCATCGTCCGGCGCGCGCAAGCCGTGCACTGGACCTCGAAAACGCGGCGCCACCCTCGCGTGCGCCGTCCGACTTACCGGCCGCGTCCCCGTCGCGGCCATCACCCAGAGAGATCGTCATGAGTCTGCTAGATACCCTCGGTTCCCTGCTCGGTTCGCAGTCGCAACAGCAAGGCGGCGGCCAGGCCCAGCTCCTCGCCGCGGCGATGGAGTTCGTCAACAACCAGCCCGGCGGGCTGAACGGCCTCATCGAGAAGTTCCAGCAAGGCGGCCTCGGCGACATCGTGCAGTCGTGGGTCGGCAACGGCGAGAATCAGCCTGTTTCGGCGGATCAGCTGCACAACGTGCTCGGCTCGGACGTCGTCTCGGGTCTCGCGCAGAAGGTCGGCATGCAGCCCGACCAGGTGAGCGGGCTGCTCGCCCAGGTGCTGCCGCACGTGGTCAACGCGGGCACGCCGACCGGCGAAGTGCCGCAAGGCGGCCAGATCAACACCGAAAGCGTGCTCGGCACGCTTGGTGGGCTGGCGTCGCTGCTCGGCGGCGGCAACAAGCAGGCATGAGCGCCCATTAGCGCTTCCTTGCAGGCATGAAAAAAGGGCAGCGGATCACTCCGCTGCCCTTTTCGTTTCGGCTCAGTGCGCCGCCTGCCGGCGCGCGCCTCAGCCGAGGGTTGCTACTCGCGTTAGTGCACCACGCGCTCGAACACGAACTTGCCGTCGTGCACGCCGACCGGGATGACATCCTTCGGCCCGAACTTGCCCGCGAGGATCAGCTTGGCGACCGGGTTCTCGATCTCCTGCTGGATCGCGCGCTTGAGCGGCCGTGCGCCGAACAGCGGGTCATAGCCGACCTTGGCGATCTGGCTCAGCGCCTCGTCCGACACCACGAGCTCCATGTCGAGCTTCTCCAGACGCTCGCGCAGACGCTGCAGCTGGATCTTCGCAATCGACTCGATATTCGAGCGATCGAGCGCATGGAACACCACGACCTCGTCGATCCGGTTCAGGAACTCGGGGCGGAACTGCTGCTTCACTTCGTTCCACACGGCGTCCTTCACCGCTTCCTGCGGCTCGCCCGCCATCGCCTGAATGAGGTGCGAACCGAGGTTCGACGTCATCACGATTACGGTGTTCTTGAAGTCGACGGTGCGGCCCTGGCCATCGGTCATGCGGCCGTCGTCGAGCACTTGCAGCAGCACGTTGAACACGTCCGGGTGCGCCTTTTCGACTTCGTCGAGCAGGATCACGCTATACGGCTTGCGACGCACGGCCTCGGTCAGATAGCCGCCCTCTTCGTAGCCCACGTATCCCGGCGGCGCGCCGATCAAACGCGCCACACTGTGCTTCTCCATGAACTCGCTCATGTCGATGCGGATGAGGTGATCTTCCGAATCGAACAGGAAGCCCGCCAGCGCCTTGCACAGCTCGGTCTTGCCCACACCCGTCGGCCCGAGGAACAGGAACGAGCCGTACGGCCGGTTCGGGTCCGAGAGACCGGCGCGCGAGCGGCGAATCGCGTCGGCGACGGCGGTAATGGCCTCGTCCTGACCCACCACGCGCTCGTGCAGCTTCTCTTCGATCTGCAGCAGCTTCTCGCGCTCGCCCTGCATCATGCGCGAAACGGGAATGCCGGTCGAACGCGACACGACCTCCGCGATTTCCTCGGCGCCCACGAGCGTGCGCAGCAGGCGCAAGCGCGTGGGGTTGTTCTGCTCGTTCGCCTCCGCGAGCGTCACCTGCTTGAGCTGCGCTTCGAGCTCCGGCAGCTTGCCGTACTGCAGTTCCGCGACCTTCTCGAGCTTGCCTTCGCGCTGGAAGCGATTGATCTCCGCGCGCACGCGGTCGATCTCTTCCTTGATCTGCGCGCCGCCCTGCACCGCGGCCTTCTCGGTGGTCCAGATCTCTTCGAGATCCTTATATTCGAGGCTCAGCCGGTCGATCTCTTCCTCGATCAGCTGCAGACGCTTTTGCGACGCTTCGTCCTTTTCCTTCTTGACGGCCTCGCGCTCGATCTTCAACTGGATCAGGCGGCGATCGAGCTTATCCATTGCTTCGGGCTTCGAATCGATTTCCATCTTGATCTTCGAAGCTGCTTCGTCGATCAGGTCGATGGCCTTGTCCGGCAGGAAACGGTCGGTGATGTAGCGATGCGAGAGTTCCGCCGCCGCGACGATAGCCGGGTCGGTGATCTCCACGCCGTGGTGCAGCTCGTACTTCTCCTTCAGGCCGCGCAGGATCGCGATGGTCGCCTCGACCGACGGTTCATCGACGAGCACCTTCTGGAAGCGGCGTTCGAGCGCGGCGTCCTTTTCGATGTACTTGCGATACTCGTCGAGCGTAGTCGCGCCGATGCAGTGCAGTTCGCCGCGCGACAGCGCCGGCTTGAGCATGTTGCCCGCGTCCATCGCGCCTTCGGCCTTGCCGGCGCCGACCATCGTGTGAATTTCGTCGATGAAGACGATGGTCTGCCCTTCGTCCTTGGCAATGTCGTTGAGCACGGCCTTCAGGCGCTCTTCGAACTCGCCGCGATATTTCGCGCCCGCGAGCAGTGCGGCCATGTCGAGCGAGAGCACGCGCTTGCCCTTGAGCGTTTCGGGCACTTCGCCGTTGACGATGCGCTGCGCGAGGCCTTCGACAATGGCCGTCTTGCCCACCCCCGGTTCGCCGATCAGCACCGGATTGTTCTTGGTGCGGCGTTGCAGGATCTGGATCGAGCGGCGGATTTCGTCGTCGCGGCCGATCACGGGGTCGAGCTTGCCCGAACGCGCGCGCTCGGTCAGATCGACGGTGTACTTCTTGAGCGCTTCACGCTGGCTCTCGGCGTCCTGGCTGTGCACCTGCGCGCCGCCGCGCACCGCGACGATCGCGGCTTCGAGCGCCTTGCGCGTCAAGCCGTGCTGGCGCGCAAGACGACCCGCCTCGCCCTTGTCCTCGGATACGGCGAGCAGGAACATCTCGCTCGCGATATACGTGTCGTTGAGCTTCTGCGCTTCCTTGTCGGCCTGATTGAGCAGCCCCGTGAGTTCGCGGCCGATCTGCACGTTGCCGTCGGTGCCCCGCACCTGCGGCAAGCGGTTGATGGCGTCGTTCAGCGCGTTCTGCAGCGCCTGGACCTGCACGCCCGCACGCGACATGAGCGAGCGCGCGGAGCCGTCCTGCTGCGCGACGAGCGCAGCCAGCAGGTGAACGGGTTCGATGTACTGGTTATCGTGTCCCACCGCGAGGCTTTGCGCGTCGGCGATGGCTTCCTGGAACTTGGTGGTGAGTTTGTCGATTCTCATTTGATGCGTGACCTCCAGATTTCTAGACTGTCACCAAATTTGAGGGGGGACGCGCCGGTTTCAAGCGCTCTGGCGTCATTTTTTCCGATTTTTGCGATTCAGGCGCGGGCAGCGTCCGTCTACCGTTGCTGCCGCGGCGTGAGAAAACGGGGAAGAATGCGAGGCGGCCGCTGCCGCGCGAGGCAGCGCGTCACGGCTGAACACCGCGACTCGTAGGGGAAGAAAAACGAAGAGGTGACGCTGACGCGCGCTTCAATGCTCGCGCGAAGACGCGGAGCGAGCCGCCTGGGCGCGCGGCATGAACTGGATCGGCGCGAGGCCGAGCAACCCGGTCAGTTCGCCTGCAGGCTGGGCCAGTTCGCCGATGGTATGGCAGTCGAGTTCCGCGAGAAACGCATCGCGCGCCGCGGCCAGCGCGTGCTTGAGTCGGCATTGCGGCTCGATGACGCAGCTGCGCCGGTCGCCATGTTCGTCCGGAAAGCAGCCGACGAGCGAGAAGTCGCTCTCTGTCTCACGGACAACGGCGCCAACGCTCAGATCGAGCGACGCCGGTGCGAGCCGCAAGCCGCCATTGCGTCCGCGAACGGTGTCGACCCAGCCGAGCTCGCCCAGGCGCTGCACCACTTTCATCAGATGATTCTTCGAAACGCCGTAGGCGTCCGAAATCTCCTGGATCGTGGCCAGGCTGTCGCGACGCAGCGCGAGATACAGCATCACGCGCAAGGAATAGTCGGTGTAGTCGGTCAGTCTCATGGCGATCGCAATGACAGAGAGGGTGCAGGTGACAGAACCCATACAATAACATGCAGTTAGCATGCAGGTTTTGCCTGGACTGAGTATCATTGTCACTCTGATGGACGCTTCGCAGGGCTTGGCAGCTTGCATGCGGCCCGTTGTCGCATCGTGCCGGCGCCCCGCCGCCGACTACACTCCAGGCACTTCAGGCATCACCCAGGCCCCAAATGACTCGCCCCGACACCCCTCCCGCTGCCGCGCTGCACGCCCGGCCAACTGAAGAAAACATCCGCGAACTCGTCTACGCGTTCTACGACCGCGTGCGCGACGACGCCATGCTCGGCCCGGTGTTCGACGGCGTGCTCGCTGGACGTTGGGACGAACATCTGCCCAAGATGTGCCGCTTCTGGTCGAGCCTCGTGCTCGGCACCAAAAGCTACCGCGGCAACGTGCAGCAGGCGCACGATCCGGTGCCTGGCGTCGAGCCGCAGCATTTCAGCCGCTGGCTCTATCTTTTCCTCGATACGGTTCAGGCTCGCTACGAGCCCGCGGCAGCGGTGCAGTTCATGGAACCCGCGCTGCGTATCGCGCAAAGCCTGCAACTGAGTCGCTTTGGCTGGGACTACACGATTCCACCCGAGCAACAGGCGATTCTCGATCGCGTGGCGCCTCGCAGGCGCCACGCCGGGCACGGTCATGACTTGCCAACGCGCCCGACCGGCGAGCCGTTTCCGGCCCGTTTCGTTGGCCGCCAGATGGATGTCGGCGAGAACACGCCCGCGGAGTGAGCGCATCTGCTTCAAGCGGTATATCCGAATAGGCGGTTAGTTGCGTTAAATAGGGGCGCGGGTGAGCTGAATCCGTCCCTTCGCCCCTGCGGACGAGCGCCTAGCTGGATTCCCGCGACGCATTCCCCGAGGCCCCCCCCCAGCGCGCCAGCGCCTTATCGTCACTCTCGCGGGCATCGACCCAGCGCGCGCCCCGCTCCGTCTCTTCCTTCTTCCAGAACGGCGCCTCGGTCTTGAGGTAGTCCATGACGAACTCGCAGGACGCGAACGCGTCGCCGCGATGCTTCGAGGTCGTCGCGACCAGCACGATCTGGTCGAGCGGCGCGAGCTTGCCCACCCTGTGCACGATCAGCACCTCGATGCCGGCCCAGCGTCGTTGTGCATCGTCGACGATCGCCTCCAGCGCCTTCTCGGTCATGCCCGGATAGTGCTCGAGTTCGAGCGAGGCGATCGTGCTGCCGTCGTTCAGATCGCGCACCGTGCCGACGAAGCACGCCACCGCACCGATCGCCGGATTGCGCGCGCGCAGTTGCGCAACTTCGGTGGTGAGATCGAAATCTTCCGTTTGTACGCGCACGGGCATCGTGAGTCTCCTGTGGCGCTCAGCCGCCCGTCACCGGCGGGAAAAAGGCGACTTCGCAGCCCTCGGTGATACGCGTGCGCGGATCCGTCATCACGTGATTGCAAGCCATTCGCAGCGCGCGGCCTTCCGCCAGCGTCTCGGCCCACACACCGCCGCGCGCACGCAGCCAGCCGCGCACATCGCCGACCGTCACGATGGCATCTGGCAGCGTGACCGTTTCGTCCGCGACGCCTAACGCCTCGCGCACACTCGCAAAAAATTTCAACTGGATCTTCATCGCTCGAGGCTTTTCAGTACAGCAATTCGGTGAACGGAATGAAGCGCACGGTCTCGCCGGCGCTGATCGCATGATTGGGCGGATTGTCGATGAGACCGTCGCCCCAGACCGTGGACGTGAGGACCGCGGAACTCTGGTTCGGGAACAGGTCCAGACCGCCAGCCGGGTTCACGCGCGCTCGCAGGAATTCGTTGCGGCGGTCGCTCTTCGCCTGGGTGAAGTCGGCGCGCAGCGAGAGCGCGCGCGGGCTCACCTGCGTCGCGCCCGCAAGGCGCAGCAGGAACGGACGCACGAACAACAGAAAGGTGACGAAACTCGACACCGGGTTGCCCGGCAACCCGATGAAAAACGCCTCGCCGGTTTCCGCGTCCGCCGCCCCCTGCGTCCGACGCACCGCGCCGAACGCGAGCGGCTTGCCCGGCTTCATCGCGATCTGCCACAGGTTGATGCGCCCTTCGGCCTCGACGGCGGGCCGCACGTGATCCTCCTCCCCGACCGAGACACCGCCCGAAGTGAGGATGAGGTCGTGGCCAGCGGCCGCCTCGCGCAGCGTCGCGCGCGTGAGCTCGAGCTGGTCCGGCACGATGCCGTAGTCGGTGACTTCGCAGCCGAGATTGCGCAAGAGGCTCGTGAGCGTGAAGCGGTTCGAGTTGTAGATCGCGCCGGGTTTGAGCGGCTCGCCGGGCATCGTCAGTTCGTCGCCGGTGAAGAACACCGCGACCTTCACGCGGCGCACGACGGTGAGCGTGGCGCACCCCACCGACGCCGCGAGCCCGAGTGCCGCCGGCGTGAGGCGCGTGCCCGCCGGCAGGATCACCGTATTCTTGCGGATATCGGCGCCCTGCGCCGTGATCCATTCGCCCGCCTTGGGCGCGTGCACAAAGGTGACGGCGCCTTGCGCGGCCTCGGTCTGCTCCTGCATCACCACGGCGTCTGCGCCCGGCGGCACCGTCGCGCCCGTGAAGATGCGCGCGGCCGTGCCTGCCGCGAGCGGTTGTGGCGCGTGGCCCGCGGCAATGCGCTGCGAAACCGGCAGACGGCGGCTGCCTTGCGCGAGATCGGCCACGCGCACCGCGTAGCCGTCCATTGCGCTCGTATGCATCGGCGGCACGTCGAGCGGCGAGACGACGTCTGCGGCGAGCACGCGGTTCAGCGCGTCGAACGTCGAAATCGTTTCGGCACCGGCGAGCGGCTTCGCCGCGGCAAGCAGCGTGGCGAGGGCGTCGGCAGTGGAGAGCATCGGCGCGCGCGGTGCGGGCGCCGGCGCAGCGGAAGACGGGGACGTAGGCGTGGACATCGAGGTCGTCTCGGACGTGGGCGGCGGGGCCGCCAGCAGCGGTTGGTCTGTCGTTATTGTAGCGGCGCGACCGGCGCGCCGTGCCTTATGCCGTGGATATCCCTGGCGCGCAATGCCTGCGAGTGCGCAGGCCCGGCTGAAGTGATGCAGCGCGCGGGTACGATCGACCCGCCGACGCGTAAAAGCTGATGCGATGTCCACGCGCCGGGACCGCGAACCGATCCGGCCCCGGCTGCGTCCATCAGTGCGCCGTGTGAGCGGCGATATAGTCCTTCACGCGCTGCGCGTCGGCAGGCACGACTTCGAAGCGCTGCGGCAGCGCCTCGAGGCCTTCGAACGCCGCCGGACGCTCCGGCTCGCGGTCCAGCGCTTCGCGGATCGTCTCGCCGAACTTCACCGGCTGCGCGGTTTCGAGCACGATCATCGGCACACCGGGCTGCAGGTGTTCGCGGGCGACCTTCACGCCGTCGGCCGTATGGGTGTCGATCATCGTCTTGTAGCGCGAGTAGATGTCGCGAATCGTGGCGATGCGGTCGTCGTGGCTGCTGCGGCCCGAAACGAAGCCGAACTGCTTCACGCGCACGAAGTCGCCGCTCGCCACGAGATCGAAACCGCCCTTCTCCTCGACGTCGCGGAACAACTGCGTCACGCGCGCCGGGTCGCGGCCCAGCAAGTCGTAGACGAAGCGCTCGAAATTCGACGCCTTCGAGATGTCCATGCTCGGGCTCGTCGTGTGATACGTCTCGGCCGAGCCGCGCACGCGGTAAATGCCGGTGCGGAAGAACTCGTCGAGCACGTCGTTCTCGTTGGTCGCGACCACGAGCTTTTCGATCGGCAGACCCATCATGCGCGCGATATGGCCCGCGCACACGTTGCCGAAGTTGCCCGAGGGCACCGTGAACGAGACGCGCTCGTCGTTCGACTTCGTCGCCGCGAAGTAGCCGGCGAAGTAGTACACGACCTGGGCCACGACGCGCGCCCAATTGATCGAGTTGACCGTGCCGATCTTCTGCTGCGACTTGAACGCGTGGTCGTTCGAAACGGCCTTGACGATGTCCTGGCAGTCGTCGAACACGCCTTCCACGGCCAGATTGAAGATGTTCGGGTCCTGCAGGCTGAACATCTGCGCCGTCTGGAACGCGCTCATCTTCTTGTGCGGCGACAGCATGAACACGCGCACGCCCTTCTTGCCACGCATCGCGTATTCGGCCGCGCTGCCGGTGTCGCCCGACGTCGCGCCGAGAATGTTCAGCTCCTGGCCGGCCTTCGCGAGCGCGTACTCGAACAGGTTGCCGAGCAGCTGCATCGCCATGTCCTTGAACGCGAGCGTCGGACCGTTCGAGAGTTCGAGCAGCGAGAGCGGCGCGCCGTTTTCCTCGCCGAGCGTGGTGAGCGGCGTGATCTTGCTTGCGTCTTCGCCATGGCGCACGTTGCGGTACGTCTCGCCCGTGTAGGTGCGGCGCGTGATGTCGCGCAGGTCGTCGGCCGGAATGTCGCCCGCGAACTTCGAGAGGATCTCGAACGCGAGGTCCGCGTACGAAAGGCCGCGCCAGCGCGCCAGTTCTTCCTTGCTGATCTGCGGATACCCGGCCGGCAGATACAGGCCGCCGTCGCGCGCGAGGCCGCCCAGCAGGATGTCGGAAAACGAATGATGCTCGCCGGCGCCCGCGCCGCGCGTAGATACGTAATTCATAGCCCTTGCCTTAGTTCAGTCCTTCCATACGCAGCTTCGTGACCTGCGACTTCACCGTCGCGAGCTTTTCGATCTGCGCGATCGCCGCGTTGACGTTCTTCTCGATCGTCTCGTGCGTGATCAGGATGATGTCGGTTTCCGCCTTGCCTTGCGCGTCGACCTGCTCCGCTTCCTTTTGCAGCAGCGCGTCGATCGAGATGCCGCTGTCCGCGAGGATGCGCGTGATGGCCGCCATCACGCCGGTCTGGTCCGCCACGCGCAGGCGCAGGTAGTAGCCGCTCGTGACTTCGTCGATCGGCAGGATCGGCGTGTTCGAGAGGCTGTCCGGCTGGAACGCCAGATGCGGCACACGGTGCTCGGGGTCGGCCGTGTGCAGACGCGTCACATCGACGAGATCGGCCACCACGGCGGATGCCGTCGGCTCCGCGCCCGCGCCCTTGCCGTAGTAGAGCGTCGTGCCGACCGCGTCGCCGTGCACGACCACGGCGTTCATTGCGCCTTCCACGTTCGCGAGCAGGCGCTTGGCCGGAATCAGCGTGGGATGCGTGCGCAGCTCGATGCCGCGATCGGTGCGGCGCGCGATGCCGAGCAGCTTGATGCGATAGCCCAGTTCTTCCGCGTACTTGATGTCGATGGCGTCGAGCTTGCTGATGCCTTCCACATAGGCTTTGTCGAACTGCACGGGCACGCCGAACGCGATCGCGCTCATGATCGTCGCCTTGTGCGCGGCGTCCACGCCTTCGATGTCGAAGGTCGGATCGGCTTCGGCGTAGCCCAGTTCCTGCGCGGCTTTCAATGCGGTCGCGAAGTCGAGCCCGCGCTCGCGCATTTCCGAGAGGATGTAGTTGGTCGTGCCGTTGATGATGCCGGCGATGTACTGGATGCGGTTGGCCGTGAGACCTTCGCGCAGCGCCTTGATGATGGGGATGCCGCCCGCCACCGCCGCCTCGAACGCGACCATCACGCCCTTGGCGCGCGCCGCTTCGAAGATCTCCGTGCCGTGCACTGCCAGCAGCGCCTTGTTCGCGGTAACGACATGCTTGCCGCTGGCAATGGCGCGCAGCACGAGATCCCTGGCGAGCGTCGTGCCGCCGATCATTTCGGCGACGATCGAAATCGCGGGATCGTCGACCACGGCGTTGAAGTCGGTCGTCAGCTCGACGCTGCCGGCTTCACTGCCGAGCGCCGTCGTGGCCTTGGCCGGGTTGCGTACGGCGATGCGCGCCACCTCGATGCCGCGGCCCGCGCGGCGTTTGATTTCTTCCTGGTTGCGGCGCAGTACCGTGAAGGTGCCGCTGCCCACCGTGCCGAAGCCCAAGAGACCTACTTTGATCGGATCCATGCAGCGTGTGTTCGTCCAAGTGTTTGAAAAGGGGATGCGTGTGACTGGCTCAGGTGCCGTGCCGCTGGCGATAACCGTCGAGGAAGCGCGCGATGCGGTTGATCGAATCGGTCAGGTCGTCGACGTTCGGCAGGAACACCACGCGGAAGTGGTCCGGCTGCTTCCAGTTGAAGCCCGTGCCCTGCACGAGCAGCACGCGCTCCTGCAAGAGCAGATCGAGGATGAACTGCTGGTCGTTCTCGATCGGATAGAGCTTCGGGTCGAGGCGCGGGAACATGTAGAGCGCCGCTTCCGGCTTCACGCAGGTCACGCCCGGGATGGCCGTGAGCATGTTGTACGCCAGTTCGCGCTGGCGATAGAGGCGCCCGCCCGGCTGGATCAGCTCGTTGATGCTCTGGTAGCCGCCCAGCGCCGTCTGGATCGCGTACTGGCCCGGCACGTTCGCGCACAGGCGCATCGAGGCGAGAATGCCGAGACCTTCCGTGTAGTCCTTCGAGCGGCGGCGGTTTTCCCCCGTCATGCCCGAGAGGAACATCCAGCCCGCGCGGTAGCCGCACGCGCGATAGCTCTTCGACAGGCTGTTGAGCGTGACGGTGATCACGTCTTCCGAGAGCGAGCCGAGCGCCGTGTGCGTCTTGCCGTCGTAGATGATCTTGTCGTAGACCTCGTCGGCGAACAGGATCAGGCCGTGCTCGCGCGCGATCGCAACGAGCCCGCGCAGCAGGTCGTCCGAATAGAGCGCGCCAGTCGGGTTGTTCGGGTTGATGACGACGATCGCGCGCGTATTCGGCGTGATCTTCGAGCGGATGTCGTCGAGGTCGGGCATCCACGCGTTCGACTCGTCGCAGATGTAGTGCACGGGCGTGCCGCCCGAAAGGCTCACCGCCGCCGTCCACAGCGGATAGTCGGGCGCGGGCAGCAGCACTTCGTCGCCGTCGTTCAGGAGCGCCTGCATGGCCATCACGATCAGTTCGGACGCGCCGTTACCGATGTAGATGTCGTCGAGCTCGACGCCCTTGATGCCCTTTTGCTGCGCGTAATGCATGATCGCCTTGCGCGCGGCGAACACGCCCTTCGAATCCGAATACCCCGAGGAGCCCGGCAGGTTCAGGATCATGTCCTGAATGACTTCGTCGGGCGCGTCGAAACCGAACGGCGCGAGATTGCCGATGTTCAGCTTGATGATGCGGTGGCCTTCTTCTTCGAGGCGCTTCGCGTGCTCGAGCACCGGCCCGCGGATGTCGTAGCAAACGTTCTGCAGCTTGTTGGATTTGAGAATCGGTTTCACGGCGGGCTATCGGTTATCGGTCAGTAAAGCGGTCAGAGAATCAGTCAGGGCGTCAGAGGCGAGTAAGACGCGGTAAAAGGGCTGGAACAGGCTGAAATGCCGTCGACCGGCCGGCGGATGGCGCCTTGGTGGACAGGACAGGCAGGGAGCCGGAGGGGCGCCCCCGGCGGGACAAAAGCCGTGCACGATTGCGTGGGGAGCACCGGGCGCACGCGCGACGCTTCGCAAAGCGTGCGCTGGCCGACCCGACTACCCCAAAACCGCCCCAGCAGCTTGTGGCTGCCCTCGCCCGATGCGCGGATGGCGCGCGTAGCGGCCTGCCGGCGCGGTCTACCCGCGGGCGCCGCCGCAGCGGCGGCTAAAAAGCTATAATTTAGCGGATTTTGACCAACTTCCGCAATGCGCAATCGGCCACGAGGCGGGTCGCGAAGCGGGTGACACGGCGGGCTGCAAGGCGGTTCGCCGAGGCCGGCGGCGGCACAGGATATGCGCCCCTCGCTTGCGCACCCGACCTGCCCTTACCCCGGAACCCCGTTTTGAAATTACACCAGGACTCCAGCGCCGCGCTGAACACCGTGACCGGTTACGGCGCCGACTACGTCGAAGTGAACCTCGAACGCCATACGGGCAGCATCATCGTGATGCCCGAATCGCCGGTCACCCCCTGGCCGGTGCAGTCGTTCGACGCCCTCACGCCCGAACTCTTCGAGCTGCTTCTCCCGCTGAACCCCGAAGTGGTCGTCTTCGGCAGCGGGGAGCGGTTGCGCTTTCCGCATCCGCGCCTGACCGCGGCGCTCGCCAGGAAGCGCATCGGTGTGGAGGCGATGGACTTCAAGGCCGCCTGCCGCACCTACAACATCCTCATGGCCGAAGGCCGCCGTGTGGCGGCCGCGCTTCTGATCGAAAGCTGACGCCCCTTAAGCTTGCCATCAGGTCGCCGCGCGGCGGCGTAGTACACTTGCGCGCCGTGTGCGTAGCGCGCGCCCCGGACCCGGCCGCACACCGCGCGCGGCCAGCGCGCGCTTCGCACCCCGACCGCAACGACTGCAACAAGAACAGGCTGAAACCCATGAACGATACGCCATCGAGGCTACCGCTCAACCGCAGCGCGATCCTGCTACTGATCCTCGCCCTCGCCGTGATCTGGTTCCTGCCGCTCGGCTGGCGCCACCTGCTGCCGAGCGACGAAGGCCGCTACGCCGAAATGGCGCGCGAAATGCTCGCGAGCGGCGACTGGATCACGCCGCGCTACAACGACTACAAGTACTTCGAAAAGCCGCCGCTGCAAACCTGGATGAACGCGCTCACCTTCGCGTGGTTCGGCATCGGCGAGTGGCAGGCGCGCCTCTACACGGCGCTCACCGGCTTCGCGGGCGTGCTGCTGATCGGCTTCACCGGCGCGCGCGTGTTCAACGCCGCCACGGGCTTCTTCGCCGCGGTCGTGCTCGCCTGCGCGCCGTACTGGAACCTGATGGGCCACTTCAACACGCTCGACATGGGCCTGGCATTCTGGATGCAGCTCACGCTGTGCGCGCTGCTGCTCGCCCAGCGCCCGACCCTGCCCAAGGCGAACGCGCGCCTGTGGATGTGGGTGTGCTGGGCCGCCATGGCGATGGCGGTGCTGTCCAAGGGCCTCGTCGGCCTGATCCTGCCAGGCGCCGTGCTGGTGCTCTATACGGCGATTTCGCGCGACTGGGCGCTCTGGAAGCGCCTCTATCTCGTGAGCGGTCTGATCGTCTTCTTCGCGATCGTGTCGCCGTGGTTCATCCTCGTGCAGCAGCGCAATCCCGAGTTCTTCAACTTCTTCTTCATCGTCCAGCAGTTCCAGCGCTACCTCACGCCCGCGCAGAACCGCCCCGGCCCGTTCTACTACTTCGTGCCGGTCATGCTGGTGGGCTTCCTGCCGTGGCTTTCGGTGAGCGTGCAGAGCGTGCGCCATGCGCTGCGCGCGCCGCGCCAGCCCAACGGGTTCTCGCCCGTCATGCTGATGCTCGTGTGGACGGTGTTCATTTTCCTGTTCTTCAGCGCCTCGCACTCGAAGCTCGTCTCCTACGTCCTGCCGATCGCGCCGCCCGTGGCGCTCATCATCGGCATGTATCTGCCGGTCATGACGCGCGCCCAGTGGAACAAGCACCTCGCGGGCTACGCGGTGTTCGCCGTCGCGCTGATGGCGGGCTCGTTCGTGCTCACGCGGCTCGGCGACGCGCGCAATCCCAACGCGCTCTACCGCGAGTTCCAGGTCTGGGTGTTCGCCGCGGCCGCGGTGGCCTTCGTCGGCACCATGGTCGGCCTGCGCCTGAACCGCGCGAAACGCACGCCCGAAACCGGTGCGCGCGCGCCAGCGGTTGCGCTCGGCACCGCGTGGCTGCTGCTCGCGACCATTGCGGGCACGGGCCACGACGTGTTCGGCACGCTGAGTTCCGGCGCGCCGCTCGCGCCCGCTGTGCGCGCCGCCATTGCGAAGCTGCCGCCCGACACGCCGTTCTACTCGGTGGGCGTACTCGACCATACGATGCCTTTCTACGTGCGCCATACGATGACGATGGTCGAGGTCACCGACGAGCTGGCCTTCGGCATCTCCGAGGAGCCGCAAAAATGGGTGCCGACCATTGCCGACTGGGAGGCGCGCTGGAAGTCCGACCGCTATGCGCTCGCGCTGCTTCCCGTGAAGCGCTACGAAGAGCTGGCCGCGCAGGGCCTGCCGATGCAGGTTGTCGCGCGCGACGCGCGGCGCGTGATCGTTGAAAAGCCGCAATCCTGAGCGCTTCCTGGCCCCGATTGACGCATGGGCGATAATCGGGCCGCGCCGCGCCGGTGCGCGGCGGCCCGGGCTGGCCTGAACGGCACGGCCGGCCTGCGCAGCCCGGGCTCCCGCCCCAACCCGACAACCCGTTGAATCGCCCTTTCCGATGAATCCGATTTCCCTCATCTGCATCCTCGCCGGCGTCGGCCTCAACGCCTGCGCGCAACTGTTGCTGAAAGCGGGTGTCAATGCCGTTGGACACTTCGAATTCAGCCGTGCGAACATCTTGCCCATTGGCCTGAAGCTCGCGACGCAAGTGCCGATTCTCGGCGGCCTCACCTGCTACGTGTTCAGCGTGGTCGTGTGGATCGTCGGGCTCTCGCGCGTGGACGTCTCGATCGCCTACCCGATGCTCTCGCTCGGCTACGTGGTCAACGCGTTCGCGGCGTGGTATCTGTTCGGCGAGGTGCTGAGCGTGCAGCGGCTCGTGGGCATCGGCATCATCCTGATCGGCGTGTTCGTGCTGGCGCGCAGCTGACGCGCCGCGGCGCGCTGTGGCGCGCGTGGCGAGGCCGCTTGCAGCGCGGCATATTGCGCCCATATAAGTATTTCGTAAGATGCGCCGCGGCGGCCTTGCCGCCCGGCCCCACTTTCTGACGAGCAAAGAGCAAAGCACTCATGACCCAGTCATCCCCGCAGTCGACCCTTCCGTTCTTGCCGTTCGTGCGTCCCGAAATCGACGAGGAAACCATCCAGGGCGTCGCCGACGTGCTGCGCTCGGGCTGGATCACGACCGGCCCGCAGAACCAGGCGTTCGAAGCGGCGCTCTCGGAGTATTGCGGCGGCCGTCCGGTGCGCACCTTCAACTCGGGCACGGCGACGCTCGAAATCGGTTTGCGCCTTGCCGGCGTGGGTCCCGGCGACGAAGTCATCACGACGCCCGCGTCGTGGGTTTCCACGAGCAACGTGATCTACGAGGTGGGCGCGACGCCGGTGTTCGCCGACATCGATCCCGGCACGCGCAACATCGATCTCGACAAGCTCGAAGCCGCCATCACGCCGAAGACCAAAGCCATCATCCCGGTCTTTCTCTCGGGCCTGCCCGTCGACATGGACCGGCTCTACGCGATCGCCCGCCAGCACAAGCTGCGCGTAATCGAGGACGCCGCGCAGGCGTTCGGCTCGAGCTGGAACGGCAAGCGCATCGGCGCGATCGGCGACATCGTCTCGTTCAGCTTCCACGCCAACAAGAACCTCACGTCGATCGAAGGCGGCGCGCTCGTCCTCAACGACGAAGCCGAGGCCGTGCTCGCGCAGAAATACCGTCTCCAGGGCATTACGCGCACGGGCTTCGACGGCATGGACTGCGACGTGCTCGGCGGCAAGTACAATCTCACGGATGTGGCGGCGCGCGTCGGGCTCGGCCAGCTCAAGCACATCGAGCGTTTCATCCGGCAGCGCCGCGAGCTTGCGCGGGCTTACTTCGCGGGCTTCGAAGGCGGCGCGGCGGTTAAGCTCGGCGTCGGCCTGCCGCTCGCCGATTTCGCCAACAGCAACTGGCACATGTTCCAGATCACGCTGCCGCTCGACACGCTCGCGATCGACCGCGCCGGTTTCATGGGCGAACTCAAGGAGCGCGGCATCGGCTCGGGCGTGCATTACCCGGCCATCCACCTCTTCACGCTCTACCGCGAGCGTGGTTTCAAGGCGGGCATGTTCCCGCACGCGGAGCGCTTCGGTGCGAGCACGGTCACGCTGCCGCTCTTCACGCAGATGACCGAAGCCGACGTGGCGCGCGTGTGCAGCGCAGTGAACGAGATTTGCGCGAAGTTTGCGAAGTAGTTGGCAAAACAGGCAGTAACGGAAGTCGGAGACGGGATAACGCCGCTCTGACGGGCATGGGACCCGTGGCAGCGCTACAGCGCCAACTCGGGTCGACACAGGGGAAACGCAGGCGGACGGCGCGGCGCATGCGCCGCCGATTTGCGCATGCAGCAAACCGCAGCATCCAATAACGGAATCGACGCACACATGAGTCAAACGGAACAAGGCACCTTGACCCCGGACACGCCGGAAGTCTCGGTCATCATTCCGGTCTACAACGAGGAAGCTGGCCTTCCCGAGCTGTTCGTGCGCCTGTATCCGGCGCTCGACAAGCTCGGCACCTCGTACGAAGTGATCTTCATCAACGACGGTAGCCGCGACCGCTCGGCCGCGATGCTCGCGGAGCAGTTCCGCGCGCGGCCCGATACCACGCGCGCGATCCTGCTCAACGGCAACTACGGCCAGCACATGGCGATTCTCGCGGGCTTCGAGCAGGCCCGCGGCGAGATCGTCATCACGCTCGACGCCGATCTGCAGAATCCGCCCGAGGAAATCGGCAAGCTCGTCGAGAAGATGCGCGAGGGCTACGACTACGTCGGCACCATCCGCAAGCAGCGCCAGGACAGCCTCTGGCGGCGCAAGGCCTCGCAGGCGATGAACCGTCTGCGCGAGCGCATCACGCGCATCAAGATGACCGATCAGGGCTGCATGCTGCGCGCGTACAACCGCCGCATCATCGACACGATCAACCGCTGCGGCGAAATCAACACCTTCATCCCGGCGCTCGCGTACACGTTCTCGCAGAACCCGGTCGAGGTGGAGGTCGCGCACGAGGAGCGCTTCGCGGGCGAATCGAAGTACTCGCTCTACAGCCTCATTCGCCTGAATTTCGACCTCGTGACGGGCTTCTCCGTCGTGCCGCTGCAATGGCTCTCGTTCATCGGCGTGATCCTCTCGCTCGGCTCGGCAGGCCTCTTCCTGCTGCTGCTGATTCGCCGCTTCGTCCTCGGCGCGGAAGTGCAAGGCGTGTTCACGCTCTTCGCCATCACGTTCTTCCTGCTCGGCGTGATCATCTTCGCGCTCGGGCTGCTCGGCGAGTACATCGGCCGCATCTACCAGCAGGTGCGCGCGCGTCCGCGTTACCTGATCCAGACGATCCTCGAGGAGCGCAATGGCCGCGCCGTCGTCGATACGCCGCGCCAGGATTTCATGCAGGCGGCCGCCTTCGCGCAACCGGCTGAACCCGCGCGAGCGGCAGGTGCGGCTGCAAGGCCGGCCACCACGAACGCGGCCAATGAAGGAGCCGGCCAATGAAACCGCGCGCCGTTGTGTTCGCGTATCACAACGTGGGCGTGCGCTGTCTGCAGGTGTTGCTCGCGGGCGGCGTCGACGTTGCGCTCGTCGTCACGCATGAAGACAGCCCGACCGAAAACATCTGGTTCGGCAGCGTGAAGTCGGTGGCCGAGGAGCATGGCATCGAAGTCGTCACGCCCGCCGACCCGAAGAGCGCCGAGTTGCGCGCGGCCGTTTCGGCAGCGCGCCCGGACTTCATCTTCTCGTTCTACTACCGGCACATGCTGCCCGTGGACCTGCTCGCCCTCGCCGGGCGCGGCGCGTACAACGTGCACGGCTCGCTCCTGCCGAAATACCGCGGCCGCGTGCCCACGAACTGGGCCGTGCTCAACGGCGAAACCGAAACGGGCGCCACGCTGCACGAAATGGGCGCGAAGCCCGACGCGGGCGCGATCGTCGCCCAAACCCCGGTGCCGATCCTGCCCGACGACACCGCCGCGCAGGTCTTCGACAAGGTGACGGTCGCCGCCGAGCAGACGCTCTGGCGCGTGCTGCCCGCGCTGATCGCGGGCGAAGCGCCGCATCTGCCGAACGATCTCACGAAGGGCAGCTATTACGGCGGGCGCAAGCCGGAAGACGGCCGCATCGACTTCGGCGAGAGCGCGCAGCACGTGTACAACCTGATCCGCGCCGTCGCGCCGCCCTATCCGGGCGCGTTCACCGACATCGGCAACGAACGTTTCGTGATTGCACGCGCGCGTCTCGTGCGCCCCGGCTCGCAAGACGCCGAAAGGGTCCGCACCCTCGCCGGATTGCCCGTGGGCATCCACGTAAGCGATAATGCGCTTTTCGCCGTTTGCGGCGACGCACGCGCCATCGCGATCCACGAACTGCGGCATCAGCATAACGGTCAGGAGACCGTCATTAGCCCCGCCGCGTTCTCCGAACTCATTTCATCTGTCCCCCGTCCATGACCAAAAAAGTTCTGATCCTGGGTGTGAACGGCTTTATCGGCCACCACCTCTCCAAGCGCATCCTCGAAAGCACGAACTGGGAAGTGTTCGGCATGGACATGCAGACGGATCGCCTCGGCGACCTCGTCAAGCATGAGCGGATGCACTTCTTCGAAGGCGACATCACGATCAACAAGGAGTGGGTCGAGTACCACGTCAAGAAGTGCGACGTGATCCTGCCGCTGGTCGCCATCGCGACGCCCGCCACCTACGTGCAGCAGCCGCTGCGCGTGTTCGAGCTCGACTTCGAAGCGAACCTGCCGATCGTGCGTTCGGCCGTGAAGTACCGCAAGCACCTCGTCTTCCCGTCGACATCGGAAGTCTATGGCATGTGCTCGGACGAGCAGTTCGACCCGGATGCGTCCGCCCTGACCTACGGCCCGATCAACAAGCCGCGCTGGATCTACGCGTGCTCGAAGCAGCTGATGGACCGCGTGATCTGGGGCTACGGCATGGAAGGCCTGAATTTCACGCTGTTCCGTCCGTTCAACTGGATCGGCCCGGGCCTCGACTCGATCTACACGCCGAAGGAAGGTTCGTCGCGCGTCGTGACGCAGTTCCTCGGCCACATCGTGCGCGGCGAGAACATCAGCCTCGTGGATGGCGGCGCGCAAAAGCGCGCGTTCACCGACATCGACGACGGCATCGCTGCGCTGATGAAGATCATCGAGAACAAGGACGGCGTCGCCACGGGCAAGATCTACAACATCGGCAACCCGACCAACAACTTCTCGGTGCGCGAACTCGCGCACAAGATGCTCGCGCTCGCCGCCGAATTCCCGGAATACGCGGAAACGGCCAAGAAGGTGCAGCTCGTCGAAACGTCGTCGGGCGCGTACTACGGCGCAGGCTATCAGGACGTGCAGAACCGCGTGCCGAAGATCGACAACACGAAGCAGGAACTCGGCTGGGCGCCGAAGTCGACCTTCGACGAAGCGCTGCGCAAGATCTTCGAAGCATACCGCAGCCATGTCGCCGAAGCGCGTGCGCTCGTCGAGCAACATTAAGCGTTAGAGAAAGGTCATCGCCTCTTGGCCCGCATCGTCCTGAAAATCGACGTCGACACGCTGCGCGGTACCCGCGAAGGCGTGCCGAATCTCGCGCGCATCTTCGACCGCTACAAGGCGCGCGCCACGTTCCTGTTCAGCCTCGGCCCCGATCACACGGGCTGGGCGCTGCGTCGCGTGTTGCGACCTGGCTTTCTCAAGAAGGTCTCGCGCACGTCGGTGGTCGAGCACTACGGCGTGAAGCAGCTGATGTACGGCGTGCTGCTGCCGGGGCCCGACATCGGCGTAGAAGCCGCGGCGGAAATGCGCGCGATTCACGAAGCCGGCTTCGAGTGCGGCATCCATACGTGGGATCACGTGTACTGGCAGGACAACGTGCGCAAGCGCGACGCGCGGTGGACCGCGCGCCAGATGCAGAAGAGCCACGACCGCTTCACGCGGATCTTCGGCACGCCGCCCGTCACGCACGGCGCGGCAGGCTGGCAGATGAACGAAGCCGCCTTCGAGCAGATCGACACGTGGGGCATGCGCTACGCCTCCGACGGGCGCGGTCATTCGCCCTACCGTCCGGTGGTGGCGGGCCGCACGCTGAACCACGTGCAGATGCCCACCACGCTGCCCACGCTCGACGAGGTGCTCGGTGTCGATGGCGTCGATACCGATACGGTCGCGGCGTGGATGCTCAAGCGCACCGAAAACAACCCGCACGATCAGGTCTTCACGCTGCACGCCGAACTCGAAGGCCAGAAGCTCGCACCGGTGTTCGAACAGCTGCTCGCCGGCTGGCGCGCACAAGGCCATACGTTTGCCACGATGGGCGACTACCATGCGACGCTGGACCCGGATTCGCTGCCATCGTACCCTGTCACCTGGGGCGAGATCGCCGGCCGCTCCGGCCAGCTGATCGTGCAGCCCGACTGAATCCGCCGCCTGCGCGCCGCTCAGTGCCTGCCAGGACCCGCGCCCGTGCAACGCCCCCGCCGCGGGCGGCACGCCGTCCCGGCGAAACGGCGCCGTGCGCTGCGGCAACGCCAGCCAATAACAAAGGGAGAGCCACGTGCCTGACGTGACCATCGCAGTCGACCACCCCGTCCCGGACTTCACCGCCCCTGCTACCGGCGGCGACTTCACGCTGTCGAGCCTGAAGGGCAGCAAGGTGGTGCTGTACTTCTATCCGAAAGACAACACGCCCGGCTGCACGACCGAAGGCCTGCAGTTCCGCGACCTCTATCCGAAGTTCAAAAAGGCCGGCGCGCAGATCGTGGGCGTGTCGCGCGACAGCGTGCGTTCGCACGATAACTTCAAGGCCAAGCTCGAACTGCCGTTTACCTTGGTATCGGATGCCGACGAAGCGCTGTGCACGCTCTTCGACGTCATCAAATTGAAGAAAATGTATGGCAAACAGGTACGAGGGATCGAACGCTCGACCTTCCTCATCGACGCGACTGGCGTGTTGCGCCAGGAGTGGCGCGGCATCAAGGTCCCGGGCCATGTCGATGAAGTGCTGGAGGCTGTACAAGCGCTTTGAGGAGCGTTATATTGGGCTGCAATGAGTGCCTGTCCAACCCTTTTTACGTCGCGTTGCGGCGGTTTCGCAGCCGGTCATGGAATGACCGGAAGGGCGTATCCGAGGCAACGGGACAACACCGAAATGAAGCCGCTTGCCTCGTCATCCGGGGCGGCGGCTTTTTTGTTTGTTCGATGCTGTTCTCTTCCGCTTTTCTCCCCGTTCGTGCCGGCTTTGCGACCCGGCGCGCGCAAACATCAAGGAGCTGATCGAAAACCAGGCGAACCGGCATTTTCTGACATGAGCGCGCACCTTGCGCAGTAACGGCGGAGGCCTACCCGGCACCCGCACGCACCGCCCGAAAGCGCGCCTTACTGGGTAACCCCGCGACCACTCGACCCGATTTTTTCGAGGGACACCATGCCTTTGCCTACTCCCCCCAGCAAGCTCGGCAACCTGCTGCCGCCCGAAGAATACAAGGCGCGTGCCCGCACGACGCGCAGCACACGCAAGGCCGCGAGCGAGAACGACGCGGCCGACGTTGCAGAATACGGCCCCGGCAGTGTTGCCGAGCCGATGACGCAGGCCGCCAACGCCGCAACCACCTTGCGCACGGTGCCGCTTTCGAGCGCCAGCGCCGAACTGGCCGCGCTCGAACCGGTCGCACCGGCGCCCGCGCGCAACAAGCGCAACCACAGCAAGCAAGTCACGGCAGCGCTGCTGCAGCCTCTCGAGGCCCGCACCGATGCCGACGAGACACCCGTTGCGCGCGGCGGCAAACCCGCCTCGGCAAAAGCGTCCGGCGGCGCCGCTGCGCCCGCCACGCGCGCCGGCACGAAAAAACGCGTGCATCCCGAAGAGAGTACCGAAGTCCAGAAGCTCTTCGTGCTCGACACCAACGTGCTGATGCACGACCCGACCTGCCTGTTCCGTTTCGAGGAACACGACGTCTATCTGCCGATGATGACGTTGGAAGAACTCGACAACCACAAGAAGGGCATGTCGGAAGTCGCGCGCAACGCGCGCCAGGTGAGCCGCACGCTCGACCAGCTGGTCGCCAATGCGGGCCCGATCTCGGAAGGCATTTCGCTTGGCCGCCTCGGCAGCCGCGAGGCGCTTGGGCGCCTGTACTTCCAGACCACGCTCACGCATATCGATCCGGTCGACGGCCTGCCCCAGGGCAAAGCCGATAACCAGATCCTCGGCGTGGTGCGCGCGCTGCAGCGTGACCGGCCGGACCGCCTCGTCGTGCTGGTGTCGAAAGACATCAACATGCGCATCAAGGCTCATGCGCTCGGCCTGCCTGCGGAAGACTACTTCAACGACCAGGTTCTCGAAGACAAGGACCTGCTCTACTCGGGCGTGCGTGCGCTCCAGCAGGACTTCTGGTCGAAGCACGCCAAGGGCATGGAGTCCTGGCAGGACACCAAGACCGGCACCACGTATTACCGCGTGACGGGTCCCGAGTGCCTCTCGATGCTCGTGAACGAGTTCGTCTATCTCGAACCGCAGAACGGCGAACCGGCGTTCCACGCGATCGTGCGCGAGCTCAACGGCAAGACGGCGCTCCTGCAAACGCTGCGCGACTACGGCCACCACAAGAACAATGTGTGGGGCATCACGGCGCGCAACCGCGAGCAGAACTTTGCGCTGAACCTGCTGATGAATCCGGAGATCGACTTCGTCACGCTGCTCGGCCAGGCCGGCACGGGCAAGACACTCGTCGCGCTCGCGGCGGGCCTGGCGCAAGTGCTCGACGAGAAGCGCTACAACGAGATCATCGTCACGCGCGCGACCGTGCCGGTTGGCGAGGACATCGGTTTCCTGCCGGGCACCGAAGAAGAAAAGATGCAGCCCTGGATGGGCGCCTTCGACGACAACCTCGAAGTGCTTCAGAAGACCGATGACGCCGCCGGCGAATGGGGGCGCGCCGCGACCCAGGAACTGATCCGCTCGCGCCTGAAGGTCAAGAGCATGAACTTCATGCGCGGCCGCACGTTCGTGGACAAGTATCTGATCATCGACGAGGCGCAGAACCTCACGCCGAAGCAGATGAAGACGCTCGTCACGCGCGCGGGTCCGGGCACGAAGATCGTGTGTCTCGGCAACATCGCGCAGATCGACACGCCGTATCTGACCGAAGGCAGCTCCGGCCTCACCTACGTGGTGGACCGCTTCAAGGGCTGGGCGCACAGCGGCCACGTGACGCTCGCACGCGGCGAACGCTCGCGGCTTGCCGATTACGCGTCCGATATCCTGTAATCCATTCGCTTGGGCACCGCCTTTCTGGGGCGCCCGTGCAGATGGCGAGGACCGTATCCGGGGAACCGGATACGGTCCTTTTTTATTGCCCAGGCGTCCCCCAGGCACAACAGTTGGCGCACGAACTTCAAGTAAGTTGTGAAGAATTCTTGCGAAAGCGCTGACGGGCGGGCTACCATCCGCCCATGATCCGTTTTCCCGATGGCGCGAGCGTCGCGCGCGCGCCACCTCCGCTTCATGCGTCGACTCTGGCTTCCGCTTCTGATCGCAGTCCTGCTTGCCGCGTGCTCCAGTGCGCCGCAAAGGGTATCGCGCAGTGGTTCGTCCGCCGGCGAAAACGCGTGGCGCACCAAGCCTGCGGGCGTCCCCAATTTCGTCGATCACAGCGTGGGCCGCGAGGAAATCTCGATCCAGGCGATGGGGCTCGTCGGCATTCCGTATCGCTGGGGCGGCAATACGCCCGACAGCGGCTTCGATTGCAGCGGTCTCGTCAAATACGTGCTCGCGCGCTCGGCCTCGGTGGACTTGCCCCGCACCACGGCCGACATGAGCATGCGCGGCGAAACGATCGAGCCCGACGAGATTGCCGCCGGCGACCTCGTCTTCTTCAATACGACGGGGCGCCCGCATTCGCACGTCGGGATATATGTCGGCAACCTGCGCTTCGTCAACGCGCCTTCGACCGGCGGCACAGTGCGACTCGACTATCTGACCAACCCGTACTGGGCGAAGCGCTTCGACGGGATCCGCCGCATGGCGCCGCCCAAACGCACGCCTTTCGAGACGCCGACCTGGGAAGCGTCTGCGCCGGCTGAACGCGTGCCTGGCGCGAACACCGCGCCACCGGCTGCCGCAATGGCGAGCGTCGCGCCGACTGCGGCGGCGCAGCCCGTGCCGCGAGTCGCGGCCGCGAGCCAGAACCGCGTCGTCGGCGCACCGCAGGCGGCCTATGCGGCAACACCACCGACAACGCCAGCCACCACGCCGACGGCTTCCACCGCCGCTCCGGCCGACGCGTTCGAGCCCCCGCCCGCCTCGCTCGGCGCGGCGCAGACGCAGGCACGCGACGCGGGCGCGCTCGCACCGGCGGCCGCGCCCGCCAACAACGCGCCTGCATACGCTACCAACCCCGCCGCCAGCGCCCCGCGCGACGCCATCGACGCCGCCGCCGACGCCTTCGAGCCCCCTCCGCCCACGGCAAGCGCAGCGGCGCGCCAGGCCGGCCAGGTGGGCTCGACGCCGATCCAGGCGACGTCGCCAGCCGCGGGAGGCGCGCAGATCATGCGCGCCTCGACGGCCGGCCCGGCCTCGCCCGCCCCGACCCAGCCCAGCGACGACCCGATCGCGCGCTTTGCCAACGGCGGCGACTGAAGCGACCCCGGCCACGGCGCTGCGCGGCACGTTGCCCCTGGCCGAACGGCCGAGCATGCTTGCAGCGGTTTGCGGCGCCCCGCGCCTCTGCTATCGTTTTGGGACCGTTTTTCATACTTTCGCGCAGCGAGGCGACGATGGATCTTGGACTCAGCAAGAAGGTGGTACTCGTGACGGGCGGCAGCAAGGGCATTGGCCTTGCCTGCGCGCGCGCCTTTGCGCAGGAAGGCGCCCGCGTGGCGATCGTCTCGCGCGACCCCGCCAATCTCGCGCGTGCTCGTGAGCAACTAGCGAGCGAAGGCCTGCACGTGCACCTCACGCGCGCGGACCTGCACGAAGCGCATAGCGCCGCCGACGTGGTCGAAGAAGTCTCCACCGCGGTCGGCCCCATCGATATCCTCATCAACAGCGCGGGCGCGGCACGCCGCTACGACCCGGAAACCCTCGATGCGGACGCGTTCAGGGCCACGATGGAGGCGAAATATTTCCCCTACATCTACCCGCAGCAAGAGGTGCTGCGCCGCATGGTGCAGCGGATCAAGTCGGGCGAGAGCATGGAACCCGGGGCGATCGTCAACATCATCGGCATGGGCGGCAAGTTCGCGAGTGACATCCATATCGCGGGCGGCGCGGCCAACGCGGCGCTGATGCTCGCGACCGTGGGCCTCGCGCATTACCACGCGCGCTATGGCATCCGCATCAACGCGATCAACCCCGGCGCCACGCTCACGGAGCGGCTGCAGGAGGCCGTTCAGCTGGAGGCGCAACGCACGGGCGTCGGTGCGCAAGAGGCCTTGGCGAACGGCGAATCGAGGGTGCCGCTCGGGCGCTACGCGAAGCCGGAGGAAATCGCCGATGTCGCGCTCTTCCTCGCGAGCCGCCGCGCGAGCTACGTCACCGGCGCGCTCATTCCGATGGACGGGGCCAGCACGCCACTGATCTGAAGCGCGCGTCAGCGCGCGGGCGTAGCCTCAAAAGCACTGCGGCGCCCGAAGGCGCCGCAGGTTTTACATGAAGCGGTGACCGAGCCACCATGCGGCCGCGGCCAGCGTGGCCGAGGCCGGTATGGTCAGCACCCAGGCCCAGACGATGTTGCCCGCCACGCCCCAGCGCACCGCGCTGAGTTTTTGCGTCGCGCCAACGCCGACAATCGCGCCGGTGATCGTGTGCGTGGTCGAAACGGGAATGCCCATCCACGAAGCCGTGAAAAGCGTGAGCGCCCCGCCCGCCTCCGCGCAGAAACCGCCCACCGGCTTGAGCTTGGTGATCTTCTGCCCCATCGTGCGCACGATGCGCCAGCCGCCGAACAGCGTGCCGAGACCCATCGACAGATAGCAGCCGCCGATCACCCAGATGGGCGGCGCGTCCGAGCCGATCGCCGAGTAGCCCGTTGCGATCAGCAGCATCCAGATGATGCCGATGGTCTTCTGCGCGTCGTTGCCGCCGTGGCCGAGACTATAGAGGCTCGCGGAGAGCAGCTGCAGGCGCCTGAAGCGCCGGTCGACCTTGCTGGGCGGCGTGCGGAAGTACAGCCACGACACCGTGAGCATGAAGAACGAACCCAGCACGAAACCGAGCAGCGGCGAGATGAAGATGAACGCCACGGTCTTCATGAGGCCGTCGAAGTTGAGCGAGGCCCAGCCCGACTTCGCGAGCGCCGCCCCCACGAGACCGCCGATCAGCGCGTGCGACGAACTCGACGGAATGCCGTAGTACCAGGTGAGCACGTTCCAGCCGATCGCGCCCATCAGCGCGCCGAACACCACGTAGTGGTCGACGATATCGGGATCGATGGTGCCCTTGCCTACCGTCTGCGCCACCTTCAGGTGGAACACGAAATAGGCGATCACGTTGAACATGGCGGCGAAGGCCACCGCCTGCTGCGGCTTCAGAACACCCGTGGACACGACCGTGGCGATGGAATTCGCCGCGTCGTGAAAGCCGTTCATGAAATCGAAGACGAGAGCGATGGCGACCAGCGTCGCGACCGCCCAGAGAGCGAGTTGTATCGATTGCATCGCAGTGTGCTCAGGCGTTCTCTAGCACGATGCCTTCGATGATGTTCGCGACATCCTCGCACTTGTCCGTGATCGCTTCGAGCAGTTCGTAGATCGCCTTCAGCTTGATCAGGTTCTTGACGTCGTCTTCCTCGCGGAAGAGCTTCGAAATGGCCCCGCGCAGCAAGCGGTCGGCGTCGGACTCCAGACGGTCGATGTCTTCGCAGGCCTGCAGGATCTCGCGCGCCTGCTTCATGTCGGAGAGCAGGCCCACCGCCAGCTGCACGCGCTCGGCCGTGGCCGTCACCACGTGCGCCAGCTGGCTCGCCTCGGCGGTCACGGCTTGCACGTCGTAGAGCGAGATGGCCGTGGCGACGTCTTCCATCAGGTCGAGGCAGTCGTCCATCGTGGTGATCAGCTTGTGGATCTCGTCGCGGTCGAGCGGTGTGATGAAGGTCTTGTGCAGAAGGTCGATCGCCTCGTGCGTGAGCTTGTCGGCGGCCTTTTCGGAGGCCTGCACATTCTGCTTGTGAACCTCGGCGTCAGCGAGGTTATCGATCAGGAGTTCGAGTTCGCGGCTCGCGGAAACGATGCATTTCGCATGCGCATTGAAAATCTCGAAGAACTTGCCCTCGGTGGGCATGAATCGACCGAACATTGGTATCCCGGAAATTGGTCTCGGATTGCCGTCACGAAGCGGTGACTTCGCGGTCACTTCGCGGCAATCGGGCGGCAAAATAAGTGACAGAGATGGCTGTCATAAAACGGCAATATTGTATCGTCAGGCGAGAGCTGCCGCATGGATCGGCAGTCGCCAACGCGGCATTTGCGCCACTTTGGCGCAAGCCGCGCAACGCTTTGCGTTATTCGCCGTAGAAGGTCTGCGCTCCGGCAAAATTATCGAACTTCGTGTATTGACCGTGGAACGTGAGGCGAACGGGTCCGATCGGACCGTTACGCTGCTTGCCGATGATGATTTCGGCCGTGCCCTTGTCGGGGCTGTCGGGGTTGTAGACTTCGTCGCGATAAATGAACAGGATGACGTCCGCGTCCTGTTCGATTGCGCCCGATTCGCGCAGGTCCGACATCACCGGCCGCTTGTTCGGACGCTGCTCCAGACCGCGGTTCAACTGCGAGAGCGCGATCACAGGGACATCCAGTTCCTTCGCCAGGCTCTTGAGCGAGCGCGAAATTTCCGAAATTTCGGTCGCACGGTTCTCGCCCGTGCCCGAGCCGCTCATCAGCTGCAGGTAGTCGATGATGATGAGCCCGAGCTTGCCGCACTGGCGCGACAGACGCCGCGCGCGCGAGCGCAATTCCATCGGATTCAGGCCGCCGGTTTCGTCGATGAAGATCTGCGCCTCGCTCATTTTCTGCACGGCGTGCGTGAGCTTCGGCCAATCCTCATCGGTCAGACGGCCCGTACGCATGCGGTGCTGATCCAGACGGCCCACCGACCCGAGCATACGCATGATGAGCTGCGTGCCCGGCATTTCCATTGAGAACACGGCCACCGGCAGACCATACTCGACGGCCACGTACTCGCCGATGTTCATCGAGAACGCGGTCTTACCCATCGAGGGGCGCCCTGCCACGATGATCAGCTCGCCGCCGTGCATGCCCGACGTCATGCGGTCGAGGTCCATGAAGCCCGTAGGCGTGCCCGTCACGTCGCTCGGGTTGGCCGTGTGATAGAGCGTGTCGATGCGCTCCACGACCTGCGTGAGCAGCGGCCCGATCTCGAGGAAGCCCTGGGTGCCGCGCGCGCCGTCTTCGGCGATCGAGAACACCTTCGACTCGGCCTCGTCGAGCAGCTGGCGCACTTCCTTGCCCTGCGGGTTGAAGGCGTCGGCGGAAATTTCGTCGGCGACGGAAACGAGGCGGCGCAGCACCGCGCGGTCACGCACGATTTCCGCGTAGCGGCGAATATTCGCGGCGCTCGGCGTGTTCTGCGCGAGCGCGTTCAGGTACGCGAGGCCACCCACGTCATCCGCTTTGCCCGAGGTGCCGAGCGCCTCGTACACCGTCACCACGTCGGCCGGGCGCGTGGCGGCGATCAGCCGGCCAATGTGCTCGAAGATGATGCGGTGATCGTAGCGATAGAAGTCGCTTTGCGAGAGGAAGTCGGCAATCCGGTCCCATGCGCCGTTATCCAGCAGCAGGCCGCCGAGCACCGATTGCTCGGCTTCGATCGAATGCGGCGGGACTTTCAGCGAGTCGAGTTGGGGATCTTTCGGAGCGTTCATGGAGGGCAATTATCGGACAAGGGGGTGCCTCGAACAAGCTTGAAAACTTGCAATGCGCGGAGCGTCCAGGCAGCGCACAACAAAAAAGGCAGAAGCCCTGCGGCTCCTGCCCTTCCTGAATCTTGCGTCAAACCGCGCGGCCCGTGAGGGCCGCACGTGGGTACTTAGGCGTGCTCGCCCAGCACCGACACCGTGACGTCGACGAGGACGTCGGTGTGCAGTGCAACCTGCACCGGGTGGTCGCCCACCATCTTCAGCGGGCCTTCCGGCAGACGCACTTGCGCCTTTTCCACTGCGAAGCCTTGCTTCGTGAGCGCAACGGCGATGTCCGCGTTCGTGACCGAACCGAACAGGCGGCCGTCCACGCCGGCCTTCTGGCCGATCTGGACGGTCAGGCCGTTCAGCTTTTCGCCTTCGGCTTGCGCGGCTGCCAGCTTTTCAGCGGCGACCTTTTCGAGTTCTGCGCGGCGGACTTCGAATTCAGCGATTGCGTCCTTCGTAGCACGGCGTGCCTTCTTGTTCGGGATCAGGAAGTTACGTGCGTAACCGTCCTTCACCTTGACGATGTCGCCGAGGTTACCCAGGTTGACGACTTTTTCCAGAAGAATGATCTGCATTCTATTGCTCCTTATCGCGTCGTCTTATTAGGCCTTGTGCTGGTCGGTGTACGGCATCAGCGCGAGGAAACGCGCGCGCTTGATAGCCGTGTCCAGCTGACGCTGATAGTGGGCCTTCGTACCCGTCAGACGAGCCGGCGTGATCTTGCCGTTTTCGCCGATGAAGTCCTTCAGCGTGTCGAGGTCCTTGTAGTCGATTTGTTCGACGTTTGCAGCCGTGAAGCGGCAGAACTTCTTGCGCTTGAAGAGCGGGTTTTGTTGCTGACGACGCTTGTCGAATTTCTTACCAGTCGGGCGGGGCATGATTAGTCCTTTCCTGTGCCTTGCATTTCGGTGATGTGAAACACCAGGGTTCGCGCATTGCGGTGCTTTTTCGCCAGAAAACCGGTGAAGAGCGCTTCCACGCCCATCTCACAGCTTTCTACGAGACCGCAGGCCTTGCCGGCCGCGACCGCGGGCATCGTGAGTTCGACGAAGCGGGGAATGCCGGCTTCGACGACCTCCGTGCGATGCTGCAACGTGACGCTTGCGATCGGAACGCCGGCGGGGGTATACCGCACCGGTTCGCGTTCGACGACGCTAGCGGTAAGTTGAAGCCTGTTCACGCGGGGTTGGCTATGACTTTGCTTGAATCCTGATGGCTTACGTACTTAAGCCTGCGCTTCGGTCGGCTGGGCAGCCGCCTTCTTGGCTTCTTCGCGCTGCACTTCCTTCATCATCGGCGACGGGCCGGTTTCGGCCTTCTTCATCTTGACGATGAGGTGACGCAGAACAGCGTCGTTGAACTTGAACGCGTGTTCCAGTTCGTCGAGCGTGGCCTGGTCGCATTCGATGTTCATGCAGACGTAGTGAGCCTTCGCGAGTTTCTCGATCATGTAGGCCAGTTGACGACGGCCCCAGTCTTCGATGCGGTGGATCTGGCCACCGTGCGAGGTGATCGTGCTCTTGTAGCGCTCGATCATGGCGGGCACCTGCTCGCTCTGATCGGGGTGCACGATGAAGACGATTTCGTAATGACGCATGTATCACTCCTTGTGGATTTAAGCCACCCGGGCGTCGGAACCGGTGCGGCAAGTGAGAAGCCGAAGATTGTAGCGCGGATGGGCTACGCACGCAAGACAGATCGTGCGTTCGGGCGATGATTCGGGCGTGTTTTCAATGACTTGCGCGGCGAGGAGCGCCATGAAGGCGCCCCTGTGCGGCCGTGTGAGGCGACAGCCTAGCTGCCGGCCGCCTCGCTCGCGCCGCCCGCGAGACGGGCGTCGAGCGCCGCGCGCAGGCCGTCGAGCGCGTCCGCACCGGCGTCCGACACCGCCCACAAGGTCATGCCCGCCGCCTGCCAGCGCAGAAGGGCGTAGCCTTCGCTCGAACTCTGCGGCACGGCGCCCGAGACGGCCGGCCCGTTCGCGCCTGGCGGGAACACATAGACATCGATCACGTGCTTGCCATGGTGATAGACGAGCACGGCGACGCGTTCGCGCCCCACATAATCGAGACGTCCGCCCGCGAGCGCAAAGCCCTGCTGCGCCAGATCGAAGACAGGCGGCGCGTAGTCGATCCGGCCATTGAACCACGGCTTCACGGTATGGCGGTCGGTCGAGATCACGTCGATATCGCGGCCCGAAATCTGGGCCCGCACGTGGCTGGACACGAGATCGTCGACGAAGGCCACCTCAGCGGCCGGGCGGCGCAGTTGCAGCGTGGCAATCACTGCCAGCGCGCAAAGAATCAACACCGCGCAGCCGAACCACGCGAGCGTGGCCGCGCGCGGCCCCGCGTTGACGGACGCAGCGCCCCAGCCACGACCGCCCGCCTCGCCTCGCGCCCCGCCGCCGCTGCCCGGCCACCAGTTGCGCAGCCAGGCGCGCCAGCCGCCCGAAGCGCGCGCGGGGGTTGGCGAAGGCATTGCTTTTGCCGGCGGTACGTCCGTCGCCGGCAATGCCGCGACGATACGCGCAGCCAACCCAGCCGGCGCACGGTTGTATGGCGCGGATCGGATCATTCGAGAGATGGCCTGCGCGTCGTCGGCGACACGCCGGCATGGCTCGCAGCCTGCGAGATGCTCGCGCACACGCCATTCGTCGGCGGCGGAGAGTTCGCGGTCGACGCTCGCGTCGACCAGCGGGCGCGCTTCGTTACAGTTCATCGGGCGCCTCCGTCGTTCGGCCTTCGGTTTGAGAGCGAGTGCGCAACGGCGCTCCGCCGTCGGCGGCCGGCTCCTCGCGGAACCGACCGCCGTTCCCCCGGCCGGATGGTCTCCTGGCTTGACTGCTTCCCCCGACTCCTGCCCTGTCGTCCGCGCAGCCGGGGGCGCGGACAACCGAATCGTTTGCAGTCTCACCGACTGCACTACCTGCCGCTGACCTGTTTCGCTCGCCGCCGTGGTACGCCGCCAGCAGCGTCGCCAACCGTCTGCGGCCACGCGCGAGCCGCGACATCACGGTGCCGAGCGGCAGATCGGCGATCGCCGCGATCTCGCGATAACCCAGCTCCTCCAGCTCGCGCAGCACCAGTACTTCCCGATACTCCACCGGCAGGCGCCTGAGCGCATCCTGCACATAACGGGTGTCTTCGGCGCGGATCGCGAGCGTCTCGGGATCGACGCCGCCCGTTTCCCAGCCTTCGAGCGGCGCGTCGTCGCGCAACTCGTCGAACGGCGCCACCTCTTCCGCGCCCGCGCGCCGCCGCCATTCGTCGTACCAGACGCGCCGCACGATCGCGAGCAGCCAGGGGCGGGCCTCGTCGCCGCGAAACGCGTCGAAGAAGCGGAACGCCCGCAGAAACGCCTCCTGGACGATATCTTCCGCGTCGCCCGGGTTACGCGAGAGCCAGCGCGCGAGGTTGTAGGCCGCATCGAGATGCGGCAGCGCCAGCGCCTGAAAGCGGCGGCTGCGTGCGGCCTCATCCTGCTCGTACGCGGTTTCTCCCACGTCGTCCCCTCGCGTCTTCGTTTGGCTTACGCGACCGTGGCCGCATACAGGCACTACCGAAGCTCGGGCCAGTTTATTCCCGCTCCGTGTGCACGAAAACGAAAAATAAATGCGAAGCGCGCGACTACGCGCCGGCCCAGTACCCCGGCCGCGCGTAGACCTCCTTGAGGTAGTCGATGAAGTAGCGCACGCGCGCCGGCACGTAGCGCTGCTGCGGATACACCGCGAGGATGTCGTAATCGGGCAGCGCGTATTCGTCGAGCACCGTTTCGAGTTCGCCGCGCGCGAGCTGGGCGTCGATCTCCCAGGTCGAACGCCAGCCGAGGCCGAGGCTCTCGGTCACCCAGCGATGCAGCAGCTCGCCGTCGTTGCAGTCGAGCGTGCCGCCCACGCGCACGGTGACGAGCTTGCCGCCGCGGCTGAAGTACCAGCCGCGGTTCTGGCCGCCCTGCAGGTTGAACGCGAGGCAATTGTGGTTTGGTAGGTCTTCGAGCGTTTTCGGCCGCCCGTGCCTGCGGAAATATTCGGGCGTGCCGCACACGACGCGCCGGTTGGTGGCGAGCTTCACGGCGACGAAGTTCGGGTCCACCGCGCCGCCGATGCGGATCGACAGGTCGTAGCCCTCGCGCACCAGATCGACCACGCGGTCGGTGAGGTTGAACGACACCTGCAGTTCGGGCTTGTCGGCGAGGAACTCGGGCGCGAGCGGCGCGACGTGCTTGCGCCCGAACGCCGCCGGCGCCGAGACGATCAGATGGCCGCTCACCACCTGGCGCCCGGCGGATAGTTCGTTTTCGGCCTGATCCCAGTCGGCGAGCAAGCCGCGGCAGCGTTCGAGAAAGGCCGCGCCCTCCTCGCTCACCACGAGCCGCCGCGTGGAACGGTAGATGAGCTTCACGCCGAGGCGCTTTTCCAGCGCGTCGATACGACGCCCGAGGATCACCGGCGAAACGCCTTCCTCGAGCGCCGCCGCCGCGAGGCTGCCCGCGTCCGCGACGCGCACGAAGGTCTCGATCTGCTTGAAGCGGTCCATTGCGTGTCTCCCCCGTCGGGTTGCGAGCCGGAAAGCCCCCTCCCGCCGGCATTCCATACTTTTTGTTTCGGAATAAACGACCTGGACTGATCTTATCAAACCTTTCCTGCGCCCCTAAAGTGGGCCTCAACGCATCGCCATTCCTCGCATACGAGACATTCAGGAGACAATCATGGCCAAAATGAGAGCCGTCGACGCCGCCGTTCTGGTGCTCGAAAAAGAAGGCATCGACACCGCTTTCGGCGTGCCGGGCGCCGCCATCAATCCGTTCTATTCGGCGATGAAAAGGGCCGGCGGCATCACGCACGTGCTGGCGCGCCACGTCGAAGGCGCCTCGCACATGGCCGAAGGCTACACGCGCGCCACGCCGGGCAACATCGGCGTGTGTATCGGCACCTCGGGTCCCGCGGGCACCGACATGATCACGGGCCTCTACTCGGCCCAGGCCGATTCGATTCCGATCCTCGCGATCACGGGCCAGGCGCCCCGCGCGCGCCTCTACAAGGAAGACTTCCAGGCCGTCGACATCGAGTCGATCGCCAAGCCCGTCACCAAGTGGGCCGTCACCGTGCGCGAGCCGGCGCTCGTGCCGCGCGTGTTCCAGCAGGCGTTCCATCTGATGCGCTCGGGCCGTCCGGGTCCGGTGCTGGTCGATCTGCCGATCGACGTGCAGCTCGCCGAAATCGAATTCGACATCGACACGTACGAGCCGCTGCCGGTCTACAAGCCGCGCGCGACGCGCAAGCAGATCGAAGCCGCGCTCGAACTGCTCAACGCGAGCGACAAGCCGCTGATCGTCTCGGGCGGCGGCGTGCTCAACGCAGCAGCCGAAGACCTGCTCGTGCAGTTCGCCGAAACCGTGGGCGTGCCCGTGATCCCGACGCTCATGTCGTGGGGCGCGATTGCCGACGACCATCCGCTCATGGCCGGCATGGTCGGCCTGCAGACCTCGCATCGCTACGGCAACGCCACGATGCTCGCCTCCGACTTCGTGCTCGGCATCGGCAACCGTTGGGCGAACCGCCATACGGGCAGCGTCGAGGTGTACACGAAGGGTCGCAAGTTCGTGCACGTCGATATCGAACCGACGCAGATCGGCCGCGTGTTCGGCCCGGATCTCGGCATTGTCTCGGACGCGAAGGCCGCACTCGAACTGTTCGTCGAAATCGCCAGGGAATGGAAGGCCGCGGGCAAGCTGAAGGATCGCAGCGCGTGGGTGGCCGACTGCCAGGAGCGCAAGCGCACGATGCTTCGCAAGACGCACTTCGAGAACACGCCGATCAAGCCGCAACGCGTGTACGAAGAGATGAACAAGGCGTTTGGCCGCGACACCTGCTACGTGAGCACCATCGGCCTTTCGCAGATCGCCGGCGCGCAGTTCCTGCACGTGTACAAGGCGCGCAACTGGATCAACTGCGGCCAGGCGGGCCCGCTCGGCTGGACGATTCCCGCGGCGCTCGGTGTGCGCGCAGCCGATCCGACGCGTCCCATCGTGGCGCTCTCGGGCGACTACGACTTCCAGTTCATGGTCGAAGAGCTGGCCGTGGGCGCGCAGTTCAAGCTGCCGTACGTGCACGTCGTCGTGAACAACTCGTATCTCGGCCTGATCCGCCAGGCGCAGCGCGCGTTCGACATGGACTTCTGCGTGCAGCTCGCGTTCGAGAACATCAACGCACCTGAAGTGAACGGCTATGGCGTCGATCACGTGACGGTCGCCGAAGGCCTCGGCTGCAAGGCGCTGCGCGTGTTCAAGCCCGAAGAGATCGCCCCGGCGCTCAAAGAGGCCCAGGCGCTCGCCGCCGAGCACAGCGTGCCGGTCGTCGTCGAAGTGATACTCGAGCGTGTGACCAACATATCGATGGGCACCGAGATCGACGCCATCAACGAGTTCGAGGAACTGGCCGAAAAACCCGAGCACGCGCCGACTGCCATCAGCGCGATCAATGCCCTCGACTGAGCGCACTCGAGCCCGCATCAACGCAGCACGAGCAGCGCGCCCGGCATCGGCGCGCTGCCTGAATGATTGACTGCGTGACCTTCCGCCTGACTTCTTTCATTGACCGACCAGCGAGACCCAGCACCATGCCAAAATTCGCCGCGAACCTCACCATGCTGTTCAACGAAGTGCCCTTCCTCGACCGCTTCGCAGCGGCCGCACAAGCGGGCTTCGACGCCGTGGAGTTCCTGTTCCCGTATCCGTACAAGGCCACTGAGCTGGCCGAGCGCCTCGAGGTCAACGGGCTGAAGCTCGTCCTCCACAACCTGCCCGCCGGCAACTGGGAAGCGGGCGAGCGCGGCATTGCCTGCCTGCCCGAGCGCCGCGGCGAATTCCAGGAAGGCGTGGGCCGCGCGATCGACTATGCGAAGGCGCTGAAGGTGCCGCAACTGAACTGCCTCGTCGGCATTCCGACGGCAGGCGTCGATCGCGACACGGCGCTCGCCACGATCGTCGAGAACCTGCGCTACGCCGCGGGTGAATTGAAACGCGAAGGCATCCGCCTGCTGGTCGAGCCGTGCAATTCGTACGACATTCCCGGCTTCGCGCTGAACCGCTCGGGCGAAGCGCTCGACGTGATCGAAAAGACCGGCTCGGACAACCTGTTCCTGCAGTACGACATCTATCACATGCAGCGTATGGAAGGCGAACTCGCCGCGACGATCAAGAAGCACTTCGCGAAAATCGCCCACGTCCAGCTCGCCGACAATCCTGGCCGCAACGAACCCGGCACGGGCGAAATCAACTACCCGTTCCTGTTCGATCTGCTCGACTCGCTCGGCTACGAAGGCCACATCGGCTGCGAGTACAAGCCGCGCACGACGACCGTCGAAGGCCTCGGCTGGCTGCGCAGCGCGAAGCAGCGCACCGCCGAACTCGCCTGAGCCCGCAATCGGACGCAACTACGCACATTCACGCATTCGCTTTAACGGAGACACAAGATGGCAAAGATTGGCTTTATCGGACTCGGCATCATGGGCGCGCACATGGCGCGCAACCTCATCAAGGGCGGCCACACGCTCGCCGTGAACGGCAAGTATCCGGTGCCCGACGACCTGCGCACGCAAACCGAAGTCGTCGCCGATTCGACGGCTGTCGCGAAGGTATCGGACATCGTCATCGTGATGGTGCCGGACACGCCTGATGTCGCCAACGTCCTGTTCGCCGACGACGGCGTCGCCAAGGGTCTCTCGGCCGGCAAGCTCGTGATCGACATGAGCTCGATCTCGCCGCTCGAAACGCAACAGTTCGCCAAACAGATCAACGCACTCGGCTGCGACTATCTCGACGCGCCGGTCTCGGGCGGTGAAGTCGGCGCACGCGAAGCCACGCTCACGATCATGGTGGGCGGCCCGCAGAAGTCGTTCGATCTTGCCAAGCCGCTGTTCGAATTGATGGGCAAGAATATTTCGCTCATCGGCGACAACGGCGCGGGCCAGACCTGCAAGGTGGCGAACCAGATCATCGTCGCGCTGAACATCGAGGCCGTGGCCGAAGCGCTGCTGTTCGCAGCACGTTCGGGTGCGGACCCCGAGCGCGTGCGCAAGGCCCTCATGGGCGGCTTCGCTTCGTCGCGCATTCTCGAAGTGCACGGCGAGCGCATGACCAGGCGCACGTTCAATCCGGGCTTCCGCATCGAACTGCACCAGAAGGACCTGAATCTCGCGATCGACGGCGCGCGCAAGCTGGGCATCGCGCTGCCGCATACCGCGAGCGCGCAGCAGCTCTTCAGCGTGTGCGCCGCGAACGGCGGCAAGGCATGGGACCACTCGGCCATGATCCGCGCGCTCGAGATCATGGCGAACTTCGAGATCGCCGAGCCGCAAGCGCAGGTGAAGGTGGCTTGATTTTCAGCGGTAGCAGGTAGCAGCACGGCGGTTCGCGCGACGCAACGTGCGGACCGCCTGTAGAACCGGATCACGCATACCGGCTGGTGCGCAGGCATTCGAGCGTGTGCATCAGCCTCCCGTGGGGCGCTTCGCGGCGGCGGCAACCGTCGCGAGGCAAATCGGTGCCGCTCTGGGCTGAGGGCGGCCAGTGGGGTCCGAAGCGGCGCCCGGTGACGGCGGGGAAGCCTTGGTCGGTCAGACGTCGTCATCGGGTGTCCGCGTGTCGGATGCCCGTTTTTCTTTGCCTTCTCTCTTCTTTCCCCGGTTTCACACTCTTTGACGCTGCCCCGATGGACGCGTTCGCAACCGCGTTTCTAGAATCGTGCTTTCATCGGGCTGTCATGCCGACGGGTCAATGTGGACCCGACGCGTGACCACCCAGTCATTTCCAGCACGTGAGGAGTGTGATCGATGGGCATTATCAATTTCATCAAGGAAGCAGGCGAAAAACTCTTCGGCACGGCTGCCGCGCCGGCCGCCGCCGCGGAACCCGCTGCCGCACCGTCAGACCCCGCCGCGAATCTCGCCGAGCTGAACCAGAAGGCCGGCGACGCGATCGCGGCCTATATCCGCTCGCAGGGCCTCGACGCCGACAACCTCGGCGTGACCTACGACGGCGTCTCGCACACGGTGACGGTCACCGGCAACGCCGCCGACCAGCCCACCAAGGAGAAGATCCTCGTCGCGGCCGGCAACGTGCAGAACGTCGACAAGGTCGACGACCAGATGACCGTGACCAACCCCGCGCCCGAAGCGCAGCACCACACGGTCGTTGCCGGCGACAACCTCTGGAAGATCGCCGAAAAGTACTATGGCAGCGGCGCGAAGAACGACGCGATCTTCGAGGCGAACACGCCGATGCTCAAGAGCCCGGACAAGATCTATCCGGGTCAGGTGCTCGTGATTCCGCCGCTGCAGTAAGTGCGGCGACACACGAACAGGGCCAGAAACGAAACGGGCCTGGCGGAGCGATCCGCCAGGCCCGTTTTACTTTGTACGCGGCCAGGCTCAGTACGTGTCGAACACGCCCTGCAGCCCCGCCTTGTCGGTCGTGCCAGCCGCCAGCGCGAGCAGCAGCACCACACGCGCCTTGTACGGGCTAAGCGTGCCCGAAGACACGAAGCCGAGCGTATCGTCCTTGGCCGCGCCGTTGTGCATCACGTGGCCCGAGCCGACGCGCGAGGCGCGCACGACGGCCACGCCCTTGGCGGCCGCTTCGGCCAGCGACTGCTGCAACGCGCCGTGAATCGAGCCGTTGCCCGTGCCGGCCACGACGAACCCATCCACACCGGCGGCAAAGAGTGCTTCGACCGCCGCGCGCGACACGCCCGCGTAGCTCGTCACGATCTCGACCTGCGGCCATTGGACCGGTGCCGTGAACGGCGCATCGACCGTATGCGGGCGCAGCGCGCGGCGCTGGAATTCCACGCGCCCATCCTGCACCCAGCCCAGCGCGCCGATTTCCGGCGACTGGAATGCATCCACCGCATAGGTGCTGATCTTCGCGACGTCGCGTGCGCAATGAATGCGGTTATTGAACGCCACCAGCACGCCCTGTCCCGCCGCCGCCTCGCTCGCCGCGAGCGTGACGGCATTGAGCAGATTGAGCGGGCCGTCGGCGGAAAGCGCCGTGGCGGGCCGCATGGCGGCCGTCAAGATACATGGCTTCGCGCTCTTCACCGTGAGATGCAGCAGGTACGCGGTTTCTTCGAGCGTATCCGTGCCGTGCGTGATCACCACGCCGTCGATCTCGTCGCTGGCCAGCAGTTCGTTCACGCGCTGCGCGAGCGTAGTCCACAGCGCAAGCGACATGTCCTTGCTGTCGATGCTCGCGACCTGCTCGGCATGGATCTGGGCGATGGCGTCGAGGCCCGGCACGGCTGCGAGCAGCTGCGCGACGCCGATCACGCCGGCCTGGTAGCCCGCGGTGTTCGCGGCGTCCGCGGCGGAGCCCGCAATCGTGCCGCCCGTGGCGAGCACGGCAATGCGCGGCAGCGCCCTGGGCGCCGCCGCTGAGGAGGAAGTGGAAGTATTCATGGCGGCGATTTTAAGCGATCCGCCGCCCGCCGAGAAAATCAGCGCGCTTTTCAGGTTGCCTCGCGCAGCTGGCTCGCGATCTGCTGCTCGGTGAGCTGCGGCGCGAACATTTCGATGAGCCGGTACGCGTACTGGCGCAGGAATGCACCCTTGCGCAGGCCCACTCGCGTCGTGCTCGCATCGAAGAGATGCTCCGTGTCGAGCGCGACGAGTTCGCTGTCGCGCTTCGGGTCGTAGGCCATCGCCGCGACGATGCCCACGCCCATGCCGAGTTCGACGTAGGTCTTGATCACGTCCGCGTCGATGGCGGTCAGCACCACGTCGGGCACCACGCTCGCTTTCGCGAACGCCTGGTCGATGTGCGAGCGGCCCGTGAAGTCCTGGTCATAGGTGATGACCGGATACTCGGCCACGTCTTCGAGCGTGAGATTTTCGCGGCCCACGAGCGGATGCGACTTCGGCACGACCACCACGTGATGCCACGAGTAGCACGGGAACGTGACGATGTCGGGGAAGCGGTCGAGCGCCTCGGTCGAGATGCCGATGTCGGCCTCGCCGTTGATGATCATCTGCGCGATCTGCTGCGGATTGCCCTGGCGCAGCGCGAGGTGGACTTTCGGAAACACTTCGCGGAACCGGTGCACGACCTTAGGCAGCGCGTAACGCGCCTGCGTATGCGTCGTCGCGACCACGAGGTGACCGCTGTCCTGGTCCGCGAACTGGCGCGCCACGCGGCGCAGGTTCTCGGCGTCGAGCAGCATGCGCTCGATCAGCTGATGCACGGCCTTGCCAGGCTCCGTGAGGCCGGTCAGGCGCTTGCCGCGGCGAATGAAAATGTCCACGCCGAGCTCGTCTTCGAGATCCTTGATCTGCTTGGAAACGCCTGATTGCGACGTATACAGCACGTTCGCCACTTCGGTCAGGTTCATGTTCTGCCGTACGGCTTCGCGCACGAAACGCAACTGCTGAAAATTCATGGTCTTCTCTCCGGGACTGCTGACCGATTATTCGTTTTTGTCGATGTGAGCACTGTAACGCTTGCTGCGCCGCTTTTTACAGCGCTCATTGCGCCGGAAATACGCGAAGCCCGCGCGGCACGGCCGTCACGCCCTCGCCGACCGAAAGGCCCAGCGCACGCCACGACTCGCGGTCGAGCTCGGCTTCGAGCGCGCCGCCCGTGCGGCTTTCCAGCTCCACGCGCACCGAGCCGCCCAGCGTCACCACGCGGCGCACGTCGACGACGATGCCGTCGCGATGATCGCTCGCCTGGCGGTGCAGCACGAGGTCGTGCGGCCGCACGTAGGCGAGCGCGGGGCCTTCGAAGCTCGCGTGCACGGAGATCGGCTGCGCCGCGCCCTCGGCGACGAAACCGCGTGCATCGACGCTACCGCGCAGCCGGTTCGCAGCGCCCAGGAACTCGTAGACGAAGGCCGTCTGCGGATGATCATAGACGTCCTGCGGGCTGCCGACCTGCTCCACGTGCCCATGATTCATCACGACGATGCGATCGGCCACCTCGAGCGCTTCCTCCTGGTCGTGCGTGACGAAGATCGTCGAGATATGCAGGTCGTCGTGCAGGCGGCGCAGCCACGAGCGCAACTCCTTGCGAACCTTGGCGTCGAGCGCGCCGAATGGTTCGTCGAGCAGCAGCACCTTCGGCTCGACGGCGAGCGCGCGCGCAAGCGCGATGCGCTGACGCTGGCCGCCCGACAGCTCGGACGGATAGCGCTGCGCGAGCCAGTCGAGCTGCACGAGCTTGAGCAGTTCATGCACCTTCTCGCGAATCACGGCCTCCGAGGGCCGCTCGCTGCGCGGCTTCACGCGCAGGCCGAACGCCACGTTCTCGAACACCGTCATGTGGCGGAACAGTGCGTAATGCTGGAACACGAAGCCCACCTGGCGCTCGCGCGCGCCCACCTCGCCCACGTCCTGGCCTTGCAGCACGACCTGGCCCGCGTCGGCGTATTCGAGGCCCGCAATGACGCGCAGGAGCGTGGTCTTGCCACAACCGGAAGGTCCGAGCAGCGCAACCAGTTCGCCCGGCGGAAAGTCGAGCGAGACGTTGTCGAGGGCGGTGAAGTCGCCGAAGCGCTTGTGCAGATTGCTGACGGTGATGCCCATGTTTACTGCTCCCCTACTTGAATCGGTTGGCGCACGGCGCGAGGCGCTGCGTGTTGTGAAACATGTTGCACGGCCACGGGTTGCGGGCCGGCGTAGGCGGGAATCTCGTCCGCGCCGCGCAGTTCCGCCGAAAGGCGGCGCTCCGCGAGCAGCTTCAGGCCGAGCGTGACGAGCGCGAGCAACGCGAGCAGCGATGCCACGGCGAACGCCGCCGCGAAGTTGTACTCGTTGTAAAGAATCTCGACGTGCAGCGGCATCGTGTCGGTCTGGCCGCGAATATGACCCGACACCACCGACACCGCACCGAACTCGCCCATGGCGCGCGCGTTGCAGAGAATCACGCCGTACAGCAGACCCCAGCGGATATTGGGCAGCGTCACGCGGCGGAACATCTGCCAGCCCGAGGCGCCCAGCACGTGGGCGGCCTCTTCTTCGTCGTTGCCCTGCGCCTGCATCAGCGGAATCAGCTCGCGCGCGACGAACGGGAACGTCACGAAGATGGTGGCGAGCACGATACCCGGCACCGCGAAGATGATCTGCACGTTGCGGTCTTCGAGCCACGGCCCGAGCCAGCCCTGCGCGCCGAACAGCAGCACGTAGATGAGACCTGAAATCACGGGCGAAACTGAAAACGGCAGGTCGATCAGCGTGGTGAGCAGCGCCTTGCCGCGAAACTCGAACTTCGCGATCGCCCACGACGCCGCGAGGCCGAAGCCCAGATTCAACGGCACCGCGATCGCCGCGGTGATGAGCGTGAGCTTGATCGCGGAGAGCGCGTCGGGATCGACGAGCGACGTGAAGTAGAAGCCGATACCCTTCGACAGCGCCTGCCAGAACACCGCGACGAGCGGCACCACGAGAAACAGCGCGAGAAACGCGAGCGCGATGCCGGTCAGCAGCCAGCGCACCCACGGTGATTCGGTGACCGGGTCCGGCCGGCGCGTACTTCGTTGTTGCGGCAGCGTGCTCATTGCGCACCTCCCGCGACGGTTGCGCCCACCACGGCACTCGGCGCGCTGCCGGCCGTTACACCCCGGCTCGTGCGGCGCTGCAAATACCACTGCAGCGAGTTGATGAGCAGCAGCATGACGAACGAGACGCAGAGCATCATCACGGCAAGCGCCGTTGCGCCCGCATAGTCGTACTGCTCGAGCTTGGTGATGATGAGCAGCGACGTAATCTCCGACTTCATCGGCACGTTGCCGGCGATGAAGATGACCGAGCCGTACTCGCCCAGCGCACGCGCGAACGCGAGCGCGAAACCCGTGAGAAGCGCCGGCAGCACCGCGGGCAGCACGACACGGCGGAACGTGAGCCAGCGCGAGGCGCCGAGGCACGCAGCGGCCTCTTCCTGTTCGCGCTCGAAGTCCTCGAGCACCGGCTGCACCGTGCGCACGACGAACGGCAAGCCGATGAAGGTCAGCGCCACGAGCACGCCGAGCGGCGTGAAGGCGATCTTCAGACCGAGCGGCTGCAGGAACTGGCCGATCCAGCCATTGCCGGCATACACGGCGGCGAGCGAAATGCCCGCCACGGAAGTCGGGAGCGCGAACGGCAGATCGACGAGCGCATCGATCACCCGTTTGAACGGAAACCTATAGCGCACGAGCACCCACGCGAGCAGGAAGCCGAATACCGCGTTGATCAGCGCCCCGCCGAGCGCGGCGGTGAACGTGAGCCGGTACGACGCGATCACGCGCGGCGACCACACGGCGCGCACGAACTGGCTCCAGTCGAGTGTCGCCGTCTTGAGAAAGGTGGCGGCAAGCGGAATGAGCACCACGAGGCTCAGATAGGCCACCGTGATGCCAAGCGTCAAACCGAAGCCAGGCAGCGCACTGGGCTTGCGCAATCGAAACGTTGTCATGCTCATCGTCCAGACATGGGTTGCGCGATTCGTGCGTTGCAGATTCGCGCCGAAAAGCGCGCCCGTAGGCGCGCTTCGTTGTTGTGCGGTCACGTCGTTATGCGGACCGCTTACTGCTTGACCGCCTGCTGCTTGACTGCTCGACAGCTTTACTGCGGCTGATAGATCGAATCGAACACGCCGCCATCCGCGAAATGCGTCTTCTGCGCGTTGGGCCAGCCGCCGAACGTGTCGTCGACCGTGTAGAGCTTGAGCTTCGGAAACTTCGCCGTGAGCGCCGCCGGGACCTTGTCCGAACGCGGACGGTAGAAGTTCTTCGCGGCGATCTCCTGACCCTCTTCGCTATAGAGGAACTGCAGGTAGGCTTCGGCCTCCTTGCGCGTGCCCTTCTTGTCGACGACCTTGTCCACCACGGCAACCGGCGGCTCAGCCAGAATGCTCACCGAAGGCACCACGATCTCGAACTTGTCCGGGCCGAACTCCTTGAGCGAGAGAAATGCTTCGTTTTCCCATGCGATCAGCACATCGCCGATGCCGCGCTGCACGAAGCTCGTCGTGGCTCCCCGCGCGCCCGAGTCGAGCACGCCCGCGTTCTTGTAGAGCTTCGTGACGAAGTCCTTCGCCGTCTGCTCGTTGCCGCCCGGCTGGTGCAGCGCATACGCCCACGCCGCGAGATAGTTCCAGCGCGCGCCGCCCGAGGTTTTCGGATTCGGCGTGACGATCGAGACACCCGGCTTGGTCAGATCGTCCCAGTCCTTGATGTGCCTGGGGTTGCCCTTGCGCACGAGGAACACGATGGTCGACGTGTATGGCGAGGCGTTGTCGGGCAGGCGCTTTTGCCAGTCCTTCGCGACGATGCCCTTGTTGGCGAGCGCGTCGATGTCCCATGCCAGCGCGAGCGTCGCGACGTCGGCCTGCAGACCGTCGAGCACCGAGCGCGCCTGTGCGCCCGAGCCGCCATGCGACTGTTTGATGGTGAGCGTTTCGCCCGTCTTCGCCTTCCACTGCTTGATGAAGGCTTCGTTGATGTCCTGGTACAGCTCGCGCGTCGGATCGTAGGAGACGTTGAGCAGCGATGTATCCGCGTGAGCGGCCAGCGGCACCATAGCCGCCATCGCCGTGACGCCGACGAGCGGCGCAACGCCAATGACCAGTTTTGCCGCCAGTGTTTTCAGCCAGCCCGCGCGCCCCGTATGTGTCGTGCCCATCTATCTGTTCTCCGTTCTCGTGTGTGCTCGTTTGCGCTCATTGATGAAACTGCAGCTAACGATGGAGGCCAGTCTAGCGATCCCCTTACATTATTAAAAATGATGTTTTCTTATTTTTTAATACGCAAAAGTGGTAAGGGCAGAGGAAGTCGCTGTTAGAGCGCGGTTTCATCCGCGCAAACACGGGAAAACGGCCTGATGGCAACGTTCAGTCGATGAACTTCAAGTAACACTTGAAAAGTGGCGAGTACTGTATAAAAATACAGTTACCTGTTCAAACATACAGTGGCGCCATGACCAAACTCACCGCACGACAGCAGCAGGTTTTCGATCTGGTTCGCCGGGCCATCGAGCGCACGGGCTTTCCGCCCACGCGCGCCGAGATCGCGGCGGAACTCGGCTTCAGCTCCGCCAACTCCGCGGAGGAGCATCTGCGTGCGCTGGCGCGCAAGGGCGTGATCGAACTGGCTGCGGGCGCCTCGCGCGGCATCCGCCTCGTGCCGGGGCCCGACGACCTGCCACACCAGTTCACGCTGCCGCACCCGAGCATCATGCAGCTCTCGCTGCCGCTCGTCGGCCGCGTCGCTGCGGGTAGCCCGATCCTCGCGCAGGAGCACATCTCGCAGAACTACATGTGCGACCCGGCGCTCTTCTCGAGCCGCCCCGACTACCTGTTGAAGGTGCGCGGCCTTTCCATGCGCGACGCCGGCATCCTCGACGGCGACCTGCTCGCCGTGCAGAAAAAGGCCGAAGCGAAAGACGGCCAGATCATCGTGGCGCGCCTCGGCGACGACGTCACCGTCAAGCGCCTGAAGCGCCGTCCGAACGGGCTCGAGCTGATCGCCGAGAACCCCGATTACGACAATATTTTCGTCGAGGCCGGCAGCGCGGAATTCGCGCTCGAAGGCATCGCGGTCGGGCTGATCCGCCCCACCGAATTCTAAGGAATCCGTCTGAGCGCGGTTTGCACATTGTTTGCGCACCATCTGCGCATACCTGGAGAGAGTCATGGAACGTCTTGCCCGCCTGCTGCCCTTCCGCCAATTCGGCCGCCTTCGCCATCTCCGTGGAATCGCCTCGTGCGCGGTCCGCGAAGTCCGCGATTCGGCTGCCGCACTGAGCGGCTCGCTCTTCGAAGACTCGCCTGAGATGGTGGCGGCCAGCGCAGCCGACCTGCCCGTGCTGCCCTCGGCACAGCCGGCGTTTGCGCGCGTGTCGCTCAACAGCACGCTCAACACCGAACAGCCCATGCGCCGCGCGCCCGTGCGCGTCTATCAGGGTCCGTCGCGGCTCATCCTCGTCGGCACGGTCGACGCGGTTTGCCGCGCAATTGACCGCTGCATCGCCGAGCAGCACAGCGACCTGCCCGCGGCACTCGCGAAGTAAGCAGCAACGCTGCACAAATGTGAGAAGAGGTTACGGGCGGGATCGTTTGGCCCGGTTTGCGGTCAACACCGTGTTTAAACGATTTGCCCTATGCCGATGACGGAATCTCTCTCTACCCCGCGCAAGACCCAAGGCTGGAAAAAGCCCGTTGCGATCACGGTCGCCGTCGCAATGGTCGTTGCCGCGATCGGCTACGCCTATGCGTCGCCCTATATCGCGGTGAAACACATGAAAGCCGCGGCCGACGCGCGTGACGCCGTCGCGCTCAACGAATACGTCGATTACCCTGCGCTGCGCCTGAGCCTGAAACAGCAGGTGGGCGAGATGCTGCACCGGCGCGTCGAGGGGCAGCACAGCAGCAATCCGTTGCTGATCCTCGGCGCCGTAATTGGCGCGGCACTGATTAGTCCGCTCGTGGATGCCTACGCCACACCGGAAGGCGTGGCCGCCCTGCTCGATGGTATGCCGCCGACGGGCAAGCCCGGCGACCGGCCACACGCGCCGCCGCCAGCGGAATCCGGCGCGCCATCCGCGCAATCGGCAGAGCCGCCGCAGTCGGCAGCCGCCTCCGCCGCGCCACCGGCCCCGGCCGTATCCGGCACCCCCGCGCCCGAGGCGCGGCCGGTGACCACGGCGGGCTATCGCGGCCTCAATGAGTTCGCGCTCACGTGGGACCGCGGCAGTACGGGCGAGCACTACGCCGCCATTCTGCAGCGTCACGGGCTCTTCTCGTGGAAGCTCTCGGCGGTCGAGCTAAGCGAAGGAAACGTCTCGAACTGAGACAGATCGGCAGTGGCAGCGCTAACAGGCCGGTTCCAGGCGAGCCGGCCCGCTTGATCCCCTACGCGGCGGCTTGCTGCTGCTTTTCCTCAGCCGCCGACGAACACGCCACGAGAATGCTGCACGAAACGCGGTCGAGCAGCGGCGTGTTGCCGGCGCCCATCCACCAACGCGAGAGCCCTGTGCGGCAGCGGTGGCCCACCACCACGAGGTCGGCATTCAGCTCGTTGGCCAGATTCGCGATTTCGTCGATCGGATGACCGAACGCGAAATGCCCCTGAGCGCGCACGCCGCGCTCAGTTAGCCAGTCCACGCCTTCCTGAAGAATCTCGCGCGCCGTTTCCTCGAAGCGGCCGCAGGCCACGTCGGTCAACAGGCCGGCGCTCTGGGCAATCGTCGAACGCATGTCGACGACCGAGAGCAAGTGCGTCTCGGCCTGCAGATCGAGTGCAAGATCGGCGCCGCACCGCAGCGCCTTGCGGCCTTCGCGCGAGCCGTCGTAACAGAGCAGAATTTTTTTATAGCTCGCCATGATCGCTTCTCCCCGCCCGCGTGATTTGCAGGCTGTGCGATTCTCATGATGGTGCGCCGCAATTCCACACGCAAGGGCTGGAAAACGCCAGGTGTGCATCGAAAAACGCCAGGCGCGTCCCAATCGGCGCATGCATCTTGCACAGTGCTGGATGCTTGCCGCGACATGCATTTACCTCGTGCATCGTCAAAACACTTGTGAGCGACGCCCGACCCGCCGCGCAGCAATGCACTAAAATGGGCCGCCTCGTTTCGTGCGATTTTTCGTTCGGTACTTCGAGCGACTCGCGCGATGCCCGATCGACTCACGTTCAACCGGTCCATGCCCGCACCCGCCATCGAATTCGAGCAGGTCATCAAACATTATGGAGACAGGACGGTCGTCAACGGCCTGTCGTTCGACGTCGTTCCCGGCGAGTGCTTCGGACTGCTCGGCCCGAACGGCGCGGGAAAAACCACGACACTGCGCATGCTGCTCGGCATCGTTTCGCCCGATGCGGGTCGCATCAGCCTGTGCGGCGAGCCGGTGCCGGCGCGCGCGCGCCACGCCCGCCAGCGCGTGGGGGTGGTGCCGCAGTTCGACAATCTCGACCCCGACTTCACCGTGCGCGAGAACCTGCTCGTGTTCGGCCGCTACTTCGGCTTGTCCGCGCGCGAAACGCGCGAGCTCGTCGCGCCGTTGCTCGAATTCGCGCGCCTCGAAAGCAAGGCCGACGCACGCGTGGGCGAACTCTCAGGCGGCATGCGCCGACGTCTCACACTCGCGCGCGCGCTCGTGAACGACCCGGACGTGCTTGTGATGGACGAGCCCACTACGGGCCTCGATCCACAGGCACGGCATCTGATCTGGGAGCGGCTGCGCTCGCTGCTCGCGCGCGGCAAAACGATTCTCCTCACCACGCATTTCATGGAGGAGGCCGAACGGCTTTGCAATCGGGTCTGCGTGATCGAGGAAGGCCGCAAGATCGCCGAGGGCGCACCCAAGGCGCTGATCGAATCGGAGATCGGCTGCGATGTGATCGAGGTGTACGGACCGGACCCGGTCGCGTTGCGCGATGAACTTGCGGCCGACGCGAAGCGCACCGAGATCAGCGGCGAGACGCTGTTCTGTTATGTCGACGACCCTGCGCCTGTCCATGCGAAGCTGCGCCATCGCTCTGATTTGCGCTATCTGCACCGGCCCGCGAATCTCGAAGACGTGTTCCTGCGGCTCACGGGCCGCGAGATGCAGGATTAACGGCGGCAGGATCAACGCCCCGCGTACGAATCGCCAAGGACACCATGCAGACACGCACCAACAACCCGACGCCCTCGCGCCCCGAACATGCGAGCGTGCGCGAGCCGCGCGCCGCGCTGCCTTCGAACGCGACGCACTGGATGGCCGTGTGGCGGCGCAACTATCTGGTCTGGCGCAAGCTCGCCCTCGCGTCGATGTTCGGCAATCTCGCCGATCCGATGATCTATCTCTTCGGTCTGGGCTTCGGGCTCGGGCTGATGGTCGGGCACGTCGACGGCGTCTCGTACATCGCGTTTCTCGCGGCAGGCACGGTGTCGTCTTCGGTGATGATGTCGGCGAGCTTCGAGTCGATGTACTCGGGCTTCTCGCGCATGCACGTGCAGCGCACTTGGGAAGCGATCATGCACACGCCGCTCACGCTCGGCGACGTGGTGCTCGGCGAGGTGATGTGGGCCGCGAGCAAGTCGATGCTATCGGGCGTTGCGATCATGGTGGTGGCGGGCCTGCTCGGCTACGCGAGCTTTCCTTCCATGCTGCTCGCGCTGCCCGTGATCGCGCTCGCGGGCCTCGCCTTCGCGAGCTGCGCGATGATCGTCACCGCGCTCGCACCGTCCTACGACTTCTTCATGTTCTATCAGACGCTCGTGCTCACGCCGATGCTGCTGCTCTCCGGCGTGTTCTTTCCGATCGCGCAACTGCCCGCCGCCGCGCAGCACATCACGTTGATGCTACCGCTCGCGCATGCCGTTGCGTTGATCCGCCCCGCCATGCTCGACCGGCCTGTCGAGCAGGCCGGCCTGCACCTGCTCGTGCTCGCGATCTACGTAGTAGTGCCGTTCGCGATCGCATCCGTGCTGTTCCGCCGGCGCATGATGCGCTGACACCCCATAGCGCGGCGTTCAGTCCTCGTCGTCGCCCCAGGGAATATCGACGTCCGAAATAAACGCGACCGTCGCGAACGGGCCGCCTTCCTGGCGGCCGACCTTGCCGTCGGCGCGATGCCATTCCACGCGGAACATCGTCGATTGGGTCTGGGCGAGCAAGCGCACCGTGCGGATCTCTTCGGGATCCGACTCCTCCACCGGGCCATCGAGCGAGACCAGCAGCGACTGCGGCCAGAGACCGTCGGCCGGGTCGTAGATGCGATCGCCGTCGGGGATCGAGGTATCCGCCTCGACGCCGATGGTGGCCGAAGCCTCGACGATCATCTTGCCGAGCGCACGAAGCACCGCCGTGGCGCGTGCCGAATTGGCCTGGCGAATGGCGAGATCGCCGCGCGTGAGCGCCTGCTCGAGTTTCGGATTGGTTTTTTGCTTTGCCATGCTGGTTTTCGGGCCGCGGCCCGCTCCGTGGCGGACGGCGAACCGCCCGCGTATTACAAGAATCCCAACGCTGAACGCATGGCGCCTGCCTCGTCCCGGCGTCCCTAGAAGCCTAGCGCCACCGCCGCGAGCCCGGCGGCGATGCCGAAGAACACCACCGTCGTGCCCACGACCGCGAGCATGCGCGGCCGGAACGAGCCCGCCAGCATCGCGAACGACGGCACGCTCACGGGCGGCAGCGTCATCAGCAGCGCGCCCGCGGGACCCACACCCATGCCGAGCGCCAGCATCGCCTGGATGATCGGCACCTCGCCGGCCGTGGGGATCACGAACAGCATGCCGACCACGGCGAACGTGACGATCCAGCCAAGGCCGCTCGTGACTTCCGGGCCGATATGCGGGAACAGCCATGCGCGAGCGGCGCCAAGCAACAGCACCAGCACGATGTATTCCGGCACCAGCCGCACGGCCATGCGCGCAAAGATGCGCGCCCAGCGCACGAAGACGTTGCCGCCTTCGGCCTGCTGCTGGGCGAGTTGCGCGAGGCGATCGTCGGCGGCACGCGATTCCTCGGGCGTCACGAGCCGGTTGCAGACCCAGCCGAGGCCGAACACCATCAGCAGGCCCAGCGTGAGACGCAGCGCACTCCACTGCCAGCCGAGCACGAAGCCCATGAACACGAGCGTCGCGGGATTGAGCACGGAGTTGCCGAGCCAGAACGCAATCGCGCCACCAGCCGACGCATTGCGCGCGCGCAGGCCCACGACCACTGGCGCGGCGCAGCAGGTGCACATCATGCCGGGCACGGCGAGCAGGCCGCCCGCCGCGACGCTGCCGAATCCGCGTCGGCCGAGCACGCGCGCGACCCATTGCACGGGCAGGAGCGCCTGCACGCCGGAACCGAGCAGCAGGCCGAGCACCATGGCCTGCCAGATCGCCTTGCCATAGGCGTAGGCGTAATCGAGCGCGGCGGAGAACGAGGGATCGGGGGCGGTGGCCGCGCCGCCCATCAGGATCGATTTGCCGATGGAGTGCGTCTCCTCGGCGGTAAATGCGCGGTGATAGTACGGGAACCACTTCACGTAGAAGAGGCCGGCCACCGCCAGCAAAATAAAAATGGGCCAGCCGTAAGACGGGGGCGATTGCGCTGGACGTGCGCTCGTCATTGTAAAAATTCTCCGGGATTGAGCGTATGAACGGCCGACGGGGCGCCGTCACGCGAGGCGTGATGGCGCCCCGGCGGCGCATGCTGGATCGTAGTGTATGCCTTGCGAATCGCCAACGCCTTTGCTGCGTTGGCGCCTCACGCGACGCCGCGCGGCCCGGTGAGGGACAGCGCGGTTTGCCGCTTTCCCTTTAAGGGGCCGGATTCGGCTGCTGCTCGTGCAGCGCGTCGATCTGCGCGAGCACTTCGGGGGTGAGCTTGACGTCGGCGCTGGCGATGTTTTCCTTCAACTGCTCGAGCGAGGTCGCGCCGATCAGATTGCTGGTGAGGAACGGCCGGCTGTTGACGAACGCGAGCGCGAACTGCGCAGGCGTGTAGCCATGGGCGCGGGCGAGTTCCACGTAACGCGTCGTTGCGGCCACCGATTCCGGCTTGCTGTAGCGCTTGAAGCGCTCGAACCGCGTGATGCGCGCGCCTTCGGGACGCGCCCCACCCTCGTACTTGCCCGAAAGCCAGCCGAACGCGAGCGGCGAATACGCGAGCAGGCCCACGGCTTCGCGGTGCGCGAATTCGGACAGGCCGCTCTCGAACGTCCGGTTGAGCACGCTGTACGGATTCTGGATGCTGACGATGCGCGGCAGCCCGAGCTTTTCGGCCGCACGCAGGAACTGCGCGACGCCCCACGGCGTTTCGTTCGACACGCCGATATGGCGGATCTTGCCCGCCTTCACGAAATCGGCGAGCACGCTGAGCGTTTCCTCGATCGGCACCGTGTATGCATCGTCGAGATACGGGTACATGCTGCGGCCGAACGTCATCGTGCTGCGATCGGGCCAGTGCAGCTGATACAGGTCGACGTAATCGGTCTGCAGGCGCTTCAGGCTGCCGTCGAGCGCTTCGGTCAGGTTCTTGCGGTCGAACTGGTTCTGCGGCCCGCGAATGTGCTGCGGATTGTGCGGCTGGCGCGCCGGGCCTGCAATCTTGGTGGCGAGCACGATACGCTCGCGCGCCGCGCGATGCTGCGCGAGCCACGTTCCGATGAAGCGCTCGGTCTGTCCCTGTGTCTCCGGGCGCGGCGGCACGGGGTACATTTCAGCGGCGTCGATCAGCGTGACGCCCTGGTCGAGCGCGTAGTCGATCTGCGCATGCGCCTCGCGCTCCGTGTTCTGCTCGCCCCACGTCATCGTGCCGAGCCCGATCAGGCTCACCTTGACGTCGGTCTCGCCGAGTGTGCGGTATTCCATGGAAACGTTGTCCATCAGTTCGGTTGGGGAGCGCCGAAACTACCACGACGCGGGAAATTTTTCAGGAGTTGCAGAATACGACCGCATGCTTCCGCAAGTGGCGCAATGCGCCGCGGCGGTCGCGGCGCCGCTCGGCGACAGACGTGCCAGAATCCGCACGTGCGCCTACTAGGAGAAATCGGCATGGAAAACCGACGCAGCTACGAATATATGGGTTTCGACATGACAGCCGGCGTGGACGGCGATCACGAAGCCGGTTTTTACGTCTCGACGCAGATCATCCAGAGCCTCACAGACGCCGAAAACGCCAACGTGCCGGTCGACGGCATCGCCGCTGGCCGCTTTCCGACCCAGGACAACGCCTTCGACGCGGCCTTCGATCGCATTCGCGAAGCGATCGACAAGCGCCTGCGCGCCGCTTCCTGAGCGGCGCACGGGAAAGAAACAGAACGGCCGCAGAAAAGCAAAAAGCCGGACGTCGCAACGACATCCGGCTTTCAGGCCGCCCGACTCACGGGCGGCTCAGCAACGAATCGGAAACTTCGGCGCGACTTACTGGCCGAAGAAAACCGATTGCGGGCCCGTGGCCTTTGCGTGGCTGCCCGACTGCGAAGCCGAGCCGGCGACACCGCCGTAAGCCGTCTGGGCGCCTTGTTCCTGGACGCGTTCGGCGGCCACGGTCTGGACGCTCTGGCCACGCTGCGAAGCGGGCGCGCCGACGTCCGGGCGATAGAACGGTGCCGGGCCGTAGCCGCTGGCGAACGCCGGAGCGGCAACAGAAGCGGTAGCTGCGACCAGCAGCGCTGCGATGAGTTTGGTCTTCATGGTGGACTCCAATATCAGGTTCAGTTGCGGATCGGGAAGGCGCCGCGCCTGGGAGGTCAGTGCCCACGGGCTGCGTCAACGAAACTCAGTGTATACACCTACTATCGGAAAATAATCGCGATAATCCGAATTTACTATTCTCCGTTCCACAACAATCCTGTCAGGCAGATTTGACGGGGCTGAGCGCCGAACAGACCCTAAAAGTGCTCCCAAAAAAATTTGCGCGACGCAGCAAATTGCACGCGGATTACATAACGCGGATAGGGTTTTTCGGCCGAAAATGGCCATCGGGCGCACATCCTGCTTAGGTATCCGGCAAATTGGCGCAGTGCGCAAAGGGTACGAAGAACCAGGCCCGCATGCGTTAAAATGGAAGGTTGATCCACGTCAGCCGTTACTCACCGGTTTCCCATCGCCATGTCCGCCACCCGTCAAGCCAGCCCCCGCCGCGTTTCTGTCGCGCCCATGATGGACTGGACCGATCGCCACTGCCGTTCGCTGCATCGCTTCATCTCCCGGCACACGTGGCTGTATACGGAGATGGTGACGACGGGCGCCCTCATCCACGGCGACGTGCCGCGCCATCTCGCGTTCACGCCGGCCGAGGCGCCGGTCGCGCTTCAGCTGGGCGGCAGCGAACCCGACGACCTCGCGCGCGCCGCGAAGCTCGGAGAACAGTGGGGCTACGACGAGATCAACCTGAACTGCGGCTGCCCGTCCGAACGCGTGCAGCGCGGCGCGTTCGGCGCATGCCTGATGAACGAACCGCAACTGGTGGCGGACTGCGTGAAGGCGATGCGCGATGTCGTATCCGTACCCGTGACGGTCAAGCACCGCATCGGCGTGGATACGGTCGAGGACTATGCGTTCGTGCGCGATTTCGTCGGCACGATTGCCGAAGCGGGCTGTGAGGTTTTCATCGTGCACGCGCGCAACGCGATCCTGAAGGGCTTGAGCCCGAAGGAAAACCGCGAGATCCCGCCGCTCAAGTACGACTACGCATACCAGCTCAAGCGCGACTTCCCGCAGCTCGAAATCATCATCAACGGCGGCATCAAGACGCTCGACGAAGTCGAGCAGCATCTACAGCACGTCGATGGCGTGATGCTCGGCCGCGAGGCGTACCACAACCCCTACGTGCTCGCCGACGTCGATGCGCGCTTCTATGGCTCGACCGATGCTGCGCTTACGCGCGAGGAAGTGGAAGCGAAGCTCATCGAGTACTGCGCGAGCGAGATCGCACGCGGCACTTACCTGGGCGCGATCGTGCGCCATGCGCTGGGCCTCTACCGCGGCGTGGCCGGCGCGCGCGGCTGGCGCCGCATCCTCTCGGACAGCCGCAAGCTCGCGAAGGCAGATCTCGCGATCTTCGACGAGGCCCGAGAATATCTGCGCGTTCCGGACGAAATTCTTGAATAAAGGGCTAGGCAAGGCAACTTTAGTATGTATATAATCTTGCTTCTTGATTGACGCCGCTTTCGAAGCAGCGCTAGTTGAGAAAACAGCGGTGGCTGTAGCTCAGTTGGTAGAGTCCAGGATTGTGATTCCTGTCGTCGTGGGTTCGAGTCCCATCAGCCACCCCAAAGAATTCAAGCACTTAGCCCAGTTCGATGAACTGGGCTTTTTGCTTTCTGGAATCTGTTTAAGCGCCGGTGTAAGCAATTCAAGTCGAAGCGGCGCGAGCGGTTGGTCGCGAAAGCGATCCCGCATGCGACGCTGCAATCTTTTGAGTGTGCGCGTAGCTGGCCTGGGTCGTCAGCCTGAGCCCGGCATGAAACACTTTCGAACCGTCGCCTAAGTAATGCCGTTTGCCCGCTCTTTCGCAGCAACGAATTGGCGATGGGTAGCGACCTCGCGCGCGATCAGGGCGCGTATCAAATCGTCGTTCGGGTTTTCGAGGATCAGCGGCGGCAGATCACGCGCCAATCCTTCGCGTGCCGCAACCCAAGCCTCGTAGGCAGTTGTGAGCTCGTCAACTTTGTCCAAAGTCTGTCCCCGACGACTGGCAATGATTCTCCCGAACCATTGCACCGATTTCGCTTGCTGCGCGCTCGCATGGGCGCGAGCGGGAGCAAGTTAATCACACATTTGCGTCGGAAACGACCAAGGATTTTCGAGGCAGCGTTCAGTACATTCGTGCGCTGCCGGATCCCTGCCACACAACAGCAGAGAGATGGCCAAGGACGACGACGAGATCAATCAAATCAATACGCAGCGCAATGGTTGCGTAACCTGACACGCAGCATTAGTCGAGGTCAATCATTTGCAAAGCTTGCAGCTTCCCGATTGCTGTTGCCTCTTCGTAGGTACCGCGATGCATCAAACGACCACTAGACAACGGGACACTGCCAGCCCAGACAGTATCGTCCATTGCGATGGCCCACCGCGGACCGAATTCTCCGTTGCCAACATCAAACGGCGTGAAATCGACGATGTATCCCTTGTAGCGAATGACGTGATTGTTCATTGGCTCTCCTCCCGGTTGCAATCTAACACCGGTGCCGAGGGTGAATTTTTAGAGATCGTTAAGTGAATGTGGACGCGCCACGGAAATCGTTAACGGCCGCTGTGGCAGCAACCTTTAGCGACTTGGGGCAATCCCCCCATCACATAGCGGAAGAGAGATGACTGCGTATTACGCAGAGATCGACAAGCGAAGCGCGCGGCAGCGTCATAGCAGCAACCGGCGAACGAGCCGCTCTCGCGCCTTCCGATGCGACGAGAGCGCCGAGTGAAACAGGTTTGCCTAGCCCATCAAGATTTCATCGACCATCGCGCGCCCCCAAGCGAACCCGGCGCTTTCGGCATCGTCCCGAGTCCTGTGGCTCGTCTTCAGGTCTTCACTCGAAGCGATCTCGCGTTCTGGGCCCCTGCCTACTTTCGCGCGCCATACCCACATTTCATTGGGGCACTCAAGGGTTTCCGAATGGAGGTCGTAACCACGGTAGTCGGTAAAACGCACGTTCCAGCCCATCGGCAGTCTCCTTTCAAATTGAAAGGAAATAGTAGCATGGCCGACGTCGCAGTTATGCATGTAACAGGTAATCGCCCCCCAATAGCTGGGAACCCACGCACTCAAGGCAAGTAGCGAATAGAGCCATCGATGAGCGACTACCTGACCACGAACGAACTCGCCGACTGGCTTGGACTCAGTGCGGATACCAGAGCAACGAAATTAGGAGGAGCGGCTAAAATAGCGACAGCATTTCGGAATGCCCCGCCGCAAACCCACACCAGTGTGGGGTCGATAAAGTGGGCCATATTCCGAAATCAAAATCACAGCGCTTTGATTATTAACCTGAATTTGCTGTTCGCCGACTCGATTGCGATTCCTGTTGTCGTGGGTTCGAGTCCCATCAGCCACCCCAAAGAATTCAGCAGTGAACAAATGAGCCCGCACGGGTTGCGGGCTCATTTGCGTCTGTGCACGAGAGACACCCGGGAACGTCTTTGAGCTTCGAGCAATACTACAGGCGGCTGCACCTGCCGGAGACTGCGTCCCCGGCAGAAATCAAGCGCGCCTACCGTCAACTGCGCGCGAAGTACCACCCCGACCGCAACAAGGGTCGCGAGGCGGCAGTCGAGCCGGTCTTCAAGCTCATTCAGGAGGCCTTCGAGATTCTGAGCGGCAGGCGCATCGCGCCAACGGCGAGGACAACTGGCGCCGCGAGTCCGGCCGGCAAGACCCGCAACGGCGAAGCGCAACCGCGTCAGCGTCGCGCGGCGCCGCCCATGCGCGGCGCCAACTGCCTCGTCGAGCTATTCGTGCCGCTAGAAGTCGCGATCAATGGCGGCGGCGTTCAAGCCCACTACCCTGTCAAAGGTCCGTGTCCCGCGTGCGAACAGGAAGATCGCGGCGCGCTTTGCGAACAATGTCACGGCACCGGCGTAAAGACATGGCGCAAGTCGGAAGTGGTCGCAATTCCACACGGCGCATGGGACGGTCAGCGTCTGGTGGTGGCCGGCGGCGGCCACCCCGGCGTGAACGGCGGCCCACCGGGAGACGCGACTTTCTCCGTCTCCATCGTTTGCGGCCCGGGCTTTACGCGCAACGGGCTCGATCTCGCTTGCGAGCTTCCAGTCGACTTCGTGACGGCCATGCTAGGCGGCGGCGTTCAGGCCAAGGTGCTCGGCCGCACGTTCGACGTGAAAATTCCGGCGAACGCGAATGCGCGCACGCCGATCCGTCTGCCGGGTCTTGGACTCGCGGACCGCAACGGCGGGCGCGGCAACCTCACGCTGCACCTGGTCCTCACGATGCCGGCCGCCGCTGCACATTTGACCGGGGCCGAGCGCCAGCAACTACGCGACATGTTCGCCGATGCAGCGCGCCGGGCAAGCCAGTCGCCCAGCGCGAGTTCGCAAGGCAAACGCTAGCTCGCTTGCGTGCCGCGCGCATCGATCCACGCGCGCGCCGCTTCGAAGCCCGCCTCGGCCGCCGCGTGCTCGGTGGACCAGAGGCGCGTGATAGGCACGAGCTGCCAGTCCTCCACGATCGTATCGTCCTTCAGCACACGATAGTGCGCCTTCACGCCCGTGAGCACCTGCTCGACTGCGACTTCAATGTCGTAGTCCTTGTAGCGCTCCTGGTAGTCGCCCATGTCGATGCCCTTCGGCTCCATGCTCGCCTCTTCCGTCTTCCGTTGACGGTTCATGCTAGCACTTGCGCGCGCCGCGACTCGCAGGCGGCGCCGGCGCGCGGGCACGCTTCACAGGCGCGCGATCGAGACCTCCGTCGACTTCACCAGCGCGACCACTTCCGAGCCCACCTTCAACTCGAGTTCGTCGATCGAGCGCGTGGTGATGACCGAGGTGACGATGCCGAATGCCGTATCGACATCGACTTCCGAAACGACGGGCCCGCGAATGATTTCCTTGATCTTGCCGCGAAACTGGTTGCGCACGTTGATAGCGGTAATGCTCATAGATTCGGCTCCGTGGGTTCGAGTAAAAACAACAGGATTCCTGATGAATAATTTAAGCCACTGCGCCCGTTGGCCGCCCGGCGGCTGGCAGTGGGCCGTGGCCTAGCACGCGCTGCAGCACGCTCTCCTCGAGCGCAGCAAAGCGTGCGTCGACGCGCGCCCGCGGGCGCTCGAGCGGCACGCGCTGATCGAGCGCGATGCGCCCTGCCTCGACGAGCAGAATACGGTCGCCGAGTGCGACAGCTTCGTGCACGTCGTGCGTCACCAGCAACGCGGTGAAGCGATGCTCGCGCCAAAGGCGCTCGATCAGCGCATGCATCTCGAGGCGCGTCAGCGCGTCGAGTGCGCCGAGCGGCTCGTCGAGCAGCAACAGGCTCGGACGATGCACGAGCGCACGGGCGAGCGCAACGCGCTGGCGCTGGCCTCCCGAGAGGCGCGCCGGCCACTCGTCGGCGCGCGCGAGCAGGCCCACTTCGTCGAGCACCGCGCGGGCGTCGTCACGCGCGCCGCGCCCGAGTCCGAGCATCACGTTCTGCAAGACGGTCTTCCACGGCAAGAGGCGCGCGTCCTGAAACATGATGCGCGTATCGAGCGGCGCGCCATCTGCGCCGCGCCGCTCGACGACGCCCTCGTCGGGCGTTTCGAGGCCGGCGATCAGGCGCAGCAACGTGGACTTGCCGCAACCGCTGCGTCCGACAATCGACACAAAACTGCCGCGCTCGATCGCGAGGTCGAAGCCGGCGAGCACGGCGTGCTCGCCGTAGCGCTTGCCCACACCGCGAAGGGCAACGGCGGCGTCCACTTCGGGCGTAGGCGTACGCGGTGCCACGCCCTCGCGCGCCGCTTGCGCCCTGTCGTTGCGCTCGCGCGCCTGCACGCGACCGGCATCTTCCCACCCCACACCGTAATTCGACGCCAGTTGACTCGCGCTCATGCTTCGTTCTCCTGTTGATAAGCGGGGTGCCAGCGCAGCGCCACGCGTTCGAGCGACTTCGCAAGCCAGTCGGCGAGCTTGCCGAGCGCCGCATAGAGCAGGATGCCGACCACCACCACATCGGTTTGCAGGAATTCGCGCGCGTTCATCGTCATGTAGCCGATGCCCGACTGCGCGGAGATCGTTTCGGCGACGATCAGCGTCACCCACATCAGCCCAAGCGCAAAGCGCACGCCGACGAGAATCGATGGCAACGCCCCCGGCAATATCACCTCGCGATAGAGCGCGAAACCCTTGAGCCCATAGCTGCGCGCCATCTCGACCAGATTGGCGTCCACCGAGCGGATGCCGTGAAACGTATTCACGTAGACGGGAAAGAACACGCCCAGCGCCACGAGAAAGACTTTCGCCTCCTCGCCAATGCCAAACCACAGAATCACGAGCGGAATCATGGCGAGCGCCGGGATATTGCGGACCATCTGCACGGTCGAATCGAGCGCGGTTTCCGCGGGCTTGAAAAGCCCGGTAGCCAATCCGAGCACGAGCCCGATGCCGCCGCCGATCGCGAACCCCGAAAGCGCCCGCCACGTGCTCACGCGCACGTCCGCCCACATTTCGCCCGACTCGATCAGCGACCAGGCCGCCCGCACCACGGCGAGCGGCTCGGGCAGCACGCGCGTCGAAAGCGCGCCGCTTCTTGCGGCGATCTCCCAGATCACCAGCACCGCCAGCGGCACTAGCCAGGGCGCGAGCCGCCGCCGGCTCCCCCGCACGAATCTCCGCGCGGCGCGCAGCGCACCGCCTGGGGTGGTGTGATCGCGCGCGGGTGCGGCCCTTACTACGGATTGCGTCATCGTTGCATCCTCCACGATTGCTGCCGTTCTCCAGCGCCTCAGCTCTGGCTCACTTTCGGCAGATAGTGATTCCCGACCACTTCGCCGAAAGGCCCCGAAAGGGGGCCGCCCGCGCCCTTCGCCGTGCGCCCAGGCAGCAGCGGGAACACGAGTTCCGCAAACCGGTAGGATTCCTCGAGATGGGGATAGCCGGACAAGATGAACGTCTCGATGCCAAGCTGCGCGTATTCCTTCATGAGCGCGGCAACCTGTTCAGGATTGCCGACGAGCGCCGTGCCCGCGCCGCCGCGCACGAGGCCCACGCCAGCCCACAGGTTCGGATACACCTCGAGGTCCTTGCGCGTGCCGCGCTTGCCGCCGTGCAGCGCGGCCATGCGGCGCTGGCCTTCCGAATCCATCTTCGCGAATGCGGCCTGGGCGCGCGCAACCGTCTCGTCGTCGAGGTGGCTGATGAGCTTGTCGGCGGCGGCCCACGCTTCGTCTTCGCTCTCGCGCACGATCACGTGCAGGCGAATGCCGAAGCGGATCGTGCGGCCGTGCTCGGCGGCGCGCGCGCGGATGTCGGCGATCTTGCGCGCGACGGCTTCGGGCGGCTCGCCCCACGTCAGATAGGTGTCGATGTGCGCGCCCGCCATGGCGTGCGCGGCCGGCGACGAGCCGCCGAACCACAACGGCGGATGCGGATGCTGCGCTGGCGGATACAACACTTTGCCGCCTACCGAGCGCAGATGTCGCCCCTCGAAATCGATCGCCTCGTTCGCGTGCGATGCGGCGAGCAGCTTGCGCCAGATATGCAGGAACTCGTCGGTGATTTCGTAGCGCGTGTCGTGATCGACGAAGAGGCCATCGCCTTCCAGCTCGGCCGTGTCGCCGCCCGTCACGACGTTGATGAGCAGACGGCCATTGGAGAGCCGGTCGAACGTCGCGGCCATCCGTGCGGAGAGTGCCGGCGACGAGAGGCCGGGGCGGATCGCCACGAGGAACTTCAGGCGCCGTGTCGCGGCGATGAGGCTCGACGCCACGACCCACGCGTCCTCGCACGAGCGCCCGGTAGGCAGCAGGACGCCTTCATAGCCGAGCGTATCGGCGGCGACGGCGATCTGCTGGAAATACGCGAGATCGGCCGCGCGCGCGCCCTGGGTCGTGCCCAGATAGCGGCTGTCGCCGTGGGTCGGGATGAACCAGAACACATTCATGCATTGCTCCTGCCTGGAAATTCGAAACGAATCGGGTGACTGCCGACCAGCGAGCACGCGCGGGCACGCCGCGCAAGCGAATGCGCCGCTCGTGGCTCGATTGAGAGGATTCGACAGCAGACGGAATGCGCCGGCGCGTTCCCCGTGCGCCTCGCGAGAGCGCCCGGCGACGGCGGCGCCGTCTTCATGGGGAACCAGTCTAGGGACCGCTCGCACCCTTTAGAACGATTTTTTTGAGCTTAGGTTTTCCACTTTCGTGCTTTACCCGACGCTTTAGCGTACGGTGCGCCTCGCGCGCACCGCGCGCCGATATAATGGCGCACGCACCCACAAAAACACCGGCACGCCGCGCGCATCACGCTCCATAAGGCGCGTTGCGCAGCGAGGCCAAGAAGCTCTCGCACGATTCCATGCAAAAACTGATTCTGCCGTTCGTATCCGGCTTTCTCGCGTCGCTCTTCTTTCGCGAAGCGACGCTCGCGCTCCTGCATGCCGCCCAGGTCATCGACGCGGCCGGATTTTCGACGAACCCATTCCAGCCGCTCGGGCTGCCCGAGTTCCTCGTGAATGCGATCTGGAGTGCCATCTGGGCCGTGCTGATGGCGTGGCTGCTGCGCGTGTCGCCTTCGCGGCCCGCGCCGTGGGTTCAGGCCTTCGTGTTCGGCGGCATCGTCCTCACTGCGGCAATGGTGTTCGTCGTCGATCCTCTGCGCGGCATCTGGCCGACCGGCAACATGCTGCCGCGGCTTGCCACGGGCTTCGCCTCGAATGCGATGTGGGGCTGGGGCGCGCTGGTTTTCATGCGCGCGTTCATGAGCGAAACGGCCGAAGACTGACTGCGCCTGCGGGCCGTGCGCCATGCGCGGCCCGCGTTTTCCCACCGCGCTTTCCCCCTCACACCTCCTCCACTGCTCCCTCGCGCCAGCCAGCTCAACCGATGAGTTCGCGCAGCGGGTGCTCCATCAAGCGCCAGGGGCTCTCGAACATCCGCTCGACGTCTTCGCGGCGCACGTCTTCGATATTCGCGAAGCGCCAATGCGGTTGATTGTCCTTGTCGATGATGCGCGCGCGGATGCCCTCCAGCACGTCGCCAATCGCGAAGCTCGAGCGCGTGAGGTCGAGGTCGCGGCGCAGGCAGTCGGCCATCGTGCCCTCCGCGCGCGAGACCACCTCGAGCGACACCGCCATGGAAAGCGGCGAACGCTCGCGCAGAACGTCCACCATCTGCCCGGCCCATTTTGCCTCGTCGCCCGCGCGCGCATGGCGAGCGGCTTCGAGCGATGCCAGCATGGCCGGCACATCGGCGAGCGAGAAATGCTGGTCGATCCAGCCGCGCACCGCGGCCAGCGACGATCCTTCGGCGAGTCGCCGCAATTCGGGCGCGGGCAGCGCCGCCTGGCGCATGCGCGCGACCACTTCCGCGCCGCTCGCAAACGGCTCGCTCTCCAGCGCATCGAGCAGCGCCGGCCACGCAGACTCGTCGAGCGACGCATCGGCCAGGCCCGCATACACGGCGCTCGCCTGATCGAGCGTCTCGCCTGTCACCGCGAGATACCGGCCGATCGCGCCAGGCGTGCGCGCGAGGAACCAGCCCATGCCGACATCGGGAAAGAGGCCGATGCGCGTCTCCGGCATCGCCATGCGCGTGGTCGGACCCACGAGCCGCAGCCCGCCCGTGCGATGCGCGCCCTGCGAGATGCCCATGCCGCCGCCCATGACCACGCCGTTGAGCATCGCGATGTACGGCTTCGGAAACGTGAAGATGGCGTGGTTGAGGCGATATTCGTCGGCGAAGAACGTGTCGAGCGCCGCCTGGTCGCCCGCGCGGTACGACTCGTACAAAAAGCGAATGTCGCCGCCCGCGCAGAACGCGCGCGGGTGGCGCGTACGCACGATCACCGCGAGCACGCCCGGGTCGTCGCGCCAGCGATCGAGCGCGGCGTGCATCGTGCGGACCATGGCGGTGGTGAGCGCATTGAGCGCCTGCGGGCGCTCGAGTTCGATATAGCCGATGCGGTTCGCTACGCGCGTAAGCACGTGCGAGTCGGCGTCGGCTGCGGTCGGGCTTGCGTTGGCTTCGTGTGACATGGCGATTGGCAAGGCAGAACGATGAGCGGCGCCTGAATCGGGCGAGGCGCGATCACAGGCACTCTGAGGCTATCACGACGCCACACCGGGCGCTTGCGCGGCCGACGACGCAGCCGCAGCGGCGCGCGCGCCGAACCACGCATCGAGCGTGGCGTCGATCAACGGACCGGGCGCCGCGTGCTCAAAGCCGGCACGCGCGAGCGTGAGCATCACCGCGCCGTGCAGCGTGGCCCAAAGCGACTGCGCAAGCAGGGGCCCATCGACATGCGCCCCGCTTGGCGGCGTCAGCACGGACAGCGTCGCGGCAAAGAGTTGTGCGCCGCAGGCCGGCGCAGCGCCCGCCTCAGGCTCGCCCGCCGCCTCGGCCAGCGCGGCGCGATGACGGCGTGCGGCCGGTCCCACGTGCTCCGCGCGCGTCTTGTGCGCCATGAAGATGAGTTCGTAAGTCTGCGGATGGTCGCAGCCGTACGCCACGTATGCATGCGCGAGGGCATGAAGCCGTTCGCGCGCGTCGGCGATCAGCGCGAGCGGTTCGAGCTGCGCAAGCAGTTGCGCGTAACATTCGCGGCCGAGCGCCTCGGCAATCTCGTCGCGGCCGGCGAAATAAAGATAGAGGGACGCAGGCGAATAACCGATCGCGTCGGCGATCTTGCGCATGGAGAGCGCGGCGAGCCCTTCGCGCATGACGATGCGGCGCGCAGCGTCGAGGATGCGCTCGCGCTGATCGTGCGCGCGCGCTGCGTGCCTTGCGTGGAGTTCGCGGTCCTTGCGTTCGACGATGCTCATGACGACGCTAGCCAGTTGCGGCAACCGAAATTTCCCGTGACGCCCGTGCGGGGCGTGCCTGACTACGCGTACAAGCCTACGAGTCCAGGCGTCCGGGGGGAAAGTGACCGCTCTTGAGCAGCACCGGCGTGCCGTTGCTGAGTTCGAGATGGGCGCGCGCCACAGCTTCGATGCGCGATCGGCCGGCGTCGAACGCCTGCATCCACGCGTCGCGGTTCGCGGGCAGCGCACCGAAATGGTCCTCGAGCGCCTCGACGGAAATCGCGCAGGGAACGCGTGTGCCGTCGACGAGCGCGGGAAAGACCACGGTCAGATTGGCGTCGCGATAGAGCGGCGCGTCGGCGGGAAAACGAATGATCATGTCCAGCCCCAATGGGGAAAATCAGCAGAAAGCACTGCCGCCGGAGGACGACGCGGTGCACGGCGGTAACCGGCCATGTTACGCGCGAGGCGCAATGTCTGGCGCGAATGTGGCCAGTGCGGTGGCCGGTTCGGCCGCCGTCTTTCAATGCGCCTGCATCTTCGAGAACAGATTCAGCACGACCACGCCGGCCACAATGAGCCCGAGCCCGAGCACGGCCGGCAGATCGGGCACCTGCCGATAGAGCGCCATCGCCACGAGCGTAATGAGCACGATGCCCACGCCCGACCACACCGCATAGACGATGCCCACCGGCAAACTGCGCAACGTGAGCGAGAGCCCGTAGAACGCGATGCCATACCCCACCACGACGATCGCCGACGGCACGAGCCGCGTGAAGCCATCCGACGCGCGCAACGCAGAAGTGGCGATGACTTCCGCGACGATCGCGATGACGAGCCAGGTCCAGGCCGAGAACGGAGGAATGCGCATCGTCTCAGACCTTCGCGAGCGCGAGCTGCGCGTAGTCGGCGTTGAGTTGCGCGCAGAGCGCTTCGACTACCAGTTCGTGATCGGCGCGCTGCGGCAGGCCCGAGACCGTGATCGAGCCGATCACGCCCGTACCCTCCACCGTGAGCGGAAACGAACCGCCATGCGGCGCGAAATCGGCGATCGGCAGGCCGTGCTTGTCGGCAAGCGTCGAACCGGTTTGCTGCATGCGCAGGCCGATCGCATAGGAGCTGCGCCGAAAGTGCTCGACCACGCGCGACTTGCGGCGCACCCAGTCGGCATTGTCGGGCGTGGCGCCGTCCAGCGCGCAAAAGAAGAGCTGCTGGCCGAAGGTGCGCACATCGATGGCGACGGGCAGCGCGCGGGCGCGCGCGAGTTCATGCAGATGCGAGCCGAGCTGCCAGGCACGATCGGCGTCGAAACGCGGGAACACCAGCGCATGCTCTTGCGCGGCTATCGATTGCAGGTCGAGGGGAATGTCCATGGAAGAGGCAAATGAAGCGCAGTGCGTTGTCGCAGTGCGTTGTACAAGGCAACGGCGCAGCGTGAACATCGCGAAGAGCGTGCACGGCGCCGAACGAGCCCCGATTCTATCCTGACGATTCAAGAAGCCATCCACGCGTGTCCTGCAAACTTTTTGCAAACGCGTGGAAAGGCGCTCGTCATTTGTTGTTGCAACGCGGCGCGAACTGTCATATAATCTTTTCTTCGACGGACGCGGGGTGGAGCAGTCTGGCAGCTCGTCGGGCTCATAACCCGAAGGTCGTAGGTTCAAATCCTACCCCCGCAACCAAAGCCCAGTAAGGCTTTGCGCAATTTTCGCAGTTTTGGGTAGTTCGTACTTTTCGAGATTTTGGGTACCAGGTGGGTAATCACCGCCAAATTCCTGCGAAACCGAACCCCGACCATCAAACCCGCTTCGGCGGGTTTTTTGTTTTCCGGGCCTGCAACGGGCTCGGTGCACCCGGCCTTCCCAACGACCACAAGCGCACGCCAAGCCCGCTGTACGGCCGAGTTGCCCTGCTGCCACCTAAAATTCCCATCGTCACCCACCATCACGGCGGATGTCGTCATGGCAAACGGATCTGCGAAGCCACCTATCGTTTGGGTCACCACACGGCCGCCGCTTCATCCTCAGGCTTACGCGCGGCAACTGCTATCATCGGCTGCAGTTCAAATCACGCGCGACCGTGGAAGGCTACCGTGACACCTTCAGAAGACTCCGACTGGCAAAAGCTGTCCGATCAGGTTCAGCGGGCATTGTCCGCGGGCTGGAGCAACAGCGGGATGCCTGCTACCGCTTCTGCGCTCTACAGTCGCTGGTGGCAACTGGAGACTTGGCTGCGCTCTCTTGTCTACCTTGAACTTCGCAGCGCGATGGGTTCGGCGTGGGCAGACGTGCTGCCGGTAAACTCCGCTGATCGTCAGCAAAAGGACGAGGAGTATCGCCACATGCGAACTCCCGACGCACAGGACCGGCTTGCCTACCTTGATGCGGGACCGTTATTGCAATTGACAGTCGATCAATGGCAGCTTTTTCGCTTCTATCTACCGGCTCAAAAAATCTGGGCAGGCAGAATCGAGGAACTAAAGGCGATTCGAAATCGCATTGGCCACTGTCGTAGACCACATAGTGACGACCTTGATCGCTTGGAACAGACGCTTCGTGACCTCGATGGCGGCGCGTTTCTGGCAATGTCGTCGTTCAATGATCAATTGCAGCCGAATCAGGAGTGGTCAGATGTACTGGTCAGAGACTGGATACATCAAGAACATTCAGAGGCGAGTCTGATTGACCATGCGAGGAAGCAGTACGACACGAGCTTCAGGCTTTCGATCTCACGCCGTCCATGGGCGGAGCCTTTGGCTCGAAATGAAGAGCAACTTGGTAACCGACCGGGTTATGTTTGGCACGCGTGTTGGTATTTCCGAGGTGGGAGGCCCTTCAACCTTTCGAAGTTCTGGCGAGATATCGAATTCAACAAAGACCCCATTATGCTGGTGTGCGCTGATACGCCTTCAAGTCTTCGCGTGTCATTTTCGGCCATGGAAGATCAGAGGCAAGTAAGCGACGTTATCGGTAGAAGTTTTGATGCGGCGCTGACGACTCTCAGCCTTCATCCCGGTAATGACGATTACATCGAATGGGCTCGGCGTTACTCAAACGTTGATCCACGAGTGCATGCCGGAACGCCGTGGGCAGCCGTCGAACCATCGATGGAGGGCGTCAGCATATTTTCTGCATGAGCGAACACTAGCCATTTAACGGTTCTCCAACGCCAACGTTTCAGCTAGCTTGGAGTTCTTGGGGAAACTCGCCGAAGGACAGCAACGAGTCAAAATCAACGGCTAAAACTTGGTCACAGATAATTCGGCAGCCGTTTATACAACGTTAGACCACGGAACCATGACACCCTCGCCACAACCTCCGTTCTCGGCTCGATCCAGAGGAAAGCACCGGCAAATTGACTCCGACTTTCCACCTTCAGCGAGGAGCGGACTGCTGCATTTGTTATATGACCTCGTCGAGCGTCAATACTTGGCCGACTGGACGGTGGTTGCTCGCGAATTGCATCGAATTGGGCGGCTGCCCGTTGTCACGTATAACTCTTCTTCTTCGTCGAGCCTAGAGGTAGCCAGCACAAACGCAGCGGCAGCCCTTGAAGGCCTTGGTTGGGATAAGGTCTATGACTTCTGTGAGCGCTTGTACGGCCATCTAGCTCAAGAAGTCGGACATGAGGAGCACTTCAACGGCTACGTCGTTGATTTCTCTCGTGGCGATGTTCAGACGTACATCGCGATCGAGCTTCAGCGGCTTTTCCTCGAAGAGGACCTTGCATACGAGTTCACAGAAGGTGCCGTCCGCAGACGCGGACGAAAGCACACAGTGGAACTGGCGGCTAAGTCACAGGTTGTGCTTGGTGACTCTCGCCTCACGAGTGCGCGAACACACTTTGACAAATCCCTTCAGTTTTTTCGTCACCCGACGCGCCCTGACTATGAAAACGCGGTGAAAGAGGCCGTGTGTGCCGTAGAGGCTGCGGGCAAGGCCCTCTTTCCGATGGCCAAAGCCTCGACGTTAGGCGACCTTGTGAAGTGGCTCGGATCGACAACCGAAGTCTCTGTGCCCAAAGCCATCTGTCTGACGGTTACTGGCGTTTATGCGTTTCGAAGCGGAGGTGACGGAGTGGGGCACGGAGGGGCGAATGGTGGCAAGGCGACGCTAGAAGTGACCGAATATGTGTTGGCGGTGTGCGCTTCACAGATTATTTACTTGGTTGATTTGGCGAACTCTATGGAAGTTGACATTCCTTTCTAGAATTCGCGAATAAGCAGAAAAAGGCCGCAAGCACCGCCGCTCACCGTTTGTCATGAACCGCCGACGATATTTGCGTGCGCGTCGGCGGCGCACGGATGGAACCCGCGTGCGGTCGCGCGTCAAGGCCACCACGAAACCACCGGAGTCGCCCCGGTGCCTTCCACGCTTCTGGTTAGCGCCCAGTGCCAGCCGGGTCGCGCTAGGGTCATGGCGACAATTCTGGCCGGTACCTGCGGCATTGACCCCCGGTGTTCGAGCCGCGCATCTGGGAGCGGACCACCGGGGGCGCTGACCAGCACGCTCGCCCGGAACATCCGGAGCACGCCCCGGGCTCCTCCCGCGACCTCGCGCCGCGAATCGCGCGACAAATCCTGCGCGGGCAGGACAACGCCCACCACTCGCGCGGGCCTTCCCGCTCACGAGCGGTGCAGCACTGGCGCGTCGGGTTGCGCCGCGATCACGTGACCGTCTCGCAGTTCGAGCTTGAGCCATTGTGCGTGATCCATTACGGCGCGCTTCGCAAGGGCCTGCACGGCGCGGGCATACGTCGCGCCGAACACGATTTCCGCAGCGGCACCGCCTTCTGCGGCGCGCGCGATCACGTGAGCGCATAGCATGACCGTTTTCATGATCCGTCTCTCCCTACGGCACGCGCCGCAGTGTGGTGATACGCGGCACGGGCGGGATATCGGCATCAGGACTATCCGCCGGCAACATACCGGGCATTACGGACTTGTCGGTAAGGGTGCGCAGCGCGAACGTGATCAGATCGCGCAGCACTTCGCGCCGGTCGCGCCTGTAGAGTGTGGCGAGCGCATCGACGCGAACCGAGTCCTCAATCCTGATCCATATCGTGCAGGCGCGTTCGTCGTTCATGACGACCTCACGCTGCAATGCGCATGCGCGCATGGATCGTGTTCAGGCTGCGGTAGTGTTGCCCGCCAGTGCTATCCCACCATGCAATGCTGCGCCGGGCGCACACGATGAAATCGGCCACGTCCTCGCCTCGCACGAGGTCATAGAGCATCAGCGCCAGCGGGTCCGGTTCGGCCACGAACTCGCCGCGCAGCAGACGCGCGAGAACGCGCTCGATTGCCGCGTCGGCGTCGCAGCGTGCCGTTTCTTCATCGAATTCCTGTTGCGAGCGATAGCACTGGCAACCGGGAACATAGGCGTTGAGGTCGCACATGATCACGCTCCCTTCGCGCGCTTCGTTGCCTTCGCCGGCGTGATCATCGTGCGCGCCGCCAGGGCGGGAAACACGCCGGTAATCGCGCCGCCCACGACATCGGCGAGCGGCTGCCAGTTCAGCCAGTGTTCGGCGCGGATTGCGCGCAGGTTGTTCTGCCACAGCGAGACCATCTGTGGGCCTTCGCCGTCGCCGAGGTCGAGCATGAGCGTCGCAGCCTTCGCCGCGCTGATCAGTGCGCCGGCATCGCTGAACGCGATGGCGCCGGGACAGATCCACGCGACGCTGCCGGGCGGAATGGCGGTTGACGTGATGCAGCCCAGGCCCGCGAGGAACCCGCCGTCGCGTGCGCTCAGTGTGCCGTGATCGCCGAGCCCGCTCGCAAGCCATCGCGGCGTGTCGCCGGAATTGATCACAAGCACGATGCCCTTGTCCAGCAGGTCGGGCGGGATCGACTGCAGCAGCGCGTCGAGGTCCGCAGGCGCGTCGCCCGTGCCGGCCGCAACATCGGTCAGCAGTCCGGGCGGCGTGGCCGCGTCGCCTGCACCTGCGCTAAACAGCGTGGCCTCGATGGCATCGACCAGTGCCTGCACGCAGGCGCGTTCAATCGCGGCGTCCACGTTGGCATTCGCGACGCGAAGCGATTCTTCGGTGAACGGCAAAACCGTCGCGATTTTCTTGACCGGAAGCCGCACGGTCAAGAAAGCGGGCGTGTCGCCGATGGGCTTGAGCATCGCTTCGCCAACCCAGGCGGCAGACGTGCCGCTCACGAGCGCGAGCCACGGCACGTAGGGCCTCACGTGCTGAAACTTGAAATACTGTTCGAGCTTGCCGAGCGCGCTGCGGCGTCGGATGAGGTCGGCGATGCGTCCGCCGTATGCGCCGAGCAGGTCGCTGTCGGGCGTGAGGGTGTCGGTGTCGATCAGGCCTTTGTCGATCACGACTTCGGCCTGCTGTGCGCCGCCGAAGTTACGACGGATGAAACCCTTTGCGGTTTCCGCGTCGCCGCCACTCAGGGCGAGTGCGCGCGCGCTGCGCGAAAGGCAAACGTCGAGGTCGTAGGCCATGTTGATTCCCCTGAGCGGGTCGGTCGCTCGTGCTTCACCGCATAGACTGCGCGCGCGCCGAAGCGCAGTCAAGAACGATTCATTCGCTTCCTATCGATCTTCTATTCTCAGTCCTGTCGCAAAATAGAATCTCAATCCGGCAAGCCCTTCAATGTCGCCCGCCATGCACCCATAACGGCTTCCATCGATTCGCGCTCGGCGCGCTCAATCTCGATCATGTGATTCCAGGCATCGATGTCGAGTAGCGCCACAATTTCCGCGCGCACGCGTTCGCGCAGATCGTTCGGGTTCATCGCGTCGAGTTCCCAACAGAAGCGCGGGCCGTAGCGTTCAACGAACCATCGATAGCGCGAGTCGCTGCGCTTCGTGTCGGCGTCGAAGGATTGCAGGTTGCCCGAGCGAACGTCGTCCTCGGTGAGCGCGATGCGGCGGAGGTCATACCAGTCGCCACCGTAGCGCTCGAGCCGCGCGGGCAGGTCCACTTCGCTCATGCACAGGCCGCTCGGGTCCCAGTCGCCCACGTACAGCAGCACCGTTTTCTTCTCGCGTCTGCCGATTGCCTCGGCAATGTCGTTGACCGCCGTGGCGGACGCGTAGCCGTGCATCACGCGAAAGGCTACGCCGAACTCATCGAGCACACTGGCGAGCACACCGCGCACGGTGCCCTTCTCGCTGATCACCTCCACAATGCATGGTTGCTCGCGCCAATAGTCCTTGCGGTACTGATCCATCACCGAGTCGATGAAACTCACACCGTCGCGCCACTGCGCGGCCTGCTCAACCTCGCGCGTCTCGTCAACGATCCAGTGCCACGGTATCAGCCCGCGCTCGCGTGCGATGGTCAGCAGGCGCGACACCTTTCCGGTTTCGTTCTTGTCGCTCATGCTGCCGATCAGCCCGAGCGTGAAGAGCTGGTAACACACGCTACGGACCGTAGTCGGCTTTATCTCGCGCAGGATGGTTGTGGCGACAGCGATCAGTTGCTTCGATGCTTCGTGCATTCCACGTCCCATTGTTCTCTCCGTGTAGTAATCGAAGGTCGTTACCTGGTCGTGCAATTCGTGTAAAGCGTGTAGAGGCGTGTAATTACGCGCGGCTACACGAACGTGTAACGTGTAAAGCGTGTATAGCCCCTTTAGGGGCTACACGCTTACACGCGTACACGTGAGCCGAAACCCGGGCCAAGCCTGAAATAGACGCCAGAACTCTGGATGGCACGCTTGGCCGTGAGCCATTTCCAGCCGTTGTCGAACGTGTTGCGCCGCTTCTCTTTATCCCGTGCCGCTTCCTCGCTGGCATCGTCAACATGGTTCAGGAAGTAGAACCGCTCACGCACGCGTTCCTTCTCCACGCCACGCCCGCCATATGGCGTGATGGTCGTGACCGCGAGCGGAACGCCGTGTTCGGCCAGCGCCTGCTCAAACGCATCCATCACCAGCCTGGCTGAATCGGACATCTTCTTCGGCACTTCGGATTTGGGCTGCGCTGGCGGGATCTCGTCGGTATCCTCGGCCACGAGCACCGTGACCGGCTCGCCAAACTCATCGAACAAGCCCGTGTCGAGTTTCACCATGCGCAGGTGGACCGTAAATCCTTGCGAGCCCAGGTCGCGCTGCTTCGTCACCCTGAGCGCCCGCAGGTCGCCACCGGCCAGCGTCAGCAGCAGCTCGCCGTCGAGGTCGGCGAACATCGACTTCGCGCCGCGCGCCTCATCCGTGCCGTTGAGCGTGTGATGCACGATGACCACGAGCGCTTCCAGATCGACGGCCAGCGTCTTGAGTGTGTTGCGTATGATGCCGAAGTCGCCGTTGTCGTTTTCCCGGGCCTCGCCGCGCGACGCGGAAAGCGTATCGATCACGATCAGGTTCACGGGCGGCATGCCGCGCGCCTCCATGTCCGCGGCAAGCTGGCGGATGGCGTATGCGGTTTCGAGGCTTTGCCTGAACAGGTCGAGCGGCTTCGGCACCACGGCGAGCGGTATGTAATCCAGTCCGTGATGCATCTTCACGCCAGCGATGCGCGAGATGATGTTGCCCGGCGATTCGGCTGCAACGTAGATGACGCTGCCCTCTGCCGTTTGCAGGCCGAGCACGGGCAGGCCGCCCGCCTTCATGCACGCGAGATACGTGGCGGCGGTTGATTTGCCAACCTGCGAACCCGCGATCAGGCTGACGACCTGCGCCATGGCACCCAGTTTCTGGATCACCTGTTTCGGCGGCGGGTGCGACCCGAACGTGATGTCGCTCGCCCACACCACGCACTCAACAAGCGGCGTGAATACGACGTGATGCGCCTCGCCAGGCGCTTCAGCGTCGTCGTATCCGTTTGAGCGATGTGGCCGGTTGATCGCTTCCGAGCGGGCATAGTCCTCATCGGTCGGCTTCATCGCGAGCCCCTGCCACGACTACGCAACCACTGGAGCGCTTCCTCGTTCACGTAGTCGGTAATCCACTCGCGATGCTCGCGCCACTGCGCGGGCGACATGCTGCGCTCGCAGCGCGCGAGTTCGCGCTCGATGGCGGCTTCGGTGCGCTGCTTCAGGGATTGCGCTTCGGGTGATAGGTGAGTAGGCTTGCTCCTGTCATCGTTGTTGGATTGAGTTACTGGCCCGCGTTTCGCCGCGGGCCTTCCTTTGTGATCGACCATAGCGGCCTCCACAGGTAAGTGGCGCGTTATGTGTCCTCGAAGTGCGCCCATTCTGTGATCGCGGCTCGCATGGCCGCGTTGTCCTGTGGATTACGCTGCGTTCGTTGCTGCTTCCTCGCGGGCGCGTTCTTCCATGCGTCGCTCCCACTCGCGCGCGGCCTTGTACGTGACGAGCACCTTGCGGCCGATCATCACTACGTCCGGGGCGTCGCCGCGCTTGCGCATCAGGTAGAACGTGCAACGGTCGATGTGATAGCGCGCGCAGAATTCCACCTGCGTCATTGCACCGTGTTCGGGATCGAACTTTGGTGGTGTCCACGGTTGCGGCACGCCGGCAGTTGTACCTGCATCCTTCGAGTTTGGTGGCGTGGCTTTCGTGCGCGGCCCACCGTGCGCCTTCTCGGCTGCGCCGGTTGCCTTGTCCGCGGCGGCGATTGCGCGGCTCGGGTCGGGGACGTTCGACGTTGCTTTCGCCTGAGTTTTCATTCGTTGCCTCTCACGTATTGGGGTGGATACGCGTAAATCATGGCAACAAAAAAAATGGCGTACAAAGCACGCCATTTAATCTTTTCGCGATACCAGGACTTATCCTGTTTTCCGTGGCCGTCCGCGCGCCAGTTTCGGCGTGATCTTGCGGATCGTGTCGGCGGGAATCCTGAACGTTTCGGCCAGTCGCTCCGTCCGCTCGCGCTTCGTCGTGACGCCCTCGAGTTTCAGTTTGCGGTCAGCACGCTTGATGTCCTTCCGCATGGCGTCCGTGATAACGGTTCTGTTCCTGCCGCTGATGCGGCTATTGAGCAGTGCGAGGAATGCACCTTCGCCGGACAGTGCGCGCGCCAGCAACGCTGCAAGATCGTCGCGCGCGCCATCCAGATCATCGCGGTCGTAGAGGTTGTTTCTGTTGAAAACGTCATCGACAATCTCGTACGCTTCATCGCGCGATACGACGCGCGGCGGGTAGCTCGGCGAGTACGTTTCCGCATCATGGCCCACCTCGCGCAGCACGTCGCGATACTGGTCCGTGAGTGTCTTGCGACGCGCGCTCATACTGCCGCCTTGCGTGACGCGCGCTTTTTCGCGGGGCCGTTGAACGCTGCGGCGACGGCGGCGTGCAGGTGGTCCGGTGCGAGGTGCGCGTAGCGTTCGACCATCGCATAACTCGAATGCCCCAACAACGTTTTCACGCGGTACAGGTCAACGCCGGCCGCGACCAACTGGCTCGCGAAGGTGTGTCTGCAATCGTGAAACCTGTACCGCTCGATCTGCGCCGCTTCGAGCAGCGCGTCCCACGCGTTACCGAAGTCGGTCAACGGCTCGCCGGTTTCCATGTTGGCGAACACGAACACGCGATGCGCGAGCGCCTTCCAGACCTTCAGGCAGGCGAGCAGTTCGTCACTGACCGGAATGTCGCGGCGCTTGTCGCTCTTGGCCACATCACGGCGCACATGGATCGTGCGCATTTCGAGATCGATGTCATCCCACTGCAGCGCCAGCAATTCGCCCTTGCGCATGCCGGAATTGAGCGCGGTCACGACAAGCGGTTGCAGATAGTCGGTGTAACGCACGTGCCGCAGCGAAGGCGGCGGCTTGAGCCTGCGCATGCGCCGGTGTGCGATGGTGCGTTGCCGTGCATCGCGGTTCGCTTCTTCGCGGGCCTCCATTGCCGCGTACAACCGTTCACGTTCGTCGGTCGACAGATAGCGCACGACGACATCGGCCTTGCCGTTGCGCTTGACCTTGCGCGCCGGGTTGTCGGCGATGAGTTCCGCATCGGTCGCCACGCGCAGCAGGCCTTGCAGGGCGTGCAGTTTGTTCGCGATGGTCTTGAGCTTGATGCCGGTTTTCGCGGCGCGGGCCTTCCAGCCTTCGAGCAGCCACGGCGTGAACTCATCAAGCGCACGGTCGAGGAATTCAGGAAACGACGACTTCACAAGCGCGGCGTTCGCCGTACTGATGCTGTTCGCTTCGAGGTAGGCGGTGTAGTCGGTGTCGAGGAACGCGCGCAGCGTCGGCACACCATGCGCGCGCCGGATCGTGTCGGCGGCGCGCTGCTTTTTCTCAATGATCGTCGCGGGCGTGTCGTTCTTCTGCGGCGACGTGTCGAGCAGTTTCCGGGCGGCTTCGCGGGCATCGGATGGACTCATAGCGGGGTACGATCCGATAGTCTTTCTCGGGAAGGTGCCGTCCGGCGCTTTGTAGCGCATGCAGTAGGAACGCTTGCCCCGCGCCGTGACGCGCACGGAAAAGCCGGTCAGTATGTCGTCGGCGTATTCCTGCGGTTCGCCTGTCGGGATGAGGTCGCGCACGAAATCGCGCGTGATCGCGTAGCGCTTTCGGGTCTGGGTCACGGGGAAAATTCCGTTTTGGGTAATCTTTGGGTACTGTCCGCCGCCAACATGCAGCAACACGTGACACCAAATTATACACCTAACCAATTGATAAAACAGGCGTTTGTCGCGTAGGCGGCCGTGGCCCGACGTTGTACGTTGTGTAGTGAAATCGGGCTCATAACCCGAAGGTCGTAGGTTCAAATCCTACCCCCGCAACCAGCAGAATTCGAAAGGGTTACAGGTCATTGGCCTGTAACCCTTTTTCCGTTTACGCCTCTTCCAGGCGCGGTCTTCCCATCGTTGGGCACATGAGCGAAGCCGCTGAGCGGTGATAAACTCGCATCACCCATCCCCCTATCGTGCCCATGAAATTCTGCTCGACTTGCGGTCAGGCGGTCAGCCTGCTCATTCCGCCCGGCGACAATCGCGAACGCTACGTCTGCTCACACTGCGGCACCATCCACTATCAGAATCCGCGCAACGTGGTCGGCACGGTTCCGGTCTGGGAAGACAAGGTGCTGTTGTGCCGCCGCGCGATCGAGCCGCGCTACGGCTACTGGACGCTGCCCGCCGGCTTCATGGAGATGGGAGAGACGACCGCCGAAGCCGCGGCACGCGAAACGCTCGAGGAAGCCGGCGCGCGCGTCGAGGTGCAGAACCTCTTTTCACTGCTGAACGTGCCGCGTGTGCATCAGGTGCATCTGTTCTATCTCGCGCGCCTGCTCGACATCGATATCGCAGCCGGCGAGGAAAGTCTCGAAGTGCGGCTTTTCGACGAGCACGAAATTCCCTGGGACGACATTGCGTTCCCAACGGTCGGGCAGACCCTGCGCTGTTTCTTCGCCGATCGCCAGTCGGGCAGCTTCGGGCTGCACACCGGCGACGTCCTGCGCTCGCTGCGCGACGGCTGATCGCCCTTCTAACCAAGCCCGCGACGATGGTCCCCTGGCTTTCGCCCGACGAACCGTTTCCCGCCGTCGAGCGCGCACTCGGCGCGTCGAGCGGCGCGCCAGGCCTGCTCGCCGCCAGCGCGGACCTGCTGCCGTCACGCCTCATCGATGCCTACCGGCGCGGCATTTTCCCGTGGTACTCGGACGGCCAGCCGGTGCTCTGGTGGAGCCCCGACCCGCGCATGATCCTGCGCCCCGACGAATTCAAGGTCTCGCCCTCCTTCAGGAAAACGCTCAAGCGCGTGCTGCGTGAGGACGCGTGGGAAATTCGCGTCGACAACAATTTCGCCGCCGTGATGCGCGCGTGCGCGAACGCGCCGCGGCGCGGCCAGCGCGGCACGTGGATCACCGGCGACGTGATCGACGCCTACTCCACCCTGCACCGCGTGGGCGATGCGCACAGCGTCGAGGCCTGGTTCGGCGGCGAGCGTGTGGGGGGCCTCTACGGCGTGGCGCTCGGCACGATGTTCTTCGGCGAGTCGATGTTCGCTTCCATGACCGACGCGTCGAAGATCGCGCTCGCGGCGCTCGTCGCGCATCTGCGCCGTCACGGCGTCGAGTTGATCGATTGCCAGCAGAACACCGCGCATCTCGCCTCGCTCGGCGGGCGCGAAATCTCGCGCAAGGCGTTCATCGCCCACGTGCGCACGCACGTGAATGCCGCGCCCATTCCCTGGAAGTTCGACAAAGCCGTGCTCGCCGATCTGCTCGGCGGCAGGGGCGCGCCAGACGAGTTCTTGCCCGCAGCGTGAATGGCAGGCGAGCGGCAAATGAGTGGCACATGAGCGGCGTATGATCGCTCGCGTGCGGGCTTGCGACAGCCCACGCAATTCGATGGATACATGTTCGGCGTCAATGTTAGACTGAATAGCGAACCCATCGCAGCCCGGCCTTCCCTGGCACGCCATGTGCGGCGCGCCGTATGGCCTGGCAAGGCTTGCGCGTGAGGCTGGGTGCGCGACGCGCGCGCCACGCGACGATCCGAACTGCTACGAGAGCTGCCAACGTGACGCATCCAAACGAGCTGCCGCTTTCACCGCTTTCCGCGCTGCAATTCTATGCAACGGCGCCCTACCCCTGTAGTTACCTGGAGGGGCGCATCGCGCGCTCGCAGGTGGCAACGCCCAGTCATCTCATCAACTCCGACGTCTATACCGATCTCGTGAAGGCCGGCTTCCGGCGCTCGGGCGTGTTCACCTATCGCCCCTACTGCGATGGCTGCCGCGCGTGCGTGCCGGTGCGTGTGCCGGTCGAGCGCTTCACGCCGAGCCGCACGCAGCGTCGCGCGTGGAAGCGGCACGGCGCGCTCGTCGCCACGGTCGCGCCGCTGCACTACGACGAGGCGCATTACGCGCTCTACATGCGCTATCAGTCCGCGCGCCACGCGGGCGGCGGCATGGATCGCGACAGCCGCGACCAGTACGAGCAGTTCCTGCTGCAAAGCCGGATCAACTCACGGCTGGTCGAATTCCGCGAGCCGGACCCTGGTCATCCGGACGAGCCCGGCGCGTTGCGCATGGTGAGCATGATCGACATCCTCGGCGACGGGCTCTCGTCGGTCTACACGTTCTTCGACCCGGACACGCTCCACACGAGCTACGGCACCTACAACATCCTCTGGCAGATCGAGCAGGCCCGCAGCCTTCAGCTGCCTTACGTGTATCTCGGCTACTGGATCCGCGAGAGTCCGAAAATGGCCTACAAGGCGCACTTTCAGCCGCTCGAAGGGCTCTTCGACGGCGCATGGGCGCCACTCACGCCGCTCACGCCCGAAGCCTGAGCCTGCGGCGCATCGCCCAGGGTCCGCGTTACCGCTAAAATAGCGGGTTCCCATTTTCTGGCGCCCGCGCCTTCTTCCCGTGTTCAGCACCCTTTATCCGTTCGTCCGCGACCAGCTCTTTCGCATGGACGCCGAAGACGCCCATCACCTCTCGCTGCGCATGATCGGCGCCGCCGGCCGCACCGGCATGGCGGGCCTGCTCGCCCCGCGCGTGCCCGATTCGCCGCGCACCGTCATGGGCCTCACCTTCCGCAACCCGGTGGGACTCGCAGCGGGCCTCGACAAGGAAGGCGCCGCGATCGACGGTTTCGCCGCGCTCGGCTTCGGCTTCATCGAGGTGGGCACCGTGACGCCGCGCCCGCAGCCGGGCAACCCGCGCCCGCGCATTTTCCGGCTGCCGCAGGCGGGCGGCATCATCAACCGCATGGGGTTCAACAACCACGGCGTCGAGCAGTTCGTGAAGAACGTGCAGGCCGCGCGCTATCGCGGCATTCTCGGCCTGAATATCGGCAAGAACGCCGACACGCCGATCGAGCGCGCCGCCGACGACTATCTCTTCTGCCTCGAGCGCGTCTATCCGTTCGCGAGCTACGTGACGATCAACATCTCGTCGCCGAACACGAAGAATCTGCGCCAGCTGCAAGGCGGCGGCGAACTCGACGCCCTGCTCGCCGCGCTCAAGGACAAGCAGCAGCGTCTCGCAGACATGCACGGCAAGCTCGTGCCGCTCGCGCTGAAGATCGCGCCCGATCTCGACGACGAGCAGGTCAAGGAAATCGCTGATACGCTCCTGCGCCACAAGATCGAAGGCGTGATCGCGACCAACACCACGCTCTCGCGCGCGGCGGTGGAAGGCATGCCAAATGCGAACGAAACGGGTGGCCTCTCGGGACGCCCGGTATTCGACGCCTCGAACAACGTGATCCGCAAGCTGCGCGCCGAATTGGGCGGCGACGTGCCGATCATCGGCGTGGGCGGCATTTTTTCGGGCGACGACGCGCGCGCGAAGATCGCGGCCGGCGCCTCGCTCGTGCAGGTCTACACGGGCTTCATCTACCGCGGCCCGGCACTCGTCGCCGAATGTGCGCGGGCGCTGGCCCCGGGCCGCGCGTAAAGCTATAGTGGCAGGCTAGTCATGGCGCATCGGAGGCGCTGTGCGCTAGCACCAGAATCGCAGCAGCAGAACAAGAGGAAAACATGAAATCCGGTTTGCTGAAAAAACTCCTTGCACTTGCAATCGTTGGCGCATCGTTCGTCGCAGCCAGCGCCCACGCCGATGACCTGCTCGACCAGGCCAAGGCACGCGGCACGCTGCGCATCGGTCTCGAAGGCACGTTCCCCCCGTTCAACTCGAAGGCGCCCAACGGCGAACTGGTCGGCTATGACGTCGACATCGCCCGAGCCGTCGCCGCGAAAATGGGCCTCAAGCCCGAATTCGTCACGACCGAATGGAGCGGCATCATCGCGGGCCTGCAGGCAGGCAAGTTCGACGTGATCGTGAACCAGGTCGGCGTGACCGACCAGCGCAAGGCCGTGCTCGACTTCTCGCCGGCGTACACGTACTCGGCCGCGCAGCTCATCCAGCGCAAGGACGACACGCGCGAGTTCAAGACGCTCGAAGACCTCAAGGGCAAGAAGCTCGGCGTCGGCCTCGGCACCAACTACATGGACATGGCCAAGTCGGTGCCTGGCATCGACGTGAAGACCTACCCGGGCGCCCCCGAGTATCTGCGCGACCTCGCAGCGGGCCGCCTCGACGCGGCGCTCAACGACCGCCTGATGCTCGCCTACCTGCTGAAGAACTCGCAGTTGCCGCTGCGCACGGGCGCGATGGTCGGCGCCGGCAACCCGTCGGCCATCCCGTTCAAGAAGGGCAATCCGAAGTTCGCCAAGGCGATCGACGACGCGATGACGCAACTCGAAGCCGATGGCACCTTCACGAAGATCTCGGACAAGTGGTTCGGCATCGACGTGACCAAGCCGATCTCACAATGATCCGGCAATGATCGCGAGCGCCGCACAGTCCGGCTGACGCGAAGGGCGGCATCGCACGATGCCGCCCTTCGCACATACGCCTCCATTGCAAACCGCGCCACTTCCATTCGTTACCTACGCCCATGCCCATCTATACGCTCATCATCCAGTCGCTGCCGGTGCTCGCACAGGGCGCGGTGCTGACGGTCAAGTTCGCCGTGCTTTCGATGATCTTCGGGCTCATCGGCGGTGCCGTGCTCGCGCTCATGGGCATCAGCTCGAACCGCACGCTCGTGTTCATCGCGCGCGTGTATGTGAGCCTGATGCGCGGCACGCCGCTGCTCGTGCAGATCTTCGTCATTTATTACGGATTGCCGAGCGTCGGCATCTCGCTCGACCCGACGCCCGCAGGCGTGATCGCGCTCTCTGCGAACGTGGCGGCGTATCTCTCGGAGAGCATGCGTGGCGCGATTCTCGGCATTCACAGCGGACAGTGGCTCGCGGCCTATAGCCTAGGCCTCTCGCGCACGCAGACGCTGCGCTACGTGATCGCGCCGCAGGCGTTGCGCATCGCCGTGCCGAGTCTCTCGAACAGCCTCATCAGCCTCATCAAGGACACCTCGCTCGTTTCGGTCATCACCGTGACAGAGCTGCTGCGCAGCGCGCAGGAAATCATCGCTTCGACGTATCAGCCGCTGCCGCTCTATCTCGCGGCGGCCGCCGTGTACTGGGTGCTTTGCCAGGTGCTCGAATGGGTGCAGCACTGGTACGAAAGGCGCCTCGCACTGCCTGCACGCCACTGATAGCACATGCGTTTACAGACACGGCCCGCACATGCGGGCCGTTTCGCTTACGGGCCGCTGTTTAGCGTGTCATTCGCACGGAAAACGCAGTCCGAGCGCCGCTCGCGCCGCGTCGGCCATGGCGAGCATGCGGCGCGAGGTATCGTGCGTCATCACCGGGCTTTCGAGCGCACCCGCGCGCAGCAGCTCGCAGAAGTGCGCCGTTTCGTAGTTGAGGCCGCCACCCTCGAACGGCTCGTCGAGTTCGACGACGCGGCCATCCACATAGCGCACCGTTGCGCGAACCGGATTCCACCAGTTCGCGTGTATCGTCACATTGCCGAGCGGCCCCGCCAGCAGTGCGTCGCCATAACCGTGCAGATCGAGCCCGCAGAATAATTGCGCAATACCGCGCTCATGCTGGCAATTGAGACTCGCGAAGGTATCCACGCCAGTCGAGCCGAGGCGCCCGACGGTCTGCACCTCGCGCGGCGCGCCGAGCCAGTCGACGGCAAGAAACATTTCGTACACGCCGATGTCGAGCAGCGCACCGCCCGCTTGCTCGAACGAAAGCGATGGATGGTCAGCAGGCACGCTGGCCACCGAACAGCCCGCGCGCACGAGCCCGACCGGCCCGATGGGGTCATCGTCCAGTTGCGCGCGCAACTTTCGATAGAGGGGATAAAACGGCGGCTTCATCGCCTCCATGAAGAGGCGCTGCGCGCGGCGCGCCGCGTCGAGCACGCGTTCGAGCTGCGCGCCGTTGACCGTGGCGGGCTTTTCGCACAGCACGGGCAGGCCGGCTTCGAGCGCGGCAATGGCGTACTGGGCGTGACTGTCCTGCATCGTGGCGATATACACGGCGTCGATGCCGCTCGCGAAGAGCGCATCCACGCTCTCGCACGCCTGCGCGCCGCAGGTCGCGGCAAACGCCTGCGCAGTGGCCGCGCGCCGCGACCAGACCGCTTCGACGCGCGCATGCGGCACGTGCGCGACGCCCTGCGCGAAGCGATGCGCAATGCGGCCCGCGCCGACGATGCCCCAACGTATCGTTTGTGTTTCGCTCATGTGCTGCGTGCTCCGGCTGTGAAGTCGCGGGCGGCCGCACGACGTACGTCATGTACGTCACGCGCGGCGCACCCAAAGACACGCACGATACCGGCACACGCGGCGCGCCGCAATGCGCTCGCATCGATCCACGCACAGCGCCTGGATCGATGCGAGCGAAGCGACGCCGCGAACGGCCTTAGCGCTGCTCCAACTCCGGCGCGAGCGCGCGAGTGAGTTCGTCGGCGGTGTATTCGATCATCGCGAGCGCGGCCGCTTCGGCTTCCTTCGGCGCACGCCGCTCGATCGCTTCGACGATGCGCCCATGGGCCGCCACGACGTTGTTCCAGCCGCCGTCACGCGTGCTGAGAATCGGATTCACCAGCGAGAGCGCGCCACGAATGATCGCGGCCATCTGCTGATAAAACTGATTCCCGCTCGCCGCGAGGATGCGCGTGTGCAGAAGCGCGTCGGCGGTCTGGAAATTCGGATCGTCGGTGCTCGTCTGGCGCAGCGCCTCGAACGCCTCGCGAATGCCGGCAATGTCCGCCGCGCTCGCGCGCGTGGCCGCGAGCGCGCACGCCGCCGGTTCGATCAGGCCGCGAAATTCGATTACGTCGCGCAAAAACGTCTTGTCCGGTTTCGAGCGGAAACGCCAGTTCACGACGTCCTCGTCGATCATGCGCCAGTCGCGCATGGGCCGGATGCGCGTGCCTATTTTCGGCCGCACGTCGAGCATATGACGCGCGAGCAGCATGGAGAGCGCCTCGCGCATCACCGTGCGGCTCACGTCGAACTCCTTCGAGAGGATGTCCTGCGGTGGCAGCACGGCGCCATACCGCTCCTCGACGATGCCTGAAATCAGCCCGTCCATCACCTTGCTGACGAGCGAGCGTTCCTTGTTCCCCAGTTCCATGACCCTACCCCCCCCGATGTGGGCGTTATCGCCCATGTTTGCCGGATACTGCGCGGGCCCTCGTGCGTCGTCGAACTTAGGTATTACGTTGCATGCGCTTCGCATAATTCGCCAGCCAGGATATCTCCTGACATGATGCTTGCGGCATGCATCTTGTTCGTATTTACGCGTGTTACGTCGGCCCTTGCGCTGCTGTTTTTGTAAGGCGATCGTATGGATCGCCCGCTTACTTCAATCGGCACGCTTTCAACTGGCTTCAAATCGATCGGCAGTCCCTGGCTGTGCATATGCAGGGATGCCGGCGTGCATGTTTCTTCTGCGCACGCTTTTTCGCGCGCGGCCCAACATCGTGCTTTTCAATGTTGTATTTGTTCACCGTTGTATCCGGCCGTACTCATCGTCGAAGCGCACGATGTCGTCTTCGCCCAGATAACCGCCTGACTGAACCTCGATGATCTCGAGCGGCGTCTTGCCCGGATTCTCCAGCCGGTGCCTCACTCCCAGCGGGATATAGGTCGATTCGTTTTCCGAAAGCAGGAAAACCTCCTCGCCGCGCGTGACGCGCGCCGTGCCACGCACCACGGTCCAGTGCTCCGCGCGGTGATGATGCATCTGCAGCGACAGCCGCCCGCCCGGCTTCACGACGATGCGCTTGACCTGGAAGCGTTCGCCCTGATCGAGCGAGTCGTAGCAGCCCCACGGCCGCTCCACGCGCCGGTGATGCTGCGCGACCGCGCTGCGCTCCTGCCTGAGCTTGCCCACGATCGCCTTGACGTCCTGCACGCGATCTCTCGCCGCGACGAGGACCGCGTCGGCCGTTTCGACCACCACCACGCCGTGGACACCCACGCAGGCCACGAGCCGTCCGTCCGAATGTGCGAACGTGTCGGTCACGTCTTCGAACATCACGCGCCCGCGGGCCACGTTGCCGCTCTCGTCCTTGTTCGACACCTGCCACACCGCATCCCACGCGCCCACGTCGGACCAGCCGGCCACGAGCGGCACGACCACGCCCGCGAGCCGTGCGTCGGCGCCGAGCGACTCCATCACCGCGTAGTCGATGGAATCGGACGGGCACGCGGCGAGCGCTGCGGCGTCGAGATGCACGGTGCCGTCGGCGTCGATGGCGGCCGCCTCGAACGCCGCCGCGCATTGCGCCGCGATAGCCGGCCGGCAGTGCGCGATCGCGGCAAGCCACACCGATGCGCGCACCACGAAAATGCCGCTATTCCAGAGGTAATCGCCGGAGGCCACGTAAGTCGCCGCGAGTTCGGCGCCCGGCTTTTCCACGAAGCGCTCGATCACGCGTGCGCCGCTCGCGCCGAGCGCCGCGCCCGCGCCGATGTACCCGTAGCCGGTCTCCGCGCGCTGCGGCGGCACGCCCAGCGTGACGATCGCGCCGCGCGCCGCATACCCCACTGCTTCCTCGAGCGCGGCGGCAAACGCGGCGCGATCCGCGATCAGGTGGTCCGCCGGCATGGCGATGAGCACCGGGTCGCTGTCGCATCCGGCAAGCGCGCCATCGCGACCGAGCGTCGCCTCGTGCCCGGCGCGCGCCGCCAGCGCCGCCACAGTGAGCGCCGGCGCCGTGTTGCGCGCGACCGGTTCGAGCACGACGCGAGCGGGCGTGCCGCTGCGGCCGAGCCGGTCGACGGTCATGAGCCGCAGCTCCTCGCTGCTCACGACGACAGGCGCGGCCTTGCGGATCGCCGCGCCCGCCTCGGCATACACCCCGTCGAGCCGCCGCACCGTGGCTTCGAGCAGCGACTCGCCGTCGAGCAGGTCGATCAGCTGTTTCGGGCAGTGCTCGCGCGAGAGCGGCCAAAGCCGCGTGCCCGAGCCCCCGGCCAGCACCACGGGCTGAACGATGAGCGCGACTTCGGGTTCATTGGCTGCCGCGATCAAACCGGCAGGCGTCACAAGCTGATTCATGCAGTGAGCTCCCCGTTGAAATACGTCGGGTCACGTCGACGAACGCCGCGCCTGCCTGCCGGCGGGCTCGTGCGAAGCGTCACGCGCCTCCCGGACCTCTAAAGCCTCGCAACGCCTCGAGGCTTTTTACGGACCTCATTGGAGCAAACCTCGGCATGCCAATCTGTACGCATACCCACACTGATCGCATGCGCAACGGCGGGCGCGCCGTAAAGCCACTCGCACGCGACGTTTCAGCGCCGAACTTTTTTTCGGCGGCTTCGTTTGCGTTGCAACAGAACTGAATCAAAACCGCTTGTTTTCTGGTCGCTGCCCGAATCGCCCCGGAGCCATGTTTCAACGAGGAGCCATTTCTGAATCGCCCGCTCGACAGGGGAAATAATTCAATGAAATCACCGGCTTGCGACTTCCACCCAGGCGATGCGCAGGGCGGTGGTCCGCAAATTCGCCGTACAAAACTGAAACAAAAATGCGGTGTTTCGCCGCGCTGCCGCATGGCCGACTCGCGCTCAGCCGCTTCAATGCGTGCTTTCGCACCAACTGGCACACACCCTGCTAAAGAGAGATCGCCACACGAGCGCAGATGCGGACGAACGAAACCGCGCAGACAAACGCGAGAGTGGGACGAGGCACGAACAAGCGGGACTATGGGGCCGGCACGACGAACACAAGAGCCGCACGGGAAACGGCAGACAACAACGAGTTCGGCGCACGGAATCAAAAAACAGGAGGCGGCTCGCGCCGCTTCGCACGAGGACCAGTCATGTTAACCCTTCAATCCGATCTTCACGGCAACCATTTGCTGGGCGCCCTCCCGTCGCACGAATGGCAGGCTCTCGCCCCGCACCTCGAACTCGTTCATCTGCGCACCGAACAGTTGATCTGCGATTCCGGCCAGCGCATTCATCACGTGTACTTTCCGACTACCGCGATCGTCTCGCTGCTTTCGACGATGGAGGACGGCAGTTCGGTCGAAATCGCGGCAGTCGGCCGCGAAGGCATGACGGGCGTGCCCGTGCTCACGGGCGGCGAAACGATGCCGAACCGCGTGCAGGTGCAATGCGCGGGCTTCGCCTATCGCATGAGCGCGCAAGCCCTCAAGCAGCAATTCGCGCGCTCGGACTTCCTGCGCCGCCTCATGCTGCTCTATATGCACGCGCTGCTCACGCAGGTCGCACAGACCGCTGCGTGCAATCGTCACCACTCGCTCAGCAAGCAGCTGTGCCGCTGGCTGCTGATCGAAGTGGACCGCGTGGCGTCCAACGATCTCAGCGTCACGCAGCAGCTCATCGCCGACATGCTCGGCGTGCGCCGCGAAGGCGTTACCGAAGCGGCCGGCAAGCTGCACGACGAAGGCCTGATCCATCACAGCCGCGGCCATATCCGCGTGCTCGATCGCGAGGGCCTCGAAGCCCGCGCCTGCGAGTGCTACGGGCTCGTGCGCCGCGAATTCGACCGGCTGCTGCCGCGCCTGCACCAGGCGGAAACGGTCGAGTGAACGCGTAATCGCGCGCGCGTTTTCGTTGCGCGCCGCGAGTTCACTCGCGTCTCGTCAGGCAAAGTCGAAGGGAACAGCATTGCACAGGATTCCGAATCGATCGCATCTTGCGGTGCCAGCTGAAGAGAACAGGAGCGCGCCCTCTCCTCTTCAGCCTTGCGCGATTCAATGAGCCGAAGGCACGAGCGCCTGTGCAAGCGGCAAGGCGGGCAAATGCTCGCGTTCGCGCACGAACGGGTCGGTCGGCTCCTGAAGCTTCGAGTCCGGGCTCGTGTCGGCACTGCGCAACTGCACGGGTGTGCCGTCATTCTTCGCGACCTTGCGATTGTCGCCGCAAGGATGATCGGTCAGCGCGGCAGCCTCGCGGAAGTCGTCTTCCTGACACATGATGTTGAACGCAATGTCCTTGCGGTCCATGCGCCATGCCACAGCCGCATTCAAGCGCTTGTTGCAGTCCATGTCCTTGATGGTGCCCGCCGCCGTCGCGCCCACGCCCACCACCGACACCGCGGCGGAAATGCTGCCCCAGCAGGTCTCGGTCACCGAGGCCGTCAAGGCCGGCGCATAGACCGTCGGCGTCGTGCGCACATCGTAGCCGCCGTGATACGTGACGTCCGACGTACCGCCGCTCGGCAATACGACGGTATTGGAGACGGTGCTCGTCTGGCTCGACGTGGACGTGGTCCCCGACGTCATCGTCGGCGTGGTTTGCGCCCACGCGGCGCCTGCAAACAGCAACACCCCGGCAACGGCCATTTTTTGTTTCAGCTTGCTCATTCTTCTCTCCGTGAACGGAAAGGGGGCAGCGCCCCCTCTCCGACGCGCTAGTGAACGGCTGACCCGTTCGGATTACCAGTGCATGCCGCCCGTGAGCGAACCCGAACCGCCCGCTGCGACGATGCCGACGCCGCCATCGGCATTGGCCGTGCCGGTGCCGTTCGCGCTCGCGTTCGAGGTGAAACCCGAGCCGCCGTAGCTGCCGCTCGAACCGTTGAACGACGTGTTGATCACCGACGAATTGAAGTTCTGCGAACCCGACTGCGTGGCGCTCGTGAAGCCGAGCGTCGACGAATTCTGGTTCGTGGTCGTCGTGCCGGTCTGGCCGACGTTGCCGTTAGCCGTCTGGCCGTAAGTCTGCGAGTTGCCGTTTTGCGTCGTGTAGCTCGAACCGAACGTGAGGCTCGCGTTCGAGAACGACTGGTTGCCTTGCGACACCGTAGCGTCGATATGGCCCGGCACCGTCAGCGCCGACGTGAAACTGCCGTTGACCGACGAGGTCGAGTTCGACGTGAGTGCCGTAGCGCCAAAGCCGACGCCCGCTGCGCCCACCGCCGACGTGGTGGAGGACGACGGCGCGCCCATACCGCCGGCACCGCCTGCGAATGCGGCAGCCGAAGCGAAAGAGAGCATGGCGGCGAGCGAAATGGCCTGAATCTTCTTCATGATTGTGGTCTTCCTGATAAAACAGGGGAACGTTGGATGAATGCGCGCACACTCCCCCTGATAGTGCGGGCGCATTTAACACGACTTCAATTGCAATGCCGATAAAATCACTGCATTTACGACGCGCGAATATCCCCGCGGACCAGCCCGATATAGGAAGACCGTTTAATGGAGTTACCAGATTAGATTCGCGCGCAGAACGCCACCAAGCTTTACGCATTCGCGCAAATCAGGCGATCATGCAGAATTGAAAATCCAGAGAGCAAAAATGAATACCCCGTAAAACCCTGTGCCTTTTTTCGGACCTGCATTGAATAGTAGTCCGACACAAATCGTTCAACACCCGCTGTTGTCATTATTTCCCCGTGCGCCACGCAGCGTACGCCAGCAACTTTCACGCACCGCCTGACCGAAACCCATGGGCCGCCGCGCATTTTCGCGCGCCGCCCTTCCCCTGTCCGGTCGCTTCGACGTCTCTTTTAGCGAACTTTTTGCATAACGCCGCCGGACGGTGAATTTATATCTCAGACAGTCAGATTATTGCTACGTCATTCGCATTTTTGTGTGCGGTTCTCAACGTAGCGAATTGCGAACGCCTTGAATTCGGAGATTCCCTTTCAAAAATCATTGAAGGGCAAATTGAAGTCTCAGATAGATGCGCGGACAACCAGATCCGGAAAATCGCGTTCTTTTAATGATTAATCGCGACGTTCGGTTCGGCAGGCCACGCAGGCCTGCCGGATAAAGAGCGGGAGCGCACAGGCAATCAGGCGCAAGCCTGTTGCACGCGCCGCTCGCGCGAGGCCGCTCAGGCCTTGCGGTAATCGATGCGCTCGACGCCGGATTCGCCGCCGAGCAGGCAGAAGTCCGCGCCGCGTGCGGCGAACAGACCCACCGTCACCACGCCCGGCCATGCGTTGACATGCGCCTCGAGCGTGCGCGGGTCGCTGATGCGCAGGCCCTTCACGTCGAGAATCTCGTTGCCGTTGTCGGTGATAAAGGGCGAGCCGTCCTTTTGCACGCGCAGCACCGGCACGCCGCCGAGCGCCGTCACGCGGCGGCCAACGGCCGTGCGCGCCATCGGCACGACTTCGATGGGCAGCGGGAACTGGCCGAGCACGTCGACGCGCTTGCTCGCATCGGCGATGCAGACGAACACGTCCGACACCGAAGCCACGATCTTCTCGCGCGTGAGCGCGCCGCCGCCGCCCTTGATCATGGCGCCGGCGCCGTCGATTTCATCGGCGCCGTCCACGTATACGGGCAGCGATTCGATCTCGTTGAGGTCGAAAATCTTGAAGCCGTGTGCTTCGAGGCGCGCGGTGGTCGCGACCGAGCTCGACACGGCGCCGCGGTAGCGGCCCTTGCTCGCCGCCAGCGCGTCGATGAAGCAGTTCGCGGTGGAGCCCGTACCGACGCCGATCACGGCGCCTTCCGGCACGTTCGCATTGACATAGTCGGCGGCGGCCTGGCCGACCAGTTGCTTGAGTTCGTCTTGAGTCATGGGAGTACAGCCCGAGGAGGAGAAAAACGCGGAATCCGCATAGTTTACCGGAGATGCGGGCACGGGCTGCCCGCATCTCGCAGGATCGCGAAACGGCTGATCCTGCCGGCGGTCAGCGCGCGGCCGAGCGTTGGCGCACCGCTTCGAACAGGCAGACGCCCGAAGCGACGGAAACATTCAGGCTCTCGACCGTGCCCGCCATCGGAATCTGCATGACTTCGTCGCAGGTTTCGCGCGTGAGGCGGCGCATGCCCTCGCCTTCGGCGCCCAGCACGAGCGCGACCGGACCGTCGAGCTTCGTCTGGTAGAGGCTCGCGCTCGCGTCGTCGGCGGTGCCGACCACCCACACGCCCGCGTCCTTGAGCTCGCGCAGCGCACGCGCGAGGTTCGTCACGGTGATATAGGGCACGGTGTCCGCCGCGCCGCTCGCCACCTTCGCGGCCGTGGCGTTCAGACCGACGGCGCGGTCGCGCGGGGCGATCACCGCGTGCGCGCCGGCCGCGTCGGCTACACGCAGGCACGCGCCGAGATTGTGCGGATCGGTCACGCCGTCGAGCACGAGCAAGAGCGGCGAGCCCTGGATGCCGTCGAGCAGCTCCGCGAGATTCTGCGCGAGCGCCAGATCGTGCACGCGGGCCACCACGCCCTGGTGGCGCTCCGTGTGCGCGAGACCCCAGAGGCGCGTTTCGTCGGCCGCGATCACGCGCGCGCCGGCTTCCTTCGCGGTGTGCAGGAAGTCCTGCATGCGGCGGTCGCGGCGCGTCGGATCGTAGTAGACATCCTCGACCGTGGACGCGTCGTGCCGCAAGCGTGCGGTCACCGCATGAAACCCGTAAAGAACCTTGAGACGTGACATGACTGATACAACCCCTGATGAACGTTTCGCGGCGCAGACACAGCGCCGCCAGCAACGATAGTCAGCCGGCCGCATCGTGCGGTCCGGCGTATGCAAGCCGCGCGCCCATGCGGCAAAACCCGGCGCGGCAAGCAAGTGAAAAAACCGGGCACGCGCACGGCGGCGCGGCCCGGATAGGTACTGGCTGCGGAGCGCGTTTGACGCTCCGCATGCATGGCGCTCAGCGCTTCTTGCGCGGCGCCTGCTTCTTGGGCGCCGGCTTCACGGCCGAGCGCTTCTTCGCGGTCTTGGCGGCGCCGCGTGCCGCGCGCGCCTCCTTCACCGCGACGCTCGGCGCCGGCGCAGCCTTCTTCTGGCGCGCCATGTCGCCGCCCGGCAGCGCGCGCACACGCGGTCCACCTTCCATGGTGCTCTTGTCGACCGGCATCGGCCGGTTGCCGCCCGGCTTCACGGGCGTATCGCGCACGAGGCGGAAGTCGATCTTGCGTGCGTCGAGATCCACGCGGCTCACCTGCACGCGCACGCGGTCCGACAGACGATAGCGAATGCCCGTGCGCTCGCCACGCAGCTCGTTCTTGATCTCGTCGTACTGGAAGTAGTCCGAGCCCAGTTCCGTCACGTGCACTAGACCTTCGATGAAGAGCGCGTCGAGCTGCACGAAAATGCCGAACGACGTCACGCCGCTCACCATCCCGCCGTACTCTTCGCCGAGCTTGTCGCGCATGAAGTAGCACTTGAGCCAGGCTTCGACATCGCGCGAGGCTTCGTCGGCGCGGCGCTCGTTCGCCGAGCAGTGCAGGCCCAGTTCTTCCCAGATCGCCGTGTTGGCGCCGCGGGCGCGCTTGCCGCGCTTCTCCTCGTCCTCGGCCTGCAGCGCGCGGGCGCGCGGCGAGAGCGCGGTATTGAGCTCGACGCCCTCGGGCGCCTGCGGCTGGTACTTCTTGCCCTGCAGGATCGCGTAGATCGCGCGGTGCGTGAGCAGGTCGGGATAGCGGCGAATCGGGCTCGTGAAGTGCGCGTAAGCCTCGTAGGCAAGACCGAAGTGACCGATATTGTCCGGGCTGTACACGGCCTGCTGCATCGAGCGCAGCAGCATGGTCTGCAGCATCTGCGCGTCGGGCCGGTCGCGGATGTGCGCCATCAGCGCGGCGTAGTCGCTCGCGTGCGGCGTGTCGCCGCCGCCGAGCGAAAGGCCCATGCCACGCAGGAAGGTGCGCAGGTTTTCGAGCTTTTCGGCGGTCGGCCCCGCGTGCACGCGGTACAGGCCCGGGTGCTTGTGGCGCTTCATGAAGTCCGCCGCGCACACGTTGGCCGCGAGCATGCACTCTTCGATCAGCTTGTGCGCATCGTTGCGCTGGCGCGGCACGATCTGCTCGATCTTGCCTTGCGCGTTGCAGACGATATACGTCTCGGTCGTGTCGAAATCGATCGCGCCGCGCTTCTGGCGCGCGGCGAAGAGCGACTTGTACACGCCATAGAGATTCTGCAGTTGCGGCAGCAGCGCCGCGCGGCGCGTGGCCTCGGGGCCCTTGGTGTTGGTCAGCACCGCCGCGACTTCGGTATACGTGAGCCGCGCCGCCGAATGCATGACGCCCGGATAGAACTGGTAGGCCTTGATCTCGCCGCGCGCGGTGATCACCATGTCGCACACGAGCACACAGCGGTCGACGTGCGGATTGAGCGAACAGAGCCCGTTCGAGAGCTTCTCGGGCAGCATCGGAATCACGCGGCGCGGGAAATACACCGACGTGCTGCGCTCGATCGCGTCCACATCGAGACCGCCGCCCGGCAGCACGTAATGCGAGACATCGGCGATGGCGACGATCAGGCGGAAGCCCTCGCCCTTGCCCACCTGCATCGGCTCGCAATACACGGCGTCGTCGAAGTCGCGCGCATCTTCGCCGTCGATGGTGACGAGCGGCACGTCGCGCAAGTCCACGCGATAACGAATGTCGGTGGGACGCACGGCGTCGGGCAGCTTCGCGGCTTCGTCGAGCGCGCTCTTGCTGAACTCGTGCGGCACGCCGTACTTGCGCACGGCGATCTCGATCTCCATGCCCGGATCGTCGATGTCGCCAAGCACTTCCATCACGCGGCCGAGCGGCTGCGAGTGGCGACTGGGGAAATCGGTGAGCTCGACGACAACGACCTGGCCGACCTTGGCCTTCTTGGGATTCTGCGTGACGAGGATATCGTGGCCGATGCGCTTGTCTTCCGGCGCGACGATCAGCGCGCCGTTCTCGTTGAGCAGGCGCCCGATGACACTGCGGTTCGCACGGTCGGTGACTTCGACGATATGCCCTTCCGGCCGCCCGCGCCGGTCATAGCCGACGATGCGCGCAAGCACGCGGTCGTTGTGCATGACCTTCTGCATTTCGCCTTGCGGCAGGAACAGATCGTCCTGCCCGTCGTCGCGCACGAGGAAGCCGTAGCCGTCGCGATGCCCCTGCACGCGACCGGCGACGAAATTCGAAGGATGGGCGAGCTGGTAGTGGCCGCGCGAGTCGAGCCGGATCTGCCCGTCGCGCTCCATGGCGGCGAGCCGCCTGAAGAACCCTTCACGCTCCTGGCGCTTGATGGAGAGCGCCTCGGCGATATCGTTCGCGGTGCACGGCGAGTCGCTGGTCCGCAGCACGCCGAGAATCTCTTCGCGGCTGGGAATCGGATACGGATATTTGCTCAAGGGCTTATCGATGGTTGTTCTCGTTGCGTGGACGTCGGATTTCGCGCGGCCCGAATGTGCGATACATGCGGGCGGCGCCCGGTCTTCGAGTGCTGCAATCTGCCGGCCTGTACGTGGATTGCCTGACCGCTCGCGCTGCGTGCGCCACGCTGCACGCAGCACCAGAATCACGGACTTTGGCCGGCGGAACTTCTGCGAGGCATTCTAACACTCGCATCGCACCCTACGAGCCGTGGGAGCGGCCTTGCGGCGCGACGAGACGGCCACTGCACGCGGTCTGCAACGCCTGGGCAGCCGCGCTTTATCGCCTTCCATAAAACGCTTGACAGCCGTTCCGATCCCGCTATAATTTTGGTCTTTGCTGCACAACACGTTGAACAGCAAACGACACCTTGCCCAGGTGGCGGAATTGGTAGACGCACCAGGTTCAGGTCCTGGCGGTGGCAACACTGTGGAGGTTCGAGTCCTCTCTTGGGCACCAGATTCAAAAGGCCGGCTTCATGCCGGCCTTTTTCATTTCCGGCGGCAGCAGCGAGTACAACTGCCCTGCTATCGCGTAAAACGCAGCAGCCGCGTTCCCGGGATGAAGATTTTTTGAAAAGATTTATTGACAGGCACGCGAAATCGCGTCACAATCTTCTGCTAGCTTGAAGACGTGCCCAGGTGGCGGAATTGGTAGACGCACCAGGTTCAGGTCCTGGCGGTGGCAACACTGTGGAGGTTCGAGTCCTCTCTTGGGCACCACGTCTCATCAAGCAGAAGTTAGCAGCACACAGGATTCATCGAAAAAGCCCGCAAATCTGCGGGCTTTTTCGTTTTGCGGCCTGTATCCGCCTGCCTCGCTCCGTTATGTTTCATGGTATACATTGCCACACGGCACGGCGCGTGCGTGCAAACCCATGACAAGCCGATTGAGGAAGACCGAATGGAACTCGTTGTCGTCGCAGCGATCGTCGCTGTCAGCTTTGGCGCCGCCGCGACCTGGCTGCTCGCAACCCGGCTGCCCGAACACTGGCTCGGCAAGAGCGCCAGTGAGGGCCGTTATGCCCATCTCGGGTTGGAAAACGAGCGCGCCGCCGAAGCGGACCCGCGTCGCGAGCAAGCCCGCATCGATACGCGGCGCGTACGGCGCTCACGCGTGCGCGCAAGAATACAGGGCGCCGCGCGGATGATGCGGGCGTTGCGCCCCGCAATCGCTCGCCGCGATCACGACCGCACCGCCCGCCCGTAACGCTTCTGGACGCGCTTCAATCGCGCTCACTCACGCGAACCCAGCGGCGAACGGACGAAAGCCGAATCGGCAATCCTCGACTCCTCACCCGACTGAAAGATCCAGCGCCGACGCATCGGCTGCAAGATCACCTTTGCGCTCACGCCCGCCATCATCGCCACGCAGGCGACCATGTCGAACACCATGTTCCACCCGCCGTGGATCGCCAGCAGCGTAGCGACCGGCACGAGCATCGCCGCGGTCCCCTTCGCGGTATAGAGCGTGCCCGCGTTGCCGGCCGCGTACTTCGCTCCGAACGTATCGGCGCAGGTCGCCGGAAAGTTCGAAAAGATATCGCCGTAGAACAGGAACACGAGCCCCGAGAACAACATGAAGAGATACGGGTCGTGGCCGAACGCGCGCAAGCCCAGCAGCGCGAGTCCCTCGCCGAGAAACGTGATGAACATCGTATTCTCGCGGCCGATGCGATCCGAAATCAACCCGCACAGCGGCCGCGTAAAGCCGTTGCAGAGATTGTTGATCGAGAGCGTCATGGTGAGCAGCGGCAGCGTCGCCGCGACGAGTGTGACCGGCATCGAGGCGAAGCCGTAGCTCTTCGCGATCGGGCCGATCTGCGCCGTCGCGATGATGCCGCCCGCCGCCACGCAGACGAACATCGCATACATCACCCAGAAGACGGGCGCGCGAACCATTTGCCTCGTCGTGTAGTCGGTCTTCGTCGCGACGATGCGCTTCATGCCCGCCGCGTGAGCGGGAGGCTTCGGCCGCACCATCACCAGCGCGAGCAGCATGATGCAGGCACCCTGCAGGAGTCCGAAGAACACGAACGCGCGCTCATAGCCCGACTGCTGGATCATGTTCGAGATCGGAATGACCGTGAGCGCCGCGCCCGCGCCAAAACCTGCCGCCGTCATGCCGGCGGCGAGACCGCGCCGGTCGGGAAACCATTTGAGCGCAGTGCCGACGCACGTGCCATACACGCACCCCGCGCCGATGCCCGAGATCACTGCCGCGACGTAGAGCACCGGCAGCGCGGGCGCCCACGCGTCGAGCACCCAGCCGAGCGCCACGCAACAGGCGCCGCCCATGACCACGGGGCGCGGGCCGAAGCGGTCTACGAGCCAACCCTCCACCGGCACGAGCCACGTTTCCGTCACGATGAAAATCGAAAAGGCGAGCTGAATCGCAGCCTGCCCCCAGTGATGCCGTGCATCCATCGGCACGACGAAGAGCGTCCACGCGTACTGCAGGTTCGCCACGAGCCCCATGCAGAGAATGCCAGCGACGAGCTGCACCCAGCGGTTGTGCCGCCGGGCGGTGTAGCCGCCATCGATACGATCGGTATATGCCACGTTGTCTGCCTCCATCTGTTGTGATTGCGCGCGGGCTGGTTGCGCATCGCCTCGACGCCGGTGCGTCCGCCACTTCCCCCGTTACAGCGAGCGCGGCAGACGTGAGCCCGCCGCGCCTTGCTTCAAACGTCAAGCGGCTTCGAGTTGCCGCAGCAGCGCGTCGACGCTGCCCTTCGCATCGCCAAACAGCATTCGTGTGTTGTCCTTATAGAAGAGCGGATTGTCCACGCCCGCATAGCCGGTCGCCATGCTGCGCTTGGAGACGACCACGGTACGCGCCTTCCAAACCTCCAGCACCGGCATGCCGGCGATGGGACTACCCGCATCTTCCTGCGCGCCCGGGTTGACGATATCGTTCGCGCCGATCACGAGCACGACGTCGGTGCTCGTGAAGTCTTCGTTGATTTCGTCCATTTCGAGCACGATATCGTAGGGCACCTTCGCTTCCGCGAGCAGCACGTTCATGTGGCCAGGCAAGCGCCCCGCAACGGGGTGAATGCCGAAACGCACGCGAATGCCCAGCGCGCGCAGCCGCCGCGTGATCTCGCTGATGGTGCCTTGCGCCTGCGCGACGGCCATGCCATAGCCCGGCACGATCACGACCTCCTGCGCATCGCGCAACAGCGACCCCACTTCGTCCACGCTGGTCGGCACGACTTCGCCTTGCGGCGCCTCGCTTGCCGTGGAACTCACCGTACCGAAACCGCCGAGGATTACCGAAACGAAGCTGCGATTCATTGCGCGGCACATGATGTAGCTGAGAATCGCGCCGCTCGATCCAACCAGCGCGCCCGTCGTGACGAGCAGATCGTTGTCGAGCATGAAGCCCGTTGCCGCTGCGGCCCAGCCCGAATAGCTGTTGAGCATCGAGACCACCACGGGCATGTCCGCGCCGCCGATCGCCATCACGAGATGCACGCCGAGCGCCGCCGCCAGCACGCACATCACGATGAGCGCGTAGAGCGCGTCGCCGCCATCAGGAGCACTGACGAAGCGATAGCCGAGCGCGATGCACGCGCCCAGCACGACCGCGTTGAGCAGATGCCGCGCGCTCAGCACGAACGGCTTGCCGCTCACCGTGCCCTGCAGCTTCAGGAACGCGACGATCGAACCGCTGAACGTGACCGTGCCGATGAAAGCCCCGACATAGATCTCGGTGTCGTGAATCGCGCGCTCGACGCCGCTCATCGGCGCCTTGGGCGAGAGAAAGTTCGCAAAGGCGATGAGCGTGGCCGCAAGACCCACGAAGCTGTGCAACACCGCGACGAGCTGCGGCATCTGCGTCATCTCCACGCGGCGCGCGAGCATCGCGCCCATCCCGCCGCCCACCAGCGCGGCGATGAGCGCGATTTGCAGGCCCGCACCGCCCGTGACGAGCAGTGTGGCGAGCACGGCGATCACCATGCCGGTCACGCCATAAAGGTTGCCGCGCCGCGCACTGGCGGGATGACTCAGCCCGCGCAGACTGAGGATGAAGAGCGTCGCCGCACCGAGCCACGCCATGTTGCCGATTCCGTTGAGCATGACGTCTCCTCAGGTCCGTTGGAACATCTTCAGCATGCGCTGGGTGACCAGAAAGCCGCCCGCGATGTTGATGGTCGCGACGACGAGCGCAATGCCCGCCAGCACGGTCACGATCGTGCTGGCGTTGCCCGGATGCAGCAACGCGCCGATCACGATGATCCCGCTGATCGCATTCGTCACGCTCATGAGCGGCGTATGCAACGAGGGCGTGACGTTCCAGACCACCTGATAGCCGACGAACACGGCCAGCACGAACACGGTGAAGTGCGCAACGAACGCGGGCGGCGCGACCGCGCCGAGCGCGAGCAGCAGCAACGCGGTAACGACGAGCGCCGCGAGCGACCAGACGCCGTTGCGGCGCGCGGCCTGCGCGGCGGCTTCTTTCCCGTTGCCGGTCGCGACGGCGACGGACTTCGCCTGTGCAACCGCTTGCGGCGTGGCCGAGACCTGCACCGGCGGCGGTGGCCAGCACAGCTGGCCGCGCTGAATGACAGTGGTGCCGCGCTGCACGACGTCGTCCATATCGACCTTCAACTCGCCGTCTTTGGCAGGCGTGAGATCGGTCAGCAGATGGCGGACGTTGGTCGCGTAAAGCTGGCTCGACTGGTTCGCCATGCGGCTTGGCAGATCCGTGTAACCGATGACGGTCACGCCGTTCGCATTCACGACTTCACCCGGGCGAGTGAGTTCGCAGTTGCCGCCCTGCTCGGCCGCCATGTCGACGATCACGCTGCCCGCGCGCATGCACGCCACCGTCTTCGCATCGATGAGGCGCGGCGCCGGTTTGCCGGGAATGAGCGCCGTCGTGATGATGATGTCGACCTCGCGCGCCTGGGCCTCGAACAGCGCCATCTCCGCTTCGATGAACTTCGCGCTCATCTGTTTGGCGTACCCGCCCGAACCGCCGCCTTCCTCCTCGATGTCGATGCTCAGGAACTCCGCACCCATGCTTTCGACTTGCTGGCCGACTTCGGGGCGCGTATCGAACGCGCGCACGATGGCGCCAAGACCGCGCGCGGCGCCGATCGCCGCAAGCCCCGCCACGCCTGCGCCGATCACGAGCACCTTGGCGGGCGGCATCTTGCCGGCTGCCGTGATCTGCCCGGTGAAAACGCGCCCAAAATGCTGGGCCGCTTCGACGACCGCGCGATAGCCGGCCATGTTCGCCATCGAACTCAACGCGTCGAGCTTCTGCGCGCGCGAGATGCGCGGCACGCAGTCCATCGCGAGCACCGTTGCCTCACGCGCCGCGAGTTGTTCGAGCAGCGCGGCGTTTTGCGCGGGCCAGATGAAACCGATCAGCGTCGCGCCGGGCTTGAGTCGCTGCACTTCTTCGCTCGAAGGCGGACGCACCTTGATGACGATATCCGCGCCGCTCAAGAGCGCCTGCGCATCGTCCACGACGCGCGCGCCTGCGGCACGGTAAGCGTCGTCCGGGTAGGAGGCACTGGCGCCCGCCGTCGTTTGCACTTCGACGGCGTAGCCCAGTTTGATCAGTTGTGCCACACTTTCTGGCGTCGCCGCTACGCGTCGTTCGCCTTCGTGTATCTCACGGGGGACCGCAATCGTCATCGCCATGATGCGCCTCCCTGCTGCACAAGAGCGCGCGCTGCGGCGAGAACAAACGGAATCGGCGGCGCGCCAATGCATCTGGCGCGCCGAAAGCGTAGCCACGACTTCATGAAACGTCTCCTATGTCGGCCAGAGTTGGCGCTTCAGCGCCTTATTCTGGTCCCACGCAGTTTGGATTTTTGCCTGATGCTGGAATTCTGTATGCCGCGGCTCGATGGGGGCTTTGCCCTATGACGTGCCCAGGCTGGGCGAATCGCCGCTCTTGAGAAAAGCGAGCGCCGCCTGGCGCGCACCGGCAATCGCAGCCGCCTCGCTTTCGAATACGGTTTCGTCGACCACCCATTGACGGGGCAATACAGCCGCCGCCGGTTCGTCGGCAGCGGGCTCGACCGCGTGGATCGCGGCGAACGCGGCCCAGCCCCCGTTGTGAATCATTTGTCGGGCCGAGAGTTCGACCTCGAAATGTCCGAGTCTTTCGGTATGCATCGAAGAGCTCCCGAGGTTTCAGGATTGCTGGGCCTGTGCTTCGAGTTCGGTGATGCGTTTCTTGAGCGCGCGCTCCTCCTGGAAACGCGCCGTTTCGTCGCGGATCACGGCGACGATGCCATCGAGTTCGCCCTGCGGCGAGTGCAGCAACGCCACGGTGAAGGCAATGGAAAGCGCCTTGCCCGCCTTGTCCACGGCCGGCACGCGCAGCACGTCGTTGCCATAGCGCGTCTGGCCAGTCGCCATCGTCTTGTGATAGCCATCCCAATGGCGGCCGCGCAGCCGCTCGGGAATGATCAGATCGAGCGTCTTGCCGAGCGCTTCTTCCTGCGTATAGCCGAACATACGCGTGGCCGCCGGATTCCAGAATGTGATGTCGCCGGCTGCGTCCGAGATGACGATGGCGTCCCCGATGGCGTTTGCGAGCTGCTCGAAATCGATGGCGGATTGCATGCGATGACTCTGTGGGGGATGTCGTTTATCGGCGCCGCGCGGCACGCATTGCACATGCCGCGCGGCGTCCTGCCTGCCACTCTGGTATTGCGGTGCTGCGCGGGCGCAGCGTCGGCCGCGCCCGCTTCCTGCATTCAGCTTGCGGAACTCGACGCGGAGCTCAAACCGCGCGCACCTCGTGCAGCGCCGCGATCTGCTGCGCCGTGTAGCCGAGGTCGGCCAGCACCTGGTCGGTGTGCTCGCCGAGCAGCGGCGAACCCGTGATTTCCGGCTTCAGGTCCGAGAACTTGATCGGGCTGCCCACCGTGAGGTACGAGCCGCGCGCCTTGTGCGGCACTTCGACGATAGTACCGCTCGCGCGCAGCGACGGGTCATTAGCAATTTCCTTCATGCTGAGCACCGGCGCGCACGGAATGTCGAACTTGCGCAGGATGTCGACCGCTTCGAACTTGGTCTTGTCGGCGAGCCACGCTTCGATCGTCGCGAAGATGTCGAAGATATGCGGTTGGCGCGCCTGCGCCGTAGCGTAGTTCGGGTCGTCGATCCATTCGGGTTTGCCCAGAGCACGGCAGATCGGCTCCCACGCGTGGCCCTGCACCGTGAAGTAGATATACGCGTTCGGGTCCGTCTCCCAGCCCTTGCACTTCAGAACCCAGCCCGGTTGGCCGCCGCCGCCTGCGTTGCCACCGCGCGGCACGACGTCGCTGAAGGTGCCGTGCGGGTACTGCGGGTATTCCTCGAGGTAGCCCAGGCGGTCCAGGCGCTGCTGGTCGCGCAGCTTCACGCGGCACAGGTTGACCACGCTGTCCTGCATCGACACGGCCACCTTCTGGCCCTTACCCGTTTTGTCCCGGCCGATCAGCGCCGTGAGAATGCCGATGGCGAGGTGCATGCCCGTGTTGCTGTCGCCGAGCGCAGCGGCGCTCACCGTGGGCGGACCGTCCCAGAAGCCCGTGGTCGAGGCTGCGCCTCCCGCGCACTGCGCGACGTTCTCGTAGACCTTGAGGTCGTCGTAGTGGTGGCCTTCGCTGAAGCCCTTCACCGAAGCAACGATCATCTTCGGGTTGAGTTCCTTGATGCGCTCCCATGTGAAGCCCATGCGGTCCAGTGCGCCGGGGCCGAAGTTTTCGACCATCACGTCCGATTCGCGAATCAGCTTTTCCAGCACTTCCTTGCCTTCGGGCTTCTTCGTGTCGAGCGTGAGCGAGCGCTTGTTGCTGTTGAGCATGGTGAAGTACAGGGCATCGACTTCGGGAATGTCGCGCAGTTGCGAGCGCGTCACGTCGCCGGCGCCGGGGCGCTCCACCTTGATCACGTCCGCACCGAACCACGCGAGCATCTGCGTGCAGGCGGGACCGGCCTGTACGTGCGTGAAGTCGATGATCTTGATTCCGTCGAGGGGTTTGCTCATTTCTCGTATCTCCTGGTCTACCTGATCGATCTGATCTAGCTGATTTATGGGGCTTATTTCTTCATGGCCGCGCTTTGCGGATTCAGATTCGTGAGACGACCGCTTTCGGTCCCGGCCGATTCGTCGATGACTGCGTTGATCAACGTGGGCTTGCCCGACGCGATCGCTTCGAGCAGCGCGCTCGTGAGTTCTTCGGGCGTCGTCGCCTGATGGCCGATGCCGCCGAAGGCCTCGATCATCTTGTCGTAGCGCGCGTTCTTCACGAACACCGTCGGCGCGACGTCGCAGCCGCCGCTCGGGTTGACGTCCGTGCCGCGATACACACCGTTGTTGTTGAACACGATGGTGCAGACCGGCAGGTTGTAGCGGCAGATCGTTTCGAGCTCCATGCCCGAGAAGCCGAACGCGCTGTCGCCCTCGATCGCCACGACCTGCGTGCCGCTCGTCACCGCCGCGCCGATCGCGAAGCCCATGCCGATGCCCATGATCCCCCACGTGCCCGAGTCGAAGCGCTTGCGCGGCTGGTACATGTCGATGATGCTGCGCGCGTAGTCGAGCGTGTTCGCACCTTCGTTGACCACGTTGATGTCGGGGCGCGTCTTAAGCACGTCGCGGATCGCGCGCAGCGCGCTGTGGAAGTTCATCGGCGACGGGTTCTTCGCGAGCGTCGCGGCCATCTTTTCGAGGTTCTTGTTCTTGCGTTCGGCCACGGCATCGAGCCACTCTGCCGGCGGCTTCGGGAAGTCAGTGCCGAGGCCGGCCACGAGCGCTTCCACGCACGAACCGATGTCGCCGATCACCGGCGCTTCGATGGCGACGTTGCTGTCGATTTCCGTCGGGGCGATGTCGATCTGCACGAACTGCTTCGGTCCGGCGGCCGCGCCCCAGGTCTTGCCCTTGCCATGCGAGAGCAGCCAGTTCAGGCGAGCGCCGATCAGCACCACGGCGTCCGACTCGGCCAGCACGAACGAGCGCGCGGCCGACGCCGACTGCTCGTGCGTGTCGGGCAAGAGCCCCTTGGCCATCGACATCGGCAGATACGGAATACCGCTCTTCTCGACCAGTTCGCGGATTTGCGCGTCGGCCTGGGCGTAGGCGGCGCCCTTGCCGAGCAGGATCAGCGGACGCTTTGCATTCCTGAGCACTTCGATAGCGCGTTGCACCGCATCCGGTGCGGGAATCTGGCGCGGCGCCGCGTCGACGACCTTGATGAGCGATTGCTGGCCCTTCACCGCGTCGATGGTCTGCGCAAGCAGCTTGGCCGGCAGGTCGAGATACACGCCGCCGGGGCGGCCCGAGACGGCCGCGCGAATCGCGCGCGCAATGCCGACGCCGATGTCCTCGGCGTGCAGCACGCGATACGCCGCCTTGGCATAAGGCTTCGCCGCGTTGAGCTGGTCCATCTCTTCGTAGTCGCCCTGCTGCAAGTCGACGATCTCGCGCTCGCTCGAACCGCTGATGAGAATCATCGGGAAGCAGTTCGTGGTCGCGTTGGCCAGTGCCGTGAGGCCGTTCAGGAAACCCGGCGCGGAGACGGTCAGGCAGATGCCCGGCTTCTTCGTCATGTAGCCCGCCACGGCCGCGGCGTTGCCGGCGTTCTGCTCATGCCGGAAGCCGATGAAGCGCATGCCCTCGGCCTGCGCGATACGGGCGAGATCGGTAATCGGAATACCGACGAGACCGAAGATCGTGTCGATATCGTTGAGTTTCAGCGCGTCGATGACGAGATGAAAACCATCGGTCGTTTGCTGCGCTTCCGGCACAGGGTTCTGCTGTGCCTCGTTGATGCCTGCTTCTGCCATGACGTCTCCTCTTTGGCGGGGCGTTGTGCGATCCGTGATATACAATATTCCACACACAGTATTAGTCAAGACGTTTTTTTATCCATGCCGCGTTTGCTGCACTGCATCGCGCCGCGCTGCACCGTTGCGGTCTCGTTCGATCGCTCGCCAAGCGGCAAACGTTGATGCGGCACACCACGGGCAAGCATCTACAATCGGCCCAAACGTCCCAACGAACTTGTTACGGACTCCATACTTTTCTTTCAGCATCGCGACGCTCATTCAGACGACCTGCGTATCGCTGCCCCTGACTCATGCGCCGAGCCGATATGAACCGGCGGATCGACGCGGCGCCCACTACGTGTCAGTCCAGAAAATCGCAGTTGGCTTCCACGAACAGCGCGAGTTCGATCGAGTGCTGCCGCACGAGCTGCTCGACGCGCTCGGTGTCGCGCGCCTCGAGCGCTTCGATAATGCGCATGTGCTCCACGATCGAGCGCGACGCGCGATCGCTCTGCGCGATCGTCATGCGCCGGATCGCGCGCACATGCATGAAGATGTTCTTGATGGTGTCGACGATGATGGGCGACTTCGATAGCTCCACCAGTGACTGGTGAAACATGATGTTCGCTTCCGAGTACTCCTCTATGTGGTCCGATGGCGTCGAATCGCCGAAGGTCGCGAACATGCGCCGCAGACCCGCGATGTCGTCGTCCGAGGCGCGTTGCGTGGCGAGGCGCGCGGCGATGCTTTCGAGCGCGGCCCACATATAGATCATCTCCACGATCTCCTTGCGCGTCTTGCGCAGGATGTAAACACCGCGGCGCGGCACCGTGCGCAGAAAGCCCTCCTGTTCCAGCAGCGTCATCGCCTCGCGAACCGGCGTTCGGCTCACGCCGAGCTTCTCGGTCAATTCCTTCTCGTCTAGCCGGATCTCGTCTCGCGAGCGGTAGATGTCGGTTTCGGCAATGGCCTGCTTGAGCTTCGCGTAAGCCTGATCGCGCAGCGAAGCGGTTGCGTTGATCGGCTCCAGCGTCAAGGTGACCGGGGGCATCCCGGTGACGAATTCTCTTTCGGCGGACATCGGTCGTTTGTCTCCAACGTTCTGTTTAGCCGGCGCTGCTGGGTAATTTCATATTTCCAATACAATATATCAGTACAGCGCTCATGGCTAAGCGGGGTTTACGCGGACCGGATGCAGGTCTCGCTAGATTGGCCAGCCTAATCCTCAATCCATACAGCCTTACTTATATTTTTCTAAAAAAACTTTAACTATCGGTTATTCATTGGCGCTTCTACTCTTGCTTCACGCCACTCGACATGAGGAGACAGCCATGAGCCACCTGGACACCCGCCAAGATCGTCAACTGGAAGCGCAGCTGTGCGCGTTCAATACGGCATTCGCCGAACTCGGCCTGCGTTTTCGCTGGGATGCACGTACGCTCTACTCGCTCGCATCGATCGCCGGCGAATATGCGCGCGTCGCCGCCTATATCGAGACGAATCACCCGCATCTGCTGAAGGCGTACAGCATGGAGTTCCTGTGCGAGGCGATCCTTGCTCGCAAGAACGCACAGGCGCCCGGTGAATGGCCGCTGGCCGCGCCCGCTCAACGCGGTTCACAGGAATGGGGAATGGCAGCCGCGATGGAGCAGGATTGGCGCGAAGGCGGTTTGCCTGCACTTGCCGGCGCCTGATGCGCAAGGGCGAAGTGCGAGCCCGATAAAGACGAAACCCGGCTGGATTCGCGCGCATTAGCGCGCTATCCAGACGGGGTCGATATTGAAGGACAACGAAAGAGAATTGCGCAGGCCTGCGCGTTCAGGCGTTGCGGCGCGCCTCGGCCTCTTGTTCCTGCAGCTTGCGCCACAGAATCTTGCCGCTGCCCGACTTCGGCAGGGCGTCCACGAACTGCACGATGCGCGGCGCTTTGTACGCGGCCATGTTGTCGTGCGCCCAGGCGATGATGTCGTCTTCGTTCACGCTGCCGGCCTGTTTCGGATCGAGCACGACCACGGCCTTCACGGTCTCGCCGCGGCGCGCGTCCTGGGTACCAATGATGCACACCTCGTTGATCGCCGGATGCCGGTACATCAGCGCCTCGACCTCGGCCGGCCAGACCTTGTACCCCGACGCGTTGATCATGCGCTTGAGGCGGTCGGTCATGAAGTAATAGCCTTCTTCGTCGCGCCGCGCGAGGTCGCCCGTGCGCAGGAAGCGCTTGCCGTCGCGTTCGATGAACGCTTCGCTCGTCGCCTTGGGGTCGCGCCAGTAGCCCTGCATCACCTGCGGCGCATGCATGATCAGCTCGCCCGATTCGCCTGGCGGGACCTCCTCCAGCGTGATCGGATCGATCACGCGCGAGTCGACATCGAATACCGGAATGCCGAGACATTGCGGCTTGGGACGCTGCGGCGGATTGATATGGGTGCCTGCCATCGTTTCCGACATGCCGTAGCCCTCGACGAAGTCGAGCCCGGTGAGATCCTTGAGCTTCTTGACGACTGCGTCGGGCATCGTCGCGCCGCCGCCGCGCATCCAGGCGAGGCTCGACAGGTCGTACTCGTGAATGCGCGGGTTCGAGATGAAGTCCACCACCATCGTCGAGATCGCCTGCCAGCCGTTGATGCGGTAATGCTCGATCGCACGCGCTGCAGCGTCGCGATCCCAGCGCGGCAGCAACACCACCGTCGAGCCGTTGTAGATCGGACTGTTCATGCCGCCCTGCATACCGGTTACATGAAAGAGCGGCAGCACCGAAAGCTGTACGGCATCCTGATTGCTACCAAACCAGTTGCAACCGCCCACGGCCGTCGCCATCACGCTGCGATGCGTGTGCATGCAGCCTTTGGGCTTGCCCGTCGTGCCCGAGGTGTACGGCATCACGCAGAGGTCGTCGGGACCGGCGGTCAGCGCGCCGGGTACGCAGCACGCCTCGAGCACGTCGACCCAGTGCGCAACGCCCGGACCGCTCACAGTGCGCGGTGCGCTCACGAACTCGGGCGGCGGCGAAAACGGCTCGCACTTCAGATAGTCGCTATACGTCGCAACGAGCAGATGCTGCAGGCCCTCACCTTCCTGCACGAGCGGCGCAATACGCGGGTAGAGGTCCTGCGCGACGAAAGCCGTGGTCGCGCCGCTGTCTTGCACGTAGTGCGCGAGTTCCTCGGTGAGGTTCATCGGGTTGACCGGCACGACCACGGCGTTGGCGCGCAGGATGCCGTAGTAAGCGATGACCCACTGTGGGCTGTTCTGCATGTAGAGCAGCACGCGGTCGCCGGCCTTCACGCCGCATTCCTGCTGCAGATAGCCGGCTACGCGCTCGGCCTCGTCCTTGAACTGCGCGAATGTGACGGGGGTGTCGTAGAAGACGATGAACGGCTTGTCGGGATAGCGTGCCGCCGACACCTCTGCGTTATAGAAGAGGTTCGTTTGCGGAATGCTCAGATGCGGGGAAAGATGCGAGGGCCAATGCGGCGAGGCCGGCAGCGGCGATGACGGTGAATGTGCAGAAGGCGTCGGGGCGGACGTGGACATGGCGGGCTCCGTCGGGCAAGACTTGTGAAGAACGCGGCCGCCAACTGCTCGCTGGGCGCTGGCGCCGCGTACCGTGCGCAATCAGACGATGCTCGCGCCGCCATCCACGGCGAGATATTGACCCGTCATATGCCGAGACGCCCGGCTCGCGAGAAACACCACGGCGCCCTTGAGATCGTCGTCGTCGCCGAGACGGTGCAGCGGCGTATGGTCGATCACCACCTGTCCCAGCTTGTCGAGCAGGCCCGCCGACATCTTCGAGGGAAAGAAGCCCGGGCAGATCGCATTCACGTTGATGTTGTACTTGCCCCATTCGGCAGCCAGCGCACGCGTAAAGTTGATGGCCGCCGCCTTCGAGGTGTTGTACGCGATGGTCTGCATGGGTCCGAGCGCCCCCTTCAGGCCGGCAATCGAAGCCACGTTGATGATCTTGCCACGCTGGCGCGGGATCATGCTGCGCTTGCCCACTTCGCGCGCGAGGAAGAACGGCGCGTTCACGTTCAGGTTCATGACCTTGTGCCACGCCTCGTCGGGATAGTCCTCCGCAGGGGCGCCCCACGTGGCGCCCGCATTGTTCACGAGAATGTCGATCTGCCCGCCGGCCGCCAGCGTCTCGTCCACGAGCGGCTTGGCCGCCTCGGCGCGCTGCAGGTCGCTCACGATCGTGGTCGCCTTGATGCCGAGCGCCTGCAGATGGGCCGCCGCCTCGGCCAGTTCGTCGGCCTTGCGCGCCGTGATCACCACATGGCAGCCCATCTCGCCGAGCGCCTGCGCCATCTGCAGACCCAGCCCGCGCGAGCCGCCGGTGATGAGTGCGACCTGACCGCCCAGTTCGAACATTTCCCTGACCCGCATGCTTTCGTCTCCTTGATGTCTGTCGACCGGCCGACGTTCCGGATTGCGGAACGCGATGAGATGCCAAGGATTCTAGCGAGGCCCGCTAGTCAGGAAAATAGGGAAAAGCACGACCGTTCATTAAACGGCATTTGTGCCTTTGCCGCCGGCGCTATGCGGGTTGGGTCGGCTGAAAAAGCAAACATGCGGCGAGTTAATTGCGCGCGCAACCGTTGCAATCGCGCGACAGCCAGCGTTTTCACCCCTTCACCAAGCGTCTATCATCGGCCCCCCGGCCGGCATCCACCGGCTCGGCATACGAAAAATTCGGGACCCGGCACCCCGGCGGCCCGACGCACTGACAACACGCAGCAGAAGAAAGGATTCCACCGTGAGACATACCCAGATCGCATCCGCCGTCGGCGGCCTCGCCCTCGCATTGGCTTGCCAGCACAGCTTCGCGCAAAGCTCGGTCACGCTGTACGGCATCGTCGACACCAGCATCCGCTACCTCACGAACGCCAACGCGCACAACGACAACGAACTGCAGATGACGCAAGGTCCGGTCACCGGCAGCCGCTGGGGCCTGAAGGGCTCCGAGGATCTGGGCGGCGGCCTCTCGGCCGTATTCCGCCTCGAGAACGGGTTCAATCTCTGGAACGGCCAACTGGCCAGCTCGAATACGCTGTTCAGCCGGATGGCGTACGTGGGGCTGTCGAGCAACAAGTACGGCACGGTCACGATGGGCCGTCAGAACACGCCCCTGTTCGATCAACTGGGTAATACCTTCGACCCGCTGACCGTAGGCAACTTCGACCAGGACGGCTGGCTGCCGGGCGCACTCGGCTACGGTCTGCGTGAGAACAACTCGGTCAAGTACGACGGCAAGTTCGGCGGCCTCGAAGTCGAAGGCATGTACAGCTTCGGCGGCGTGGCGGGCAGCGTCGGCGCGAGCAACATGTACGGCTTCACGGCCACCTACGCAGCCGGTCCGGTCTCGCTGCTCGCGGGCTACCAGCAGAATAGCGACGCACACAACAACAAGTACCGCGTGGCCAACCTCGGCGCGGTCTATGCGCTCGGTCCGGTGCATTTGTACGGCGGCTGGCTGTGGGGGCAGGACAATACGGGCGTGGTCGACCAGTACATGGCAGCCGCAAACTCGCCCGCGGCGATCAACTTCGTGACGCCCGTGACGAAAACCAACCGTATCGACAACGGTCTCTATGCGGGTGCCACGTGGCAGGTCAGCTCGCCGCTGTTGCTGACCGCAGCGTACTACTACGACCACGCAAAGAACGGCCTCAATGAAGACGGCGTGACGCTCAGCACCGGCGTGCGCTACTCGGCAGTCCTGCTGGCCGAGTACTCGCTGTCGAGGCGCACCGAAGTCTATGGCACGGTCGACTTCATGCGCGGCACCGGTTCGGCAACGGCCGACTTTCCGGGTCGCAACAACCAGACCGGCGTCGCCGTCGGCTTTCGCAACATCTTTTAATAGCGGATTGCCTCGCCGGGTCTGATGACCGGCACGGCGGCGGCGGGGCATCTGGATAGCGCACACGAGTGTCAACGCGCGCCTTCTCAACGCAAACGAGCGGACAAATGCCCGCTCGTTTGCATTCATTCATGCGCATCGATTAACTCATTCGCACATTGAGTGACCTTCATTTAAATTACATTTAAATTACTAATAAAACAAAAAGCTTTCGCATTTAGCTAAATCCCCCAGGGATTACTACGGGTTCCAGTCAACATGCATGCAAATGTTTAATGCCGGGCGTACACTGCTGGCGCGTAGCCCATTGCGGGGGGGCCGCTCCAAGCCACACAATCAAGCCACACAAGGCAATGCCGACACATGCATGAGATCGCGCGAGGTGTGCAAGCGCCAATTGCGATCGACAGGAGACATGGCATTGCCCCCAGTATCACAGGAGAACAATCAACATGAGCTGGACGCGTGAACAGAAGAACGTCACGATCGCGGCGTACCTGGGATGGACGCTCGATGCATTCGATTTCTTTCTGATGGTTTTCGTTCTGAAAGACATCGCCACCGAATTCAACACCAAAATCCCCGCAGTGGCTTTTGCCATTACGCTGACACTGGCCATGCGTCCGCTCGGCGCGCTGATATTCGGCCGCCTCGCCGACAAATACGGCCGTCGTCCCACGCTGATGGTCAACATCGCGTGCTACTCGATACTCGAACTGCTCACGGGCTTCTCGCCCAACCTCGCGACCTTCATCGTCCTGCGTGCGCTCTTCGGCGTCGCGATGGGCGGCGAGTGGGGCGTGGGCTCGGCGCTCACCATGGAAACCATTCCGCCCAAGTCGCGCGGCATCATTTCCGGGCTGCTGCAGGCGGGCTATCCGAGCGGCTATCTGCTCGCCTCGATCGTGTTCGGTGTGCTGTACCAGTACATCGGCTGGCGTGGCATGTTCTTCGTCGGCGTGCTGCCCGCGCTGCTCGTGGTCTATGTGCGTATGCACGTGCCCGAGTCGCCGGCCTTCAAGGAGATGGAAAAGCGCCCGCGTCCGAGCCTGCTCACCACGCTCAAGCACAACTGGAAGCTCTCCCTGTACGCCATCGTGCTGATGACGGCGTTCAACTTCTTCTCACACGGCACGCAGGATCTGTATCCGACCTTCCTGCGCGAACAGCATCACTTCGATCCGCACACGGTTTCAATCATCACCATCGTGCTCAATATCGGCGCGATCGTGGGTGGCCTCTTCTTCGGTCGGATTTCCGAAAGTATCGGCCGCCGCAAGGCAATCTTCATCGCCGCGCTGATCGCGCTGCCGGTGCTGCCGCTGTGGGCGTTCTCGCAAGGGCCGGTGCTGCTCGCGCTCGGCGCGTTCCTCATGCAGATTTCGGTGCAGGGCGCCTGGGGCGTGATCCCGGTTCACCTCAATGAAATCTCGCCTGACGAAGTGCGTGCGACCTTCCCGGGCCTCGTCTATCAGCTCGGTAACCTGTTCGCTTCGGTGAACGCCACGCTGCAGGCGTCGCTCGCCGAAACGCACAACCAGGACTACTCGATGGCCATGGCGATCGTCGCCGGCACGGTCGCCATCGTGATCGCTGTGCTGATCCCGTTCAGCCGCGAACGTCGAGGCATCGACATGACGCAGACCGCGAAAGAGGTGTCGGGCGTCTGACGTGCCCGCGGCCCCGTAACGCCGCACCGCAGCACCACCATGAAAGGCCGTGCCGGGTTCGCCCGCACGGCTTTTTTGCTGGTTTTGACGATGGTCGAACACCCGCTTGCGCACACAGGGTAAGACCTCCTGGCCGCACGGCGCGCGGCGTTGCATGATGAAAGGCACTCGGTTGCGCTACCGTCCGGAGATCCACTATGAGCGACACGCCCCAGCCCGATCCGGCGAGCCCGGTGGCAGCTTGCGCACCTCAGGCGGCCCCACCTCAGGCGGCCCCTCCCAACACCGACGGCATCTGGTACGCCTCGTACCCTCCCGGCGTGCCGCGCGAAATCCCCGCAAGCCAGTACGCCTCGCTCACCCATTACTTCGACGACTGCACGGCGCGCTTCAGCGAGCGCGTCGCCTACGTGAGCGCCGGCTCGCCGATGACCTACGCCGCACTCGCCCGCAAGGCCACGGCGTTCGCATCCTGGCTGCAAGGCGCGGGCGTGCAGCCAGGCGAGCGAGTCGCGATCATGCTGCCCAACACCTTGCAATATCCGGTTGCCCTCTTCGGCGCGCTCAAGGCCGGCGCCGTGATCGTCAACGTCAACCCGCTCTACACCGTGCGCGAGCTCGAGCATCAGTTGCAGGACAGCGGCGCGCAGACCATCGTCGTGTTCGAGAACTTCGCCGCCACGCTCGAAGCGGCGCTGCCCGGCACACAGGTGCAACGCATCGTCGTGACGGCGCTCGGCGACTTGCTGGGCGAAGGGCTAAACCTCAAGGGCCGCTTCGTCAACGTCATGCTGCGCCACGTGAAGAAGATGGTGCCGCCCTACCACCTTCCGCGTGCCGTGCGCCTGCTCGACGCACTCGCGCAAGGCGCGCGCGCCCCGCACGCGCCGGTGGCGACCCACGCCGACGATCTCGCGTTCCTCCAGTACACGGGCGGCACCACGGGTGTCGCGAAGGGCGCGATGCTCACGCACGGCAACGTGCTCGCGAACGTGCAGCAGGCAAAGGCGTGGATTGGCAACCAGTTCGACGCCAACGCCGAGACGGTGCTTACACCCTTGCCGCTCTATCACATCTATTCGCTCACCATCAATGCGCTGATCTTCCTCGCACTCGGCGGACGCAACATCCTGATCGCCAATCCGCGCGACATGAAGCGCGTGATGAAGGTACTGGAGCACGAGACGTTCAGTTGCATCAGCGCGGTCAACACGCTTTATAGCGCGCTGCTCGACAACGCGGCGTTCCGCCAGCGCGACTTCTCGGGCCTCAAACTCGCGATGGCGGGCGGCATGGCCATGCAGAAGGCCGTTGCCGACCGGTTCCGGGCCGTCACGGGCAAGCCCGTCGTGGAAGGCTACGGTCTCACCGAGTGCTCGCCGATCGTTTCGATGAATCCCGTCGATATCGCGCATGCAGAGGGAGACGAGGCGCATCCGGAAGGCTCGATCGGGCTGCCCGCGCCGTCCACGCAGGTGCGCTTTCGCAGGGACAACGGCACGTGGGCCGGCATCGGCGAAGCCGGCGAGCTCTGTGTCAAGGGTCCGCAAGTGATGAAGGGCTACTGGAATCGCCCGGACGAAACGGCAGAGGTGTTTGCCGACGGGTGGCTCACGACCGGCGACATCGGCATGATGGATGCGCGCGGTTATATCCGTCTCGTCGACCGCAAGAAGGACATGATTCTCGTGTCGGGATTCAATGTGTATCCGAACGAGATCGAGGACGTGGTCGCGATGCACCCCGGCGTGCGCGAGGTGGCGGCGATCGGCGTGCCCGATCCGGTGCAGGGCGAGCGCGTCAAGGTGTTCATCGTGAAGCGCGATCCCGCGCTCACGGAAGCCGCGCTGATCCAGTTCTGCCGCCAGCAGCTCACGGGCTACAAGGTGCCGCGCATCGTGGAGTTCCGTGAGTCGCTGCCGCAATCGACCATCGGCAAGATCCTGCGCCGCCAGCTGCGCGACGAAGAAATCGCAAAAGCGGCGAAGAAGCCGCAGACATGAGATGTCGATGCGCTATTGCTAAGGTTGCCTAAGCGAAGTCGCGCAGCGTCACCCCGCGCGCGCTGGCTAGCCGCGCGAGTACGAATCGGTCCGAGGGACGCAACGCGCCAGTCAAGTCCGCGCCAGGCTCGAGGCGCCGGGCGATCCGCGCGTGCCACAGTGTGCCGATGTCGCTATCGGCCGTATCGGCGCAGCCGTCGCCGATGGCCCACGCAACACATCCCGCGCGCGCCGCTGCGCGCTCGAGCACGCGGCCCTGCTCGAGCGCCGGGTCGAACACTGCGGCGCCTGGCGCCTCCAACGCTGCACCCGCACGAGGCACGCGTACGCCCAACGCAACGCTGAGCGCATGCGCCTGCCAAGCCGCGCCGAGCGCCACGGCCCCGGCATCGCAGAGAAAAGCCCGCCTGTCCATCGTGTCCTCCGTGCGCCTTGCAACGAATCCTTCCCGCCAATCGCTACGCAGTCTTGATTAAATCGATCACGTATAGCCGCGCTCCGCACGCCACGCCTCGGGCCAGATGCCCTGCTTGCCCGGCGAGAGGACGCCCTGCGGATCGAGTGCGTCTTTCACGGTTTGCGCGAGACGCAACAGCGCGCCGTCGTTGAAGGCGTACTGTGCCGCTGCGTAGTCCATGTAGAGCAGATGCGAGCGGTAGACGCCGTAGCCGGCCGCGCCCGCGTCGCTCATCAGCGCGCGCAGCAGGTCCCCCGCGCGGGCTGCATCGTCGCGGCGCTCACGCGCGAAGATCGCCGCGAATACATGATGCAGATAGCGCCCCGCCGCGGTGAAACCGCCGTAGTAATCGAAACCGTACTCGGCCGCGCGCGCCTTGACGAGCGCGTACTGGCGCAGCGCGTCGCGGCCATCGGCGGGGCACAGCGGCGAGAAGTCCACGTGCGCGCCGTCGCCACCGCACCAGTCGAGCATGCGAAACGCGCTCATCGCGGGAATGCCGGCGAGATTGCGGTCAGCGCCGCCCCGCGGTTCGTCGCCTTCGGCATAGCGACGCGCCGAGAAACGCACACCCGATACGCCGGCAAACGCACGCTCGACGATGCGCCGTTCCACGTCGATCACCTCGGGCTCGCCATAAAGCGCATAGTGCAGATTCCAGCGGCCCACGCCCAGATCGCGCTGCATCGCGGCGACGGCGGCCTCGGGCATTGCGCCCTCGCCTTCGTACCAGCGAGCGCGAGGCGCGAGGCTCGCGGCGCGGCGGATCGCGCCTTCGATCGCTGCGTGCTGACGTATCGTGCCGCCGAGCTGCAGCGCGCGCAGCGTATCGACGAGCACGCCGAGATCGTCCTCACGCGCGAACTGGATCTCGCCGATCACGAAGGCCCGCGGGGCGGGCATGAGCCAGAGCCCCATCTTCGTGACGACGCCGTAGTTCGACTGCGTAAAGAGCGCATCGAACGAAGGCCCGTAGCCCGGCCGGTAGAGTTGCCACGCCGTGCCGTTTTCGATCGCACCCATGCCGGTGCGCACTACATCACCGTTGGCGAGCACGACCTCCATGCCGCACTGCGAGGCGGCGTGGTCGCCATAGGCGGTCGTCCCGAAGCCGCGCTCGAGCGTGTTGCCGACCACGCTGCCCCAGCCCGCCGCGGGCGGATCGACCCACAGGCGCAGATGCTGTTCGCGCAGATGTGCGTGCAAATCGAAGTAGCTCACGCCCGGCTCGACGCGCGCCCATGCGAGGCGCTCGTCCACTTCGAGGATCCGGTTCAGGCGCTGCAGGTCGAGGACGACCGAACCCGCCAGACGCGGCGCGGCACCGCCATAGGCGAAGTTGCGCCCCGCGGAAACGGTCCACAGCGGCACGCGCGTGTCGTTCGCGACACGCAGGATCGCGCGGATCTCTTCGACACTTGCGGGGAGGATCGCAGCGGAAGGGGCGAAGGCGTGCGCATCGGCGAGCGGTACGAACGGATCGAAATACGGATCGAGCGCTGCGCCGCCACGGCAGACGTTCGGCGCGCCCACGATGCCTTCGAACGCGGCGAGCGCACGCGCGAAACGGGCCTCGTCGATGCCAGTAGGCAAGGTGGGCGCGGCACGGCGCGCGGGGTCGCTCATGGGCCTGCTCCGCCGGCGTCGCGCATCACCACTGCCCGGGCTTGCCGCCCAGCGCGCCGCATACGTCCAGCGCGATCTCGCGCAGCTTCGGTTCTGTCTGCGGCCCGGAGAGAGCATAGCCCGTGCGTTCGGTGCTCCAGTAGAACGTCCGGCGGTTGCCGTCGCGCAAGAGGCGCACGGGGTCCCGGTCCCGGGCCGAACTGGCCACGTAGAGCGTGAGGCGCTCGCCCGCATCGTTCTCGTACATGAATTGCGCGGCCGGCCCCGTGTTGCCGGGCAAGAGACGCCCGCCCACCAGCGTATAGCCGTATTCGGCCAGCGACGGCACCGAGAGCGGCTTGCCTAGCCGCCTGGAGAGCCACGCGACGAGATGCGCCTCGTCGGCCGCGCCCACTTCCACGGGATGCCGCTGCTCCGGCGAATACACCGCGTACGCGATATCGGCGCGGCGCGCAAACGCTTCGGGCGTTTCGCTGCGCGCGGCCGCCGGCGCCGAAACGAACGCCAGTGGAGCCAGGCCTGGCGCGAGCCGCGGCACGAGCGCCGTGGCCGCCACCGCGAGCCCCGCGCCCACCGCCACCCACGACGCCGCGATGCCGGCGCGCCACCACCACGGCTCGCCCGCACGCAGGACGAACACGGCGGGCGCGCTGCCTGCCGGTTCGGCTGCGCCGGACGCCGCATCCTCGCCCGCGACGCGCGCGCCTTCACACAACGCCTGCAGCGCGGCCTTCTGCGCGCGATAGGCCGCGACGCGCGCCGCTGCACGCGGATCGTCGGCGAGGCGCGCCTGCAGCGCCTCGCACTCGCCCGCGGGCAGTTCGCCGTCGACGAAAGCGCCCAGCATCGTAAGGTCCTCTTCTGGCGAAGCAGGCGGCACGCCTTCGCCGTCGCGTTCGTGGCCGAGATCGTTGTCGTTCATCGTAGCGTCCCCACCACCCTGAGCGGCGCGGCGCGCTGCGCCGGATCGCGCCCCGGATCCTGCACCGGCCCCGTATCGAGCAACGCTCGCAGATGCTCGCGCGCTCGCGACAGGCGCGACATCACCGTGCCGGCCGGCACCCCGAGCACCGCCGACGCCTCGCTGTAGCTCAACTCCTCCACGCACACGAGCAGCAGCACCTCGCGCTGCGCCGCAGGCAACGCATAGAGCGCGCGCTGCAGATCGCGCAGCACGAGACCGTCGACCTCGCCGTGCGGCGCCTCGAGCGTGCGCCACGGCGCAGCTTCATCGTCGACGGCAATCTCACGCCGGCCGCGCAACTGATCGATGTACAGATGGCGCAGGATCGTGAGCAGCCACGCGCGCAGATTGCTCTGCGGGCGAAACGAAGTCCAGCGCGAAAGCGCACGCTCCGCGGCGTCCTGCACGAGGTCGTCAGCCCAGGCGGCGTCGCCCGTCAAGGCGCGCGCATAGCGGCGCATGGGTCCGAGCTGCGCCACGACCTGCGCTTCGAACTCCGGCGACGGATGACGCAACACGCCGCACGCCGCTCAGTAGCCGCCGCCCGACGAGCCGCCCGAACTGCTCGACGACGCCCCGCCTGAATTCATGTCGCTGCAAGCCGTGAGGCCGGCTCCCGCGACGCCTGCCAGCGCCACACAAACGAGACACGCGAGACCTTTGCGAAGCCGCTCCATGATCACCTCCACTGGGTTCATCACCGATATCGCGTTAAACGTTGCAGCGGGTGCGCTTATTCCGCGCAGGCGGCGATTTCGCTTTTCGTGTGCCGCCGCACGGAACGAAGCCCTCGGGCACCGCGAGAATCATCGCAAGCGGATCGAAAACCATCGTGTAATCGCGTATAAGCGTGTGATCCGCCTCGAATCGGTCGAGCATGGCTGGCCGTCTTGGACTACGCTGTGTGAGTGAGTGCATGCGCGTCGAAAGGTCGCGCGGGTCTGTCAATCCGCGGGCCTATCGTCGGCAGGCCTCTTTCCGAAAACCGCTGTCGCTGCCCATCGCTACCTGTCATCCGGACACGCCCCTTCCCGGCAGCCGACGACAAGGGACGCAGCGATGCATTTTTCGTCAATCTGCGGTCGCGGCCGCGAGCCGGTATAGTTCTGCAGTAAGCTTACTTTCCCGCACGCGCGCTTCGCCGACACAAGGTAGAATCGCGGCGAGCAAACGTTTCCAACTGATTGCGGCATTGCGCCGCCTGGCCAAATCTAGTCCATGCCTTCCGCAGAATCGCACCCGCAAAACGACTTCATGAACGCCGCGCGTAAGGAAAGAAAGCGCGTCGAAATCTATCTGGTCAACGGCATTCGCCTGACCGGATGCATCGAGTCGTTCGATCAGTATCTGGTGATGCTGCGCACGCCCGTTGGCCTGCAAGGCATCTACAAGCGCGCCATTTCGACCATCCAGCTCGACACCGGCACCCGTCCGGGTCCGCGCCCGGGCGGCGCTCGCAGCTCGCACGGCGAGCATACGAGCCGCGGCCCGCACGGCAGCCACGGTGGCCATGGCCCGCGTGAACAACGAGAACCGCGTGAACCGCGCGAGCCACGTGAAAACTGGTCGGCGCCGTCCGGCGCGCCGTCGGGCGCATCGAGCGCCCCCGGCAATGACCGTGGCTCTCAGGACGGCCCGGTCGTCGTCACGCGCCGCCGCCGCCTCTACGGCGCGGTGAACAATGGCGGCAACGGCGGCGAAGGCTCGGGCAACAGCTAAGCCGCTGCTGGCTGGCGTACTCGCTGCACGGTACGCCGATCACGCCGACATTCAGTACAGTACGGGCGCGCCTTGGCGCGCCTGCTTGTTTGTGCGCGCGTTTCGTACAGCTACGGTGCGGTTGCGTTCAGTTTCGTTCCACCGTCTCCCGACGCGCTCTGACAGCCGTGACTCGCGGTCACGATTCCGGCTTTGCGTTATTCTGGGCGTGACGCATATCGCAACGGAGACCGCCATGAGCGCATCCAAGCCGAAAGCCCCGCAACCCTCGCAACAAGACCCGCTCGACGAAGCGCTCGAAGAAACCTTCCCCGCGAGCGATCCGATCGCCGTCGACCCCTCGCCTGCCGGCTCTCAACCGAAGCCCCATTCCGCAGACGAAACTCGCAAGGGCCGCGACACGCATCGCCACGGCAAGCACTGAGCGCGACCCGAACGATCGCACCATGAAGAAAGGCGGAGCGCCCATGACGCTCCGCCTTTTGCGTGCCGCATACGCGTGTTTCGCACAACCCGTTGCGCAGCCGGGCGCCGGGTGAGCACGCCGGCCACACCGCGCACCGGCGATTAGCGGATCGGCAGACCGCCTTCCACTTGTTGCTGCAGTTCGCGCACTTGACGCTGGACCGTGCGCAGTTGCGCCTGGGCGGCCGTCTTCTGCGCCTGCAACGCGTTCGCCTGATCGCGGCCCTGCTTCTGCCGGTCGGCGACAAGCGCCTGCTGCTCGCGCGCGATAGCCAGATCCGCCTGGAGCCGGTTCGCGTGGTCCTGCGTGAGCGCGATCATGCGGTCCGTGAACGCCTTCTGCGCTTCGAGGCGCGTGCGGCGAATTTCCACTTCGGCGAGCTGGCCCGACTTCACCGCGAAGTCGCGATAGATGGCTTCAGCACGCGTCTCGTCGCTCGTCTTGATCACGCGCCAGAACGTCTTGTTCTGGAACAGCGTCACGTAGTACGTCATTTCCTTGCCGTAAAACAGCAAGCTTGCGCCATACGAGCCGTTGTAGGTCGTGCGCAGTTCGGCGAGATCCGAGCCTCGCAGCATCTCCTGCAGCTCGGCGACGTTGCCCGCGGCGTTCTGCTTCGCTTCATCCGGCGTGAGTACGCCCGGCTGGCTCGCTGCCAAAGGCAACGCAGGGGTTGCGGCCTGATCGTCCTGCACTGCGGGTGCGGCGGTGGTCTGTGCTACGGGCGCCGCTGCTGCTGCATTCGCTGCTGCTGAATTGTCAGGCGGCGTCTGTGCGCAGCCCGTACCGATTCCCCCGATTAATACCAGCGCCGCCAGAGCGGTGCGACGAACTCTCCACTTGTAGTCCATGTAGTACCTGCTTTGAACAGTTCTAATTTTTACAAATCGGCACAATTATTACTCACTTTCACGTGTTTCGGGCCACTCGTAGAAAATTTGCCGATTACGTATCTTTTCCCACAACACATAGCAAGAATTTCTTGGGAATTGCGCGCTGTCCTTGCATCGCCAGCCGTTTTGGTCCAGCGCGGCCAGGGCCGACCAAACTAGAGTTCCTTCTCTCAAACGCGCGCGATGCTTTCCAGTATCCTGCCCTGACCTTGCGGCTTGCCAGGCGTGCCTGGCGCGACGCACGGTCAGCGTCGACACGACAAACAACATCAGTGGAGGAAGACATGAATCGAGTCATCGGACGCGCGGCGCGCCACGTTGCGCTTGCGAGTGCACTGCTATGCGGCGCCCTCGCCGCGCACGCTCAAACCGACACGCCCGTCGGCGTCTGGCAGACCATCGACGATCACACCGGCCAGCCGAAAGCGCTCGTGCAGATCAGCGCCGACGCCAACGGCGACCTGAGCGGCAAGGTCATCAAGGGCCTCGGCGCGACTGATCAGCCCGATCGGCGCTGCACGGCCTGCACCGACTCGCGCAAGGATCAGTTGATCCTCGGCATGACGATCATCGACAGCATGAAAAAGACCGCTGAGGGGTATGACGGCGGGCACATTCTCGACCCTGAGAACGGCAAGGTGTACCGCTGCAAGATGCATACGGAAGACGGCGGCCAGAAACTCGTCGTGCGCGGCTATATGGGTATTTCGCTGCTTGGCCGCTCGCAAACCTGGGTGCGTCAGCAGTGACTGCGTGCGTGAGCGGATCGACCTGAGGACCGGTGCAAAAACCAGCCAGGGGACCTGGGAGACGAAACCGGCCGAAGCGCGCACATGAGCCGCTTCGGCCGGACTTCATCAGCGCCGGTATTACGCTGTGTGGCGATACACGAAGCGACAGGTGAAAGGCTGCGACTGCGCGGACGCGCTCGCCACCAGGACGAACGGCGAATTGCGCGGCACGTTGCGCGCCGCTTCCTGCCTGCGCGCCGCTTTTTCTGCACGGCTCGCGTGCTTGCGCATGCGCGTTTCGATGGTGTCGCACAACCTCACGCCGTCTTCGCCGAACAACTCGCCCATCACGCGCTTGAGCGCCCCGTTGTAGTGCCAGGTCTTGAAGCGGCGATGGCAGGTTTGATACGAGGGGTAGCGGCGCGGCATGGCCGACCAGTTCGCGCCGCTATACATGACCCACAGCACGCCGTTGAGCACCGAGCGCGTATTGGCGAGCGGCCGTCCACGCAACTCGGTGCGCGGACGCAGTTCGGGCAGGAGCAGCATCACGCGCTGCCACTCTTCGTCGGTAATATCGCGATGCGGGGTCATGGAAGGTCCTTTGTCAGACGGTGTGCTGACAAACGATATCCACTCACCCCCGCCATCCATATCAGACGAGTCCGAATCTTGAAAAGGGTGCCGCCGCGCTCTTTTGAGACTGGCTCGACGCCTGCGTGACACTCCCTGGACCGGCGCGGACGCCGTGCGCTCAGGTCAGGGCCGTATCGACGATGCGGCGCGGCGTTTCGAGATATTCCTTCGACTGCATTTCGACGATGCGCGACACCGTGCGCGTGAACTCGTTGGCCATCGGGCCTTCCACATAGAGTTCCTCGGGCGGCACCGCGGCCGACATCAGCAGCTTGACCTTGTGGTCGTAGAACACGTCGATGAGCCAGGTGAAGCGGCGTGCTTCGGACTGCATACGAGGCGTCATCTGCGGCACGTCGGAGAGGATCACCGCGTGAAAGCGGCTTGCCAGCTCCAGATAATCGTTCTGCGAACGTGGACCGCCGCACAGCGTCGCGAAATCGAACCACACCACGCCGTCGGCCTTGCGCAGCGCCTTCAGTTCGCGCTTTTCGATGCGCAGCAGCGGGCTTTCGTCGGGGACAGCGGCCAGCTCCGCGAACGAGTGGCGCAGCGCCTTGTCGGCGGCGGCGCCGAGCGGCGTGTGATAGACCTCGACCTGCGCGAGCGTGCGCTGGCGGTAGTCGACGCCCGCATCGACGTTGAGCACGTCGAGCTTGCTCTTGATCAACTCGATCGCAGGCAGCATGCGGTCGCGATGCAGCCCGTCGGGATAGAGCAGATCGGGATCGTAGTTGGACGTCATCACGAACTGCACGCCGTTCTCGAAGAGACGGTCGAGCAGACGGTAAAGGATCATCGCGTCGGCGATGTCCGAGACGTGGAATTCGTCGAAGCAGATCAGGCGATAACGCTTCGCAATGCGGCGTGCGAGTTCGTCGAGCGGATCGGCCTGGCCCTTGAGCTCTTCGAGCTCACGGTGCACTTCGCGCATGAATTCGTGAAAGTGCAGACGCGTCTTGCGCTGCAGCGGCACGACAGCATAGAAGCTGTCCATCAGGAAGCTCTTGCCGCGCCCAACACCGCCCCACATGTACACGCCGCGCGGCAGGTCCGGGTGAATAAGAAACTTCTTGAAGGCGTTCGAACGCCGCGACTTGTATGCGACCCACTCGTCGTAGCACCGCTGCAGCCGGTCGATCGCGGCGCGTTGCGCCGTATCGGGCTTGTATCCCCGCTTCTGCAGTTCGTTTTCGTAGTATTCGGTGACGTTCATTTTCTAGGCCGCAAATGAGCAAAGGCGGGAGAGCAAAGCCCACCCGCCTCCGTACGTGATGCTGGGTACTGCGGGGCAGCGCGGCCAAAAAAGTCGGCCGCCCTGCCCTTGGCGCTTACATGTTGAGCGCGCGCTTGTCAGTGGCGAGTGCAGCTTCGCGCATGACTTCGGACAGCGACGGGTGCGGATGGCAGATGCGGCCGATGTCTTCGGCGGCAGCCTTGAATTCCATCGCCACCACGGCTTCCGCGATGAGGTCAGATGCGTTGGCCGAGATGATGTGCACGCCGAGCAGTTCGTCGGTCTTCGCGTCGGCGATCATCTTCACAAAGCCGTCGGCCTTGTTGATGCCGAGCGCGCGGCCGTTCGCCATGAACGGGAACTGGCCCGTCTTGATGTCGCGGCCTTCCGCCTTGAGCTGCTGCTCCGTCTTGCCGACCCATGCGATTTCCGGCTCGGTGTAGATCACCCACGGAATGCAGTTGTAGTCGATGTGCGGCTTCTGGCCGTCGATGATCTCGGCCACCAGCACGCCTTCGTCTTCTGCCTTGTGCGCGAGCATCGGGCCACGCACCACGTCGCCGATCGCGTACACGTTCGGCACCGACGTTGCGCAGTGGTCGTCCACGTCGATGAAGCCGCGCTCATTGGCCTTCAGCCCGATCGCTTCGAGACCGAGGTTGTCGGTGTTCGGCACGCGGCCAACCGACACGATCAGGCGGTCGGCTTCGAGCTTCTGCGCGTTGCCGTCCTTGTCCGTGTAGTTGATCGTGACGCTCTTGTCGGTCGTCGTCACTTCGCCGACCTTCACGCCAACGTGAATGTCGAGACCCTGCTTCTTGAAGAGCTTCGCGGCTTCCTTCGCGAGCGCCTGGTCAGTCGCGCCGAGGAATTCCGGCAGCGCTTCGAGGATCGTGACGTCGGCACCGAGACGGCGCCACACCGAGCCGAGCTCCAGACCGATCACGCCTGCGCCGATCACAGCGAGCTTCTTCGGCACGCTGTCGAACGTGAGCGCGCCTTCGTTGTCGGAGATGATCTTGTTGTCGACCGGAATGCCCGGCAGATGGCGTGCTTTCGAACCCGTCGCGATGATCACGTTCTTCGCCGTGACGACTTCGGTTTCGCCTTCGCCGCTCACTTCGATCTGCACGCCGGCTTCGTTCTTGCCGGTGAACTTGCCGTGGCCCTTGAGCCACGTGATCTTGTTCTTGCGGAACAGGAACTCGATACCCTTCGTCATCTTCTCGACGATGCCTTCCTTGCGGGCGATCATCTTCGCGACGTCGATCTTCACGTCGCCCACGCTGATGCCGTGGTCAACGAGATGATGCGCGGCATTTTCGAACTCTTCCGACGAGGCGAGCAGCGCCTTCGACGGAATGCAGCCGACGTTCAGGCAAGTGCCGCCGAGCTTCAGCGCGCCGGCCGGGTTCTTCCACTTTTCGATACACGCAACCGACTTGCCGAGTTGTGCGGCGCGGATCGCCGCGATATAGCCGCCAGGGCCGGCGCCGATCACGACGACGTCAAATTCTTTGGACATGGTCATCCTTTCGAGACGTGAGCGCGGCACGCGGAGCCCGGTTTCCGGAATCCGCGCGCACGGCGCTCAGTGTGAGACTTGATGCTTGATGAGGCCGATCTTTACAGGTCGAGCAGCAGACGAGCCGGATCTTCCAGCGCATCCTTCATCGCGACGAGCGACAGGACGGCTTCGCGGCCGTCGATGATGCGGTGGTCGTAAGACATCGCGAGGTAGTTCATCGGGCGGATCACGATCTGGCCGTTCTCCACCACAGCGCGTTCCTTCGTGGCGTGCACGCCGAGGATCGCCGACTGCGGCGGGTTGATGATCGGGGTCGAGAGCATCGAGCCGAACACACCGCCGTTCGAGATCGAGAACGTACCACCCGTCATTTCTTCGATCGAAAGCTTGCCGTCCTTGGCCTTCTGGCCGAACTCGGCGATCTTCTTCTCGATGTCGGCGAGGCTCATCTGGTCTGCGTTACGCAGGATGGGCACCACCAGACCGCGCGGCGAGCCGACCGCGATACCGATGTCGAAGTAGCCGTGGTAGACGATGTCGTTGCCGTCGATCGACGCGTTGACGAGCGGGAACTTCTTGAGGGCGTGCACTGCGGCCTTCACGAAGAACGACATGAAGCCGAGCTTCACGCCGTGTTCCTTTTCGAACTTGTCCTTGTACTTGTTGCGCAGGTCCATGACCGGCGCCATGTTCACTTCGTTGAACGTCGTGAGGATGGCGTTGGTTTGCTGCGACTCGAGCAGACGCTCGGCGATACGCGCACGCAGACGCGACATCGGCACACGCTGTTCCGGACGGTCGTTGAGCCAGTTCGCAGCCGATGCCGGTGCGTTGACTTGCGGCAGCGACGGCTTGGCGGTAGCCGGCTTCGCAGCCGGGGCGGCTGCGGGAGCGGCCTTCGGCGCGCCTGCGCCGAGCACGTCCTGCTTCGTGATGCGGCCGTCACGGCCCGTGCCGGCGACGTCGCCGCCTGCGAGACCCTTCTCTGCCATCAGCTTCGTCGCTGCGGGCGAGGCGACCGTGCTGCTTGCCGTCGTTGCGGCGGCGGCAGCCGGTGCAGCTGCGGGAGCCGCGGCGGCAGCCGGCGCGGCTGCGGCTGCGGGCGCTGCAACGGCGCCAGCCTTGGCTTCCGTGTCGATCCTGGCGATCACCTGTTCGCTGGTGACGGTAGCGCCGTCGCCCACGATGATCTCGGCCAGCACGCCGGCAGCCGGCGCGGGCACTTCGAGCACGACCTTATCGGTTTCGATCTCGATGACAACTTCGTCCTGGGCGATAGCTTCGCCCGGCTTCTTCTTCCACTGCAGCATCGTGCCTTCCGACACCGACTCCGAAAACTGCGGAACTTTGACTTCTACGATAGCCATGTGATTTTCCTGAATACGTATCTGGGTACGAACCGGGTCGCGCACGTGAGCGCGGGAAAGCGCGCGTCGTTCAGCACGCCTTCCCGGTTCGATTTGCTCTAGTGCTTACTTCGCGACCTGCGCGCCCTTCAGGCGGCCGAATGCACCTTCGATCAGCGCCTTCTGCTGCTCGTAGTGCTTCGCGTAGTAGCCGACAGCCGGCGATGCGGAAGCAGGACGGCCGCTGTACGCGAGCTTCATGCCTTCCTTCATGCCTTCCTTCAGGTGGTGCTCGATGTAGAACCACGGGCCCTGATTCTGCGGCTCGTCCTGCACCCAGACCACTTCGGTCGCGTTGTCGTACTTCTTCAGCTCGGCTTCGAACTGCTTGTGAGCAAACGGATAGAGCTGTTCGATACGGATGATCGCGACGTCGTTCGCCTTCGCTTCGCGGCGGTGTGCCACGAGGTCGAAGTACACGCGGCCCGAGCAGGCGACCACGCGCTTGACCTTCTTCGCGTCGATGGCTTCGTCCACTTCGCCGATGACCGGCTGGAACGTGCCCTTCGCGAGTTCGGACAGGTCCGACACGGCTTCCTTGTGACGCAGCAGCGACTTCGGCGTGAAGATGATGAGCGGCTTGCGGAACAGGCGGATCATCTGGCGGCGCAGCACGTGGAAGATCTGGGCCGGCGTGGTCGGCTGAACGACCTGCATGTTGTGCTCGGCGCACAGCTGCAGGAAACGCTCGATACGCGCCGACGAGTGCTCCGGACCCTGGCCTTCATAGCCGTGCGGCAGCAGCATCGTGAGACCCGAAACGCGGCCCCACTTCACTTCGCCCGACGAGATGAACTGGTCGATCACGACCTGCGCACCGTTGACGAAGTCGCCGAACTGGCCTTCCCACGCGACGAGCGTGTTCGGCTCGGCAGTCGAGTAGCCGTATTCGAAGCCCAGCACTGCCTCTTCCGAGAGCACCGAGTCGATCACCGTGAACTGCGCCTGGTTCTCGCCGATGTTCTGCAGCGGCACGTACGTGCCGTCGTCCCAACGCTCGCGGTTCTGGTCATGCAGAACGGCGTGGCGGTGCGTGAACGTGCCGCGGCCCGAGTCCTGGCCCGTCAGGCGAACTGCGTAGCCCGAGGCGACCAGCGACGCGAACGCGAGGTGCTCGCCCATGCCCCAGTCGAGCTTCGCTTCGCCCTTGCCCATCGCGCGGCGGTCGTTGATGACACGCTCGACCAGCGGGTGAACCTTGAAGTTCTGGGGGATCGTGGTGATGCGCTCAGCCAGACGCTTGAGCTCGGCGAGCGGCACAGCCGTATCGGCTGCGTCGGTCCACTTGCGGTTCAGGAACGGAACCCAGTCCACCGCGTACTTGCTCTTGTAGTTCGAGAGCACGGGGTCGACCGTGTGGTGGCCTTCGTCCATCGCGGCGCGATAGGCCTTGACGTAGTTGTCCGCGTCCTCAGCCGTGATCACGCCTTGCTGCACGAGCTTTTCGGCGTACAGCGCACGGGTGCCCGGGTGCTTCGCGATCGTCTTGTACATCAGCGGCTGCGTGACTGCGGGCGTGTCCTGCTCGTTGTGGCCCAGCTTGCGGAAGCAGATGATGTCGACCACGACATCCTTGTGGAACTGCATGCGGAATTCGACCGCGAGCTGGATCGCCAGCACGACCGCTTCCGGATCGTCGCCGTTCACGTGCAGCACCGGCGCTTCGATCATCTTGACGACGTCGGTACAGTAGAGCGTCGAACGCGCGTCGCGCGGGTCCGAGGTCGTGAAGCCGATCTGGTTGTTAATGACGATGTGCAGCGTGCCGTGCGTGCCGTAGCCGCGCGTTTGCGCGAGGTTCAGCGTTTCCATCACGACGCCCTGGCCTGCGAAGGCCGCGTCGCCGTGGATCTGCACCGGCAGCACCTGCAGGCCGTCTGCATCGCCGCGGCGATCCATACGGGCCTTGGCCGAGCCTTCGACCACCGGGTTGACGATTTCGAGGTGCGACGGGTTGAACGCGAGCGACAGGTGGACCGGACCGCCTTCGGTCGCGACGTCCGACGAGAAGCCCTTGTGGTACTTCACGTCGCCTGCCGGCAGGTCGTCGACGTGCTTGCCTTCGAATTCGGCGAAGAGGTCAGCCGGCATCTTGCCGAGCGTATTGACCAGCACGTTCAGACGGCCGCGGTGAGCCATGCCGATGACGATTTCCTGCACGCCCTTCGCGCCTGCGTGACGAACGACTTCGTCCATCGCGGCGATGAAGGACTCGCCGCCTTCGAGCGAGAAGCGCTTCTGGCCGACGTACTTGGTGTGCAGGAAGCGCTCGAGGCCTTCGGAGGCCGTCAGGCGCTGCAGGATGTGCTTCTTCTTGTCGTTCGAGAAGTTCGGCGTCGAGCGGATCGACTCGAGACGCTCCTTCCACCAGCGCTTCTGTTCAGGATCGCTGATGTACATGTACTCGGCGCCGATCGTACCGCAGTACGTATCGCGCAGCGCCTTGACGATCTCGCGCAGCGTCGCGCGCTCGAAACCGAAGTACAGGTTCGTGGCGCTGAACGTCTGGTCCATGTCGGCTTCGGTGAAGTCGTAGAACGCAGGCTCGAGTTCGGGGATGTTCGGACGTTCGCGACGCTTGAGCGGATCGAGATTGGCCCATTGCGAGCCGAGGAATCGATAAGCGCCAATCAGGGACTGAACGTAGACTTGCTTGCGTGCCGTGGCGAGATCTTCGCCGCCGCCGCGCGGAACAAATGCATTGGCCTTCGCGCGTTGAGCGAAGGATTCGACGATCGGCCCGTGGGCGATGTCGTTGTCTGCCGTGCCACTCGACGACGGCACGTTTTGCAGTGCGTCGAAGTACTCACGCCAGTTGTCCGGAACGGACGCAGGGTTATCAAGATATGCTTCGTATAGCTCTTCGACATACGGAGCATTGCCGCCGAACAAATAGGAGTTCAGCTGGAATTGCTTCATCGTTTCCGACATTTACGCTCACCTTTCTTCGAGTTTCTCGAGAAATAGCGGGTTACTCAACCTTCCGCGCCACGGCCTGACCGTTTAGCGGATTGCGAATCAAGTCTGCTTGGAAGGACCTAAATCATGCATCCGCGGAGTATAGCGCATATGCGCATCTCGCCACAGGATGCAATGCGACCGAACACCACGCGGGAACCCTTTTTCCACGGGCCCTTGCGGCATTCGCAACGCACTCTTCCCGCACCGCAATACAATCCCCGCCAGACGCAAAAAAGCCGCCCATAAAGCGGCGGCTTTTCTGTGAGTCTTTGTGCATTGCAGTGCAGAAAAAAGCGCTAAAAATGCCAATTACTCGGCAGCGCCTTCGCGGCTCGCGCGGCGACGCTCGTGCTCTTTGAGGTGACGCTTGCGCAGACGGATCGACTGCGGCGTGACTTCCACGAGTTCGTCGTCGTCGATGAATTCCACGGCGTATTCGAGCGACATCTGGATCGGCGGCACGAGGCGCACGGCTTCGTCGGTGCCCGAGGCGCGCACGTTGGTGAGCTGCTTACCCTTGATCGGATTCACGACGAGGTCGTTGTCGCGGCTGTGAATGCCGATGATCATGCCTTCGTACAGCGCGTCGCCCGGCTTCACGAACATGCGGCCGCGGTCCTGCAGCTTCCACAGTGCGTAGGCGACAGCGGCGCCGTCGTCCTGCGAGATCAGCACGCCGTTGCGGCGCTCGCCGAGCGAGCCTTCCTTGATCGGACCGTAGGCGTCGAACACGTGGCTCATCAGGCCCGTGCCGCGCGTGAGCGTCATGAATTCGCCCTGGAAGCCGATCAGGCCACGCGCCGGAATACGATACTCGAGACGCGTGCGGCCGCGGCCGTCCGAAGCCATGTCGAGCATTTCGCCCTTGCGGCGGCCCAGTTCTTCCATCACGCCGCCCTGGTGGCCGTCTTCGACGTCCACGGTCAGCATTTCGTACGGCTCCTGCTTCACGCCGTCGACTTCGTGCAGCACCACGCGCGGACGAGACACGGCCAGCTCGTAGCCTTCGCGGCGCATGTTTTCGATCAGGATCGTGAGGTGCAGTTCGCCACGGCCCGACACTTCGAACGTGGTTTCGTCGCCGGTGTCCTTCACGCGCAGCGCGACGTTGTGGTTCAGTTCCTTCGTGAGACGGTCGCGGATCTGGCGGCTCGTCACGAACTTGCCTTCGCGGCCGGCGAGCGGCGACGAGTTCACGAGGAAGTTCATCGTCAGCGTGGGCTCGTCCACCGTGATCATCGGCAGCGCTTCGGGGGTGTCGACCGCGCAGATCGTCGCGCCGATGCCGATATCTTCAATGCCGTTGATCAGCACGATGTCGCCGGCTTCGGCCGATTCGACCTGCACGCGCTCGAGGCCGCTGAACGACAGCACCTGGTTGATCTTGCGGTTCATCACCTCGCCTTCCGGGCCGAAGCGCAGCGCCACCGGCTGACCCGGCTTGATGCGGCCACGCTTGATACGGCCCACGCCGATACGGCCGACGTAGGTCGAGTAGTCGAGCGAGGTGATCTGCAGCTGCAGCGGGCCTTCCGGATCGGCGTCGCGAACCGGCACGTGCTCGAGCACGGCTTCGAACAGCGGGCGCATGTCGCCTTCGCGCGCATCCGGCGACAGCGAAGCGTAGCCGTTCAGGCCCGAAGCGTAGACCACCGGGAAGTCGAGCTGCTCTTCGGTCGCGCCGAGCTTGTCGAACAGGTCGAAAGTCTGGTTGATCACCCAGTCGATACGGGCGCCCGGACGGTCGATCTTGTTCACGACGACGATCGGCTTGAGGCCGAGCGCGAGCGCCTTCTTCGTGACGAAACGCGTTTGCGGCATCGGGCCTTCGACGGCGTCGACGAGCAGCAGCACCGAGTCGACCATCGACAGCACGCGTTCCACTTCGCCGCCGAAGTCGGCGTGGCCCGGGGTGTCGACGATGTTGATGTGGGTGCCTTCGTACTCGACGGCGCAATTCTTCGACAGAATCGTGATCCCGCGCTCTTTTTCGATGTCGTTCGAGTCCATGACGCGTTCGGCGATCTGCTGGTTGTCGCGGAAGGTGCCGGACTGGCGCAGCAGTTGGTCGACGAGCGTGGTCTTGCCGTGGTCGACGTGGGCAATGATGGCGATGTTGCGAAGAGCGCGGGACATAGGAACCTGGGTACAGTTGAGTGCGTCGCGCATGCCCTGCTGGCAGGCCCGGCGAGGGCGCGCGGCCGCCGCTTCGACCCGCCCCGGACTTGCTGCCGGCGGGTCAATTCAGCATCGCTGCGATGACGCACTTTTGGGAACCTGAAATTATAGCACGCGCAGATGAATTGATCTCGCGCATATCAGGAAGCACCCTGGATCAGGGCGGCCGGCGTCGCAACCGCGCAACGCGGGTAAAGATTCGACGGACGCCGCCGCGCGCCGTTCACGCCGGATTTTCCCATGCCCACGGGGCCGGATTAAGCCCCTACTCTGCAAAGGTTTCTCGGCAAAGGCAGAATAAACCTTGCCGCGTCAACTAACCGCCCCTATAATCCCTGCCTGGTCAACCATTGCACTCGCAGCAGAATCATGACGGATCCGACTCCCACGCCCCCGCCCGAAGTCCGCGACTACGACCTCGGCGAAAGCGTCGGCTACCTGATCTCGCGGGTGAAATCGACGATGTCGAACATGGTCACCCAGCGCGCCGTCGCCGAACTCGGCGTCACGAGCCAGCAGGCCAGCATCCTCTTCATGGTGGCGACCGGCAAATGCACGCTCGCAGCCGAACTCGCCCGCGAGTACGGCATCGACGCAAGCGCCGTCACACGTCTCGTCGACCGGCTGGAGAAGCGCGGACTCCTCAAGCGCGTGCGCAGCTCCGAAGATCGCCGCGCGGTGCGCCTCGCGCTGACGCCCGAGGGCCTTGCCATCGCCGCGCGCATGCCGGCGATTTTCCGCAGTGTCACCGAGCATCTGTCGGCCGGATTCACGCCTGAGGAAGTGGGCTTCCTGAAGAGCATGTTGCGGCGGATTCTTTCGAATAGCTGCGAAGCTAGCCAGAGTTCGAACCCGAATCCGCCCGAGAATCGATGACGGGGCAAGCAAATTTGAAATCGCCGAACAAGAAAATAGCTGCAGCGTCCAGTATCACCACACACTCTCACGCATCGAGACGAGCAATGAAATCCCAAACCGAGTTTGCGCCAGTTCCGGCCGTGCGGGCACTGTCCTGCCGGGCGGCGGTCGCCGCCGCGGTCGCGGCGCTCGCCCTTGCGGGTTGCGCGAACTACATCGGCATCAAGAGCGACAAGACCATCGATCAGCCGCAGCAGTTCGAAAGCTCGCAGAGCATTCCGGCACAAGGCGGCCAGTGGCCGACGCTCGACTGGGCGAACCAGTTCGGCGACCCGCAGCTGCCCAAGCTGATCGACGAGGCGCTCGAAGGTAGCCCGACCATCGCTCAGGCGCAGGCGCGCCTCGCCAAGGCCTCGTCGTATATCGAAACCTCGCGCTCGGCGCTCTTCCCGAAGGCCAACCTGAGCTACTCGTGGACCCGCGAGCTGTACTCGGCCAATGCCCTGTTCCCGCCCCCGTATGGCGGCACCTGGTATAGCGAGAACAACGTGCTCGCCAGTGCCTCGTGGGATCTGGACCTCTGGGGCAAGAACCGTCAGCGCCTCGCGCAAGCCGTGTCCTCGCAGCGTGCCGCCGAGGCCGACATGCAGCAGGCGCGCATCACGCTCGCCTCTTCGGTCGCCCGCACGTACAACCAGCTCGCCCAGCTCTACGAGCTGCGCGACATCGCCGTGCACGAGATCGACAACCGCAAGACCATCGGCACGATCACGAACGGCCGCGTGGTGGCGGGCCTCGATACCAACGTCGAGAAGCAGACCGCGAACGGCAACATCGCGACGAGCCAGGCGAACCTCTCGCAGATCGACGGCCAGATCGAATCCGTGCGCTATCAGCTCGGCGCGCTGCTCGGCAAGGGCCCCGACCGCGGCCTGCAGATCGCGCAACCGGTGCTCAACCCGGTTGCCAACGTCGCCCTGCCCGACAATCTGCCCGCCGACCTGCTCGCGCGCCGCCCCGACATCGTCGCCGCGCGCTGGCAGGTGGAAGCCGCGATGCACGACGTGAAGGAAGCCAAGGCCGAGTTCTATCCCGACGTGAACCTTGCGGCCGGCTTCGGCTTCGACGCGTTCGGCTGGGGCAAATTCCTGAACTTCACGAGCCGCCAGGCGAACATCGGCCCGGCCGTGCATTTGCCGCTCTTCGACGCGGGCGCGCTGCGCGCGCAACTGAAGGGCCGCTACGCCGACTTCGAGCTCGATGTCGCGAACTACAACCAGACGCTGATCGGCGCGTTCCAGGACGTGGCGACCAACGTGTCGACGATCCGTTCGGCAGACCGGCAACTGGTCGACGCCGATCGCGCGCTCGACGCGTCGACCAAGGCCTGGCAGCTCGCGGTCATCCGCTACAAGGCGGGGCTCTCCGAGCAGCTTCAGGTGCTCACCGCCGACCAGAACCGCCTCGCCGCGGAGCAGACGGTGTCGAACCTGAAGGCGCAGCGCCGCGACCAGCAGATGGCGCTCATCAAGTCGCTTGGCGGCGGCTTCGAAGCGCAAGGCGCGGGGCTCACGCCGCCGGCCAAAGTCGGCAGCGAAGCGCGCGGCCAGAGCGACGTGAACGGCGCACCGTGGCGCGGTACGCGCTCGCCGCAGAACGCGGCAGCGGCGGCGAACGCTTCAAATGCCGCGCCCGTGTCGAACTGAGCGCCGAGCAGCACACGAACATCAAAAACTGAACGAACAGCACGCAAGCATCCGGAGATCCTTCCATGAGCACCCCCCAGCAGCCGGCGGCCAACCCGCAGCCGAACGCGAACAGCGGCAAGCGCAAGCGCATGATGACGCTGCTTGTCCTCGTGATCGTGATTGCAGCCGTTGCCTACGGCCTCTACTACTTCCTCGTCGCACGCTTCACCGAAAGCACGGACGACGCCTACGTGAATGGCAACGTCGTGCAGATTACGCCGCAGGTCACCGGCACGGTGATCGCACTGAAAGCGGACGACACGCAAACCGTGAACGTCGGCGACCCGCTCGTGCTGCTTGATCCGGCCGACGCACGCGTGACGCTCGAGCAAACCGAAGCGCAACTCGCGCAGACGGTGCGCCAGGTGCGCGGCCTCTTCGCCGACGACAGCCAGTACGAAGCGCAAGTCGCCCAGCGTCAGTCCGACCTCTCGCGTGCGCAGGACGACCTGCGCCGCCGCATGCAGGTCGCGCAGACGGGCGCCGTCTCGCAGGAAGAGATCTCGCACGCACGCGACGCCGTGCGCAGTGCCGAAGCCGCGCTCGAAGCCGCACAGCAGCAGCTCGCCGCAAACCGCGCGCTGACCGCGAACACGACCATCGCCAATCACCCGAACGTGGAGGCCGCCGCCGCCAAGGTGCGCGACGCCTATCTGGCGAATGCGCGCAACACGCTGCCCGCACCGGTTACCGGCTACGTGGCCAAGCGCTCGGTGCAGGTGGGCCAGCGCGTCTCGCCGGGTAATCCGCTCATGTCGGTGGTGCCGCTGAACTCGCTGTGGGTCGACGCCAACTTCAAGGAAGTGCAGCTCAAGCACATGCGCATCGGCCAGCCGGTCGAGATGACGGCCGACGTCTATGGCTCGTCGGTCGTCTACCACGGCAAGGTGGTGGGCTTCTCGGCGGGCACGGGTTCCGCCTTCTCGCTGCTGCCGGCGCAGAACGCGACGGGTAACTGGATCAAGGTGGTGCAGCGCCTGCCGGTGCGTATCTCGCTCGATCCGGAAGACCTGCAGAAGCACCCGCTGCGCATCGGCCTCTCGATGCAGGTGGACGTGAGCATCCGCAACGATTCGGGTACGCAGCTCGGCAATGCGCAGAACACCGTCTACGAGACCGATGTGTTCGCCAAGTACGGCGCGGAAGCCGACGCGGAAATCGCGCGCATCATCGCCGAAAACGCCGGTCCGAACGCGCACAAGGCGGCTAGCGTCAGCAACAACGCCAGCGGCGCGACCGGCAACGCATCCGCAAAGGCGCAGGTGTCGTCCGCTCACGCGGCGAAGCCGGGCGCAAAAGGCTGATTGAAGCCCTGATAAAAGCACTCGCAGACGCCGGCGCGGGCTGATCGTCAGCCCGCGCCGCTTTGTTTCGCGCGGCCTCCAACAGGTCAACAAGAAAGGACGCCATGGCAGCAGCACAACAACCCGTCGCGCATCCGCCGCTACAGGGCGCGCAACTCGTGATCGGCACCATCGCGGTGTCGCTCGCGGTGTTCATGAACGTGCTCGACACCTCGATCGCGAACGTGTCGATCCCGTCGATCTCGGGCGACCTCGGCGTGTCGTCGGACCAGGGCACGTGGGTCATCACCTCGTTCGCGGTGGCCAACGCGATCTCCGTGCCGCTCACCGGCTGGCTCACACAGCGTTTCGGCCAGGTGCGCCTGTTCATGGCGTCGATCATCCTGTTCGTGATCTCGTCATGGATGTGCGGCCTCGCGCCCACGCTGCCCTTCCTGCTCGCCTCGCGCGTGCTGCAAGGCGCCGTGGCCGGCCCGATGATCCCGCTTTCGCAAACGCTGCTGCTCGCGAGCTACCCGCGCGCGAAGGCGCCCATGGCGCTCTCGATGTGGTCGATGACCACGCTGATCGCGCCGGTGGCCGGCCCGATTCTCGGCGGCTGGATCTCCGACAACATTTCGTGGCCCTGGATCTTCTACGTGAACATTCCGGTGGGCATCATCGCGGCGCTCGCCACGTGGGCGATCTTCCGCAATCGCGATTCGGAGGTGAGGAAGGCGCCGATCGACGGCGTGGGCCTCGCGCTCCTCATCATCTGGGTGGGCTCGCTGCAGGTGATGCTCGACAAGGGCAAGGACCTCGACTGGTTCTCGTCCACCACGGTCGTCGTGCTTGCGCTCACCGCCGTGATCGCATTCGCGTTCTTCGTGGTGTGGGAGCTGACCGCGGATCACCCTGTGGTCGACCTGTCGCTGTTTGCGCGACGCAATTTCACGGGCGGCACGATTGCGCTTTCGGTGGGCTACGGGCTGTATTTCGGCAATCTCGTGCTACTGCCGCTGTGGCTGCAAACCACCCTCGGCTACACCGCAACGGACGCGGGCCTCGTGATGGCGCCCGTGGGCTTCTTCGCCATCCTGCTCTCGCCGATCACGGGCAAGATCTTGCCGCGCACCGACCCGCGTTATATCGCGACGACAGCCTTCATCGTGTTTGCGCTGTGCTTCTGGATGCGCTCGCAATATACGACGGGCGTGGACACGTGGGCGCTTACGCTGCCTACGCTCATCCAGGGCATCGGCATGGCGGGTCTGTTCATTCCACTCGTGTCGATCACGCTGTCGGGTCTGCCGGGCCATCGCATTCCCGCGGCCTCGGGCCTGTCGAACTTCGTGCGGATCATGTGCGGCGGTATCGGCACCTCGATCTTCGAAACAGCGTGGGATCACCGGACGACGTTTCACCACGCGCGCCTGAACGAAGTGGCTACGCCGACCAACCCGGTCTTCAACCAGTCGATGCAGCAGTTCCAGGGCGCGGGTCTCGATCCTTCCCAGGCGCACGGGCTCTTCGACCGGATGCTCTCGCAGCAGGCCGCGCAACTCGGCGTGAACGACCTGTTCTGGATTTCCTCGATGATCTTCATCGTGCTGATCGCACTCATCTGGATCACGCGGCCCGAGCGTGCCGGTGGCGCGGACGCGGGTGCAGCGGCTTCGGCAGCGCATTGAGGTCGATGCGCTAGCGCTTGCGGGTATCCATAGCAAAACGGCACGTCCGCTTCCTCACCGACGTGCCGTTTTTTTTCGTGCGCGCCAGGCGCGGCGCAAGCGTACTCAGGCTGCGCTGCTGACCACCAGCCGCTCCGGCGCAAGCACGCCGTTCGCGGCCTTCGCGACGCCAAGCAGGCGCCCATCCTCTGCATAGACGCGCACGCGTTCAGCCGCTTCGCAAACCGCGCGATCGAGCACCAGCTCGTTGAGCGGCAAGCGCTGGCCATGCGTGAAGCGGCGCGCCGCCTCTACATTGAGCGTCACGGCGGGGAACGTGGAGAGCAGCGCATCGACGGGACGCAGCCAGGTGTCGCGCTCGGGCTCGTCGGCGGCGGTGAGTGCGTCGAGCGTCACTGCATGCTCGAGCGTGAGCGCGCCCACACCGGTACGCCGCAGCATCACGAGATGCGCGCCGCAGCCAAGCGCCTCGCCGATATCTTCGGCAAGCGTGCGGACGTACGTGCCCTTGCTGCAGGTCACGCGAAACGTCACCTCGGGAACCTCGGGAAGCGCGCTGGCGATCATCTCCAACGCAAGGATCTTCACCTCGCGCCCTTCGCGCTCGACCGTCTGGCCCGCACGCGCATATTCATAGAGCGGCTTGCCGTCGCGCTTGAGCGCCGAATACATCGGCGGCACCTGCACGATGTCGCCGAGGAAGCGCGTCATCGTCTCACGCACGGCGGCTTCGTCGCAGGTGACCTCGCGCGTTTCGATCGCCTCGCCTTCGGCGTCGCCGGTGGCCGTGCGAATGCCGAGGCGCATGGTCGCCTCATAGGTCTTGTCGGCTTCGAGCAGATCCTGCGAAAACTTGGTCGCCTCGCCGAAGCACAGCGGCAGCAGACCCGACGCGAGCGGGTCGAGCGTGCCGGTGTGGCCGGCCTTCTTCACGCGGTACAGGCGCTTCGCGCGAATCAACGCGTCGTTGCTCGAAAGGCCAACGGGCTTGTCGAGCAGCAGCACGCCGTCGAGCAGGCGGCGCGGGACTCTCGGTCGCGCCGCATCAGATCGCTGCCCGCCCTGATCCTGTTTCGATGATCCAGTCATTGCCCGCGTCAGTCGTCCTTCGCGCGCGTCGCGTTCGCCTCGTCGATCAGGCGCGACATCTCGACACCCTTCTCGACCGACTGGTCATAGTGGAAATGCAGCGTCGGCACCGTGTGAATGTGCAGGCGCTTGAAGAGCTGGTTGTGCAGATGACCTGCGGCGTGATTGAGCGCTTCCTGCGTGGTCTTCGGGTCGCCCGTGAGGGTCGTGAAGTAGACCTTGGCGTGCGCGTAGTCGGGCGTAAGTTCCACGCTCTGGATCGTCACGAGCCCGATTCGCGGGTCCTTGACTTCGCGCATCAGCTCAGACAGATCGCGCTGGATCTGATCCGCGATCTGCACGTTGCGATTCGGGGAAGTACGTTTTTTCGGCATGATGGTTCCACCTCTTTATCTGCGAGGCATTCGGGCGGCGTTGCGTCCCTGAAGGCGCACACGGCCGCGCAAAAAACAAAACGGGCGGGGCTGGCCAGCGCCTGCCCCGCCCGTTATCGGCAAAACCGCGGCAAACCCGCGGTCAGGCGGGCGACCCGAAGGTCTGCCCGCAGGCGCCGCTGTATTACAGCGTACGCGCGACTTCGGTGATCTCGAACACTTCGAACTGGTCGCCTTCGACGATGTCGTTGAAGTTCTTGATCGACATACCGCACTCGAAGCCTTGCTTGACTTCCTTGACGTCGTCCTTGAAGCGCTTGAGCGAGTCGAGTTCGCCGGTATGGATGACGACGTTGTTGCGGATCACGCGCACCGACGACGAACGCTTGACGAAACCGTCCGTGACCATACAACCTGCGATCAGGCCGACCTTCGGCACGCGAATCACCTGACGCACCTCGGCCATGCCCGTGACCGTCTCGCGCTTCTCCGGCGCCAGCATGCCCGACATCGCCGCCTTCACCTCATCCACTGCGTCATAGATGATGTTGTAGTAACGGATGTCGATGCCATTCGCCTCGGCAACCTTACGCGCCTGCGCATCTGCACGCGTATTGAAGCCGATGATGACCGCCTTCGAAGCCGTTGCCAGGTTGACGTCCGACTCGCTGATCGCACCGACCGCGCTGTGCACGATCTGCACGCGCACTTCGCTGGTCGACAGTTTGAGCAGCGATTGCACCAGCGCTTCCTGCGAACCCTGCACGTCCGCCTTGACGATGAGCGGCAGGTTCTGCACTTCGCCTTCGCCCATCTGCTCGAGCATGTTTTCGAGCTTCGCGGCCTGCTGCTTCGCGAGCTTGACGTCGCGGAACTTGCCTTGACGGAACATGGCGATTTCACGCGCCTTGCGATCGTCCGGCAGCACGATGACTTCTTCGCCCGCGCCCGGCACTTCCGACAGACCCTGGATCTCGACCGGAATCGACGGGCCCGCTTCCTTCGTGGGCTTGCCGGTTTCGTCGAGCATGGCGCGCACGCGGCCGTAGGCGCTGCCAGCGAGCACGACGTCGCCACGGTTCAGCGTGCCGGACTGGACGAGGATCGTTGCAACCGGCCCCTTACCCTTGTCGAGCTTCGCTTCGATCACGAGACCCTTGGCCGGCGCTGCGACCGGTGCCGTGAGTTCCAGCACTTCGGCTTGCAGCAGCACGTTTTCGAGCAGGTCGTCGATGCCTGCGCCGGTCTTCGCCGACACCGGCACGAACGGCGAGTCGCCGCCGTACTCTTCCGGCACGACGCCTTCTGCGACGAGCTCCTGCTTCACGCGCTCGAGATTCGCGTCCGGCTTGTCGATCTTGTTGATCGCCACGACGAGCGGCACACCCGCAGCCTTGGCGTGCGCGATCGCTTCCTTGGTTTGCGGCATCACGCCGTCGTCGGCTGCGACCACCAGAATGACGATGTCGGTTGCCTTCGCACCGCGAGCACGCATGGCCGTGAAGGCCTCGTGACCCGGCGTGTCGAGGAACGTGATGACGCCACGCGGCGTTTCGACGTGGTAAGCGCCGATGTGCTGCGTAATGCCGCCCGCTTCGCCCGCGGCAACCTTGGCGCGGCGGATGTAGTCGAGCAGCGAGGTCTTGCCGTGGTCGACGTGACCCATGACCGTGACGACCGGCGGACGCGGCAGTTGCTCGGCGTCCGTAGCCGTGCCCTGGCCTTCGACCAGCAGCGCTTCCGGATCGTCGAGCTTCGCGGCAACCGCACGGTGGCCGAGTTCCTCGACGATGATCATCGCCGTTTCCTGGTCGAGCATCTGGTTGATGGTGACCATCTGGCCCATCTTCATCATCGCCTTGATGACTTCCGATGCCTTCACGGACATCTTGTGCGCGAGGTCGGCCACCGTGATGGTTTCCGGCACGTGCACTTCACGCACGATCGGCTCGGTCGGCGCCTGGAACGTCGACGCGTCCTGGTGACGGCCACGGCCCTTCGGGCCGCCGCGCCAGCCGCGGTCCACGCCGCCCGACGAGTCGCCGCGCGTCTTGATGCCACGGCGCTTGGCCGCGTCGTCCTGCCAGCCGCCCTTGCCTGCGCCCGGCTTCTTGTTGCGGTCGCCCGCACCGGCACCCGGCGCGCTCGTCGAAGGCGCGGCAGTCGTGGCCGGCTTCTTCGCCGCGGCGCCTGCTCCGGCGGCCGGACGTGCCGGCGCACCTTCCGGACGGGCCGGCTTGTGCAGCGTGCCCTTGGCTTCGGCGGGCTTGGCCGGCTCGACGGGCTTGGGCGGCTCGGGCGCCTTCACCTGCGCCTTGCGCGGCGTGTTCATCATCTCGCGGATCGCGCGCGCTTCGGCTTCTGCAGCCGCGCGGCGGCGGGCGATCTCGTCCTGTTCCTTCTGCGCCTTATCGGCGGCTTCGCGCGCGGCGGCTTCGGCCTTCTGGGCCGCCTCGCGCTGCGCGGCGCGCTCGGCTGCGGCGCGCTGTTCTTCCTGCTGATCCTGCGCTTGCTTCACTTCTTTCGCTTCCGCTTCGGCATTGCGCTGCGCAGCCACGGCCTGAGCGGCCAGTTCGCGAGCGGCGGTATCGGCCGCTGCCCTCTTCTTTGCAGCTTCTTCTTCGGCGCGGCGGCGTTCGGCCTCGGCGGCCTCTTCGCGCGCACGGCGCTCCGACTCTTCACGGGCGAGCAGTTCCTGGCGCTCCTTGAGCTCCTGGGCCTGACGCTCGAGCAGTTCTGCCTCGCGGCGCGCTTCTTCCTCGCGGCGCTGCAGCTCCGCCTCTTCGGCGGCAGCAGCTGCGTCGGCTGCATGATTCGATGCCTCCGCCTCTCCGGCGGACTCGTCGCGGCGGACGAACGTGCGCTTCTTGCGCACCTCGACCTGAATGGTGCGTGCCTTACCCGTCGAATCGGACTGCTTGATCTCCGACGTATGCCGTTTCGTCAGCGTGATCTTGCGTTTGTCTGCATCAGTCGAGCCGTGAGACTTGCGCAAGTGATCGAGCAGACGCGCCTTGTCGGTCTCCGACAAGGCATCGCTCTCGCTCGCTTTCGTGACGCCCGCCGCCTGCAGCTGCTCGAGCAGCACGCCGGCAGGCATTTTCAGTTCCGCGGCAAATTGGGCTACGTTGTTACTCGCCATTCATTCCTCTTAATGCAAGGACCGATTCCTTGCGGTTGACATCGGGTCATGCGGCCTTCGGTGCCTCGCGTTCTGCAAGGCTCCGCCGCGTTCAGTTCAGTGGGTCATGGTCGCTTCCTGCTCGTCGCGCCCTGATGCAGCTTCCCGTTGGCGGGTTACTGGAACCAGTGCTCACGTGCCTTCATGATCAACGCCTTGGCGGCGTCCTCTTCCATTCCCGTCATTTCGACCAGTTCATCCACGGCCAGCTCGGCGAGCTCGTCGCGGGTGTGAACTTCATGCTGCGCCAGTTTCGCGAGCAGGTCCGGGTCGATACCGTCCAGACTCTTGAGGTCCAGCGCGGCGCTTTCCACCTTCTCCTCGTTCGCGATCGCCTGCGTGAGCAGCGCGTCGCGAGCGCGGTTGCGCAGTTCGTGCACGGTGTCCTCGTCGAACGCCTCGATTTCCAGCATTTCGTTGAGCGGCACGTAGGCGATCTCTTCGAGGCTCGTGAAGCCTTCGTCGATCAGGATGTCGGCGACTTCCTCATCCACGTCGAGACGCGCCATGAACAGGTCGCGCAGCACCGTGCGCTCCTGATTCTGCTTTTGCGCGGATTCGTCCGGCGTCATGATATTGATTTGCCAGCCGGTCAGTTCGCTGGCGAGACGCACGTTCTGGCCGCTACGGCCGATCGCGACTGCGAGTTCGCTCTCGTCGACCACGACGTCCATCGAGTGCTTTTCCTCGTCGACGACGATCGACTGCACGGCAGCCGGCGCGAGCGCGCCGATCACGAACTGGGCGGGATCTTCCGACCATAGCACGATGTCGACGTTTTCGCCACCGAGCTCGTTGCGCACGGCCTGCACGCGCGAACCGCGGATGCCGACGCAGGTGCCGATCGGGTCGATGCGCTTGTCGTAAGCCACCACGCCGATCTTGGCGCGCACGCCCGGATCGCGCGCCGCCGCCTTGATCTCGAGGAGGCCCTGTTCGATTTCGGGCACTTCCATTTCGAACAGCTTCATCAGGAACTCGGGCGCCGTGCGCGAGAGTTCGATCTGCGGGCCGCGAGCGGTGCGATCGACCTTGCCGATCCACGCGCGCACGCGGTCGCCCACGCGCAGGTTTTCCTTCGGAATCAACTGGTCGCGGCGCAGCAGCGCTTCCACACGGCCGGATTCGACAATGAAGTTGCCCTTGTCCATGCGCTTGACCGTACCGGTCATGATGCTTTCGCCGCGCTCGAGGAAGTCGTTCAGGATCTGCTCGCGCTCGGCGTCGCGCACCTTCTGCAGGATGACCTGCTTGGCGGCCTGCGCGCCGATACGGCCGAACTCGACCGAAGGTACCGGCTGCTCGACGAAACCGTCGATCTGTGCTTCCGGGTCCTGCTCGCGGGCCTCGAACAGCAGGATTTCCTGGTCCGGCTCCTGCAGGCCCGCCTCGTCCGGCACGACGCGCCAGCGGCGGAACGTTTCGTGTTCGCCGCTTTCGCGATCGATATGCACGCGGATATCCGCATCCTCGTCGAAGAGTTTCTTGGAGGCCGACGCAAGCGCCGCTTCAAGGGCGGCGAACACCACGTCCTTGTCGACATTCTTCTCGCGTGCCAGCGCATCCACCAGCATCAACACTTCGCGACTCATTGTTTGCGGCTCCTAAAGTCAACTTTGGGGACAAGGCGTGCTTTGTCGATGTCCGCGAGCGTGAAATCGAGCATCGCAGGACCCGCCTTCCCTTCGAATTCCAGACCGATGGATTCGCCTTCGGGAGCATGCACGATACCCCGGTACGATTTCCGTCCGTCCAATGGCTTTTTCAACGTGATTACCGCTTCGCAGCCTGCGAAGCGTTCGAAGTCCGCCAGTTTCTTCAGCGGACGGTCGAGACCCGGCGACGAAACCTCGAGTCGCTCGTAGTCGATGTTCTCGACCGTCAGAACGTGCTGCAGCTGACGCGTGACCTTCTCGCAGTCCTCGATCGCGATCCCCGCGGGCTGATCGATGAAGATGGTCAGCATGCCGCGCCCGGTGCGCTCGAGGTCGACCAGCTCGTAACCGAGCCCGGTGACCGTGGTTTCAATCAGTTCCGTCAGTTGCACAATGCCCACTCCAGATGTTCTGCGCAGCGGGCCAGCAACTTCCTTCGCTCTAATTCTTGCTTCGCTAGGGATTCGCGGGCCGCGCGCCAGGTGAGCGCGCGCGCTTCTCACCTACTGCCCCCCGATGACGAACGACCTGGATGGTTAGACGGCCCCCAAATTGACAATGCCGAACGTGAAACGTCGGCATCTATTGGTATCCAATTTGGGGCGAACCAAAAAAAAATGGGCGAAACGCCCATCTTCTCACTTAGCCAGGTGGTCGCACCTGGGGCGCGAATTACTACCCAGATGACAGCCGCACGCCCAGCGACTTTGTGATTCTAGCCTTTTTTGCACATTAACGCAAATCACCGGTCAAGCCCAATGCGCCTTTTGCCGTTATTTATGGGCTCGCAAGGGGATTTTCCGGTGTTTTACGCGCGAACCGCGCGCATTGCCGCCGTTGTATGGCCGCGACGCCCGCCGCATGTCGCAGACGGACGTCGCGCGCTTCGCGCGTCAGTGGCCGCGAGTGCGGTTGCGCGGCGTGCCGCGCTGGCCGCCACGGCTGTTGCCGCCCGCGCGATTGCCATTGGGGTTGGCATTGCCGCCGCCGTTGCCGGGACCGCTGCGGCGATTGCCGCTGGCATTGCCGCCCGCACGCTTGCCCTGCGCGCCCGGCGCACGGTTGCCGTCGACCTCGCGGCCGCCTGCACGGTTGCCGCCACGGCCGCCGAAACCGGAGCCCGCGCCGAAATTGCCGTGACCGGCACCCGCGCCGCCGCCGAAGCCGCCCGCCGCACCGCGCCGTCCCTGGCCCTGACGCGGCTGACCCATCGCACCGTGCGAACTCAGCACCGGCTCGCGGTTGATGAAGCCCATCGACGTCTGCATCGGATCGGGCTGGCGACGCTCCTGCTCCTTGCCGCCGCGACCGCCCTTCTCTTCGCTCGGCGCCTTCAGGCCGACCGCTGCCATCAGCGCGCGCACCTGGTTGTCTTCGAGCTCTTCCCAGCGGCCGCGCTTGAGACCCTTGGGCAGCGCGATCGGGCCGTGGCGCGTGCGGATCAGGCGGCTCACCATCAGTCCCGCCGCCTCGAACATCCGGCGCACTTCGCGGTTACGGCCTTCGGCCAGCGCGACGTGATACCAGTGATTCGTGCCTTCGCCACCGCCGTCGCGGATGCGCAGGAAACTCGCGGGGCCGTCCTCGAGCTCGACGCCCTTGAGCAGCTTCTGGCGATTCCCCTCGGTCAGCTCGCCCACCACGCGCACGGCGTATTCGCGCTCCACGCTGTAGCGCGGGTGCATGAAACGGTTGGCCAGATCGCCCGAGGTGGTCAGCATCAGCAGACCTTCGGTGTTGAAGTCCAGACGGCCGACGGCCAGCCACTTCGCCGTTTTCATCGGCGGCAGGCGATCGAATACCGACGGACGGCCTTCCGGATCGGCGTGGCTCACGATTTCGCCGGTCGGCTTGTGATAGATCAGCACGCGCGGCGGCTTGTTCTGCAGCTTGCGCTTGATGGGCTTGCCATTGATGCGGACCTGGTCGGTCGGCAGAATGCGCTGGCCGATGTGCGCGGGCTCGCCGTTCACCGAGACGCGCCCGGCGATGATCAGCTCTTCCATGTCGCGGCGCGAGCCCATGCCCGCATCCGCCAGCACTTTGTGCAGCTTCGGTGCGTCGTCGTCCGGGCTCAGCACGCGCTTGGGCTGCTGGGCACGGCCGCGGCGCAGCATCGGCGCCCGCACGCCCGAACCGGCGCCGTTGTCGGCGTCGAACGCCGGCGACGTCACGTACAGGAACAGGTCGTCCTGCGTGGACTCGCCCGCGGCGGCGGCCGGCTGGCCTTCGCCTCGCACCTGGCCCTTCTGTCGCTTGCCCGCGCCTTGCTGGCGCTCGCCCTGCTGGCGTTCGCCCTGACGCTCACCTTGAGCGGCAGCGCCCGCATTCTGGCGGCGGCCCGGCTTCTTCGCGCCTGCGTCCTTGTTGCGCGGTGCGCGCCCGGCAGGAGCACGCTCAGGCGCCGCTTGCGGCGCGTCAGCGGGCGCTGCGGGCGCGTCGGCGCTCTCCGCGCCTTCTGTGGCCTTGGCCTTCGCACCCGCGCGGCGGCGCGCGATCAGGCTGCGCGGCCCGCGGCGCAGGCCGCGGCGCGGACGCTCTTCGCCCTCGCCGCCCTGTGCTTCGCCTTCGACCTGCGAAGCCCGCGTGTCGTCGTCGCGCGCGGAGGACGCGTCGGTCGAATCGGTGTCGTGGATATCAGTCAAAACAACCTCAAAATGTCAGGTTGCGCGCCCGCTTGCGGGGCGCGTCAAAAATGCTTGTTGCTTCAGATGCCGCGTCGTGCGGCTTCGTCGTCCGTCGTCGAGACGGGGTCGTCCTGCGCCGCGTCGCGGCGGTCTTCGTGTTCTTCTTCGCCCGCCGCATCTGCTGCGTGCGCGGCATCCTGCGCGTGAGCGTCCGGGGCTGACCCGTGCTGCGCGAGGCTTGCTTCGTCATGTACCGCTTCGCCCGGGGCATCGGCTGCGTATGCAACGTTTGCGCCTGCCGCCTCGTGCGTTGGGTCCGCTTCTTCCGTTGCGTGCGTCTCGCGCGCTTCGCTTTCGGGCTGTGCGGGCGTTTCATCGCCCGGCGTTTCGCCTTCCGCTACCGGCGTCAGCGCATCTTCCGCGCCCGCGACACTGGAGGCAGCCTCGGGCTGGCCTTGCGCAACGAACTGTGCCGCGACGCTATCGGGAAACTCGATCGCATGCTGGGCAAGCAGTTGCTCGCCGAACTGGCTCGACGGATCGTCGAGCGGCGGCAATTCGTCGAGCGACTTCAGGCCGAGATCGTCGAGAAACTCCCGTGTCGTTGCATAGAGTGCCGGGCGGCCCGGCACGTCACGATGACCGATGACTTCGATCCAGTTACGGTCCTCGAGCTGTTTGACGACCTGCGTGTTGACCGTGACGCCGCGAATTTCCTCGATATCGCCGCGCGTGACCGGCTGCCGGTACGCGATGATCGCGAGCGTTTCGAGGACCGCGCGCGAATAGCGCGGCGGCTTTTCGGGGTGCAACCGGTCAAGGTACGTCCGCATGGCCGGCTTGCTCTGAAAGCGCCAGCCCGACGCGAGCCCCACCAGCTCGACGCCGCGCCCGGACCATTCATGCCGCAGGTCTTCGAGCAGGTTGCGGACCGTGTCGGCCGAAATGTCGTCGGCAAACAGTTTGCGCAGTTCGCCGATCTTCAACGGCTCCTGCGTGCAGATCAATGCAGTCTCGAGGACGATTTTCGCCTCTTGGGTATTCATGCAGCCAGGTCAGACCCTAAGTAAGGTAAATCAGGTTCAAGGAACCGGATCAGACAGACGAAAGACGATATGGAACTTGGAGACGCGCTCGCCCGATTCTGATCGGTCATATTGATGGGAGCACGCACCGGGGGGCCGAAATTCAGGCAAAGAGCCAGACCCAGCCGGAGGGAGCCGCGAAGTTCCCGCAGGGAATCGCTTGACTGAGCGCCATATTACGCAAAAACGCCGGGTGCGTAAAGACGCCATTCCGCATGAGGGGCCTCATTTTAATCCGGGCCCGTCACCGCTTTATGCCCGCTCGCGCCACGCCGGTGCATGGCGCGGTGCAAGCCGCGCCGACGCACGCTCAATGCGCTCCCACCGTCTCGAGGTAGCGCGCGAGTCGCTCGACGCCGGCGTCGAGCCGCGCGGGGTCGCACGCATAGCACCAGCGCACGAAGCCTTCCCCTTGCGGTCCGAACGCGCTTCCCGGCGCGAGGCCGAGGCCCACGTCGCGCACCAGCGCCTTGCACAACTCGAGGCTGTTCTGCGCGCCCGCCAGCCGGAAAAAAAGGTACATCGCCCCGTGCGGCACTTTCACATCGACGCCGGGCAGCTTCGCCAGCGCCGCGGCGAGGTGGTCGCGCGAGGCGCGCAGATCGGCCACCAGCGCGCGCGTGAACGGCTCGCCGTGCTCGACGGCCGCAATGCCGGCCTGCTGCACGAACGAGGGCGCACACGAGGTGTTGTACTCGACCAGCTTGCCCAGATCGTCGGTCAAGGTGCGCGGCACGACCATCCAGCCGAGCCGCCAGCCGGTCATGAGCCAGGCCTTCGAGAACGAATTGACGCAGATCAGGCGCTCTTCGCGCGACGCAAGATCGAGGAACGAGGGCGCGGTGCGCTCGCTCGTGGCGCCGTAGTAAAGGCGCTCGTAGACCTCGTCGGCGACGATCCAGATGCCGAGGCGCCGGCAATGCTCGAGCACCACGCGCTGCTGGTCGCGCGTCATCGCCCAACCGGTCGGATTGTTCGGCGAGTTGATCATGAGAAGACGCGTCTCGGGCGTGAGCGTCGCCAGCAGCCGGTCGAGATCGAGCGTCCAGCCGCGCTCGCCGTAGTCGAGCGAGACCGTCTCGACCGTGGCGCCGAGAATCTTCGGGATTTCGACGAGGTTCGGCCACAGCGGGGTCACTGCCACCACCCGGTCGCCCGCGCCGACGACGAGCTGCGCCGCCAGCATCAACGCGTTGACGCCCGCGCTCGTGACCGCCACGTTATCCACCGACGTTGCGCCGTGCAGTTCGCTCACGTAGCGCGCGAGCGATTCGCGCAGCGGCGCGATGCCGAGGTTGTGCGTATAGAACGTGTCGCCGCGCCCCAGCGCGTCGGCCGCCGCCTCGCGGATGAACGGTGGCGTCACACGGTCGGACTCGCCGAACCAGAACGGCAGCACGTCGGGAACGCCGAACCCGGCGTTCGCCACTTCGCGGATCTGCGACGAGCGCAACGCACGCACCGCTTCACGGGGCAGGGAGACGGAGGACGACGGTTCGAAATCGCTCATCGGGGTTCCGGGTGGCACAGAATGTGGGAAAGCATGCAGTGTATCGCGCGGCCCCGCGCGACGAGCTCCGCGCCTCCAGGCATGCGCGCAGCGGTTTCAGTGCCGCGCTTCGGGCTGGCCGGCAAGTTGACGGATCAGCGACCAGACCGCCTCGGCGGCCGGCGAAAGCGAGCGGTCGCGCCGCCGCACGAGTTCGACGGTGCGCTGCGCGCGCGGCACGAGCGGCCGCGCAAGCAAGGGAGCACCCGCCGGCACGGGCAGCGCGAGCCAGGGCAACACGCTGATGCCCACCCCCGCTTCGACGAGTCCGAAGACCGTGGCCGGATGGCCCAGCTCCTGCACCACGCGTGCACGCACGCCCTGCTCGCTCATCACGGCGTCGATGAGCGGGCGGCTGCCCGAAGCGTAATCCAGCATCACCAGACGCTCGCCGTCCAGCTCCTTCCACGAGACTTCCTGGCTCAGCGCGAGCGCGTGATCGCCGCGCACGACCACGCAGAACGAGTCCGTGGTCAGGCATTCGGTTTCGAGATCCTCAGCGGCAAAGGGCCCGATGATGACGCCGAAGTCCACCTCGCCCGAGCGGATCTTGCGCACGACGTCGCTCTGCACGTCGTCGCGCAAGCCAAGCGTGATGTAGGGAAACTGCCGCCCGCACGCGGCGACGACCTGGGGCATCAAGCGGCACGCGACCGTCGGACTGGCCGCCACGACGACGCGGCCGCGCCGCTGCTCGCCGATCTCGCGAATTTCACGCAGGGCGTCATCGAGATCGCCCAGCAGGCGCGGAATGCTCGCGATCAGGTTCGCGCCGACATCGGTGAGCTGCACCTCGCGCGTGGTCCGGTCGACGAGCTTCACGCCAATCTCGGCTTCGAGCTCGCGTACACATCGGCTCACCGCCGACTGCGTGAGCCCGATTTCGTCCCCGGCCCGGCTAAAGCTCTGCAGCCGGGCAACCTCGATGAAAACCCGCAACTGCCGCAGCGTCACATTCATCCGCTTGCCTCATGAATTGTCCGTTTTCATGCAATTTTATGCCGGTCACCCCTCGTTACGTATAGAGGAACCTCGCCACCCATTATTCGCCGCAATGCAGCAATACGGCGCAAACGCACGGCGGACGGGCTTGTCTGCACAAGATTGGTGATTCTCCCGATTTTCTCGATAAGTGTTTTCGAGTCTTATACGCCCCTGGCAATCTCCCGCGCGGGCTTGGCGCCACGCGGCTTCAAGACGAGAACGTACGTGCTGGCACGGTTTTCGCATTAAGGCACGCACAGGTTCGATGGACGTACCGGAAGCATGCAGTCCGGGACGATCCAGCCGGGCCCGCCTGGTACTCCGGCATCCGGCCGGGAGTCCATGAAGAGTGCGCAGCGCGGGGCAGCGCACCGGAGATAGCTTCGCTGAGGTGAAACATGATGCTGTTCGACGATTTGAGAGACAACGAATGGGCGCTGGTCGAGGCGTTGTTCTGTGCTGAACCGGCACGGAGCGAACGGCGCGGACGGCCTCGCGTCGAAGCGCGTGCTGTGGTCAACGCGGTGCTCTGGGTGCTTTCGACGGGTGAAGGCTGGTCCAAGCTGCCGGGCCGCTACCCCTCGCCGCCGACTTGCCGCCGTCGTTTCGACGAGTGGCAGGCAGACGGCACGCTTGCGGAGATCGTCAAGCGACTGAGCACGAACGGGCGCGAAATTTCGCTGCGCGGCCGTATCGGCGCCACGGCGACCAAGCCGCCCGCACCGCCCAGCCGTGATCGCCTGCGCGGCGCGTTCTGGACCAATCCGGAATCGTGGCGCGCGCCGGTCAAGATGGCCTGAGCCACGCTTAAACTGCTTTTCCGCCGGGCGCATCGTGCGCCCGGCGTGTTTATCTCCCCATCCTTTGCGTATTTCATGGCCGCTGCAGACCGCTTTCCGGTCGTGCCAGCAGCGCCACCCCTCCCCACTGATGCGGGCCGCATCGACGTCGCTGCGTCCGCAACCAGGCGATCGGCATCGCGCGATACATCTCTTTACTAATATTTACAGCGCGCTTTCGTGCCCGACGTTAGCTTAGGAGCATGTCCACTAACGTCAAGAAACTGGATTGACGGGGAACCACCATGAAATCCATGAACCTGCACATCCGGGGCATCATGGTTTCGCTGTTCGCCCTCGCCCTTTTCGCGCCGACCGCTTCGTTCGTGTCGTTCAGCGCCGCGGCCCACCCGCCGCATGCCTCCGTACCGACATGGTCGATCGCGCGCACCGGCGCGCACGCCATGCCGCCCGTAGCGCCTGGCCCGAACGCGAGCAAACCGCCAGTGCCGCGCGGCGACTTGCGGGGCGATATTGCGGACAATGCCCGCCGCAGCGCGCCGCAGAGGCAGGAACCAGCGCAGCGCCGGTAAGCCGGCCAGCGAAACACCATCGAGAGGACGGCCGGAACCGACGAACGAGCAGCGATGACGCAGGACGGTAAGAGCGTCCGGCACGTCGCGGGCTCAGCAAATACCCTGCCCCGGGGAACCACCGCGCTTCATGTGCGGTCTATCCTTACGCCATCAAGCACAGCGTGGCAGCAGTAATTCCGGTAAGCCCGTATCTTTCGATGCGGGCTTTTTTTTGGCGGGACGAAGAGGACGGGGGTACAAACGGGGGTACTACTGGCTGGCTTCGAGGCCGGATTGGGGTACGCGCTCCGCGACATAGTCGGCCACGCGATGCGCGCTCCACTGCACCGTGCGCTCGTCGCGAGCGAGCCGGGCGAATTCGGCGCGGCCGCGATCGGTCAGCACCGCGATATCGACCGGCGCATGGAAACCCGGCGCCGGCGCAACCGTGCGCTGCCGGACGATGTCCATCATGCCGAGATCGCGCAAATACTGGAACACTTCAGGACGACGCGCCCACGGGACCTGCCGATACTGCACCCGCCTCAGCGCTTCGAGTACTGCTTCGTTGGAATACGTGGTCATCTCACTTCTTTCTTAAAATGCAGTCCTGCGATCATTGAGTCTCACGCGAGCCGGCTGCGGCGCGACGCGGACCTGAGAATGGCGCAGTCTGTGCCCAAGCGGGCCCACGCGCCCTATCCGTGCGATGAGCAGCGGCAGGGACTGCAGGTTATCCGGCCCCCCGTGAAAGCGGCTTCACCGCTTCCCGCACGGCCAACGCCGCGCCACGCTCGCGGCGCAAAGGTCGGTTGGACGCACATTTTCCCGAAAACAATACGTTACCTCATCCAAATTGATTCTATTCGTTTTGTTTGTGCTATTTGTTGCGCTCGGCCTGCTGTGGCGCAGCGCGCGCTGGCGTGTCGCGGTCTGCGCGGCCGCGGTCTTCTGGCTGCTCGCGACCGGCTGGCTCACCGCGGTGCTGCTCGATATCGCCCAGCCGGAGTTGTATCGCACTCCCTACGATCAGGCGAAAATCGGCCCGGCGCACTTCGGTGCGCGCACCGCCATCATCATGCTGGGCGGCGGCACCGAATCGCACGGCGGCCGACTGGTCCCCGCGCGCGACGTCTACGCGCGCATTGCGCTTGCCGCCGAGTTGTACGCACAGTGCGCGCGCGCGGGCGGCACTTGCCGCGTGATCGTGAGTGGCGGCAACCCGGAGCACCATGCGAGCGCCGAGGCCGACAACTACGCGCCCTACCTGCTGCGCGCCGGTGTGCCGAGCGCCGATCTCGTGCTCGAAAACCAGAGCCTCACGACGTATCAGAACGCGCGCAACGTCGCGCCCATCGTCCGCGCCGGGAATGACGAAACGCTCCTGCTCGTCACGTCCTCGTACCAGATGCGCCGTGCGATGCTCGATTTCCGGCGTTTCGACATGGACCCGCTGCCTGCGGTTTCCAGCGTGCGGCATGTCGAGCGCGGCCTGCTTCCGCGCCTCGCAAATCTCAAGTCCGCTGAAACGGCGCTCCACGAATCGATTGGGGTTGCCCAGTTCTATGTGTATCGGATGATCGGCTGGTTCTAATATGACCGTTAGGCGACGTTAGATGTAACGAGATGTAACTCCCGCACGAACGGCTTACGTGATGTCATCTGGAGCGAGTATTTGATCGTTAGAATGGGGTGTCCATCCTGCTTGGACAGGCACCGGCTGGGTCCATAAACCGCTCCTTCGGAGGTAGAGATGAAAAAAGTGTCCCTCGCAGTCCTGATTTCACTTTCCGCACTGGCGGGCGCTGCGCACGCGCAGTCGGATAACGGCATCACGATGAGCACCGACCCGGCCAAGGCCGACGACGTCCTGCAACGCGCGCAGGCGCTGCAGCAGCAACAGGAAGCCGCGCCTGCGCCGGCGCCCATGATGCATCACAAGTCGGGGCATCCGCATCACAAGAAGGCCCCTGCCCAGTAAGAACGGACGAGGCTGGCCGCGCGCAGCCCAGCGCACGCGGGCGACGCCTTCCCGGGAATGAAGCCGATGCCGGTTTAGCCGCCATCGGCTTTTTTCTTCGCCGCGCCACTTCGCTGCGTTTGTGGCCTCGCGCGCAGCGGCCCGCGCCGACGCGCCGGCGCGGTATGCTAAAGTCGCGCACCTCGAAAACGCCGCGGTTGGCCAGATGCGGTCGGCTAGACGCGGTCGGCCAGACGCGGTCGGCTAGACGCGGTCGGCAGACCCAACCTTTTGTGCGCGCCACGCGCGGAGAAACGCAATGAGCAACATCCAGCTCGACATCGAATGGACCGAAGCGGCCTCACGCAAGATCGAAAAACTGATGCCGCGCGGCGGCAACCAGGATGCGTATCTCGCGCTGCCCCCCATCGAATGCCTGCCGATGGAAGGCGACGTGCTGTTTCTCGGCCCGGCCGGCAAGCAGCAGCCGTTCATCGTGGCGGAGCGCCAATACCACCACGAAGGCGACGCGGACTGGACCATCATCCTGATTCTCGACGTGCCCAACACGGCGCACTGAGCGCCTGCTTTGGAAAGCAGTTGCGCGGCCCTGGCGGTAGAGGCGCCCACGAACCGCCCGCGCCGCCGTCCGTCCCAAGCCATGCCGAACCCGACTTCGGTGCGGGCTTCTCCAATTTCGACCGCGTCTGGCGCACATGTTGTGCGCGGACTTTCCGCCCGAGCACGGGCCGCGCGAGCGCCCGTGGCGCGAGCCGGGTCAAGCCGCCGCGTGATCCGGGTCGCTAGTCGGTGACGCGCCGACGCCCCGCCTTCAGTTCACCGGTGCGCGCCTTGCTGTCGAGCCGGCGCAGCTTCGAGGCGCGCGTGGGACGCGTCGCCACGCGCGCCTTGCGCGTCACGCTCACGCTGTCGACCAGTTCCTCCAGGCGCGCAAGCGCGGCCACGCGGTTCTGTTCCTGGGTGCGGTATTCCTGCGACTTGATCACGACGACGCCCTCGCTCGTAATCCGGCGGTCGGCGAGCGCGAGCAGGCGCATCTTGAGCACCTCGGGCAACGACGAGGCGCGGATGTCGAAGCGCAGATGAATCGCGCTCGACACCTTGTTCACGTTCTGGCCGCCCGCGCCCTGCGCGCGAACGGCGACGAGTTCGATTTCCTGCAACGGGATGGGCGCGCGTGCGGTCATGGGCAACGAGAAAGAAAGCAGGCCGCATCGGGCCGGACACGCGGCAGTGTCGCACAGCGCGGCTGAATCGGCACCGGCATGACACAGGCGTGAGAACTCCTCGCGCAAGGGGCAACCCGATCCGCCGTCGGCCGCTGTGCAGCCAGTTTGCCGTCGTGCGGCGCATGAACCATACTTGCGACATTCCCTTGGGCGAACCCACAGGAGCACGCACCCCATGAAGCTGCGTCCCGCATTCGTTGCCGAACTGGCGGTCAATCTCCTGCTTCCCTGGGTCGCCTACCGTCTCGCCGAGCCGCACTGGGGCGAAGTCGGCGGCCTCATTGCCTCGGCCGCGCCGCCGCTTGCCTGGAGCATCGTCGAACTGGTGCGCTTTCGGCGGGTGGATGCGCTCTCCGCCGTCATTCTGCTCGGCATCGTGCTCTCTGTGCTCGCCGTGGCATTCGGCGGCAGCCCGCGCGTGCTGTTGATGCGCGAAAGCCTCGCCTCGGGCGCGATCGGCGCCGCGTTTCTGATCTCGCTTCTCGCCAGGCGCCCGCTCGTGTTCTATCTCACGCGAGCGACGGTCGCGCGTGAGACGCGCGAGGGCGTCGCGCGGCTCGAACAGCTCTGGAAGGAAAACACGAGCTTCGCGGCGGCCATGCGGCTGCTCACGTTCATCTGGGGCTTCGGGCTTTGTCTCGATTCCGCGCTGCGCACGTACCTGGCCGCCACGTGGCCGATCGAGCGCTTTCTCGTCGTCTCGCCGATCATCGGCTATGGCGTGTTCGGCGGCCTGATGGCCTGGACCTTCTGGTATCGCACGCGCATGCGGCGCATCAACGGCACGCACGGCCTGCTCGGCGACGCGGCCGCCGCAACGAACGCGAGCACGCTCAGCGTGGACTGAGACGCCGGCGCCAGGTTCGGCCCGGTCCGGCATGCATCGACGGTCAGATCGCGCCCGAAATACGTTAGACTCAGCGCCACAGTCCGCGGCGTACCGTCCGCTCTCGAACTCCCTCGGCAGTCGATGCGCTACTCCGTAGAAATCGACGCACCAGCCTGAACCCCTTTCCCCACGGTGTTTACAGCCAATATCACATCTCGTAACCCCCAGTTTTACCCCCGGTCCGATTTTTCGCACCAATTGCCCGCACAACAAATCCGGGCAGAAAAATGCCCGCATCGAGAGGCGGGCAAGAAAAGGGAGACTCAGTTGGGGCAAGCCTGGAGAGCAGCCCGGCACCGATGCTACGCGCGCATGGTAGGCGCGGCACCTATCCACCTGAGCAGGGGCGGGCCGTCCGCGATCTATGACGCGGTGCGTGCCTTGTGCACTTGCATCGCCGCCCACAGGCGGTCTAGAACCTTGGTATCGGGCTGCGCCTTGGCTACCACGCCCACACTCGTGTAGGCCTCCAGGCGCAGGCTGTCCAGAAGTCCCCGGCTAAACAGGATGTCGTCAAAAAAACCGTGCTGCTCGATCAGCTTAAACCACCCGTCATCCTCGCCAGCTTCGACAAAAAACATCGCACTCTGCCCGTGCTGCAACGTCAGCGGCAAGCGCGGGTTCTGGGCGTACTGCGCCGGCGAATCTACATTCTGCAGGCCCGCGATCTTCGCGCCGCGCGAGGGCTTCCACGAAAAACCTTCGATGGTGGCGGGCGTAAGGCCACGGTTCACGACGCTAATGCACAGGAATTCAGGCCACGGCGGCCCAGGCAAATCGCCACCGAGCAGGATTCTTAGCCCCACAGTGAGCCGAAGGTCCGGCCTCGGCTTTCGATTGGCGAGCCACAGGGAAACGATCACCGCGCCGCACGTCCCGATGGCGGATGCGATCTGGGCCCCGTCTACGATGTACTTCCACCACGTTGGTTGGTCTGCCATGTTTGCGTTTTTTTCTTATTGTTGAGTCAGCCGCAAGTATAAGAGCGCCCACACGGCGCGATAATCGCGGCGTCCCCCCTCATCGTGCGAGGCCGCCATGTCCCGATTCTGCCTGCCCGTCGTTGTATGGCTTTCCGATGCCGACCGCACACGGCTCGCGGAGTTTGCGGGGCGCGTGGATGCCCCCACCGAACGCGTGGGCGCGCGCCTGATATCAGAGGCTTTGCTGATGTACACGGCGGCTGAAATCGCGGGGCAGTCGAAACCTGGAACCTCAACCACCCGCGCCGGAAAGGCGGGCAAGCAATACGTTGCACCGCGCTCGCGCAAGCAGTGATCGTCAGCCAGGCCGCTTGCATTCGACCACCATCGAGCGTTCGCTCGTTGTGCCTCCAGCGAAGCCGTTGCTGCTCCCTCCAATCACCGCGCCGGATTCGCCGCTGCGGTCGATGACGGTATAGCCTCGCTCGCCGCATAGCTCTCCAGCTTTCGAATAGCATTTGTCCCAGCCGCGCGCCATACCGCTGCAGTTGAGTGTGTATGCCTTTTGTCCGTCAGGTGCGTAGCTCTCGTGAACTGAGGCGCAGCCAGCGAGCGCCATCGCAGCGAGAAAGATGATTTTTTTCATGATCGCGATGAGCCCAAAAAAAGCCCGCTTCGCGCGGGCAGTAGGAGACTGAATGAAGCTGTGCACGGGGTGCGCATAGTTCAGTCGCGATGCTACGCCCGCTCGGCACGTGCGGGACCCTATCAAAACAGACAGGTTCGCGGCACCGCCGCCACGCGTAGCGCCGTTTTCCTTTGGTCGTCGGACATACCCGCATCACGCGCCACCTGCTCACGCGTCAAAACTTTCGGGGGGGTGTCCCCCTTAATGTTTTGATTCGCACCACGAGCCGTTGGCACCGTCTCAAGCAGTTCGCGACAACGACGCGTGGCGCGCGCCTGCAGGCGAAAAAAAGCCCGCACAAAGCGGGCGGCCCCGATGTAGGCACTGTGAAGGCCAGGGCGATGCCTGGGCCGATCCTAGCGCGTTCTGGCGGCCCGTGAGCGCAAAAAAGCCCGCATGCGATGCGGGCAGATGAGAGCAGCGCTTAACCTGCGGTACCTGGGCGCATGGCTGCCTGCATCGATCGTACGCTACCTAGGTGCGTTTGCAACGTGGCGCTCAGCTCGTGCGAGCCGAAGTCCACCGAAGGCGTACGCGCCAAGCAAAAGCGTGCGCCATGCGCGGAAACGCCTGGCATCACTATTGAAACGGGAGATGACTCAATTCATAGCTTCGGTCGTCCCCCGCCTTCGGCACAAAGGCTTCTCTCGTGAATGACGGATCGTTCGGAATGCTACCCGTCCGATACGTAAGCTCTACGATTCTCCCGTTACTGATTCTTCTCAGTTCATGGACCGTTTGGGCCGCCCCATAAACGAAGGCGTTCTTGTCCTGCTTTAGCAATACGTGGTTGTCTCTCAGAAGTCGTTCATCTTGGCCCTCGGTCATCAACTCGAACCGTGTCTTTTCTGGAATTCCGCTTGCGTTGGCACGCACGAACCTGGTCTCCATTAGCAACACGGTATGGTCTAGTTCCGCTAGAAACTCTCTTGACGCGATCACGACGTTGTATCCTCGGGGAACGTCCAGCGTGTAGCGCAAGTCATAGCACTTCTGGCAGAGCTTCAGAAAACTCTCGTTCATCAGAGAAAAGAGTTCAGGGTATTTGTTCCTTACCGTGGCCCAGTGAGCTTTCTTCAGATGGCCGTGAGATTCATCGCCGTGTGATGCCATCGTCGCTTTCAAATACTTCTCTAGTGCCGTGCTTGCGAGGATAGCGCCCTGTTGCAAGAGGCCCTGCAAAAGCAGAACTCGGGCCGCAATGTAGTCACTGAATCCATCAGAGAGAAAACGAACTACACGCTCGGCATGCTCCGGCCTCACCGCACGATCTTGTTGCGCCACACAGCCCCCTTTGATCCGGTTTGCGAGTATTTCGAAGATATCGCCTGTGCCCCTAGAGGGACTATCGCTCGCGGGTTGTCCAGAGAATTTGCGCCCTCTTTCGCGGCACACTTAACGGCGGGACTTGATTGCGGGTCGCGCCAGATGAAAAAGGCCGCCGCTTTTGGGTGATCGTAGTCGAGCCTCAAGAGACCTTCAGGACTAGCGCCACATCAGTGGGCTGCTTCCAATGGTACAACAGCCTACTGTAAGAGCCCTTCGCTTCTCAACAGACCAACGCCGATCCTACTGCGGGGGCGCCAATGGCGGCGGTAGGGTGTTCGGTACAACTTCTGCATAGAAGTGCGCAATTGCGCGCCAGGTCGCGTCCCACTGCGACTTCCCTTCGAGAACGAGGTTGTCGTCGAGGTAGAGCTTTTTCCCGACAAGTCGATACTCGGCCATGCCAAACGGGGCCGCAATGCGCCACGGCCCTTTGTCGGCCGCTTCGCTCCACCATCGCCAGGTGCTATCCGAAGAAGTCTTATGGCCGAATCCAAGCGCCTTCCATCGGCGATCGTTCGGGTCGGTACTGCGGCTGTCACAATGAGGAAAGGTCACGGGACACCTCGTTAGTAGAATTGGAGTAGACCGGTCGGAGGACGATGGGAAGCAAACCGCTGGGTTCCATTGCAGAGCGGACCCGGTTTCTGGGCGGACTCAAGTACCTCGGCCGAACATTATCTATCTTGTGAATCAACTCTTCGCCTGAGTGTTCAAGCATCGGCTAGCTAAGGACCGTTGTCAGGAGCGATCCGACATCCTAATGTCCGAATGCGAGCGCAGGCCAATGGACCGATTTGCCGACTGGCAGGGGTGGGCCGAAGTCGACCGAGGCTGTGTCAAAACTCGAAACTACCCGGTTTTCGGCTGTCGCTTTACCCTTCCCGAAGTGCCGCGAAGCCGATACAGAGCGTTCTGGTGGGTCGACTTTCGCGCTCGATGTCGAAGTTGCACGTTTTGACACAGCCTCGACCCTTAGGGGACGCTCGTTTTGCCACGGAGCGAAAGGCAGGTTCCAAGGCACAGCGGCCGTTGGCGCGATACAGTGACGGCACAGTTCATCGCTTGAGCGGCCGTTCTCGGTAACCGCTGCGATGCCGCATGAGAGCGTCAGCTTGCCAACATAGAGCGTGATCGAGGTCCAGTCAAACGAATAATTGGTTGCACGGAGCCTCGCCCGAGGATGATCAGCCATGGCGAAAGATCGCACCGCAACACGTATTCGAAAAACACTCCTTACCGATAAGGCACCGTACATAATCACCATTTTTTTCGCTGCTCTTGCGTGGACAGTGGTTCGTACTGTTGATCGGCTTTCCGGTCTGCCGGTTATCCAATATCAGACGTCCGTGCAGTCGACAGACTTTCTTGATAGCCAAGCTGGGCAGATGTCTACCATCCGGTTGCGCAACATTACATCGGCGACAACATTTGAATGTCTGATCTTCGTGGTCCAGGCAGAACCCCCAGGCGGCACTTACGTTTTCGACAACCCGGCGGACAGTCGATACATTGTTCGCGGCACCGCTGTGGCGAGCGGCACCGTCACCGTAGAGACTCCGTATCTTGTACAAATTAAGCTCGAAAGATTCTGGCCTGGAAGCGATATTGAATTTGGGGTGACGTCGTTCGGCAATGGAGCGATGACTACGAAGGTTCAGCGCTGCAGAACCGAGGATGAACCGCAATCAGCTTTCGCTGGCGTCGGTGTCGGCGGGAAGCCTGAGAAAGATTCGCCTTTTCCAGTATTGCTAGAAAATGGGTGGCAAACCTCATTTGTGGAACATGAAACATACTGGCTTTGGGGAGCGCTCCTGCTTTGGGGACTGTTGCTCGTGATACTGCTGATTGTCAGCGCCTGCCTGGGGGATGATGGAACGGCGACCGAGACGCCAGATGCGGAGGTGTGAGATGAACGTAAATCGGTCAGCTATCCTGCTGGCAAGCTGTCTGTGCTCTTCCGCAATGGGGCAGACCCAGAGGGCGTCACAATCTTCGCACGGTCTATCGCACGTTGTTCTTGAGGTAGAGGTAAACGGATTGCGAATCAGCAGTTCGGGCCGCTTGTATCGGATATTGTCACCGGCCGGCCGCCGCACCCTGGTCGCCGAAATCGACAAAGATGGCAAGCTGACACCGAGCGTTACGTGCACTGCTCAAGACCGTATCATGGCCGAGCCCGATAACGTCTACGCTTTCACAGACGATGGCCCGAAAACGTGTAGGGAGCCGGTGACGTTTCTTTATAAGATGCCAATCATTAAGTCGGCGGACCGCGACTTACTTGGAAATGCTGGAAAGCTTGTGGAGGCTGGGAAATTTTCCCAAGCCCAAACGATCTATTCTTCGGTTGCGTTGCGCGCGACCAAGATGGGTGACTACGAGACCGCTCGTCTTGCCAATACAGCGTCAGTCGCGCTTGCAGCGAAACAGTTAAACAACAAGGACTGGGACAAGTACGTGACGCGTGATCCGCAACAGAACTACAAGCTCATTTTGTCTCCGGAGGGAGTAGGAAAGGTAAAGGAGTTTCAGGAAAAACACAAAATTACTCCGACGGGGGTACTCGACCTCAAAACACAAAAAGCGCTAGCCGGGTATGAAGGAACAACTGGAGCCGATATTGGCACAACGCCATCCTTTTCAACTGAGTTCAAGCGGTGATCCCTGTGCCCATCGCGTCTTGATTCGAATTGTGCTGTGAGGCCCCGGTGGCCGGCTAAACATAGGCCGAAATGCACCCGTACTCCATCTGGCAGATTTCAGAGCGAACAGGCCCTTCCCGTGGCGGCTCCGCGGGGTGGTCAATGGACCGCAATTCGCCGACTGCCGCCCGAAGCCGACCCGTTGGCGATATTCAGAGAATGCTCGCGGATGTCTTCAAACCGCTACGGAGTGGCCGCTCGGAGGACGTCGAGACTGGCCAGGCAGCCGTCCCGATCGGAGTGTTACAGAGGCTTTGCCCTCTTCCTGTACTCGTGTTCCAGAACGAAGTCTTCTCCGTGAACCAGCACTGCAATCCCCGGAACCCTTTCGAAGATGCCGGTGATTCGAAGAATGGGCACTCCGTCCTTCTCCATCAAATTGCCCGATTTCTCGCTCGATGCCACGATGTTGGAGATATTGACCGTCTTCCCTGAAGTTCCTTTCACCTCGAAGTCCATCTGATCATCGACGTTGATGTAAGGGTCACGGATAGCTAAGTCTGCGCCAGGCGCGCACTGGATGAAGGTACAACCAGGGTACAGAGCTTCGAGGAAGAGCCTTGCGATATGCTCCGCTCGTTCCTTTGCCGTGTGGTTACTGCCTTTCGCTCCTGATGGCGGGTACTTCTCGTTCAAGTCTGCAAACTGCTCGTCGCTCAGGACTATTGGTTCAGGCACGATACGTTGTCTCATAACGCGACCTCATAATTCTTAGAGTTGAGGGGAATAAACCGTTGCAAGCACGGACATGGCAGTTGTCGATGCGATCTACCGAAGGAGTCGAGAACGTCCTTGTGGGTCCGTGGGCTGTTATCTAAGCGAGGGCCGCGAGTATTCCTCCAGCGCTTCTAACGCTTTCGTAATCCGGTTTGTCAGTTCGTTATTCGTTGCGCCGCGCGAAGCAAAAACCTCCGACCTCACCTTGCGCCCGAATTCGCGATCCGCTTTGAAGTTTTCCCCTTCGCTGCGCAGGTCGTCGATGTAGCTATCTGTCGCCGCGTTCAACATCAAGACGCAATCGACCAGTTCACGGGTTAGAGGCCTGACGTCGCCGCCCCATATCGCCTCGGCTTCGAGGCTCCTTGTTTCGAACTCTGTCATTGCCGTGCCAACCGGAGACCACCGTGCAGCGAAAACATGGGCGTAGGCCTGCACCTTGTCATGCCAAGGAGTCTCGCGGCCCAAGGACTGGCTCTCGCGATATCCAGTGGGAAATTCGCCTGCGACGATGAGTGGCGCGCGGCAATTTGCAACCGCTTCACGTAGCGCGTATGCTGCGCGCATTAGACTCAATGCAGCGTCGAAGCGCGTCCTTCCCCGCAACTCCCTAAGCCAGTTGGTCAAGCCTTTCCACGCCACTGTCGCCGTGACGGCACCCGCGATCGAAAGAGCAATATCCTTGCAGATCGACACGAGCGCAGACACGTCCTCCACACGCACAGCTCCAATCGCCGGCGAATTCTTGAGGGCGGACGCCGCTGACGGCAGTTGGAGAACAAATCCGGCCGCGATCAGACAAAGTCCGAGCTTTGAACGTCTTCGGAATCGCCGGGCTCGCTCCGTTGTCTCCGTTGCTACATACGATCCCTCGTTGAGCACGTCGAGGTTCGGTAGGCCGTAAACAATGGTCAGGACCGCGCCCGCGAAGGCCAAGGCAAGGCCTGAAAGATTTGCAAAAGCGAAGACCTCGGTGAGATTCATTGTCGGTATTCGAAGCCGTGGAGCGCCAAGTTTAAGCCATGCCAGAACGCAAAATGGCCACGAACCGGAGCATCAGGCTTTCTTCGCACGGTGATCTGCAAGCTCCGCTGTTGCTGCGCTTCTTCACCCTCGACCTTTGACGCAAAACGGCCGCCGGCTAAGGTCGGCAGTGCGAGTTGAACTATGCGGGAGTTGGCCGCGCTACGCCATGCGATCAACCAGCCTGCGTAGCGAGCGCCTGGTAGGTTCGACGCCCGTGCCGACGGGCTCTTTTTTGATTCATCGCGAATTACTGGGAAACGCAGCATTGGCTGCCGAGTTCTCCCACGAGCGGTCTCTCGCCATCCACTGCCGGGAGTCCGCTCGTGAGAGCCAGGGGACGAAGCTATATGCTCAAAGCGACGAATTCACGCGAAACGGAACGGTCGAAGTATTAAACGCCTTCCATTCTTCTAAATCTATCGGCGCTTTATCCCAAAGCCTTGCTCGCCCTTTCCTCTGCCGCTCCTCGAGACCCGGATCTTTTTTGCGTAGTTCGTTGAGAAACTCGGTTACATCTGATGTATAGGCACATCGACTCCGACAAAGCGGCGTATAAGTGACAGCAACGAAATGGTTTAAAACCGCAAACCCTACGATCGAGCTCTCAACCCCTCGAAAAATGAATTCCAGTACGTCCTTTAAGTCTTTTGAAAGTTCTAGAAAAATCGGAGTAATTTGGGCTATTAGCCAAATGATTGCCAAAACTGCCAGTGATTCAGGAAGTTTTTTTTCCAGCACCTCCGCTGCCAGCTTGAGGCCCTTAAATAGAAAGCGCAAAACGATTGCCAGCGCAGCATAAATAATCACAAAAAATAGCAGCACCCCCCACGCTGGCTTCGTCATCCAAGCGGGTACGTGTACCAATAACGGATATCCCATCCACACGGTAACCAGTGTACCGAAGATGTCGGGTACATGTACCAATAACGGATACCCCACCCCCACGGTAACCAGTATTCCGAGGACGGCCATATGGTTTCGCACTTCCCCGAGCTCCACTTTTTCCAGCCGCCCGGAATACAACGAACAATGCATCATGATCCATAGAAATGGGAATGAAACTATGGCCGATATCCCCAACGCGCACTCGCCAGGCATTTTCTCCCTGAAAACATACAGACACGACAACAAGATAGTTAGCGCAATAAGAACTACGTAGAAAAAAAATATACTTACTTTATAATTACGAGTTTTTGTTTTGATTTCCATATCGTATCTCGCGGGATGCCATTCCATATTAATATTCGCGCATTTTTTATGCGAGATATTGATTTAACGGCAAAATATGAAATATCTTGAGCGGACGCGCAAATCCACGAAGAAACTTTTTGGTCCGGCCGCCCTACGCCGCGCGATCGACGCGGGCTGCGTAGCGAACGTCTGGCAGACATTGTTCGAAACGCGGCTCATAGCGCCTGGGCTCACTGACGTCGAGTACGGGCAGGGTGCCCGAAAAATCAAACTGGATCAGGTGAGCGAGCGGCTTATCATGACATCCGCACCCGCAACCACTATTAGCGCGGAACTCGGACTTAGCAGCGACTCGGGTATGCGACGCATGTTCAAGGAATTGACAGCGTTGACACCCTCGCAGTATCGCCAAATGTTTGGCCGTAACTGATTGTGTCGCTTTTATCGGCGCGAACACCTGTGGATGGGGACCCAACATTGGCGACCAGTGCGTTCTCACGAAGGTCCGTTCATCGCATAGAGGCTGCCGTTCTCGCCCAAATTCCGAACGTCGGTTCCTGGGCCGGCTACCGCCCGATGTTGCTGTCGCCTGCCGACCGAGTGCGGCCACTACCTGTTCGAGCCCGAGTTCTGCAACCGGGCAGCCAGGCCGGGAGAAAGGCATTGTCGAGAAGAACGTGCAGGACTGGCGCCGCGTATGCCGGATGGTCATTTCCTGAAACGGGAAGCGAAGTCCAGAAGCGTGTCATTAATCACGTCGCGTTCGGGTGCGAAATGCGCGTCACGATGACAGCTTGGGCAGAGTGCGACGCAATTCCAGACGCGATCGCTATTCCTGACGCCAAGGATGTGATGAACGTCGAGAAAGCCCTTGTATCGCGCGATCGCTCCGCACGTCGAGCGTTCACACTTGCCATCCGCGCGCTTGACGACGTCAGCCCGGACACGAGGATCGCGCTTCACTTCGGATCGCGTCACGGTCCGCTCACTTGCCCCATCACTTCCATAACCCGAAGGATCGGGCGCGTAGAGGTCGTCCCACGTGTCATCGATGGGCACGCGCAGTTTCACGTCACCCATCTTGACGAGATCCTGCACGCCCGGCCATTGCCAGAGCACATCAGGCACGAAATGCGCGTCTTCGTGTCGGCTGTCCATTAGATACACCGTGGGACTCGAGCCGTTTTTTGCGTGGTTCTTCGTGGTTCGTCCTAAGCGTCCGGCTTTGATCAATTCCTCGCTTACTTCCGCCTGACGACGCCAGATCAAACCCAGCTGATCGATTGGTACAAGCGCTGCGTAAGGAACAGTCTCGCCTGCGCGCTGGAAGATGAGCGCATGTGAGATGCCGACTTTAACATCACGATCGACGAGCTGGTTGAGCGTTTTATCCCAGTCATTGTCGATGAGGTCCGCTCGCAACTGGGCAGCCGAAAAACGAAGGTCGTCCGGACCGCGATGCCGCCAGCAAAGCCGCACGCGCATTTTGATCGTTTCCCCCGTTTCGGATCGCGCGGTAACAACCTGAGCCTGCGAAACCCCTCGCACGATGCGCTCATCAGACAGCACTGCGAATCCTCGGCTTTCTAGAAACGGACGGATCGCGTCGCGACTCAAGCGCTCAGCTTCAAAGCTCTCCGGCTTGCGAAATACACGTTCAGTTGGCACGACTGTCTCCGTTGGCTAGGGCATGATATTGGTGAAGCGCGCCATTTTTTGCAATACGGTTCTGCCTGCTTACAACACAGAACGGTCACTGGTTTGCTCGGGCGCGTGTGACCGCTTTTGGGCCGAACTCGGCCCCCTTTACCGTTTCGCGGCAATACGTGATAAACCTAAAAAAACCGCACGAGGCCCTGGCAGGCAAAAAAAAGCCCGCATGAGCGGGCTTTACCACTTGGGAGATGAGAGCAGCGGCTGTGCTCCCAAATCGCATACTACGCGGCCTAGTGGGCTGTGACACGTTCGCCTGGTCAAAACGAACACGGACGTGAATCAAACCTGCTTCGAGGCTACACACGCATCATGTAGAACATGGGCAACGAAGATAGCTTCCTGAATCTTCACTTCCTTGCTATTCGGTTTCTCGTACAAGTAGCGCCATTCAACGAACACGCCATTGAGGCGCGCCAGGCAATCCCTTGCTGTCGGCCGGCCATCCACCGCGTGTTGGGCCGTCGCAGCAGGCGTAGCTTTCTCGATAGCCACACGTGCGGGAGCGGGAAGCGCGTCGAACAGTGCGAGCAAGTTGTGCCCCTTCAAACTGCTGCCGTGAATTCGCCCCAGCGTTTTCACATATAGCTCTATTGCGAATGAGATGTTGACGACGAACGGCGCGGCGCTGAGTCCGTTTCGCGGCTCGTTCTTCAGGTCCTTGTCGTACAGGTAGGCTGATGTGTTGGCGAATGCCAGCGCCTGACGGAACATGCTTTGCACCAAGGTAACTTCTCTGTGAAGCCCCTTGCTCTCGATAAATGCCCGCGCTATCACTGCATCTTGCTTGATGTCACCTGTCGCCGGGACTTCCCCGATGAGTACCCCGTTCACATATAACTTCTTCATCAGCGGCTTCGCGGTTGCCATGGGTTCTCGGCTCGACAAGTTGGATTGGCGGAGCCTCGATTTTGAACCATTCCGGTGTGTAACAGCCTCAGGGCACGTCCGCGCCAAAGTCGACCCCAGGCTCGCCCATGCGCCCAAGCTGGTCGTACACGAGGCGAGTGAGTTCGCGTAGCACGATATCGGGTTCGGCGCCAAGGCGGGCAGCGAGCGGTACAGAGATACGGGCCGGCCACATCAACCACGCATCACGGGCAGCACGTGCCGCCTCGAAAAGCATGCGCCGCGCGACCTCGATCTCGATGAGTGTGCCGGACTTCTGTTCGAATTCGAGTCGGCGCAGCGCGGCAAGTGAACGCTCCTTTTCGAGCAGCACCGCCGCGTGATCGCTAGTCGTCTCACGTGAGGGCTCACGCTCGCGCGTGCGGGCGTTCGGCGAGCGCCAGCGCGTGCCAAGTTGGCGAGCATCGAGCAAGCCATCAGCGCCGCGATTGAGCCGCCCGCGATTGATCGCGCGGCGCACCGCCTTTTCATCAACATCAGCGCGCGCCGCGAACTGCGTGACGTTCAGGCGTTCAGCTTCAGCCATCGGATCAGGCTCCGGCGGACAACTTTTCAAGATTCATGGCTGCGGGAAAAACGCACGCGATCGGGGCCCGTGAGGCTTCCCAATGGAGAAGGACCCGTGCCCTAATTACGGGGGCGGGAGTTCCTCGCGTGCCCTCCAGGAGTCCCCATTGCGCGCGCCGGTGCCGTCACTCGCCGCGCCGCCGCGCATCTGCCTTGAGAATCTGCCTGCCGAGCGCCGTGGTGGGTGCCGGTGGTGGCGCGATGCCCAAGCGCTTGTTGTTTGCCGCGCAAATTTTCGCGATCAGCTTCGCCGTCTCGGCCTGCGCCTCGCGCTCGCGATCCCTTTCAATTGACGCGTGCGTAATCCTCACCATCTCCGCAAGCGCTTCGGGGGCCGCGCGCAACAAGTGCGAGAACGGTGCCGCGCTCGGCTTCTTCGTGTCCATGTTCGTGCTCCTTCGTCCGGTGATGTGTGCTCGCTCAATCGAGCGCTGCGTTGGTGAGAAAGTCGCGGCTGAATGCCGGCGAACGTGCTGCAAGTTCAGGCCAAGACAGCCACGCGCACGGCCACAGTGCGTGATCGTGTTCGCGCACGATGCGTAACCCCTGGTCTCGCAGCGCATCGACAAGGTTATGCGCAGGCCCCGCGCCACTGCCGCCGCCCTTCGATTGACGCCTGCGCACTTCGATGAGCGTGCGCTCAATCGCGAGCATGCGCTCAAGCGGCCCGCGAAGCGCATTGGCGGCGGCGTTGAAGGCTGCGAATTCCTCGATGCGCTGTGCGAGCAGATCATGCGCCGCGACTTCGAGCTGGGCATCAACGGCTTTTGTCAGTTCGCCTTCGAGTGACGCGCGGCGGGCCGCGATCACGTTCAGTGCATCGGCGGCCACCATGCCGGTGCTGATGGCTTCACGTGCCCGCGCTTCGGCCTCGCTGATGTTCGCATCGATCTCGGCCACGTCCGCAGGTCCGCCGCCATCGATCAATGCGGCTGCCATGGCTTCGGCACGCGTGCGCTTGAGTTCGCCAATCTCATCGTCATGCCCCTGCGCTGCCGACGCCAACGCACTAATGCGCTCACGTTCGGCGCCGAGCCTGGCGAGTTCGCCGCGCAATTGACGAATGTGAGTCGCGCCCGTTGCGAGCGCTGATGCTTCGCCTTCGATCTTGCTGTGTGCTTTTGCCATGATCGGCCTCCGGTAGTAAGTCAGTCAGAACGCGTCATTGAGTGAGTCGTCGGCGATGCCATTGTTGCCGCCGCGCTGTGGTGATGCTCGTGGGCCGTTCGCAACCTGCGCGTTGGCGATTTCCGCACGGCGGCGCCGCACGTGATACGGGCTCACGAGCGCGTGCACGGTGCCTTGCACATTGGGGCGCGCGCCGCCAGCGTCCGGCGTCCATACGCCTATGCTCAGTGAGCACGCGAGCGCGACGGGATCACCACGATGCAGCGCGAGCAGGCCGTCGCGGGCCGTGGCATCGAACGCGGTCATCAGGCAAAAGACGGCTTCGGCTTCGCCCTGTGTCACGCGCACGCGGGCGGTGCAATACGGATTGCCGGTGCGCGTGACCTTCTCCACCGGATCGCTAGCGAGCACGCCGGTCACCAGGGCATCGATCACGACGGCTCTCCACACTGGAGAAGGCGTGATGCGCTCGCAAGCGCCGCGTGAATCGCCCACGGCGGGCAGTTGGCAAGCGCGGCGTCCGCGAGCCTGATGGCCTCCCGCGAGAACGTCACGGGCTCGCCGTTCTCCGCCGCCGTTTGCACCTCGTCACGCAGCAGCGCGCGCAGGCGTCCGGTTCTCGGGAACCCGCACATCAGTGCGTAATTCATCAGTTCGTCAAGCAGACGGTCGGCGTTATACCAGCGCTCGGATGGCGCTGCGAACCCGCCATAGCGCGAGAGTCCGGCCAGTAGAAACAGGTAGGCCATCGAGGGCGCGCCGCGATGTTCCTGAGCCGCGATCCGTTCGGCGGCGCTCGGTGCATTCACGTTGCTCATCACTGATACCCCCGTGGCAAGTCCGGAAAAGGTATGTCGTCGAAGGGCGCGGGTTCGTCGGCGGCATCGAACGGCACCTCGTCGACGAGCAGGTATGTCATGCGCTTCACGTCGGGCCAGTGCGCGGCGCTGCCGTTATCCGCGCGAGCGTCCGCCATCGTGATTGCCTCGCGCATGAGATTGGCGGTGAAGCCGAGCCTCGCGAGTTCAGCAAGATCGCGCGCCATGTTGTCCCGCCCGTCCGGCTTCGCAGGCAACGTGTGCTCTTCGCAATAGGCGTCGGCCAGCGCTTCGGCGCGCCGGTGTTCGCCGCGACCCCTGCAGGCATCGGCCAGACGTTCGGACCATGGTTTGCGCTCCAGCGAGGTCCGCTTTTTTCTCCGCGTTCCTGTTCCGTTCGCCGGGCGAGCGTCGGTCGCGTCCGGCGAGGCCGGGGCGACTAGCGTGCGCGGCGATGAGCGCCCCTCCATTCCCCTGCTTCCCGTCCCCTGCTTTAACCCCTCAAAAACCCTAAAACCCTTGTCCCCCACAGCGGGGGAGCGTTGGGGGGTTCGTGGGGGAGCGTTGGCACTTTCGTGGGGGAGCGTCAGCGCGTCCGTGGGGGAGCGTTGACCGCTCGATGGGGGAGCGTTGCCATTGCCGTGGGGGAGCGTTGAGACATCGGTTCCTGTTGTGTTCCCGTTCACGCTCCCTCTGTGCGGGGGAACGTTTTGCGTGACCGCATCATTAACGCTCCCCACCTGCGGGGGAACGTTTTCAGCCTGCCGCGCCTTTATGAACTTCTCGCGGCCCGCCTTGTGACGCGCCTTGCTGCGTGCCCACCGTTTTTCCCACGGCTCGGGCGGCGAATACGCTGCGGCGATGCGCTCATGGCTTATGCGGTGGATGTTGCTGCCGCCCTGTCCGGTGGTGCCGACGATCTCCATGATGCCGTGCGCGCGAAACTCGGCGACGATACGCTCGACCGTGCTTTCACCGAGCCGCGTGTGATGTGCGATCCACTCCACTGAGGGGTACACGAGGCAATCGTCGTTCTCCACGAGACGCGCGAGCCGGATGAGCACGAGCATCCTGTTCGCGTCGGGCGCGTAGTTTTCCGCCGCGCGGATGATCGCCTCGGCGGCGCTCGGGTGATCCTTGTCCACCACGCGACCGGCGCTCACGATTTCATCTCCTTCGCGTAGAGAAAGCGGTACACGTGCGCGCCGCACTCGATGCAGGTGCCGTGCTGCTCGATCAGGCCGCGCTGCGCCAGTTCGCGCAGGCAGCGCGCCACCTCTTCGAACTGATGAGGCTCCATGCCCGTTCGAAACGCGATGAGCCGCGTGTGCCCGTGGAAGAGGCCCGTGCTGTCATCGGCGAGCCCAGCGCAGCACCCATAGATGGACTGGCGCAGCGCGTTGCTGCGGCTATAGCGCACGCGGCGCACGGGATGGGCGGCGGCCCACTGCTCGGCGCGCTCGCTCATGTGGCCTCCACATCGATCACATCGTCCGCAGACTGGCGAGCGCGGCGCTCGTGCTTCTTCAACAGGTCCCTCAAGCGCATGCCCTGGTAGATCGCGCCGTCAAGAAATGCGGACAGATCAAGACCGTGTTTCGTGCACTCGCTCATCACCCGCTCGACAACATCGACATCGGCAAGCGAGACGGCATTCAGGCAGGCTAGTGCCGCCATGGTCCTCCCGGCGCTCGCTGCCTTGGGGTCGGTGGCGTCATCGGCGAGGGCGGCGAGCCAGGCGGGCATCTCACCCATGTACGGCTCGAACCGACCCGCTTTGGACGCATCAATCAGATCCAATAGCGCAGTCTTCCGCTTTGCCCCTGTGAGCTTCAGCGGCTTGAGCGGCTTTTTCGCGCAATTCTTAGGCACGATCACCTCATTTGCGACCGCCGATGGGTGATGTACTTCGGGCCTTTTCGTGCGCTGCCTGCGAACCTTGTCGTCCGCACCCGTGCGCTTTTGAACTTCGGAGATTTCCGAAGTTGATTCGAGCGTGCGGCGCACACTGCCCACCGTCTTGTCGGACACCTTGAGGGCCTTCGCAATCGAGCTATCCGAACGCTCAGGTGTATCGCGCAATTGTCCCGCGATGAGTTCGCGTATCTGCTCGCGCGTGAGCATGCGGCGGGCGGTGTTGAGCGTGCGGGCGAGAGTGCGCTTGGCTTCTTCGCCGAGCCCTACGCGGACGTCGCGCGGGCAGGGCACGCCGATCTCGGCGGCGAGCTTCGAGCGGTGGTGGCCGTCGATGATCGCGCCGTGCTCATCCACGATCACCGGCAACTGTACGCCGTGCATCTCGATGCTCGCGCGCAGTTCGGCCAGCTCGATGGGCAGCAGCGGCGGCATGACCTGATAGCGTTCGCTCATGACGCCCCCTGCAGCGCTTGCACTTGCACGAGGTGCGCGCTAATCTGGCGCGGCCCCGCCGCCCTGGCGTGGGCGGGACACAGCATCGGGATTATTTGAGGGCCGCCCGACGAGCGGCCTTTTTTGTTTGCGAGGATCATGACGCCCCCTTACGCGGCAGCGGTGGCGCTCTTCGCGGCATCCGCCTTTGCCATCACATAGGCTTCAATGTCCGCGACCAAATAGTTTTGTGCCCACACGCCCACGGCAAACGGGCGCGGCCACGCCGGATCGGACTTCTCCAGGCGCTTTACGTGTGAAGTGCTCCGACCGATCATTCGCGCAGCGCCCGCGCGGTCCACTACAAGCGGCGTGGTCACGTCGACGGATGGCACGGGCAGCGGCGCAGCTTCACGCACCTTGCGCGGGCGGCCAGGGCCGCGCTTCACAGGCGCATTCGAATTCGAGGTGGTTAGATTGCTCATGGCTTTGGCTCCCTCCGCACTGGTTTGAATGATTTTTGTGCGGTTGTACGAAGCAATTCAAGCGCCATTTTCAGGCCGGATGTTCGGGAGGCTTCAGCGCGCTGTCGGTTTTATCCACAATTGGTGATGCCGAACGATGAGGGCTCAAAGCGGGAATGCCGACGGACGAATGCCGCGAGCAAAACACAACGCCCCGATATCGCCAATTGTGGTTATCGGGGCGGGCGGAGCGGCGGCGCGAGGACCCAGGGTAATCCTTATGCGGCCTTCGATGCAGCGCGCTTGCGGGCGCTCTTCTTGGCGTCATCGAACTGCACAACGTTTCCGCCTTCGAGGAAGTGTGCCCACGTCTGCATGACCGGCACGCGCTCATCGTAAAACGCCGTGCGCTCGTAAGTTTTCTGCACACCGCTTCGCGTATCGTGCGCAATCAGCGCTTCGGCTACGCGCTCCTGTATCTTCTCCCGTTCGGTGGCCCAGGTCCGCAAGGCGCTGCGCGTGCCATGCACGCTCATGCTCCCCTTCGCGTAGCCGATCTCGATGAGCAGGTCGCGCAGCACGCCGCCAGAAATCTGTTTGCCCCGCGTGGAGTTGAATATCCGATCATCGGGCCCATGCTCACCGGGAAGCGCCTTGAGCAGCTTGATCGCTGCATCGGACAATGGCACATCGTGCGGGCGGCGCATTTTCATCCGTTCGGCAGGCACGTGCCAGGCGCATGCCTCGAAGTCAATCTCACCCCACGTCGCGCCAGTGGCCTCGATGGAACGCGCACCGGTGAGCGTGATGAACTGCAGGCACGCGCTCAGGTCACCCGGCACGCCCCGCAGTCTCCTCATGAAATCCGGCATTGCCTTCCATTCGAGCGCGGCGTGGTGTTCTGCCTTGTCCTGCGGCTTCGGCAGCAGGTGCTCAAGATGCCCATCATAGCGGGCAGGATTGAGCCCTTCGCGGCTCCCCCGGCTCGCGGCCCAATCGAGAATGTTTTCGATGCGCTGCCGTAGCTGCCTGGCGGTCGCATAGCGGTCCCGCCACACGGGTTCAAGGACCTGGAGCACGTCTGCGGTGCCGATCTCCGCAACATCGGTGCGCCCGAGCTTGGCGGTGGTATGCAGCTTGATCGAATCCCGCCACGACCGCAGCGTGTTCGCGCTCCACTCCGGTTCGCGTAGCCGGATGAATTCGGCGGCGGCATCAGCGAACGTGATGCGCTTCGCCTCGGCGCGGCGCTCAACCTTGCGCTTGTGTTCCTTGCGATCCAGGGGGTCGACGCCCGCGCTGCGCAGCTTGCGCGCCTCCGCCGCGCGGTCACGGGCATCGGTCAATCCAACATCAGGCCAGCGGCCCAGGCCCAATTCGCGGCTACGATTGTGTAGCTGATATTTCAGAACCCAGCTTGCCGAACCGGTGGGCCTCACCTGTAGATGTAACCCCGCGCCATCGGGATAATATCGGGGCTTCGGCGGCGGATCGCTGATAAGCTTTCTGATAGCCGCTGCTGTCAGGCGGTGAATCGTTCGCATTGCGGTAGGCTCCAGGCCTTCGATCTAACCCCCGGTTTAACCCCCAATTTTGGGCGCGATACCTTGAGTTAGATTGAACTGATTTAGACCGGAAAATTATACCAAATCCCTTTGCAGACAAGGATTTGCAGGTGTTCAGAACCGCTCAACCCGACTCAAGAAATACCGCACTTTTCTACTCCGTAGAAATCAGGAAATTCCTATATAGCCAGTACTTTTACGGCGGCCTGCGCATCGCGATCGGCATCTCGCTTCCGGCCGTCCTGTGCCTGTTCGTCCTTCACAAGAGCGAGCTGGGTTTCACCATCTCGACCGGCGCGCTCGGCGCCTGCGTGGTCGACATGCCGGGGCCGCTCAAGTACAAGCGCAACGAAATGCTCGCGTGCAGCGTAATCGGGTTTCTCTCCGCTTACGCCACCGGCCTCGCCACCTTCAGCCCCGTCGCGCTCTGGGCCACCGTGGTGCCGCTCACCTTCGTGCTCTCGCTGATCGTGGTCTACGGCAACCGCTGGCCGCAGATCAGCTTCGCCACCCTCTTCATGATGGTGATGACGCTCGAGGAGCATTTCACGCCGCACCTCGCGCTCGTCAATGCGCTGTGGATCCTGCTGGGCGGCCTCTGGTACACGGCGTGGTCGACCATGATCAGCCAGCTCATGCTCGATCGCATCGAGCAGCAGGCGCTCGCCGAAAGCGTGTTCGCCTGCGCCGACTATCTGCTCGCGCGCGCCCAGTTCTTCGACCTCGACAACGATCTCGACGAGTGCTATCGCAACCTCGTCGCGAAGCAGATCGCCGCCGTCGAGCGCCAGGACGCGGCGCGCGACATCGTGCTGCGCAACCTGCCCAAGCTCAGGGCCGGCAAGGTCGATGCGCGGCGCGCGATGCACTTCAACCTGTTCATCAACACGGTCGATCTGCACGAGCTGTTCGTGGGCGCACACACCGACTACCCGCTCGTGCGCAACACCTTCGGCGGCTCAGACCTGCTCGTGTTCTACCGCGACCTGATCCGCAAGGCCGCCGCCGATCTCGAAGACATCGGCCTTGCAGTGCTGCAAAACGAGGCGCCGCGCGCGAGCGTGAATGTCAAAGCCGAGTTGCGCGCCATCGAATACGAACTCGAGCTGCTGAAAAAGCGCGACCTGGCCGCGACCGACCCGGAGGCCTATGCGGCGATCTCGGCGTCGTTCCGGCGTATCTGGAGCGCGACACGCCTGATCGACCGCATGCGCCGCAGCCTCGCGAGCGAAGTGCCGACGACCGAAACCGAACTGCGCATCGACGAGGCGCTCACACGTTTCGTGACGAACCGCCGCGTGTCCTGGCTGCAGATCTTCTCGAATCTCACGATGGCCTCGCCTAGCTTTCGCCACGCGCTGCGCGTGACGATCGCCGTGGCGGTCGGCTTCTGGCTGGGGCGGCTTCTGCCACTCACCAACGCCTACTGGATCGTGATGACGAGCATCATCATCCTGAAGCCCGGCTACTCGCTCACGCGCCAGCGCAACGCGCAGCGTATCGTCGGCACGCTGATCGGCTGTATCGCGAGCATTGCGCTGATCCTGCTCGTGAAGCAGCCGCTCGTGCTGCTCGTCTCGATGTTCGCGGCGATGGTGATGAGCTACAGCCTCCTGCTCTTCAACTACACGGCGAGCGTGGTGTTCACGTCGGCCTATGTGCTCCTGATGTTCCATCTGCTCGCGCCGGGCAGCATGCGCATCATCGGCGAGCGCGCGATCGATACGGTGGTGGGCTGCATGATCGCCATCGCCGCGAGCCATCTGTTTCCGTACTGGGAATACCGCCTGATGGGCAAGCTCGTGCACGACATGATCGCCGCGACGCGCAGTTATCTCGAAGCGAGCTGGTGGTGGAGCGGGCGCACGAGCGCGCCGCAGCCGGCGTTCGCGGGGGCCGGGGTGAGCGAGGCCGGCGCGCGCGTGGCCGCCCATGCAGCGCCGGCGGCGACGCGCGCAGGCGACGCGGGCGGCGTGGCGAATCCGGTGACGAGCAGCGTGAGCGCCATGGCGAGCGCTTCGGCGAACGCGGCGAGCGTCATCGACGAACCCGCAGCCGCCGCCGCGACCCTCGACGACTCGCCCACCGCCGGCGCTCCCGGCTCGCCCGTGTCGGCCGTGGGCGCGAAAACCGCTGCACAGACCGCGCAAGCCACGGCGAGCGCAGCCGCAGCGGCACCGTCGCTCGCGCGCGACTTCCGCTACCGGCTCGCGCGCAAGAACGTGCACGTGGCATTCGCGAATCTCGGCCAGGCGTTCCAGCGCATGATGCTCGAACCGAAGGCCGCGCAGAAGTTCGTGCCCGAGCTCAACGACCTGCTCGTGCGCAGCCACGTGCTCGCCTCGCAGATCACCGCCACCGCCCCGCTGCTGCGCAGCACGGCGCGGCCCGACCAGCAGGAGGTCAAGCTCGACGCACTCGAGCGCGCGCTGTCGTGCGTGCGCGAGAACCTCGTCGCCGCCGAAGCGGGCACGCCTGCGCCCGCCGATCAGGCCGACATCACGAAGCAGCTCACGCGCGAACTCGATGCGATGGTGGTGGAAGCCGAGCGCGCGCTCGGCGCCTCGGCGGAACTGCCGCAGGAACTCAAGCTGCTCGCCCACCAGTGCAAGCAGATGATCACGGCGTCCTGGTTGATTCGCCGGGACGCGAGCATCATCCGGCTACCGGAGGAATAAGAAGAAAACGGCCCGGCGCGTCACTGCGTCGAGCCGCTGGCTTGCGACGCGGCCGTGCTCGCGGATGCGTGCGCCGCGCTGGCGCCCACGGTCTCGTCGTACTCGCGCTTGCTTTTCAGTGCGTTGAACAGCACGGTGCCGATCACGAACAGCACCACCACGACGATGAGCACGGCAACGCCGACAGTGGGGTTCTTCCTGCGCGGTTCGTTCATCGGTCGTGCCCAGCCTCGAGTTGGATGACAGGAACGGGCATTCTACGCCGCCATGCCTTGCAGACGGCTTGCGGCGCGAGCCGCGGGGTCCCGCCAGATGCCGCTAGGTGCCGCTGCGCACCGGCAGCGCCGTCGAATATTTGAGCTGCTCCATCGCGAAGCTCGAACTGACGTCGAACAGCGGAACGGCGCGGATGAGCTGCTTGTAGACGCGGTCGAAGTCGTCGATATCGGAGACCACGATACGCAGCAGATAGTCGGTCTCGCCGCTCATGCGATACGCCTCGACGATTTCGGGAATCTCCTGCACGGCGCGCGTGAAGGTCTGCGCCCATGCCTCGGTGTGCTGGTTCGTGCGCACGGCGACGAACACCGTCGTCCCCACGCCGAGCTTGCGCGGGTCGCACAGCGCGACCTGCGCGCGGATCACGCCCGTTTCCTTCAGGCGCTGCACGCGCTTCCAGCACGGCGTTTGCGAAAGATTGACGCGCTGCGCCAACTCCGCGACCGGCATGGTCGCGTCCTGCTGCAGCAACTCAACCAGCTTTCTGTCGATGAGATCCATTTCCGCACTCCCCGAAGCGTAGAAATTTATTCTACACGATGGGCAAACGGGAAAAGAATAAGAAAACTCTTTCCAGGCGCGAACGGCTATAAATCTTCTTGTAGAAACCGGAAGAAGAAGAACACGCCATGAACGCCCCTGCCGAACTCGCCCTGCTGAACGCCTTCCATACCGCGGAGCAGCACGCTGCCGCCGTCGCCGGCTTCATCGCCGCGCTCGACGCCGCTTTCGATGCCTGCGCGACGCCCGGCGACCCGTCGCGCTGCGCCCGCTTCGCGCGCGGCCTGCGCGCGGCGCTCACGCGCGCGCTCGCCGACCCGGCGCTCGTCACGCACGCGCAGCGCGAAGGCAGCGCGCAGACGTATCGGCGTCATGTCATCGCGGCCGACAGCCGCGGCCGCTACACGGTCGCGGCGCTCGTCTGGCAGCCGGGCCACGCGAGCCCGATCCATGCGCATCACACCTGGTGCGGTTACGCCGTGCTCGACGGCACGCTGACCGAAACGCTCTACGCGTGGGACGACTCACGCCAGGGCGCCGACGTGATGCGCTCGCATCGGCGCGCGAGCGGCGCGGTGTCGTTCGGCGGACGCGGGCGCACCAGCATTCACCGGCTGTCGAACGGCAGCGACGCGCAGGCCGTCTCGCTGCATGTCTACGGCGTCGCCGCCGAGCACATCTCAACGCAGGTCAACGACGTGCTGCCGCTCGTGCGCAAGACGGCGCTCGTGTCTTAACGCGACTGGCCCCTATCCATCGAAGGCGTCGCAGGTGATTTGAATTTGACCTGAGCGGTGCAGACCTTCAGCCGCGGCTGCCCGCCGTGGGAATCTGGGGCGGTGCGCCCTCAGGGCCCGCCGTCGGCGGCGGCGCGGGCCGCGGCTCGTGCGAGGCATCGCGTGCCACGCCGCCGCCCACGTGCACACCATGCGGATGCGGATGACCATGCGGCTCCTCGACATCGCCGCCGCGCGAGGACATGTGCACCTGCATCTGCGGCACCGGCATCTCGATGCCGGCTTCGTCCATGTGGCGCTTCAGGCGCGCATTGAACGCGCGCGCCACACTCCACTGCTGCAGCGGCCGCGTCTTGATCTGCCCTTTCACGACCATCCAGTTCGGGTCGAACCGGTCGAGCCCCCACACTTCCACGGGCCCGAGTATCTCGCGGCGATAGCGGAAGTCGGCCACGAGTTCCGCGCCGGTCTCGCGAATCATGCGCGTGACCGTATCGAGATCGACCGAGAACGGCACGCGCACTTCGAACACGGCGAACGCGAAATCGCGCGAAAGGTTCTTCACGATCTTGATCTGCGAGAACGGAATCGCGTGGATCGCGCCCTGCCCGTCGCGCAGCCGCACGGTGCGGATCGATAGATGCTCGACCGTGCCCGCATGCCCGTTGTCGATGTCGATCCAGTCGCCCACCGAAATCGTCTCTTCGATGATGATGAACAGACCGGTGATGAGATCGGCCACGAGCGACTGCGCGCCAAAGCCGATGGCGAGACCGATCACGCCCGCGCCGGCGAGCAGCGGCGTGACGTTGATGCCGAGATTCGCCGCGGTGGCGATGCCGGTGATGGTGAGGATCGTCACGAGCACCGCGTTGCGCACGAGCGGCAGCATGGTGCGTGCGCGCGTGCTGGGCGCGCGGCCCTTGGTGCGCGGACCGCTCGGATTGAGCGCTTCGAGGATCGCAGTATCGACCGTGATCCACACGAGCCACGCGAGGAACACCGTCGACACGATCGCGAAAATGGCGTGCGCGATGCCGCGCGCGGCCACGCTCGCCTCGATGATCGCGGCGAGCGAAATGTCCCACAGGCGTGCGCACGATTCGAAGTACGCGAACCAGATGAACACCACGAGCAGCGTGCCGGCAAAGCGCAGCAGGCGCCGCAGATACGGCGAGCGCCGCCGCACGCGCGCGGGGTTCGGGCGCGTGATGCGCAGCACGACCGCCGAGAGGAAGAACGCGAGCACGAGCAGGAGCGCGGAGACCACGGAAATCTGCAGCACGTCGTCGCGGCTGCCGATCCCGCCGAACGTGGCGACGATCGAAGCGCCGGCGAGCAGCAGCATCGGCAGTTGCCAGAGCGAGGCGAGCACGTCGAGGACTTCGGTGAGCGCCTTGTGGCCGTGGCGCAGCGAATAGCTGCGGTTGCGGATGAGATGCGCGACCGGGCGCCGGAAACCAAAGGCGAACACCACCGTCAGCACTGCGGCCGCCATGTTCGCGGCGGTGCTCACCAGTGCCGCCGTGTTCGCGCCCAGCTGGCGCGCGACTTCGAAATTGGTCGCGGCGTCGCCGAGCGCGGCCAGCACGCCGATCGCAAAGAGCAGCCGGCGCGAGCGCGCGATCAGCAGGCGCACGGCCGCGCGCCGGTGCCCCGAACCGAACAGCGAAAACATGATCAGGCAGATGGACGAGAACACCGCGCCCGCGACGATCGCGTAGGCGATCACGAGGGCGAGCGTGCGCCCGAGCGCGTCGGGCAGCGAACGCTCGACCACGAGCGCGCCGAGGAACGCCACGATCCACGGCGCCGCGCGATGCACGACGAAAATCAGCAGATCGATGGTGCGGGGATCGGGCCGCAGGCCGGTCTCGACATCGAAACGCCTGAGCAGCCGCCGCTCGATCCAGCGCAGCACCGCGGCGCATGCGCCCCAGCCGGCCAGCATGGCGAACAGATCGAACACGATGCGGCCGAGGCTTTCGCCTTCTCCGCCCGAGGCGATGTCGTAAAGCTCGACGCCGGCTGCCCTGAAGCGCCCCGCCCAGTAGTGAAACGGACTGCGGCCGCGGCGGGCGTCCGCCTCGACCGAGGCGAGCCCGGATGCGATTGCGCCCAGCAGCCCCGCCGAGTTCGCCGCCGCGCCCGAAGCGGGCGCGGGCGCCACGTTTTGCGACGCGCTGCGCAGCTTCTTGAGCTGATTCAGGAGCGCGGTGCGCTGGCGCTCGTTGTCGAGCGTATTGATGACGCTATCGAGCGAGCGCGTGAACTCGGCCTGGCTCGCCGGTGACGGCGCAGAGGCCGCCTCGGCCGCCGAAGCCCCCGAGGCAGCCGCCGGCGCCCCGGTGATGATGCTCTTGAGCACCGGCAGCACGGGCGCCGGCGCGGCTTGGGCGGCGGCCCGCAGCGGCGCGGCGAGGCACGCCGCGAGGCATGCGAGGAGCATGAGTGCGCGCAGGAACGCGCGTAGACTCGGGCGCGCCGGCGCGGCGCGTGAAAGAAGTGCACGATCCGCCGGGTCGATGCGCATGCGCGACGGCCCGGCGCCCGCGCCATCGCGTCCGATGCTGGTATTCATGGCGGAGGGGCATAAACAGGACGTTCCAGTTTAGCCGCACTCCACCTCGCCGCGCCGCGCGCGTGCGTAACAGTTTGTCAGCGCGCAGGACGCGCCGCGTCGCGCCTCAGTAGGCCACCGTTGTGATCTGACGAATGAAGCGGCCCTGCTCGAGTTCGTCGACGAAGGCGATTGCGTAGTCCTCGGCAGAAATGCGGCTCTCGCCCTTCGCATCGGCGATCAGCGTATTGGCGCCCGTGCGGAATGTGCCCGTGCGCTCGCCGGGCGCGATGATCGCGGCCGGCGCGAAGAAGGTCCAGTCGATGTCGGTGACGGTACGGTAGTAGTCGAACGCCTCGCGATGGGCGAGCGCGATCGCCCTGTAGGCGTCGGGGAAGCCTTCGGTATCGACGAGTTGCTTGCCGGGCGCCACTTCCAGCGAACCGGCGCCGCCCACCACGACGAGACGCTCGAGCCCCGCGGCGCGCACGCCTTCCACGAGCGCGCGGCTCGCGACCAGCAGGTCGCCAAGCTGATCCTTGGGCGGCGCATAGGCGCTCGCCACCACATCGTGACCGCGCACCGCGGCTGCGACGCTCGCCGCGTCGAGCAGATCGGCCTTCGCCGCGTGGACGTTCGGTGCGGTCGCCACGCGCTCGGGCTGGCGCACCAGCGCGCTCACCTGGTGGCCGCGGCGCGCCGCTTCGGCGGCGATGCGAGAACCGACCATGCCGGTTGCGCCAAAGAGGGCGATTTTCAGCGTCTTGCTCATGAACTGACTCCTGTTTTCCGTAATTATGTAACTAACGAAGTTACATTTCGGGGGTGAAAAAACGGGGCAATGCCCCGCTGATGATTCTGCTTGCGCGCAGCCCGCTCAGGCCCGCCGCGCCCGCGCGCGTTCGAGCTTGCGCTCGCTGCGCGTCATGTCGTCGACGACGTCCGCGAGCGTGCGCGTGGCGAGCGACGCCTCCATGGCGCGCTGTGCGTCGTCGATCACGCCGCGCAGCGTCTGCTGGATGTGACGCCCGACGAGGCAGGCCGGATTCGGCTCCTCGCGGTGCATGGCGAACAACTGCGCGTCGTCGACTGCATGGTAGACGTCGAGCAGCGTGATCGCCTGCGGCTCGCGTGCGAGCAGCGCGCCACCGCCCGCGCCCAGTTGCGACGACGTGAGGCCCGCGCTGGCAAGCATCGACAGGAGCCGGCGGATCAGCGCGGGATTCGTGTTCACGCTGCCCGCGATGATCTCCGACGACAGCGGCACGCCCTCCTGCTGCGCCAGCAGCGCGAGCACGTGAACGGCAAAAGCGAAACGGCTACTCGTATTCACGGCAAACCTGCCACTGCTGTGCGGCGCACGAATGGTTCGAACCACGCGCGCCAAAAAGTGTAACCATCATAATTACATTAATTCGTAGCGTCAACCCGTCAGCCGCGGCCCGCACGGCTGCGGCCTTACTTCGAGGCATCCGATGCCGGTGCCGACGCGGCCGCGTTGCTCGCCCAGCGCTGCAACGAATGCCCCGCACTCGTCAAACCGGTCCCGGTGGCCGCGGCGGCCTGCCCGAGCAAGGCCTGCGCCGTGCTTGCCGCGCCGCGCAACTGGCCCTGCGCCGCCGAAGCCAGCTCGGCCGTGGACGCGCTCGCCTGTTGACCTTGCGAGGCCGCCGAATCGAGCTTCTGCTGCGCTGCACCGAGTTGCTGGTTCACGAAGCTCGCGGCCTTGTCGAGCGTTTGCGCAGCCTGCTGCGCGGCCTGGTTGGCGGCGTCCTGCGTGGCCTGCTTCACGGCGTCGGCGGACTGCTTGCTCAGATCGGGTGCGGAAGCATCGTGCTTGTTACAGCCGGCGAGCGCGGCACACACAAGCAGGGAGACCAGCGTCAGCCTTTGCGTCGAAACCTTCGAATACATGGTCATCCTGAAAAATTCGCCGCATGAAGCGGCTTGCATAGATGAAAACGCGGCAATGATACGCCGTCGCGCAACACCGACTCCGACGAAATGAGCGAAAAGCCCGCGCGCTCGAAAATCGGCCGCGACACCGCGCTCGCGTCGGCACTCAATACCGTCGAGCGGGCCTCGCGCGCGAGCGCTTCGAGCCGCGCCAGCGACAGCGTCGCGAGGCCGCGGCGCGACCACACCGGCGCGACGTAAAGCATCTCGACGTGATCGAGCGGAAAGAGCTGCCCGAACGCCGCTGCCGCGCCGTCACAGTACGCCACGAGCGTGACCCCGCGAGAAAGACGCGCGTCGAAGTCCGCGAGATCGTCAGCGGCCGCAGCCCACGCGCTGCGCTGCGCCGCGTCGTAGAACGAGGCAGCGAGCGTGGTCACGGACGCGCGGAACAACGCGGCCAGCGCGCTCGCATCGCGGCCCGGCACGTAGCGCCGCCAGTCGATGGTGTGCAGTGCGGCGCCCGCGACGCCGTGCTTTGCGAAATCGTCAAACATGATGGAGTAGACTGCCCACGCGCACGATCTGTTCCACCGTCCACCTCCGGAGACAAACGATGGCCGTCAAGAAGATCCTGTTCCTCACCGGCGATTTTGCCGAAGACTATGAAACGATGGTGCCGTTCCAGGCGCTGCAGGCAGTCGGCCACCGCGTCGATGCGGTATGCCCCGGCAAGAAGGCTGGCGAGCGCGTGAAGACCGCCATCCACGATTTCGAGGGCGACCAGACCTACACCGAAAAGCCGGGGCACCAGTTCGCGCTCAACGCGACTTTCGACGAAATCGACGCCGCCAGCTACGACGCGCTCGCCATCGCAGGGGGACGCGCGCCCGAATATCTGCGCCTCGACCCGAAGGTCATCGAGATGGTGCGTCACTTCGCCCAGGCGAACAAGCCCATCGCGGCGATCTGCCATGCGGCCCAGCTGCTCGCCGCGGCCGAGGTGATCCGCGGCAAGCGCATTTCGGCCTATCCGGCCTGCGCGCCCGAGGTGCGGCTCGCCGGCGGCGAATATGCCGACATCGCCATCGACAGCGCCGTGACCGACGCGCCCTTCGTCACCGCGCCGGCGTGGCCCGCCCATCCCGAATGGCTCCGCCAGTTCCTCGTGCTCCTCGGCACGCGCATCGAGCCGTGAGCGAGCGCTGATCCACGCGCGCGCCAGCCGCCAATTCGGGCAGCTCCGATAGAGCGCGCTTGTCTGGACGTCTAAGCGCCTGCCGGTGGTCGCAACGCCGTTGCAGGTGCCTCCCGCGATTCGCTTCGCTCGCTTGCCTTCGCATTCGCGCCACCCGCGCCATCGCCCGCACCTTATTCCGCAAGGCTACTGGGCGAAGCCTCCGAGCGGTCCGCGCGTTCGAGCGCGCTGATGATCTGCTCCGCGTCGCCGGGCAACGGCGGCGCGACCGCAAGCGCATCGGGCAGCGACAGATAGAACGTCGTCCCCTCGCCTTCCGTCGACTCCACCCACACGCGCCCGCCGTGCCGCTCGACCACGCGGCGCACGAGCGCGAGCCCGATGCCCTCGCCTGGCGCCACGTTGCCGTGCATGCGCTGAAACGCCTGAAAGAGCCGCGGCAGGCCGACCTCGGGAATACCGAGCCCGTTGTCGCGCACATAGAAAATCTGCAGCGACTCCACGCCCGGCGGTGCATGAGCCGTGCCGATCTCGACGCGCCCGTCGCGCGCCGGATCGAGATAGCTGAGCGCGTTGCCGATCAGGTTTGCAAACACCTGTTCGAGCGCAGTAGGGTCGCCCCATACGTCGGGCAGCGTTTGCACGCTCACCTGCGCGCCGCGTGCGCGGATCGACGCGTGCATCGCGTCGACCACGCGCTGCACCAGTTCCTGCACACTGATACGCTGTCGCCGATACTCCACGCGCCCCGCGCGCGCGAGCCGCAGCAGCGCGTCGATGATGTGCGATGCGCGCAGCACCGCCGTTTGCAGATAGCGCAGCGCCTCGCCGATATCCTCGTTGATGGTGCGCTCGATGCGCGCGCGCACCTGCGGCGAGAGCGAAGAATGCGCGATACGCTCGCGCAGGTCGTTGCACGCGTGATTGAGCTCGCGCGAAAAGCCCTGCAGGTTCACGAGCGGCGCGCGCAGATCGTGCGACACGCCGTGGATGAACATCTCGTTTTCCTGAGTCTGCTGGCGAAGGTTTTCGTTGATGCGTGCGAGCTGGTCTGCGCGCCGTGCAAGGTCGGCCTGAAAACCGAGCCGCAGCCGCTCGGCTTCGATCAGCCGCTGGCTGATCTGGTGCAGCGTGAGGTCGAGTTCGGCGATTTCGTCGTTGCCCGCCGTGAGCGGCGCAAGCGGTTCGTTCGCGGCCAGCCGGTTCGCGTTGTCGGAAAGGGCATCGAGCCGCCCGCGCACCCCGCGCGTAAAGACCCAGACGGCAAGCGCAACCAGCACGATCGAACCAAGCACGGCCGTCATCACGAGCGTCTGCTGCTGGGCGCGCGCCGCTTCGGCGGCGGACACCCGTAATACGTCGAGGCGGCGCTCCTCGGTCTGGAACGAGACGATCTGCGTGCGCACGCGGTCGAGCACGTCGGCGGCCATGAGCGCGCGAAAGCGCTCGGCCAGGTCGACGCGCCGGCCAGAACGCAAGAGGTCCTGCACGCGGTCCGACCATTGGCGATAGTTCTGCACGGCGTGGCGAATCTGCACGGCGCGCTCGACCTGTGTGGGATTATCGGCCACGAGATCGACGAGCCGGTCGATGCGGCGGTCCACGTCCATCCACATCGAGACCGGCGTGGCATAGCTCGTGTCGTTGGCCGCCACCGCACCGCGCAGCTTGACCGACTCGACCAGCACCGGTTCGAGCACGCGCGAAGCCTGCGCCAGCACCGCCTGGCTGTGCTGGCCCCAGCGCTCCGCGGCGGCGGCGTCGGTCTCGGCCTTCACGATGGCCGACAGCAAGCTCAGTTCGAACACGGCGGGAATCGCGATCAGCAGAAGCCCTTTGGTCGTGAGGCGCATTGCGTGGCGGGTACCGGGCGACCGGACGTGCGTGAAGTGGCAATCCGGCCATTATGTCGGCGTTTGCGCCCTATGTGCGCCCGAAATTTATCCTCGCGAAAACGCGAGAGGATTTCGATTCGCCGACAATCCATTGATGCGGAAAGGAAAATCGAATTAAGCGCCCTAACTTGGCGCGCGAGTTCCCCACCTTTGCGCGGAAGCCCCGGGATTGTGCCGGAACATGGTGCATACGCCCCGGAAATCAGCACCGGCACCGGCGATACGGCGCCTGCCATTTTTCCGCATCGGTGCACGGCCGCACCGGCTTGACGCCTGCTTTGGCTGCGAATTCACCAGTTTGGCGCTGAAGCTGGCCCATATCTTGCTCACTATGCGCCATTTTGGGCAAACTGGGTACGCCAGATGGACAATCTAAAAACCGGCACCGACACGCTATTCCTGCTGCTGGGCGCCGCCATGGTGCTCGCCATGCACGCGGGGTTCGCGTTTCTCGAACTCGGCACCGTGCGCAAGAAGAACCAGGTCAATGCGCTCGTGAAGATCCTCGTCGATTTTTCGATTTCGACGATCGCCTACTTCTTCATCGGCTATACGCTCGCCTACGGCGTGCAGTTCTTCTCGCACGCCGACGTGCTCGCCGAGCACAACGGCTACGCGCTCGTGCGCTTCTTCTTCCTGCTCACCTTCGCGGCGGCCATTCCGGCCATCGTGTCGGGCGGCATCGCCGAGCGCTCGAAGTTCAATCCGCAGCTGTTCGCGACCTTCGTGATCGTCGGCTTCATCTACCCGTTCTTCGAGGGGATGGTGTGGAACAACCGCCTCGGTTTCGAGGATGCGATGACGCACGTGTTCGGCGTGCCGTTCCATGACTTCGCGGGCTCGGTAGTCGTCCACGCGTTCGGCGGCTGGATCGCCCTGCCGGCCGTGCTGCTGCTCGGGCCGCGCCACGGCCGCTATACGCGCGACGGCCGCATCGCCGCGCACCCGCCTTCGAACATCCCGTTCCTCGCGCTGGGCGCATGGGTGCTCGCGGTGGGCTGGTTCGGCTTCAACGTCATGAGCGCGCAGACCATCGACAAGATCAGCGGTCTTGTTGCCGTCAACTCGCTCATGGCGATGGTGGGCGGCACGCTCGCCGCGTGGTTCGCGGGCCGCAACGATCCGGGCTTCACGTACAACGGGCCGCTCGCGGGGCTCGTGGCCGTGTGCGCGGGCTCGGACATCATGCATCCGCTCGGCGCGCTCGTGACGGGGGCGGTTGCCGGCGCGCTGTTCGTCTATATGTTCACCTGCGTGCAGAACCGCTGGCGCATCGACGACGTGCTCGGCGTGTGGCCGCTGCACGGCCTGTGCGGCGCATGGGGCGGCATCGCCGCGGGCATTTTCGGCCAGCGCTGGCTCGGCGGCCTGGGCGGCGTCTCGCTCGCCGCGCAGATCGTCGGCACGATTGCGGGCATCGCGATCGCCTTCCTTGGCGGGCTCGTGGTGTACGGCCTGCTGCGCAAATTCGTTGGGCTGCGCATCGATCGCGAACAGGAATTCAACGGCACCGACCTGTCGATCCACAAGATCACGGCCACGCCGGAACGCGAAACGGTTTCCTGACCGACGCGCAGTACGCTCACGCGGGCGGCGCCCTGCCGCCCGCATTCCGTACGCATCACTAACGGATCATCAAAGCTGGCCCATGCCGCCGGCGACGATCACTTCGGTGCCGATCATGAAGGCCGATTCCGCCGCGCTCAGATGCAGCACGGTCGACGCGATCTCTTCCGCCGTCGCAAAGCGCTTGAGCGGCACCAGCCCACGAATCGATTCCTCGGCCGCCGCGAGCGCGGCGGCATCCATGCCGAACTTGTTGTAGAGCGGCGTCTTCACGGGCCCGGGGCTCACCACGTTCACGCGAATGCCGCGCGGCAGCAGTTCGGCCGAAAGTGTCTTCGCGAACGAGATCAGCGCGGCCTTGCTCGCCGCATACACCGACGACGTGGGCATGCCGATATGCGCGTTGATCGAGCCGTTGAGCACGATGGCCGCACCGTCGCCCAGCACCGGCAGGAGCGATTGAATCTGGAAGTACGCGCCCTTCACGTTGGTGTCGAAGGTGACGTCCCAGAGCGCTTCGTCCACTTGCTCGAACGGCGCGAGCTTCGCCACACCCGCATTGATGAACACCGCGTCGAGGCGCAGGCCGGCGTCGCGCACGGCGGCGGCCAGCTCGCGCGCGCCGGTGATCGAGGCCGCGTCGTTGCGCCATGCGTGCGCGTTCGGGCCGAGCGCGCGCCGCGCGGCTTCGAGGCCGGCTTCGTCGCGGCCCGTGACGATGACGTGCGCGCCTTCGGCGGCATAGGCCTGTGCGGCAGCGAGGCCGATACCGCTGGTTCCGCCGGTGACGAGGACAGTTTTGTTTGCAAAGCGGTTCATGACGTTCTCCTTGAAGGGGATAGTCTCGATCTGAGACTGTGATGCCATATTGCCGGGCGGCGCGCTTTCTGCCGTACGAAGGTTTTGGCGCAGACGTTCGAAGCTGTCGAACGTTTTGCACGGGCAGCCGGCTTCAGCCCGTGACCTCGATTCCGTCCACGAGGCGCCTGGCAAGACGCGGCTCGCGCAGCCGGTCGATCCACCATTGCAGTGCGCGTCCCACGTGTTCACCGCGCCACGCCACGTAAAGCATGTTCGGCTCGCGCGGGTTCGCCGTGACCTTCTCGACCAGTTCGCCGCGCTCGATGAGCTTCGCCGCGCGCCGCCGCGGCACCCAGCCGACACCCAGGCCCTCGCGCTGCGCGAGGATCTTCGCGCGCATCGACGGCACCGCCAGCACCTCCTGCCCCCCGAGCAGCCCGTAGCCGCGGCCCGGCGTGAGGCGTGCCGAATCGCCGACCGCCACGCCGCGCTCGGCCAGCATGCGCTCGCGCGTGAGCGGCGCCTTCTCGCGCGCGAGCCGATGGCGCGGCGCCACCGCGAACACCCACTCCATCACGCCGAGTTCGAACCAGTGCAGGCCGTCGATGGCGGGCGGTTCGTTGGTCGCACCGACGATGAGATCGGCGCGGCCGTCGCGCAGCGCCTCCCAGGTGCCGGAAAGCACCTCGTGCGTGAAACGCAGCTTGACGCCCGACTGCAGCGCGTCGAAGTCGCGGACCACCGGCATGAGCAGTTCGAATTCGAGAATCTCGTCGGTGACGATCCACAAGCGGTCTTCCCAGCCGTTCGCGACCTGGCGCACGCGCTGCGTCATGCGCGCGACGTCCTGCATCAGGCGGCTCGCCTCCTCGGCGAGCAGATGCCCGGCTGGAGTGAGCTGCAGCCGGTAGCGCCGACGGTCGAAGAGCAGCGCGTCGAAGCGCGCCTCGAGTTGGCGCGCCGCATGGGAGATCGTGGAAGGCGCCTTGTTCAGCCGTGCCGCCGCGCGCGACAGGCTGCCGGTTTCGCGGATGGCGTCGAGCAACGCCAGTTCCTCTTCGGAGAGCATGTGCGACTCCATCGAACGGGTGATGAGCGATGGTATGGCAGAAAGGGAACGTAGGTCGGTTCACATGACGCCGCGTCCTTGGGGGCGAGCTGTCAAAGTCGCCTTGACGGTCTGTCCAACAAAATTGTCGTTGCCTGGCGCAATGACCAGCCCGAGAATCGAACGCACGTTCACAAACCGTGAAGCGTGCCCGCGCGCCCATCAAAAGGGAGACCATTGCGCAAGAGAACTGCATCACGCCCGCGAAAACATCTTTCCAGTGAGGTATGAGGCCATGTCCGTGCAGTCCCCGTCCCCCGACTCCCCGTTCGTCGACTTGACCGCCATGATTCGCCAACGCACGGCGGAACACGGCGCGCGCGCGGCCATTGTCTGCGAAGACGAGACCGTCACGTTCGCCGCGCTCGATGCGCTGATCGACCGCTGTGCGGCCGCGCTGCAGCGTGACGGGCTGGCACCCGAAGACGTCGTGGCCATTTGTGCGTCGAGTTCCATCCCCTATGCCGCCGTTTTCTTCGGCGCGCTCCGGGCAGGACTCGCGGTCGCCCCGCTGTCGCCCTCCACGCATGCGGACAGCCTCGTCGCCATGCTGGAGAACTCGCGGGCGCAAATCCTCTTCGCCGATGCGGCGGTTTGCCAGTTGCTTGCGGGCGTCACGCTGCCGCCTACCCTGCGCGTCGTCGACATCGGTGCAGCCGGGCAATTCGATGCCTGGCTCGCGCCCCTGGGCGCCGCGCCCTCGCACGTGGAAATTCGGCCGGAGTGGGCGTTCAACATCATTTACTCGTCCGGCACGACGGGCGCGCCCAAAGGGATCGTCCAGTCGCACGCGATGCGTTACGCCTATACGCTGCGAAGTCTCGAGCGCGGATACGGGCCGCACGCCGTCACCTTGATTGCGACGCCCCTCTATTCGAACACCACGCTGGTGAGCTTCTTCCCGACGCTCGCGCTCGGCGGAACGGTCGTCCTCATGCCGAAGTTCGATGCGAAGCAATATCTCGAGCTTGCCGAGCGCAAGCACGTCACGCACACCATGCTGGTTCCGGTGCAATACCAACGCATCCTCGGCCATCCGGACTTCGATCGCTACGACCTGTCCAGCTTCCACTCGAAGTTCTGCACGAGCGCGCCGTTCGCGGCGGCCCTCAAGGCGGACGCCCTGCGCAGGTGGCCGGGCAAACTCACCGAGTTCTATGGCATGACCGAAGGCGGCGCGTCATGCGAGCTTTGCGCGGACGAGTTTCCCGACAAGCTGCACACCGTTGGCCGCCCGCTGAACGGCCATGAAATGCGCCTGATCGATGCCGACGGACGCGAGGTCGCCGCCGGGGAAGCCGGTGAAATCGTCGGGCGCTCGCCTGCCATGATGACCGGCTACTACCGGCAACCGGACAAGACGGCGCAAGCCGAGTGGTACGACGGCGATGGGCGGCGCTTCATTCGAACCGGGGATGTCGGCCGCTTCGACGAAGACGGCTTCCTCGTGCTGATGGACCGCAAGAAGGACATGATCATCTCGGGCGGCTTCAACCTCTATCCAAGTGATCTGGAACAGGTGCTCACCCGACACCCCGAAGTCGCCGAATCCGCGGTGGTTGGCGTTCCATCGGCGCGCTGGGGCGAAACGCCGGTGGCGTTCGTCACGCTCCGGCGCGGTTCGGCATTGACCGCCGTCACGCTCGCCGCTTGGGCCAACGGGCAATTGGGGAAGATGCAGCGGCTTGCCGACGTGGTGATCGTCGACGCGCTACCGCGCAGCCCGATCGGCAAGGTGCTCAAGCGTGAGTTGCGGGAGCGCTATAGCGGCGAGGTCGCCTGACCGGCCGCCTGGCGCACGTTCGTGGATTTGGAGCCGGCGGAAAAAAAAGCGCCACGTTTGCACGTGGCGCCTTGAAAAGTTCTAGCCATTCCGAGGGCCGTGCTAGAACCTGAGAGCCGGTATTCGGATGCGCCGTGCCGTCGGAAAAAGATGCGCAATTATGCGAATTGCATACCGCATGGCACATTAAAACCCCGCAATTTTGCGGGGTCGAGGCGGATTGCCGAAATCGCATTCCATTTTTTACCTACATGCTGACTAAGTCAAGCAAAATCTCGCCAAAATGCGCCAATCGTCGAGCTTCTGGCATCCATTACAATCGTCTGAGAATTAGCGCCCTAATTTAGGGAGCGCCGCCTTGATCGAACGCAAACGGCTGTATCGCGCGGCACGCCCGCGCTGACTTTGTAACGCCTCGCGCGAAATCTCAAAACTGAAATCCTGTTTCGGAAAATTGTCCCGCCAATGACTTCCGCACCCGATTCGCGCCTTCCTGAAGACGCTCCGCGAGATAAAGACGGCGGCGCCGACGAAGTGACGGCGCTCGCGCGCGGCCTTGCCGTCCTGCGCTGCGTCGCGGCCGCCGACGCGCCGCTCAGCAACCGCGAACTGACCGAACTGACGGGCATTCCCAAGCCCACGCTTTCGCGCCTCACGGGCACGCTCGTGAGCACGGGCTTTCTCGCCCGGCTGCCCGACAGCGAACGCTTCGTGCTCACTTCGTCGGTGCTCGAGCTGTCCAACGGCTTCCTGCGCAACGCCGACATCCGCAGCCGGGCGCGGCCGTTTCTCACGCGGCTGGCCGAGCGCACCGCGCTCTCGGTGCACCTGACCGTGCGCGACCGTCTGGACATGGTCGTGATCGACGCGATCCGCCCGCGCACCGCCGTGCTCGTCACGCGCCTCGAGGTCGGCTCGCGCATCGACATGGGCCGCACCGCCGTCGGACGCGCCTACCTCGCCGCGCTCGACCCGCACGCGCGCGCGGAACTCACCGCCGCGCTGCAGACTTCGACCGGCAACGACTGGGGCGTCTTCGGCAGCCGTCTCGACGCCGCGCTCGCCGAGACCGCCGCCCACGGCTACGGGCTCGCGATCGGCGAATGGTACGAAGGGCTCAACGCCATCGCCACGGCGTTCGCGGGTCCCAACGGCGAGATCTACGCCATCAACTGCGGCGGCGCCGCGCAGCAGTGCCCGCGCGAGTGGCTCGTCAGCCACGTCGTGCCGCTGATGCGCGAATGCGTTGCGCACGTCGTCGACGAAATCGGCGGCGCCCTGCGCCTGCCCCACGCGACCTGACAACACGAGCGGCTGCGCCTTACAAAAAGCACTCGAAGGGTGTAACGCTCGTAACGTCTCGAAAGAAACGGCACTGGACTGTAACGAAGGGGGCAACGTAGCATCATGCTTTTTGGCGGCAAGGGCCAGCCGCGCCGCCGCCCTTCGCCCGTTACGCCAGCCAGCCGCCAGCGACGCCATCCATGCCCGTGAGCGCATGGCGCGGCACCCGGGCCGCAGCGCGGCGCGTCCTGACATCTTGCTAGCGCACGGCCTGGGTGGCATCGGCGCGCGCCGCTGCGCCGGCGCCATGCGCTGCGGCGCGCTTGTGCGAGCGCTTCGCGGCCGGCCCCCTGTAGTGCGCTCCGCCAAGAGCCTTCGAGAACCCCGCTTCGAGAACCTGTTACCGACCTGACCGATGGATCAACAAGAAAAGCGCCCGGATTCCCCCCGTAAAGACACGACGCCGCAGTCCCCCGCTCCGGTCGCCGCGAGGCGCGGCAAGGGCAAGTTCATCGCACTGGGTGTGGTCATCGTGATCGCCGGCATCGTGCTCGCGCGCTGGCAGCCGTGGAACAAGGCGCTCTCGGGCGGCAACGCCGCACCGGCGGCCGGCGCGCACGCGCGGCGCGGCGGTCCAGGCGCCATGCCCAACATGCCGCAGCCCGTGAGCGTGGCGACGGCGAAGGCCGGCGACATGCCCATCGTCATCACCGCGCTCGGCACGGTCACGCCGCTTGCCGACATCACGGTGCGCACGCAACTATCCGGCACGCTTCAGGACGTGTACTTCCAGGAAGGCCAGATGGTGAAAAAGGGCGACGTGCTCGCCCAGATCGACCCGCGCCCCTACCAGATCTCGCTCGCCAACGCCGAAGGCCAGCTCGCGCGCGACCAGGCGCTGCTCGCCACGGCGCGCCTCGACCTCAAGCGCTACCAGACGCTGCTCTCGCAAGACTCGATCGCGAGCCAGCAGGTCGACACCCAGGCCTCGCTCGTCAAGCAATATGAGGGCACCGTCAAGTCCGATCAGGCCAGCGTCGATACCTACAAGCTCGACCTGACCTATGCGCGCATCACGGCGCCCGTCTCGGGCCGCGTGGGCCTGCGCCAGGTCGATCCGGGCAACTACGTGACGCCCAGCGACACCAACGGCATCGTCGTGCTCACGCAGCTCGAGCCGATCAGCGTGATCTTCACGACTTCGGAGGACAACCTGCCCCCCATCATGAAGCAGCTGCGCGCGGGCACGAAAATGTCGGTCACGGCCTACGACCGCAGCAACACGACGCTGCTCGAAGCCGGCTCGCTCCAGACCATCGACAACCAGATCGACACCACCACGGGCACCGTCAAGCTGCGCGCGAGCTTCACGAACCATGAGCAGGGGCTCTTTCCGAACCAGTTCGTGAACGCGCGCCTGCTCGTCGATACGATCCACGACGCCGTGATCGTGCCCACTTCGGCCGTGCTCAACGGCTCACAGGGGCAGTACGTCTATGTCGCGAAGCCCGATAACACGGTGACGGTGCGGCTCGTGAAGGTCGGCCCCGTCGATGCCGAACGCACCAGCATCGCCTCGGGCCTCACCGTGGGCGAGCGCGTCGTGACCGACGGCTCCGACCGTCTGCGCGAAGGCGCGAAGATCACGATTCCCGCCGAGCATCCGCAACACGCCAAGGGAGCGTCGGGAGCCGCGGGCGCGCAAGGCGCATCAGGGGCCAGCGCGGCCTCGGGCGCGCGTCATGGCCATCGCCACGCCTCGCAGACGCAAGCCCAGTAAGCCAGCATGAATCCATCCCGCGCCTTTATCCTGCGGCCGGTCGGCACGGCGCTGCTCATGGCGGCGATCATGCTGGTCGGTCTCGTCGCGCTGCGCTTTCTGCCGCTTTCCGCGCTGCCCGAAGTCGATTACCCGACCATCCAGGTGCAGACCTTCTACCCGGGGGCGAGTCCGGACGTGATGACGTCCTCGGTCACGGCGCCGCTCGAACGTCAGTTCGGGCAGATGCCGTCGCTCAACCAGATGTCGTCGCAGAGTTCGGCGGGCTCCTCGGTCATCACGCTCCAGTTCAGCCTCGACCTGCCGCTCGACGTGGCCGAACAGGAAGTGCAGGCCGCCATCAACGCGGCCGGCAACCTGCTGCCCTCGGACCTGCCCGCGCCGCCGATCTACGCCAAGGTCAACCCCGCCGACGCGCCGATCCTCACGCTCGCGATCACCTCGAAGACGCTACCGCTCACGCAGATCCAGGATCTCGCCGACACCCGCCTCGCGCAGAAAATCTCGCAGGTGGCGGGCGTGGGCCTCGTGAGCCTCTCGGGCGGCCAGCGCCCTGCCGTGCGCATCCAGGCGAATCCGCGCGCGCTCGCGGCCTACGGCCTGAACCTCGACGACCTGCGCACGAGCATTTCGAACCTGAACGTCAACACGCCCAAGGGCAACTTCGACGGCCCCACGCGCGCCTACACGATCAACGCGAACGACCAGCTGACCGACGCCGACGCCTACAAGGACGCGGTAATCGCCTACCGCAACGGCCGCCCCGTCATGCTCACCGATGTCGCGAACATCGTGCAGGGCGCGGAGAACACCAAGCTCGGCGCGTGGGCCGACGGCACCCCCGCCATCATCCTGAACGTGCAGCGCCAGCCGGGCGCGAACGTGATCCAGGTGGTGGACAGCATCAAGGCGCTGTTGCCGCAGTTGCAGGAGTCGCTGCCCTCTTCGCTCGACGTGCAGATCGTCACCGACCGCACCACCACGATCCGCGCCTCGGTGCGCGACGTGCAGTTCGAGCTGCTGATGTCGGTGGTGCTCGTGGTGCTCGTGATGTACCTGTTCCTCGCGAACATCTACGCCACGATCATTCCGAGCCTTTCGGTGCCGCTATCGCTGATCGGCACGCTCGCGGTCATGTACCTGTGCGGCTTCTCGCTCGACAACCTGTCGTTGATGGCGCTCACCATCGCGACCGGTTTCGTGGTGGACGACGCCATCGTCATGATCGAGAACATCGCGCGCTACGTGGAGGCGGGCGACACGCCGCTCGAAGCGGCGCTAAAGGGTTCGAAGCAGATCGGCTTCACCATCATCTCGCTGACGGTGTCCCTGATCGCCGTGCTGATTCCGCTGCTGTTCATGGGCGACGTGGTGGGCCGCCTGTTCCACGAATTCGCCATCACGCTCGCGGTGACGATCGTGATCTCGGCCGTGGTCTCGCTCACGCTCGTGCCGATGATGTGCGCGAAAATGCTGCGCCACACGCCGCCGCCCGAAAGCCACCGCTTCGAGGCGCGCGTGCACGCGTTCTTCGACTATGTGATCGGCCGCTACGGCGTGGCGCTCGAATGGGTGCTCGCACGCCAGCGCCTCACAATGATCGTGTTCCTCATCACACTCGTGCTCACCGGCATTCTCTACGTGATCGTGCCCAAGGGTTTCTTCCCCGTGCAGGACACGGGCGTGATCCAGGCCATCACCCAGATGCCGCAATCGGTGTCGTATGCGTCGATGGCCGAGCGCCAGCAGGCGCTCGCCGCGGAGATTCTCAAGAACGAGAACGTCGAGAGCCTCACCTCGTTCATCGGCGTGGACGGCACCAATATCACGCTCAACAGCGGTCGCATGCTCATCAACCTGAAGCCGCGCGACGACCGCAGCGAAACGGCGAGCGAGATCATCCGCGACCTGCAAACGAGCGTGGCCCACGTGCCGGGCGCGACGCTCTATATGCAGCCGGTGCAGGACCTCACGATCGACTCGACGGTGAGCCCCACGCAGTATCAGTTCATGCTCACCACGCCGAACATCCAGGACTTCACGACCTGGGTGCCGAAGCTCGTGCAGCGCCTGAAGCAACTGCCCGAACTCGCGGATGTGGCGACCGACCTGCAGGACCAGGGCAGCTCGGTGTTCATCGAGATCGACCGCGCGAGCGCCGCGCGCTACGGCATCACGCCCGCGACGGTGGATAACGCGCTCTACGACGCCTACGGCCAGCGCATCATCTCGACGATCTTCACGCAGTCGAACCAGTACCGCGTGATTCTGGAAGCCGATCCGGTTCTGCAGCACTACACCGACGCGCTGAATTCGATCTACCTGCCCTCCTCGACCTCGAGCACGGGCCAGGTGCCGCTCTCGGCCATCGCGAAGTTCCACGAGCGGCCCGCGCCGCTGCTCGTCACGCATCTCTCGCAGTTCCCGGCCACGACGATCTCGTTCAACCTGGCTCAGGGCTCCTCGCTCGGCGCGGCGGTGAAGGCGATCGAGCAGGCGGAAAAAGACATCGGCCTGCCGGGCTCGTTCCAGACCCGCTTCCAGGGCGCCGCGCTCGCGTTCCAGGCGTCGCTGTCCAACGAGCTGTTCCTGATCCTCGCGGCCATCGTCACGATGTATATCGTACTCGGCGTGTTGTACGAGAGCTTCGTGCATCCCATCACGATTCTCTCGACGCTGCCGTCGGCCGGGATCGGCGCTTTGCTCGCGCTGATCCTGACCGGGCACGACCTCGACATCATCGGCATCATCGGCATCGTGCTCTTGATCGGCATCGTGAAGAAAAACGCCATCATGATGATCGACTTCGCGCTCGAGGCCGAGCGCCACGAAGGCAAGCCGCCGCGCGAGGCGATCTACCAGGCGTGTCTGCTGCGCTTCCGGCCGATCATGATGACGACGATGGCGGCGCTGCTCGGCGCCGTGCCGCTGATCCTCGGCTACGGCGCGGGCAGCGAGCTGCGCCGGCCGCTCGGCATCGCGATTGCGGGCGGCCTGATCGTGAGCCAGGCGCTCACGCTCTTCACGACGCCGGTGATCTACCTCGCGTTCGACCGGATCGCGCAGCGTCTGCGCCAGCGCTTTGGCGGCGGTTCGCACGGCGCGGCGTCGTCTTCGTCGGAGAGCTGACGCGATGAATCTCTCGCGCCCGTTCATCTCGCGCCCCGTCGCGACCACGCTGCTCGCCGTCGGCATCGCGCTGGCCGGCCTCTTCGCGTTCACGAAGCTGCCGGTCGCGCCCTTGCCGCAGGTGGACTTTCCGACCATCTCCGTGCAGGCCACCTTGCCGGGCGCGAGCCCCGAGACGGTGGCAACCAGCGTGGCGAGCCCGCTGGAGCGGCATCTGGGCTCGATTGCCGACGTCTCGGAGATGACCTCGCAAAGCTCGGTGGGCAGCACGCGCATCACGCTGCAATTCGGCCTGAACCGCGACATCGACGGTGCGGCGCGCGACGTGCAGGCGGCGATCAACGCCGCGCGCGCGGACCTGCCCACGAGCCTGCGGCAGAACCCGACCTACCACAAGGTCAACCCCGCCGACGCGCCGATTCTGATTCTCGCGCTCACCTCGCCCACGTTGAGCGCGGGCCAGCTCTACGACTCGGCGGCGACGGTGCTGCAGCAGTCGCTCTCGCAGGTGGACGGCGTGGGCGAAGTCGACGTGAGCGGCTCGGCCAATCCGGCCGTGCGCGTGGAGCTGGAGCCGCATGCGCTCTTTCACTACGGCATCGGCCTCGAGGACGTGCGCGCCGCGCTCGCCTCGGCCAACGCGAACAGCCCCAAGGGCGATATCGAATTCGGTCCGCAGCGCTTTCAGCTCTACACCAATGACCAGGCGAGCAAGGCGAGCCAGTACAAGGACCTCGTGATCGCCTACCGCAACGGCGCGGGCGTGAAGCTCTCCGACGTGGGCGAAGTGGTCGATTCGGTGGAAGACCTGCGCAACATCGGACTCGCCAACGGCAAGCGTTCCGTGCTCGTGATCCTCTACCGCCAGCCGGGCGCGAACATCATCGAGACCGTGGACCGCGTGGTCGCCATGCTGCCGCAGCTCAAGGCGTCGCTGCCCGCCGACGTCGAGGTGATCCCGACGTCCGACCGCTCGGTCACGATCCGCTCCTCGCTCAAGGACACCGAGCGCACGCTCATGATCGCCGTGGCGCTCGTCGTGATGGTGGTGTTCCTGTTCCTGCGCAACTGGCGCGCGACGCTCATTCCGAGCGTGGCCGTGCCCATCTCGATCATCGGCACCTTCGCGGCGATGTACCTGATGGGCTTTTCGCTCGACAACCTCTCGCTGATGGCGCTCACCATCGCGACCGGCTTCGTCGTCGACGACGCCATCGTCGTGCTCGAGAACATCTCGCGGCATATCGAAAACGGCGTGCCGCGCATGAAGGCGGCGCTGCTCGGCGCGCGCGAGGTGGGCTTCACGGTGCTCTCGATCAGCGTCTCGCTCGTCGCCGTGTTCCTGCCTATTTTGCTGATGGGCGGCATTGTCGGGCGCCTGTTCCGCGAGTTCGCGCTCACGCTCTCGCTCGCCATTGCGGTTTCGCTCGCTGTATCGCTCACGCTCACGCCGATGATGTGCTCGCGCCTGCTCGAAGAAGCGCACGAGAAGAAGGAAGAAGGCCGCTTCGCGCAGTGGCTCGAGCGCGGCTTCCAGCGCATGCAGGGCGGCTACGAGCGCACGCTCGGGTGGGCGCTGGCGCATCCGTTCGTCATCCTGCTCACGCTCGTCGCGACCATCGCGCTGAACGTCGCGCTCTACGTGATCGTGCCCAAGGGCTTCTTCCCGCAGCAGGACACGGGGCGCCTCGTCGGCGGCATCCAGGCCGACCAGTCCACCTCGTTCCAGGCGATGAAGGTGAAGTTCGCCGAGATGATGCGCATCGTGCAGGCGAACCCCGCCGTGGAATCGGTCGCGGGATTCTCGGGCGGGCGCGCGACCAACTCGGGCTTCATGTTCGTCTCGCTCAAGCCCAAGAGCGAGCGCAAGATTTCCGCCGACGAAGTGATCGCGCAACTGCGCGGGCCGCTCTCGAACGTGGCGGGCGCGCGCACCTTCCTGCAAGCGGTGCAGGATATTCGCGTGGGCGGCCGGCAGTCGAACGCGCAGTACCAGTTCACGCTGCTCGCGGACAACACCGCCGACCTCTACAAGTGGGGGCCGAAGCTCACCGAAGCGCTGCAGGCGCGCCCCGAACTCGCCGACGTGAATTCGGACCAGCAGCAAGGCGGCCTCGAATCGATGATCAACATCGACCGGCAGAGCGCCGCGCGGCTGAACATCACGCCCTCGCAGATCGACAACACGCTTTACGACGCGTTCGGCCAGCGCCAGGTCTCGACGATCTACAACCCGCTCAACCAGTACCACGTGGTGATGGAAGTCGCGCCGAAGTACTGGCAGAGCCCGACCATGCTCAACGAGATCTGGGTGAGCACCTCGGGCGGCACGGCGAGCGGCGCGCAGAGCACCAACGCGACGGCGGGCACGGTGACGGGCCCCACCACCGCCAAGACGGGCGGCACGGCCGCCACCACGGCGTCGAGCGCCGCGGCCATCGCAGCCGACTCCGCGCGCAACCTCGCGACCAACTCGCTCGCCGCGAGCGGCAAGTCGAGCGCGTCGTCGGGCGCGGCTGTGTCCACGTCGAAGGAAACGATGGTGCCGCTCTCGTCGATCGCCTCGTTCGGCCCCGGCACGACGCCGCTTTCGGTGAATCACCAGAGCCAGTTCGTGGCCTCGACGATCTCGTTCAACCTGCCGCCCGGCAAATCGCTCTCCGACGCCACCCAGGCGATCTACGACACGATGGGCGAGATCGGCATGCCCGCGACGATCCACGGCAGCTTCCAGGGCACGGCGCAGGCGTTCCAGCAGTCGCTGGACAACCAGCCGCTGCTGATTCTCGCGGCGCTCGCGGCCGTGTATATCGTGTTGGGCATTCTGTACGAGAGCTATATCCACCCGCTCACGATTCTCTCCACCCTGCCCTCGGCGGGCGTGGGCGCGCTGCTCGCGCTGCTGCTCTTCAAGACGGAGTTCAGCATCATCGCGCTGATCGGCGTGATTCTGCTGATCGGCATTGTGAAGAAGAACGCGATCATGATGGTGGACTTCGCGATCCAGGCCTCGCGTGAGGGGCTGAGTTCGCGCGACGCGATTCACCAGGCCTGCCTGCTGCGCTTCCGGCCGATCATGATGACGACCTGCGCGGCGCTGCTCGGCGCGCTGCCGCTCGCGTTCGGGCGCGGCGAAGGTGCGGAGTTGCGCGCGCCGCTCGGTATCTCGATCGTGGGCGGGCTGATCGTGAGCCAGATGCTCACGCTCTATACGACGCCGGTGGTGTACCTGTACATGGACCGGCTGCGCGTGTGGTGGGATGCGAAGCGCGGGCGCGCGGCGCCCGCGGCGCAAGTGGAGTGAGCGAGCGCTCCCTCAGTAGAAGACGGCTGAAGCGTGGCTTCAGCCGTTTTTTTATGCGCGTGCCTGGCGAGGCCGCGGCTGGCGCAAATGTGCGGGCAGGCAACGCACGATCAGGTGCAGCACGAGCGGCACGATGATGCCGTCGTCCACGACACCGGCGACCGGCATCGCGATGTTGAACGGGTCGAGCGCATAGAGCGCGAGCAGCGCCGTGGCGGGCACGAGCCACACGGGACGCCCCGGCTGGCGCAGCGCGTGCCAAAGCACGCGCGCATCGCCCTTCACCACATGCCATAGCAACGCGATACGTTTCATCTGCTTTCTCCTTGCGGCTGGCGCGATCGATGCGATCGGTGCGCTCGCCGACTCAATGCTGCTCGTGACCCGGTGCGTCCGAGCGCGAGGTCCTGATCACGAGCCCATCCGGCGCGAAATGGGCGTTGAACATGCCGTCCCCCGCCACACCGCCTTCGGCCCAGTGCCAGCTCCATACTTCCTCGTGGCTCAGCGCATATTTTGCTACCGTGGCCGGCTTGCCGAGCAGGCGCCGCACTTCGTCCTGCGTCATGCCAGGCACGACCTGAGCGATATTCTGCGCCGTGAGCGCCTGGGTCATCGCCACGAGCTTGCCGTTCGCGTCGAAGTCGAGCATCCACGTGGTGAGGCCGTTGGGCCCGCGCGGGTATTCGAGGCGCTGCGCGCCGTCGTCGTCCTCCCACACCATTTCGGGCTTGCCCGCCTGCCGGCGCACGTCCTCGACCGTCGACACGCCAATGCGCAGGCCGCCGAACGCCATCGAATCGGGCTTGATCGCGTTGACGGCGTCGGCGACCTTTTGCTGGTCGCAGGCCGCGAGCAGCGTGGCGCAGACAGCGATCAACGCCGCCGCGATCCAGGGTTTTCGTGACATATCCAGTCTGCGTTGCCGGGAAGTAGTTGGGACAGCGCTGCGCCCGGATCGTTCAGCGCCGCCGCCGCGCTCAGAGTTTTTGCGCAATCGCCAGCGTGAAAATACGCGCCCAGCGCTTCGCTTCGCGCTCGCTTGGCATCGGCAATTGCCAGAGCGGGCGCTTCGGGTCGGCCACTCGCAGCGCCACGTGCCAGCCGTTGGCATCGCGCGCCGCCTGGGCGCCTTGCAGGTCGGCGAAGATATACGCGCCATGTGCGCCGCCCTGCGTCAGCTCGCAGAAGCGCTTGCCCGCCGCGAGACGGGCCTCGCCCCAGGCGCCGGCCACGCGGTGTGTCCAGTCGCCTTCGCCGCGCACATTGGGCGCCACGTCGCGCATCCGGCGCCACACCCAGGCGATGAGCGCGGCGAACAACGCTGCGGCAACCACCGCTGCGCCCACGGCAACGCCCGTGCCGAAGTGCGCCGCGATGGCGTTGAAGGACCAGTACGCGCCGTAGACGAGCGCGGCAAAGGCAAGTAGAACGACGACGATCGGCATGCGAGGGATCCGTGCGGCGGGAGAGAAAAACCAGGGGCGAAACGCGGAGGGACGACTGGGACAGATCGCGACGAGGCCCGCGCGCGTGGCGGGCCCCATGGCTTACTACGTTTGCGATAACTTGCGATCCCTACTGCTGCGGATGCTGCGCGGCCCACTCCTTCAAGGCGCGCAACGTGTTACTCACGTGCTGGTCCGGCGACAGGCTCGTGTATTCGTAGATGATCTTGCCGTCCGGCGCGATCACATACGACACGCGATTGGCCATCGACTCGTGCAGCGGCATCGACGCGTCGTACGACTTGATGATCTTCGAGTCTTCGTCGGCGGCAACCGGGAACTTGCTGCGGCACTCGCTCACCGAAAACTTCGTGAGCGTGTCGATGTTGTCGTGCGAAACGCCGATCACGGTCGCACCGTACTGCTTGTACTGATCGACCGCTTCAGCGAATTCGTGCGCCTCGATCGTGCAGCCCTTCGTGAACGCAGCCGGATAGAAGTACACCACCACTGGCCCCTTCTTGAGCTCCGAAGCGAGCGAATAGGTGTAGGTCTTGCCGCCCAGCGATGCCTGGGTCGTGAAGTCGGGGGCGGAATCGCCTGGCTTGAGCGTTGCCTGCGCAGACAGCGTAAAGAGCGCAAGCCCGGCGCAGACGAGCGCCGCGGCTCCCGCCGCAAAGAACCTCGGTTTCATGTCAAATGCCCTCGAGTTGAATCGCCACGCCGGCGCGCGTTTTGCCCGCGGGTCTTGCCCATCATGCAAATGAGACGCATGACGCCGCGACGATACCGATATTGGATCACACAATTGCGGCACTCGCAGCGCGTCCCCCGGGCGCAAACCTGACAAGCTGTATTCAACCCTCGGCATAAGCCGTGAACCACGCGCCGGCCCACAGGTTCAACTCGCCGAGCAGCGGCGGCGTGAGCGCATTGAACATGCCCCCCGCCTCGCGCGCGAGGCGCTGCGCGCCGTCGTGATCGCCGCGCTCGGCCGCGGTCGCGATGCGCAGCAGCGTACCGAGCTCGCCGCGATGACCGTCGACGGCCTCGACGATCTCGCGTGCAAGGCCGAGACGATCGAGCGTGTGCTCGGGCGTCGAGCCGACCAGCACGTGCACGAGCGAGAAGATGCCGGTCATGAAGGCGGCATCGGCAAAATCGGGGTCCTGCGGGCTCAGGCTGCGCGCGGCAAGTTCCATGAAATGCGAGCGCGTGCCCGCGAGCTGCACGAGCGGGTCCGAGCCCCACGGCAGGTCGCGTCCGCTCGCGTAGAGCAGCAGTTGCGCCCAGCGCGCGATCTGGCGCGTGCCCGCCGCGAGCACCGCTTCGCGCAGCGACGAAATCGGCCGCCCCGGCGAGTACGCGCTCGAATTGACGAGACGCAACAGTTGCACCACTACGCCGGGGTGGCTGCGCAGTTCGCGCTCGAGTTCAGCCGTGCCGACGTCGTTGGCGACCAGCGCGAGCAGGCGCACGAGCGCGAGGCGCGACGCGCGCACGCGCGGCGCGCGCAGCACCTGCGGGCGCGCGAAGAAGTAGCCCTGAAACAGCTCGAAGCCGAGCGACGAGGCCAGCTCGAAGTCCTCGCCCGTCTCGACCTTCTCGGCGATCAGCGTCTTGCCGTGCGCGGCGAGGCTCGCGACGAGCCCAGGCAATGCCGCGCGCTCGGTCTGCAGCAGGTCGACCTTGATGATGTCCGCGTAGGGCAACGCGCGCAGCAGGTTCTCCGTGATCTCGCACACGTCGTCGAAGGCAATGCGGTAGCCGGCGCGCCGCAGTTGCGCGAGACGCTCCAGCACCGCGGCGTCGAAGCGCACGTGTTCAAGCACCTCCAGCACGAAGCGGCCAGGCGGCAGCAGATGCACGATGTCGTCGAACAGCAACTCGCGGCTGATATTGACATAGCCGTAGTGACGGCCAAGCACCGCGGGCACGCCGAGCTGGCCGATCGTGCGGGTCATCACCTGGGCCGTGGCGAGCGCGTCGTCGTCGACGTCCGCGCGGTTCTGCGCGCCGCCGCGGAACAGCAGTTCATAGGCGTTGAGCGCGCCATTGCGATCGAGAATAGGCTGCCGCCCGAGATAGACGAACGGCTGCGGACCCGTTGATGACCCGGTAGCAAGGTCCGGTTGTGAAGCTGACGGCATAGAAGGCGCGGAACCAGGGGTGCCCCTGCCCGCATCGTCTCGCGCAGCCTCGCTTGCCGGCGCGGCAAACGCTGACGATGAATCGGACATGGCGGATGACTCGTACGGATGGAATGGCCGGTAATGGCCGCCGACGCGCCGGGCCGCCCCTGCGGCCCGCAAGACGGGCGCTTCACGCGCGCCGACCCATCGCGCATGGCGAACGGCGTCTCGACCGGCGCCACTTTAACCGAATCTGGACGCCACCGCACCGATCTCCCGTCACGTTTATGCGTTAGGTGTTTTTTCGGTCGCCGCGGCTAAAGATTTCCCGTCCCGGGTCGATAACTTGCTCTGATGGGCGGCTTCAGCCGGACGTGGAAACCGGCCGGGATGCCACAGACAAACAAAGGGTTGCCAGCGACAGACATGGAAGCGAACAGGATCTCCGCGCCCCGCGAGGGCTGGTTGCGCACGGTCGTCGACCGGTTTTACGCGCTTGCCGGCCTCAAGGGCGTTGCCGGCGACCCGCCCATGCCTGGCGACGCGAACGCCTCACATGCCGCGCAGGCGCAGAGCGCGGCGCGCGCAGCCGAAACAGCCGACGACAAAGCCGCCGCGCCGCTCGTGCCCCCCTCGCCTCCCGCCGCCGAACCCGACTACGCCGACGCCGTTTCGCTCTCGTTCGAGAACACGGCCGCCGCGGTGGACTTCCTCGTTCACGTGGACGCGAGGCTGCACTTTCTCTACGTCTCCGACGCGAGCCTGCGCTTCGCGGGATATCACCGCGAGTTCCTGCTCGGCGCGACGCTCGCCGACATCGTCACGCCCGAGCATCACGAGCGCCTCGAAGCGCTGATCGCGCGCGCCGCGCACAGCGGCGCCGTGGAAAAGGACACCATCGACCTCGTCAAGGCGCTCACCTACCCGCTTCCCGTGGAGCTGCGCGTGCAGCGCGCCCAGTATGGCGAGACGACCGGCTTCGCCGTGGCGGGCTTCGACGTCTCCGGCTGGCAGGGCACCGAGGCCGCGCTCACGCACGCGCTCCATCACGATCCGCTCACCGGTCTGCCCAACCAGACCGCGCTCGCGCCCGAGCTGCAGCGCGCCCAGGCCGACGCGGACCATTTCGGCGTGCCGGTGGCGCTGCTGCTGCTCGACCTCGACGACTATCAGCGCGTGAACCGCGCGCTAGGCTACGACGCCGGCGACGAGCTGCTGCGCGAGACCGCGCGGCGCCTCACCCACCTCGCGCTGCAGGGCGAGATGATCGCGCGCATCGGCAGCGACGAGTTCGCCATCCTGATCACGCCGCAACGCCACGCCGCGCCCGACGAAGTGCGCGCCGCCGCCGAAGCGCTCGGCCGCCGCCTGCTCACCTCCATCCTGCAGCCGTACTCGTTTCGCAACCAGCCCGTGCACCTTTCGGCGAGCATCGGCATTGCCTTCCATCCCGACCAGCGCACGGACGCCTCCGGGGCGGGCGAGGGCGAGGCCGATGCCAGCGCCGACACCACGCCGCTCATCCGCCGCGCGGACCAGGCGCTGCAGCAGGCCAAGGCGATCGGCGGCAACACGCTGACGTTGCACGTGCCCGTCGACGATCCCACCGACGCCATACGCCTGAAGCTGGAGTCGGACCTCTACGACGGTGTGCGCAACGGCGAATTCTCGCTACACTTCCAGCCCATCACGAGCAGCGCTTCGCGCGGCGTGGTCGGCGTGGAGGCATTGATCCGCTGGCAACATCCATTGCACGGTCTCGTGCCGCCATCAACGTTTATTCCGCTTGCGGAATCCGTCGGCCTGATTAATTATCTCGGCAACTGGGTTTTGAAGGCTGCCTGTATGCAACTGACCCAATGGGACGAGCAAGGCATCGAGCTGCAGTACGTAGCGGTCAATGTCTCGCCCCAGCAGTTCCGCAATCCGCGGTTCAGGGAAAGTGTCGAGGAGGCGATCGAGCTCACCGGGGTCGACCCGGCCCGGCTGGTGTTCGAGATCACCGAAAGCCTGCTCATGCACGATCCGCAGCATGCGAAAACGCTGCTCGAAGAGCTCACCTCGCTTGGCATTCGCTTCGCGGTGGACGACTTCGGCACGGGGTATTCGAGTCTGGCGTACCTGCAGCGCTTCCCGCTCTCGAAGCTGAAGATCGATCGAAGCTTCGTCGAGAACCTCATCACTTCGCGCAACGATCAGGCGATCGTCAACGCGGTGGTGGGGCTCGCGCGTACGCTCGATCTCGAACTCGTGGCAGAGGGCGTGGAGACGGAGGCGCAGCGCGAGCTGCTGACGAACATGGGTTGCGAGCATATCCAGGGATGGCTCGTCTGCAAGGCGCTGCCTTCAGAAGAATTGCAGCAGCGCTTCGTTTCGGGTGCGTTGCACGTGCACGAGGTGCAATGATGCGGGCATCGCAAACAGCAGGGCTTTCGCGAAATTGACATGGTTCAGATGGTAAAGGCCGTCCTGCTAGACCGCTTGTGGGCCCGCATGAATGAACGCGGGGACTTCCCCTTGCTGTCGCAATCGCTGCGTACCACAGTCGCGGCGATGACCAACGACGATTACGATTTCAGCGCGCTCGTGAAGGTCGTGCTCTCGGATTTCGCGCTCACGCAGAAGGTGCTGCGTCTCGCGAATTCGGCCATGTACATGGCGTTCGGCGGCAACATCACGACCGTCACGCGCGCGCTGATGGTCCTCGGCATGGACGCGGTCGGCCATCTCGTCGTCGGCCTGAAGATCGTCGATCACTTTCACCACAGCGCGCCGCGTCGCATCGACGCCAAGCTCGAACTGAACCGCACCATGCTCTCGGGCTGCGTCGCACGCAAGCTCACCGAGCACGGCGACCTGCGCGCGGGCGAAGAGGCCGTGGTCTGCACGCTCATGCGCCAGGTGGGCAAGCTGCTCGTGGTGTTCTATCTCGAGCCCGAGTGGGACCAGATCCGCCGCGAGATCGACGAAGGCGCGAGCGACGACGAGGCCTGCCTCGAAGTGCTCGGCGTGACCTTCGAAGAGCTCGGCCTCGAAGCCGCCACGCGCTGGCGCCTGCCCGACACGATCCGTGCGGGCATGCGCCAGTACGACCCGGCCGACAAGGAACCGCGCGACGTGCAGTGGCTGCGCGCCATCACCAACTATTCGACGGAAGTCGCGCGCGTGCTGACCACGCAGGGCCTCTCGGAAGAGATGCGCGAGACGCATATCGCCGAACTCGCGCAGCACTACGGCCGCGCGCTCTCGACCGATGCCGACGTGCTCGTGCAGATGAGCCTTGCGCTTGCGCGCGAAGAAGCCGAAGACGGCGTTATGCGCGAGATCGTCGAATTGCGCGCCAATGCCGACGCCATCGCTCGCGAAGCGCTCGATCCCGAGGCGCGCATTGCGGCCGGCGTCGAGGACCTGCGCGCATTGCCGGCGGACAGCGCGCTGAGCACCGCCCTCACGCTCGCGACCGAAACCGTGCTCGCGGGCCTGGGTTTTGCCCGCAGCGTGGTATTCGTGCGACGCGGGGCGAACATGTTCGAGGCGCAGCACGGCTTCGGCCCGCACATGGGCGACGTGCTGCCCAAGCTCGCGTTTTCCGCCGCGTTCCAGCCCGACGTGTTTCACCTCGCCATCGCGAACAAGGTCGGCATTTTCATCGAGAATGCGCGCGATGCGAAGATACTCGCGCGCCTGCCCGGGTGGTATCGCTCGAGCTTCGACGACGCGCGCGCGTTCGTCCTGCTGCCCGTGGGCGCGCCTGGCGTCGAGCCCGTGGCGCTGATGTACGGCGACTGGCTCGTGACCCAGGAGCCACGCCGCATTTCACAGAAAGAGATGAGCGCGCTGAACGATCTCGCGCAGCAGCTCGCGCGCTTCTTCACCCACGTACCGCTAACCGCCTGACTCCGACTGAGTCACGACTGCGCGCGGCGCCGCATCGCTTTGCGGCACCGCCCCGCCCGCTCAATCCTCGATCCGCTCCAGCCCCTCGTCTTCCGCATCGCGGCCGGACGTGCCTGCCCATTCCGCGGCCGTGAGCGAGATCGCCGCGACGGTTGCGGCGTCGAGCGGCTCGAGTTCCGCGCACAGCGCGTCCACACGGGCCCAGTCCGCACGCTCCAGCGCCTCGGAAAGTTCGAGCAGCCGCCCGAGCGCGCCTTCACGCTTCACGATCGCCGTGCGGATCGGCTTGGCCAGCGTGAGCACTTCGAGCGTGCTTTCGAGCGGACCGCCGAACACCGCCTCGACGAACGAGAACACCCCCACGAGGAACGCCGCGTCTTCCTCTTCGAGATGTGCCTTGGCAAGTTGCGTCACCGCGATCTCCATGAAGCGCGCGCGCGTGGCCACGAGTTGCAGCAGCGGGTCGTCTTCGGCGGCGATCTTGCGGCCGTCCGCGTAGAGCAGCATCTGCGTCCAGCGCGCGATCGCGTTGGTGCCGGTCGCATTGATCGCCTCGCGCAGCGTCGTCACCTTGCGGCCGATGTTCATGCTGCCCGAGTTGGCAAGCCGCATCAGATGCATCACGAGCACGGGGTTGAGCTTCAGCTCCGCTTCGAGCTGCGCGACGGTGGGCTCGGCCGCGAGCAGATGCAGCAGGTTCAGCAGCGCCTGGCGCGGCGCGCTCGAGCGGCGCGCGCCACCGTGCGGTTTCGCGAAGAAGTAGCCCTGGAAGCGGTCGAAACCGAGCTCGTGCGCGCGCTGATAGTCGGCCTGGGTCTCGACGCCCATGGCCACGAGAAGCTTGCCCGCCGCCTTCATCACGCTCGCGAACTTCGGCAGCACCGCGGGCGCGATCTCGCGGATATCGATCTTGATGGCGTCCACATACGGCAGCAGTTTCGCGAGCGACTCGTCCGCCTTCGACACATGGTCGAGCGCGAAGCGGTAGCGGCGGCGGTGCAGTTCGACGAGCCGCGCGATCAGATCCGCATCCGCGCCGATGTCCACGGGCAACTCGAGCATGACGCGCTCGGGGCTCACGCGCTGCAGACTGTCGTGAAAAAGCGCGTCGCGAGTCATGTCGAGCCACGCGGGATGGCCCGCGAGCGAGGCGCGCAAGGCGGGTGCGGCGAAGCTTTTGAGGAGCGCGGTGCTCGTGGCGGAAGGCTTGGGCGGCAGGCTCGAGGCCTGGTCTTTGGCGGCCGCTTCGGCCTCTTGTGCGATTTCGGCGCTTTCGCGCCGGTCCACGAGGCGCGGCGACGTCTCGAACGCACAGAGGAGCCCCTCCCGGTCGAGCATCGGCTGGCGCGCGAAATACACGTCGATGGGCGGGCCGGCTTGTTCCGGCGCCTGCGTGCTGCCCGCGACTTCCGACATCTGCGGCCGGTCTGCGGCGTTCAAGCTCATGGGGTCCCCCGCGCGGCGCCGCGCGCATGGCGGCGCCCTGGTCTTGTTTCTTGGCATGCCGCAACCGTTTGCGCCTGGCACAGATCGCGCACCCGACGCGGCACTTTCTTGGCTCGATTTTATCCTGGCAAGTAAGGCGCGGAAATGAAGTTCTGCGCAATCCGCGGGATTTTTTTGCAGTTTTTGCAGTGCCACACGCGTCGCTTGCACCGCGTTGCCGCTCGACGCACGAACGATTTGATACGCAATCCGAAGCAAAGACGCGAAAAAAACCGACCGGCTGGATTTCGTCCAGCCAGTCGGTCTATCGGCGGTACTGGTCGATTACTTGAGCACGACCTTCACGTCGAAATACCTCGCCGCGATGCGGTCGATCGTGCCGTCCGCTTTCAGGTCCTTGAGCGCACCGTTCAGCGCTGCCTTGAGCGCTGCGTCGTTCTTGCGCACACCGTAGCCCACGCCCTCGCCGAGCAGCTTCGCATCAACGACCTGCGGGCCCGCGAACGCGAAAGCCGCGCCCTGCGGCTTGTTCAGGAAGCCCTTGGAAGCGGCTTCGGCGTCCAGAAACGAGGCGTCGAGGCGGCCCGAAACGAGATCCGCGTAGATCTGGTCCTGCGTCGGGTACGGCACGACGTCGACGCCCGCGGGCGCCCACTTCGCTTTCGCGTAGGTCTCCTGGATCGTGCCCTGGAGCACGCCCACGTGCTTGCCCTTGAGCGACTCGGGCGTGGGCTGCAGCGTGCTGCCCTTCTTCGCGATCATCTGGTTCGGGATTGCGTAGATCGGGTCGGTGAAGTCGATGGCCTGGCGGCGCTGGTCCGTGATCGACATGTCGGAATTGATCGCGGCGAACTTGCGCGCCTGCAGCGCCGGAATCAGGCCGTCGAACGAGTTTTCCACCCACACGCACTTTGCCTTGAGCTTCGCGCAGACGGCATTGCCCACGTCGATATCGAAGCCCTGCAGTTCGCCCGCGGGCGACTTCGATTCGAACGGCGCGTACGACGCCTCCACGCCAAAGCGGACTTCCTTGATATCGGCGGCGTGTGCGGCCCCTGCCGCGCCTGCCGTCATGGCGCCCGCGCAGAATGCGAGCGTTGCCAGCTTGTTCCAGTTCGTCTTCATCAGTGTCTCTTTCCAGTCAGATTGGGTGCGTCGGCGAAACCCGTTCTTGCAGCTTCATGGTTGGATTCGCGGCTAAAAAACGGCTTGCCGGCGCCGGCACAGGATCGCTGCACCAAAAACACGGCTCAATCGCGCGCACCGTGTGTGGTGCGCCGCAACAACCGCGAGGGCGCGATTGTACCGCGACGGCGCCGGCGCCCCGCCGCGCGGGCGGCAAGCGGCGCAAGGCGCGCCCGCGCGCGGCAGAGCGACCACGCAGTGCGTTCGAACATGCAAGTGGGTGTCGTGGATGCGCAAGCGCGTGACAGCGCGTGCGCTCGCGGCTAGCGCTCAGGCGAGCGCGGCGAGCGCGGCGAGCGTCTCGCGGGTCGTATCGACGACGAGCAGGCCCGCGCGCAAGCCCGGCTTCACGCCCGGATTCGGAAACACGATGCGCTCCTCGTCGTGCTGCACCACGTAGCGGTAGGCACCGTCTTCCGCCAGCACCTCGCCGCGCGCGAACGGCGTGAAGTTCGGCACGTCGGCGGCCACGTTGAGCTTGAGGGCCGCGCTCTGCTTCGTGATCTGGCCGATCACCGTGAAGATGCGCGGCATCTGCGCGCCCTTCGGCAACGACAATTCCCCCGCCACGAGACGGCGCACGGCGGCATCGACGCCTGCGAAGCGAGCCAGGTCGTTCTGGCCGAACGGACGCACCTTGCCCAGTTCGAGCGTGCAGGCGAGCGCGCCACACGTCTCGGCCGTAAACGACGACAAGGTCGCGCCCTTCTCGGTGTGGATCAGCACGGCTGCGATGCGCGCGTCGGCGAGCCATTCGAGCATCGCGCGCGCGGGCGGCTCGCCGGTGTGCGGCAGCAGCGCGAACTGCTCGAACGCCGAAGCGCGGATCGCCGTATGCATGTCGAGGTGCCAGCGCGCGAAGGGCGCAGCGGCAGAACTCGCGGCCTTCGCGAAGAAACGCTGCGCCGCCGCTTCGAGCGCCACGGCGCGCGGCGCCTCGCGGCTCGCCGGCACACGCGCATGGCGGCCGCCGAACAGGCGGTTGAGATCGTCGTCGAGATAACGCTCGCCCGCGCGCATCGCGCCGGCATTGCCGAGCACCGCGAGCACGCGGCAGGCGAGCGGCGAGCGGCCCGCCGCGATGTCGGCCACGAGCTGCGAGAGCAGTTCGATCGGCGCCGTTTCGTCGCCGTGTACGCCTGCCGAAAGCAGCACGCTGCGCGTCGTCTCGTCGATGTGTGCCGGCTCCAGCTCCACCACGCCCTCGTCGAGCCATTGCCAGCGCACGCCGCCCGCGCATTCGCCACGCGCGGCTTGCGGCGTGGCCGGGCGCGAGCCCGCAAGCGTGTACGCGAGAAAATCCGCAAGCGGGGTATCAGCGCTGGAAGTCATAGAGCGATCCGAGGCCGAGAATCTGCGTGAGTTCGTCGAGCGCCGTGCGCGACTCGACGAGCAGCGCCGGATCGGTCAGGTCCTGCGGCGCGAGCCGGTCGCGATAGTGCCGCTCGATCCAGCCGTCGAGGCGCGTGAAGAGCGCGTCGTTCATCCACACGCCGGGCGCCGTCGCCGCGCGCTCTTGCGCGCTGAGCACCACGCGCAAACGCAGGCACGCCGGGCCGCCGCCGTTCTTCATGCTCTCGCGCAGGTCGAACACGAGCACTTCGTCCACCGGTCCGCTGCTCGCGACCAGTTCGTCGAGATAGATCGCCACGTGCGGATTCTCGCGGCACTCCTGCGGCACGACGAGAATCTGCGTGCCGTCCGCGCGGCTCAGCAACTGGCTGTTGAAGAGATAGGACGACACGGCGTCGCCTACACTCACGCGCGCCTCGGGCACTTCGATCACGTGGAACGGCGCGTCGTGCGCCGCGAGCTTCGTGCGCAGTTCGTCGTAGACCGCCTGCTGGTCGACGAACGCGCGCTCATGGCAAAACAGCGTGCTGCGGTTGCCCACAGCGATCACGTCGTTATGGAACACGCCTGCGTCGATCACGTCCGGATTCTGCTGCGCGAACACCGTGCCGGCATCGGTCAGGCCGTGGCGCTGCGCGATGGCGCGGCTCGCCTCGAACGTCTGCCGCGCCGGGAAGCGCTTGGGCTCCGGTCCGCGGCGGTATTCGCTGCGCCCGTACACGAAGAACTCCACGCCGCGCTTGCCGTACTGTGCGCTAAAACGCGTATGGTTGGCCGCGCCTTCGTCGCCGAGCGCGGGCGTGCCGGGCAGCGCCTCGTGCACGACGAAGTGCGACGGGTCCGCGAACACCGTGGAAAGCGTGCGGCGCGTGGACTCGTGCTCGATCGCCCGATGCAGCTTGCTGCACAGGTTCGCGGGCGTGAAGTGCACGCGCCGGTTGGGCGTATCCGCCGAAGGGCTCACCGTGGCCGCATTCGCGGTCCACATCGCCGACGCGGAGCTTGCCGCCGCGAGCAGTTCGGGCGCGTCCTTCGCGGCGCGCGCGATCGCTTCGGCATCCTTACCGCCGAAGCCCAGCTCGCGCAGCAGCCGCATGGACGGCCGCTCCTGCGGCGGCAGCACGCCTTGTGCGAAGCCGAGGTCGGCGAGCCGCTTCATCTTGCGCAAGCCCTGCTGCGCCGCGGCGCGCGGGTTCGCGACGGACTTCTCGTTACTCTGCGAGGCGACGTTGCCGAACGACAGCCCGGCGTAGTTGTGCGTAGGGCCGACGAGTCCGTCGAAGTTGGCTTCAAGGGTTTGCATCGTCGTTCCTTAGAAGTGAAGACCCGGCGAAACGCTCGCGGGCATCTGCAATTGCGCGCTTTCCACCGAGGCCATCGGGTAGGCGCAGTAGTCGGCGGCGTAGTACGCGCTCGGGCGGTGGTTGCCCGAGCGGCCCGCGCCGCCGAACGGCGCGCCGCTCGACGCACCGTTGGTCGGCCGGTTCCAGTTCACCACCCCCGCGCGGATCTCGCGCGTGAAGCGCTGCCACAGCGCTTCGTCGTCGGCGAGCAGACCCGCCGAGAGGCCGTACGCCGTATTGTTGGCCTGCGCGATGGCGTCGTCGAAACCCGCGTAGCGGGTCACCTGCGCGAGCGGCCCGAAGTGCTCCTCGTCGGGCAGATCGGCGACGCCTGTCACGTCGAGAATCGCGGGCGTCACGAAGCCGAGCGCCGGGTCGCGCTGTGTCATCGGCAGCAAGGCGCGTGCGCCGCGCTCGAGCAGTTGCGCCTGTGCACCCATCAGCCTGGCCGCCGCGCGCGCCGAAATCACGGCGCCCATGAAGGGCTGCGGCTCGGCGTCGTACTCACCCACCGTGATGCGCGAACTGACTTCGACGAAGCGCGCGAGGAAGCGCTCGCCGAATGCGTCAGCGGGTACGAGAATGCGGCGCGCGCACGTGCAGCGCTGCCCCGCCGAAAGAAAAGCCGACTGGATCGCGTGATGCACGGCGGCGTCGATATCGTCGACCGGCGCGACGACGAGCGGATTGTTGCCGCCCATCTCCAGCGCGAGCACGATCTCGGGCCGTCCGCCGAACTGGCGATGCAGCAGCGTGCCCGTATCCGAGCTGCCCGTGAAGAAGAGCCCGTCGATCTGTTTGTGATTCGCAAGCGCAATGCCGGTGTCGCGCTCGCCCTGCACGAGGTTGAGCACGCCTGCGGGCAAGCCGGCTTCGCGCCAGAGTTCGACCGTCACGCGTGCCACTTCCGGAGCAAGTTCCGATGGCTTGAACACGACGGCGTTGCCCGCGATCAGCGCCGGCACGATATGCCCGTTAGGCAAATGGCCCGGGAAGTTGTACGGCCCGAACACGGCGACGACGCCATGCGGGCGATGACGCAGCACCGCAACGCCATCGGCCATCGGCGCGCGTTTCTCGCCGGTGCGCTCGCCGTAAGCGGTGATCGAAATCGCAACCTTCGCGGCCATCGACGCCGCTTCGGTGCGCGCTTCCCAGAGCGGCTTGCCGGTCTCGCGGCCAATGGCCTGGGCGAGCGTTTCCCTTTTTTCGGTGACGAGCGCGGCGAAGCGCTGCATGATCTCGCAGCGCGCTTCGAGCGGCGTTTGCGCCCACGCGGCGAACGCGCGGCGCGCGGCGTTCACGGCGCGATCGACGTCGTCGGCGCTCGCGGCATTGCCGCTCCACACGGTCTCGCCCGTGCCGGGGTTGCGCGAAGCGAACGCGGGGCCCGAGGCCGCGCACCATTGTCCATCGATGTAAAGCTCGTTCATGGTCATCCCTGTTTCTGCTTTGTTGCGGGGCCGAGCACGCGCACCGGATCGCCCGCCGCGACGTTCAGCGCCGCCGCTTCCGTGGCGCCCAGCGTGAACACACCGTCGTGCACGACGCCCGGCGCGAAACCCACGCGAAAATCGCCGAGCGACGTATTGGATACCAGTGAGCGCACGCCCTCTTCGGCATGCGCCTCACCGATCTCGACCGGCACGACCACGCTGTCGCGCACCGTGCGCAAGTCGACGATATGGCATTCGAGCACCGGGCCCGCGTCGAAGATATCGACGTGGTTTTCATAACGCAGCCCCTCGGCTTCGAGCATGCGGCGCGCAGGAATCGTGTCGGCATGCGTGAGACCGACGCAAGCCTGTGCTTCCTCGGGCAGCAGCTCGACGTACACCGGGTAACGCGGCATCAGCTCCGCGAGGAACGACTTGCGCCCGTGCGAGCTGAGGTAATCGGCAGCGTTGAAGTCGATTTGATAGAAGTGCGAACCGACCGCGCGCCAGAACGGCGATGTGCCTTGCGCGTCGAAATGGCCGCGCAGTTCCGCGCACAGGCGCTCGGGAAAGCGCTCGCGAAACTGCGCGATGAACATGAAGCGCGAACGCGACAGCAGGCTGCCCACCCCGCCCGTGCGATAGCGCGGCGAAAGAAAGAGCGAGCACACCTCGGCGTAGCCCGTGAGATCGTGCGAGATATTGAGCGCGCGCATGCGCGTCCAGATGCCGAGCTCCTGGCTTGCGTGCACCACCGTGCTCACGCGGTAGTTGTAGAACGGCTGCTCCAGGCCCACGGCCGTCTCGATGCCGCAAACGCCGGCCACGTCGCCCGTGGCCGTGTCTTCCATCACGAAGAAGTAGCCGGCTTCGCGCGGCGCGGCTTCGCCTGCGAGCGTGCGCCGCGCGCGCTCGATGCGCGCCTTGAGCGCCTCGCGGTCGGGCTTGAAGGTGGTGAGGCCGGGCCCCGTTTCCTGGGCGAGCGCGACGAGCGCGTCCACGTCGCCCGTTTGCACGACGCGTACCACGATCATTGTGCATCTCCCATATAAGCATCCTCAGTTTGCGGGGTGGCGCGATACAGCGGCGCGCAGCGCACCGGCTCGCCGTCCTGCACGCCGAGCACGGCGCGCGCGCTCGCGTCGAGCGGCGCGATGATGCCCGCGCCCTTCTCGCTTTCGGGCAGCGTCGCGAGCACGCAGCGGAACTCGCCCGCGCGCTGGCTCGCGACCAGATACGCCGCGCCTTCCAGGTTCGTAGCGGCCGCCGCTTCACGCACCGTGCGCGTCTCGTTGCCGGCGACCGAGGCCGTGCGGTCCACCTGCGCGGTCAGCACCGGGCCCGCATCGAAAATATCGACGTAACGATCCGGCTCGAAGCCCTCTTCCAGATGGATCTCGTAAGCGAGCAAGGCGCTCGGATCGGGCTCGCCGAGCACACGCTGCGCCGGCTCCGGCAGCAGCGGCACATAGAGCGGATAAGCCGGCATGACCTCGGCGATGAAGGTGCGGCTGCGTCCGCCCGAGGCCAGTTCGATGTCCTTGAAGTCGCGCCCGAAGAACTTGCGCCCCACGGCTTCCCAAAAGGGCGAGGCGCCCGTCTCGTCGGTCACGCCGAGCAGCAGCGAGAACACTTCGGGCGTGAAGCGCCGGCGGTTCATCGCGACGTACATCATGCGTGCGCGCGACATGAGATGCGCGGCCGCGTCGCCGCGCAGCGTCGGCTCGATGTAGAAGCCCGCGAGGCGGCTCTTGCCCGTGAGTTCGTGCGACATCGTGAGCGCGTGAATCTTGCGGTTCACGTGCAGCTCGCGCGACGCATGAATGAGCGCGTCGTTGCGAAACGCGTAGAACGGCTCGGCGTAGCCGGCCGCCGCCACGATGCTCGAGGTGCCGACGAGCCGCCCGGTGGCGGTGTCTTCGAGCACGAACAGATAGAACTCCTCACCGGGGAAGTCCACGTCCGCGCGAAATGAATCCTCGGAAAGCGCGATGCGCGCTTCGAGCGCCGCGCGGTCGTGCGGCAGCGAATGCAGCACCGGCTGCGCGGTACGCGCCATGTGGGCGATCGCGTCGAGATCGGAAAGCCTGGCGGGGCGAACGAATAGCATCGTCGGTCCTGTGTGTGCGCTGGGTTGCGGCTGGGTTGCGACGGGTTGCGACTTAGCGTGCGCCGATCACATCTGCGCAGGCCTGCTCGAAGCGCGCAAAGCCTTCGTCGAGGTCCGCTTCGGGAATGATGAGCGAGGGCGCGAAGCGCAGCACGTCCGGCCCGGCAATCAGCATCATCACGCCGCGATTCGCGGCCGCCCCGTTGAAGTCCTTGGCGCGGCCCGCAAAGCGCGCATTCAGTTCGGCGCCGATCAAGAGCCCCTTGCCGCGCACTTCCTTGAACATGTCGAAACGCTCGTTGAGTTTCGCGAGCTTGCCGCGAATCGCTTCGCCGCGTGCACGCACGCCCGCCAGCAGCGCCGGATCGCTCACGAGCTCGACCACCTTGCCCGCGAGCGCGGCGCCCAGCGGATTGCCGCCATAGGTCGTGCCGTGCACTCCCACCTTGAAGTGGGCGGCAATCGCTTCGGTCGTAAGCATCGCGCCAATCGGGAAGCCGTTGCCGAGCGCCTTGGCCGTCGTGAGGATGTCGGGCGTGACGCCCGTCTCTTCGTAGGCATAGAAGTGGCCCGTGCGGCCCACGCCCGTTTGCACTTCGTCGAAAATCAACAGCGCGCCGTGCGCATCGCACGCCTCGCGCAGCGCGCGCAGGAACGCGGGATCGGCGGGAATCACACCGCCCTCGCCCTGCACCGGCTCGACGATCACGGCGCAGGTCTGCGCGCCGATGGCGCGCGTGGCCGCTTCGATGTCGTTGTACGGCAGATGCGTGATGCCGCCCGGCACGGGGCCAAAGCCTTCCGAATACTTGGGCTGGCCGCCCACGCTCACGGTGAAGAACGTGCGGCCGTGGAACGACTGCGTGAACGAGACGATCTCGAACTTGTCGGCGCCGTGCCGATCGAAGGCCACGCGGCGTGCGAGCTTGAGCGCCGCCTCATTGGCCTCCGCGCCCGAGTTCGCGAAAAACGCGCGGTCGGCGAACGTGAGCGCTTCGAGCTGGCGCGCGAGACGCAGCACCGGCTCGTTGGTGTAGCCGTTGCCGATGTGCCAGAGCTTGCTGCCTTGCTCCTGCAGCACGCGCAGCAGCTCCGGATGCGCGTGGCCGAGCGAGGTCACGGCAATGCCGCAGGCGAAGTCGATGTAATCGCGGCCCTCGGTATCCCACACGCGCGAGCCGACACCGCGATCCGGCACGAACGGCGCGGGCGAGAAACACGGCACCATCACTTCGTCGAAGGTCTTGCGGCTCACAGTCTGGTCGTTCATGGCGATTCCTCTATTACTCAGTGCGTGTCGAATTCGGGGTCGGTGTGCGTTCGGGCCGCGCCCTTTCGCTTAGTTGGCTTTGCATGAGACGGGACCAAGCGCTCAAGCGCCAGGTCCCGTCGACACCTGTGCAGTGTAGGCAAGCTCGCGGCAAACGTCTTGCGCAGGCGCGACGCGTTTTTTCGTACGGAACCTGCAAGTCCGCGCGTTTGCTGCGCCGCGGCCAGTTTCACTGGACTTCCGGGGGCTCCACGAGCGCGCCCGCGCGCGGCTCGGCGGCGGCTCCGCCGTGCTGGCGCTCGATCCAGTTGCGGCGATCCTCGCGCGGCGTCACGCCGAAACGCTCGCGATACGCATTCGAAAAATGCGCAGCCGACGAAAACCCGCACGCGAGACTGATCTGCACCACCGACTTGCTGGTGCGCTGCAACTGCGAGCGCGCCTTGGCAAGACGCAGGCCCAGGTAGTACTTCGACGGCATCGCGCCGAGGTACTGGCGAAAGAGCCGTTCGAGCTGACGACGCGACACACCCACGAGATTCGCGATCTCGTCGGTCGTGAGCGGGTCCTCGATATTCGCCTCCATCAGCTTGAGCGCGTCGTTCAGGCGCGGGTGCCGCTCGCCGGGCGCGGTCACGAACGGAATGCGCTGGCGCTCGTCGCCGCTGCGCAGCGTGCTCGCGCCCAGCGCGTCGGCGATGCGCTCGGCGAGTTCCGGGCCGTGGTCGCGGCCGATCATCGCGAGCATGAAGTCGAGCGTGGCCTGGCCGCCCGAGCAGGTCGCGCGGTCGCGGTCGATTTCGTAGATGTGCTGCGTGACGATGGTGCGCTCGAACTGCTCGGCGAACTGCTGGAAGGTTTCCCAGTTCGCGGCCACGCGGTAGCCCTGCAACTGCCCCGCCATCGCGAGCCACCAGATGCCATGGTGAATGCCCGTGACGAGCGGCGTGCGCTGCCCCACGCGCGCGAGACTCGCGAGAAAGAGCCGGTAGTCGGCGAACTGCTGGTAGCGCTCGGTCACGACGATGAGCCAGTCGGCCGAAACGGCGTCGCCGAACGCGCAGTCGGCGGGCCACTGCGCGCCGCCCGCGAGCGGCACAGGGCGGCCGTTCCATGAGCACATCTGCCAGCGGTACAGCGCGCGGCCGTCGATCTCGTTCGCGAGATTGAGCGCGTCGACGATCGGGCCCACGCCCGACATCGAAACCGGCGGGAGCGCGACGATCGCCACCTGGGTCGTGCGGCCGGCGCGCGCGAGCGGCGCCTGGCCCCCGGGCGCGGCGGCCGGAACTGAAGCGGGAGGAAGAGCGGCGGAACGGACCATCGGCAAGACGCGGCGCGAGACTGAACGCGCCGCTTACTTGAGACTGCCGGAGAGGAACTGACGCAAGCGATCGCTCTTCGGCGCGCCGAGCACATCGGCGGGCGCGCCCTCCTCCTCCGTGCGCCCCTGGTGCAGGAACATCACATGATTCGAGACGTTGCGCGCAAAGCCCATTTCGTGGGTGACGACGATCATCGTGCGGCCCTCTTCGGCGAGCTTTTGCATCACCTTGAGCACTTCGCCCACGAGTTCGGGGTCGAGCGCCGAAGTCGGTTCGTCGAACAGCATCACGTCGGGATGCATCGCGAGCGCGCGCGCAATCGCCACGCGCTGCTGCTGGCCGCCCGAAAGATGCGACGGATATTGCTTCTCCACGCGGGGCGCGAGGCCCACTTTCTCCAGATACTGCCGCGCGCGGTCCTCGGCTTCCTTGCGCGGCACGCCCAGCACGTGGATAGGCGCTTCCATCACGTTCTCGAGCACGTTCATGTGCGACCAGAGGTTGAAGTGCTGGAACACCATCGCGAGCTTGGTGCGGATGCGCTGCAACTGCTTGTGATCGGCCACGTCGAGGTCGCCGTTGCGGCCCGCCTTCGTGCGCACGGCCTCGCCGTCCACGACGATCTCGCCCGCGTTCGGCTTCTCGAGGAAATTGATGCAGCGCAGGAAGGTGCTCTTGCCCGAGCCGCTCGCGCCGATGATGCTGATCACGTCGCCCTTCTTCGCGTCGAGCGAGACGCCCTTGAGCACCTCGTTGTCGCCGTAGCGCTTGTGGATGTCGCGCGCGACGAGCTTGCTATCTGAGGATTGCGTCTGAGCCAAGATGGTCTCCAGTTTCCGGTGAATCAGCGGGTGCGCACGGCGAGATGGCCGAGCCAGCGTTTTTCGGCGCGGCGGAACGCGGCCACCAGCACGAACGATACCGCACAGTAGATCAGCGCCGCGAGGCCGAACGACTCGAACGAGCGGTAGGTGGCCGAGTTGGCGTCGCGCGCGACCTTGAGGATGTCGGGCACCGTCGCGGTGAAGGCCACCGTGGTCGCGTGCAGCATCAGGATCACTTCGTTACTGTACAGCGGCAGTGCGCGGCGCAGCGCCGAAGGCAGGATCACGCGCCAGTACATCGTGAACGGGCTCATGCCGTAGGCGCGAGCCGCTTCCACTTCGCCGTGGGTGGTCGCGCGAATCGCACCCGCGAAGATCTCCGTCGTGTACGCACAGGTGTTGAGCGCGAACGCGAGCACGGCGCAGTTCAGGCCGCTGCGAAAGAACGCGTCGAGCAGCGGCTCCGAACGGATGAATGCGAGACTGTACACGCCCGTGTAGATGAGCAGCAACTGCACGTAGAGCGGCGTGCCGCGAAACACGTAGGTGTAGAAGCGCACCGGCAGCGAGAGCCAGCGGCGGCTCGAGACGCGCGCCACGGCGAGCGGCACCGCGCACACGAACCCGAAGGCCACGGAGATCACGAGCAGCCACAGCGTCATCGCGAGGCCCGAGACATGCTCGCCGTCCCAGTAGAGGAACGCGCGGCCGAATTGCTGGATGATTTCGTTCATGACGGCCTTGTCCTCACAGTTGCGCGTGACGCACGCCCACCGAATAGCGGCGTTCGAGCCAGACGAGCGCGAAGTTCGAGAGCGTGGTGATCGCGAGGTAGATGAGCGCCGCGATCACGAGGAAGAAGAACAGGTTGAAGGTGCTGCGGCCCGCGTCCTGGGCGGCCTTCACGACATCGGCGAGACCGATGATCGACACGAGCGCCGTTGCCTTCACGAGCACCTGCCAGTTGTTGCCGATGCCGGGCAGCGCGAAACGCATCATCTGCGGGAAGAGGATGCGGGCGAACACGCGCGCGCCGCTCATGCCGTAGGCGTGCCCCGCTTCGAGCTGGCCGCGCGGCACCGCGAGAAACGCGCCGCGGAACGTTTCGGTGAAGTACGCGCCGTAAATGAAGCCGAGCGTGACGACGCCGGCCACGAACGGATCGATATCGATCTGCGCCATGCCGAGCGCGTCGGTGGCTTCGTTCACGCCGATCTGGATGCTGTAGAAGAGCAGCAGCATCAGCACGAGGTCGGGCACCGAGCGGATCAGCGTCGTGTAGGCGGTCGCCACGGCGGCGAGCGGCCGGTTGAACGAGAGCTTGGCCGCCGCGCCAGCCAGACCGAGCAGCACGGCCACGCCGAGCGAGAGGAGCGAAAGTTCGATGGTCTGGATCGTGCCGGCGAGCAGCACCGGGCCAAAGCCGTAAAGGATCACGCGCGTCTCCGGAACAAAGTTGTTTTGTCGTTTCGGGCGGCCTCGCGCGGCACGTGGGCGCCGCTGAAACCGATGAACTGGCGCGGATCGTCTCAGTGCAAAATGGATTGCTCAAACTCGTGCGGCGCGGATATTGCAGTGCAGCATTGCCGCGCGACGCGTCGGCGCGTGCGGATCAGGCCCGCACAGCCGCGGGCGCGATGCTTTTGAAAGGCGAAAAAAAATGCCCCGGCACGCGAGGCGCGCGGGGCATTTACGCAAGTTTGGGGTCGCTTTTTCGATAGGCGCGCGATGTGCGCACTGCGGCCCCGGCGGAGCTTATGCGGCGCGCGTTTGCGTGCCGCGTGCGCTGCCGGTACGGGCGTTCACGCCGAGCAGCTTTTCGGCGAGCGCGCCGAACAGCAGACCGATCGTCGTCCAGAGAATGAACTGCATGCCGATCGACACCGTGCGGAACTTCCACAGCAGCACGGCCGGGAACGCGGCGGGCACTTCGTTGATCGTCGGCAACGCGAGCTGGATCGCGCCGATCACGACGACGAACAGCACGAGCGCCACGACCGAAGCGTTCCAGAGGCCAAGGCGCGGCACGAACGCGGCGCGCACCTTGAGCGAGAACACCGACACGGCGATCGAGATCGCGATCATCAGGAAAAAGAGCCCGGTGCGATAGCCGATCGTCTCCGGGTCGCCGACCGAGGGCGGATTCGCCGGATACTTGATGTTCGGCACCAGGTAGATCGCGACGAACGCCGCGAGCGCGAGCCAGGCCGAGAGCGCGCGCGGCGAAAGACGCCCCACGCGACCATTGGCATACGCGAAGACGAGCGCAAAGAGTCCGCCGATCGACGCGCCATAGACCATCACGCCCGTGAAGAGACCGACGCTCGCCTGGGTCTTGCGGCTGACGATTTCGGGCTCGGGCGCTTCGCCCTTCGCGGCGTCGGCCTTCTCCTCGAAGGAGATCGCCTGATCGATTTGGGGCTCGCCCGCGATCTTCGCGAAGCCGAACGTGAGAAGTCCCGCGGCGATGCCTGCGAGCATGCCGCGCACCAGCAACTTGCCAACCATGGTCAGCTCCCGGTCAGTGGCAGGGGAAGCCGAGCAGATGGCGGCCGTCGTGAACGAACTCGTGGACGTACATGCCCGGGAAGATCGACGTGGCGCCCTGCTCGGCGCCCACGAAGTACAGGGCCAGCAGCAGCATCAGGCCGCCGAAGATCGCCCAGGGCAGGATGTCTCGCAGCGCAATGGGCGCCGGCGCGGCCGGGGCGTGCTGCAAGGGGAATGAGGTTTCGGACATGCTGACTTCTCCTGGGGTTACGCGCCCCGCTAGTCGTTGAAAGAGTGGTTCACGACGCGCAGGTCTGACTTCCGTTGCTTCGATGTTTTCGACGGCAAGCAGTTACAGTGGCGCGACCGCGCCGGACTTGCACCGGCTTCCGCGTGTCGTGGAGCCTGTATTCTACGCGCTGCGGCGGCCGGCCGCGGCCCGGATGTCAGCCAAAGAGTAGTGAAGCATAAGGAAAAGCATGTCGACGACAGTCTGGCTGGTGAGCCATGCGGCGAACGCTGCGCTGCGCTCGGGCACGTTCCCGCACGTGCCTGAAGTGCCTGTTGCGGGTGAAGACGCCGAAGCAGCGCTCGACGCGCGCGCACTCGAGGCGCTTGCCGCCTGGCGCGAGCGCTGGCACGCGGGGCTGGCCGGTGGTAATCGCAATGGCGAGGCGCCGCGCGCGCTCACGAGTCCCGCCGCGATCGCCTGCGCGAGCGCACGCGCGGCAGGCTTCGCCGGGGCAACGCCAGCTGAAGCGCTCGCCGAAGCCGCCTTCGGTGCATGGCAAGGCCAGCGCCTGACGGATCTCGCGCGTGAAGCGCCCGAGGCCCTTGCGGCCTGGACGCGCGATCCGGGCTTTCGGCCGCCAGGCGGCGGCGAATCGTTCGACGATGTCCGCACGCGCGTCGGCGCCTGGCTCGATGCGGTGCCCGACTCGGGGCACAACGTGGTCGCCTTCACGCACGCGAGCGTGATCCGGGCGGCGATTCTTCACGCGCTGGGCGCGCCGTCGGCGGGGTTTCGCTCGATCGAAATCGCGCCGCTTTCCGTGACGGCCCTACGCCGCACAGAGCACGGCTGGGTTTGGCTCGCGGCGTGAAGTGAGGACCGGAACGGCGCTACCGCCCTGCCCTCGCCGTCGCCGGCATTCTGGATCGGTAGCCAGAAGCGCTCTAGTCCAGCCCCAGCTGTGCCTTGATGGCCGGCATCATGTACTGCACGGCTGCGCGCCCTTCCTCGATGGCGGGCGCGGCGCGATGAAAGTCGAAAATCCCCATGCCGCCCAGGCGCGGCTGGATCAGCACGTCGGCGGGCTCGCCTGCCAGGCGGCTGCGCGTAATGCGCACCTGCATGATGTCGATGCTCTGGGCCACCGAACTCAACACGGAAGGCGCACGCGTGCTAGGCGGCGGCGCCACGCGCACGTCCGGACCGCCAGCCGCGCCGGGGCCTGCAGGCTGCAGCCAGCGCGGAAAGCGCTTGCCATTGCGGCGCAGGAGCGGTTCGGGCCCCGCTTCGCTGTTTTCGGCACCATTGGCGCCGCCGCTGGCCGCCACGGCGGCCGATGCCGCCGTGGCCGCGTCGCTCGCCTCCACGGGCAGCTCGCGCGGCATCGTGTCGATCGCACCGCCCAGGTCGCGGCCGTTGAGAATGTCGTGATTGAGGTCGATGGCGATCACGGTGTCGGCGCGCATCGCACGCGCGGCGGATACCGGCACGGGGTTGCTCAGTCCGCCATCCACGAGCCACACGCCGTCATGCCAGATCGGCGTGAAGATGCCGGGAATCGCGATCGAAGCGCGCACGGCGTCCACCACGCCGCCTTCGCGCAGCCAGACTTCGCGTCCCGTGTCGAGTTCGGTAGCAACCGCCGTGAACGGCAGCCTCAGGTCATCGATCGAGCGGCCGTTGAACTGGTGCGCAAACAGGTCGATCACTTTGCGCCCGCCGAGCAGCCCGCCCGAAAAACGCAAGTCGAGCAGGCGCACCACTGTCTGCCAGGTCAGCTTGCCTACCCAGTCTTCAAGCCAGTCGAGATCGCCGTTCGCGTACACCGCGCCGACGAGCGCGCCAATCGACGTACCGCATACCACGTCGGGCTTGATGCCCGCTTCCTCGAGCGCGCGAATCGCGCCGATATGCGCCCAGCCGCGCGCAGCGCCACCGCCGAGCACGAGTCCGACACGCTTGGGCCGTCGCCGGTTCATCATGCGCGCCTCCTTGCGTGGCCCTGGGTCGACTGAGTCAACGCAGTCAGCGACCGCGGATCACGTCCGAGCGCGAGGTCGTCGTGACCCGCCCGTCCGGTCCGAAATGCACATTGAAATACGCTTCGGGCGTCACGCCCCCTTCCAGCCACTTCCAGCTCCACACCGTCTCCTTCTTCAAGCGGTAGCCGGCCACTTGCCCGGGTTTACCGAGCAATCGCCGGACCTCGTCCTCACTCATGCCGACGCGGATCTTCGCGAAGTTTTCCGCAGTAAGCGCCTGAGTAATGGCCACGAGCCGCCCGTTCGGACCGATGTCGACCATCCAGGTCTTGAGGCCCTGCGGGCCGCGCGGATATTCGAGGCGGCGCGAGCCGTCGTCGAACACGCGCTCGGTCTCGGGCTTGCCCATTTGCTCGCGCACCTGCTCGAGCGTGGAAACGCCTGGCGTGAGGCCCTTGAGCAGCAGCGCGTCGGGCTTCACGGAATCGAAGAACGCCTTGAATCCCTGCCGGATGGTATCGAGCATGGCATCGAACTGGCGATCGTCGCAGCCGGAAAGCGTGAACGCCGCCGTGGCGGCGCACGCGAGCGCGAGCGAACGCGTGAGTGAAAACGTGGGCTTCATGTCCTTGCTAACGCATCAACATGGGCTTGCGTCTACGCGCGCCGATCCGGCGCGCATCGACATGCCCACAATGTACCGTCAATGGACCTGATCGTGCTGCGAGTCCCGCTTCGGGGTCGGCGCGCGTGCGGACACGCTCGCCGCGGCGGGCAGCGCGTCAGCAGTCTGCGCGGCCGCCTGCGCGCCGTGGCGCATGGTGCGACGCGTGCGAACGATTTCCGCAGCCTGCCACGAGAGCAGCGCGAGCACGCCGAACACCACTTCGCGCATGCGCTTGACGAGCGCGAGCGAGAACGCCACGTCCTGGCTCACGCCAAACAGCTGCGCGAGCAGCACCACGGCGACTTCCTGCACGCCGAGCCCGGCGGGCACCATGAAGGCGGCATGACGCACGGCCTGGGTGATGGCTTCGATGGCGAGTGCATCGCCCACCGTCACCGGATGGCCGAGCAGCGCGAGCGCCCACCAAGTCTCGAACGCGCCGAGCATGTAGCCGGCGAGCTGCCAGAAGAAAGCGCGAAACATGAGGCCCGTGCGCGACATCAGCGCGTCGAGATCGGCGTCGAGCTGCTTGCCGTCGATGCCGAGCATGAGCGGATTGTCGGCGCCGAGCAGCTTCGCGGCCCAGCGTTCGATCGCATGGAAAACGCCGCCGCGACGCACCAGCAACACGGCGAGCACGGGCAGCGGCGCCGTGAGCACGAGCGCCAGTGCGATCGTGGCGATGGTGCGCAGCGAGCCGCCGGCGCCGGTCGCCGCAACGATCAGCACGACGCCGAGCGCCGAGAACGCGTATTGCACGGCAATCGTCACGAACACCTCGACGATCACCGAAGCCGTGACCTCGCTCGCATTGCGCACCTTCCAGCGCGCGAGACGAATGCCGACGAGTTCGCCGCCCACGCCGACCACGGGCAGCAGCCGGTTCACTGCCTCGCGTACGGTCGCGGTCCACCAGAGGAAGCTCAGCGGTGCGCGCTTGTCGAGCAGGAGGCGCCACGCATGCGCGTCGAGCAGGAGCGGCAGCGCGTGGAACGGCACGAGCCAGAGCAGCATGGGGCCTGCGGTGCCGATCACGCGCAGCACATCGTGCGCGCCGTTATGGACGACGAGACCGATCAGGATGGCGATCCCGGCGGGCAAGCCCAGCCATTGCAGCCACTTCATGACACCTGCACCTCGGGGCCGCGCGACGCAGCGGGATCGGAGCCCGAAGCCGCGCCGAAAAACACGTCGGTGAAGCCGCCCCGGCGCACGCCCGCTTGCGCGAGCGCTGCAGCCACGCGAGGCGAAATGAGCGCGCCGAATTCGTCGGCGTGGCGATACGTCTGCATCGACGGCGTGATGGGCCCTTCGTGCGCATCATCGGCGAGCGCCGGGTGGCAGTAGATCTCGCCTACGCCCTGCGCGGGCAGATGCGCGAGCGCGTCGAGCACGGCGGCCTCGTCCATTGCGCCCGTCTTCGCGATGCCGACCACGTAGTCGTTGTGCGCGACGCCCGCACGCGCGAGCCGCGCGCGCACGAGCGCGAGCCAGGGCTTGAGCGCGAACGGCGCGCCCGCCTCGAGCGGCAAACGCATCGCGCGCAAACCATAGTCGCGGCCGATCTCGAGAATCAACGCGAGCACCGTGGGATGCAGATGAAAATGCTTGTGCGTGTTCACGTGATCGAGCGCGAGCCCGGTCGCCGCGAACGCTTCGAACTGCGCGCGGATCTCCTTCGCGAGCTGCCTGCGCACGTGCGGCAGGAAGAAGAAGCGCACGCCGTCGCGGACCATGTTGTCGCCGAAACGCCCTTGCGCGTCGACGAGTGCGGGAATCTGCGCGCGCGGCAGCATGGCCGCACCGTCCGCCAGCACCAGATGCAGCCCGACGCGCAAACCCGGCGTGCGGCGCGCCCGTGCCACGGCGTCCGCCGCGGCGGGCGCGGCCACCATCAGGCTCGCGCAGTCGAGCACGCCCTCGCGATGCGCGCGCTCCACCGCCGCATTGACCCGCTCGTGCAGGCCGAAGTCGTCGGCGGTGAAGATGAGCGCGCGCGCATCGTGAGACGAGCGGTCCATCATGCCTCGTGTGCGCGCAGGAAGCGGAAGAACTCCACGCCTTCGCGCAGACGCCGCTTCATCATGTCCCAGCTCGTGAGCATCTCGCGCACGATCTCCCAGATCTTCGACGGCCGGAAATAGAACTGGCGATAGAACTGTTCGAGGTGGTGATAGATCTCGTCGCGCGACAGATGTGAATAGCCGATCGCCGCCAGTTGCACGCCTTCCTTGCTCACCAGGTTGATGGTCTTGTTCTCTTCCATCCAGCCGTTTTCCACGGCCTGCTTGTACAGCGTCGTGCCCGGATAGGGCGCCGCCAGCGACACCTGAATCGTATGCGGATTGATTTCCTTCGCGTACTCGATCGTCTTCTTGATCGTGTCCTGCGTCTCGCCCGGCAGCCCCAGAATGAAGGTGCCGTGCACCTTGATGCCGAGCGTCTTGCAGTCGGCGCTGAAGCGGCGCGCGAAGTCCGTGCGCACGCCCTTCTTGATGTTCACGAGAATCTGGTCATCGCCCGATTCGAAGCCCACGAGCAACAGACGCAGGCCGTTTTCCTTCATGATCTTGAGCGTCTTGTACGGCACGTTCGCCTTCGCGTTGCACGACCACGTCATGCCGAGCTTGCCCAGACCGATGGCGATCGCTTCGGCGCGCGGCAGGTCGTCGGTGAAGGTGTCGTCGTCGAACATGAGCTCCTTGACTTCCGGCATGTTCTCGCGGATCCACTTCGCTTCCTCGAGCACGTTCTCGACCGAACGCGTGCGGTAGACGTGGCCGCTCACGGTCTGCGGCCACAGGCAGAACGTGCAGCGCGACTTGCAGCCCCGGCCCGTGTAGATCGACACGTACGGGTAGTTCAGGTAGCCGATGAAGTAATTCTCGATCTTCAGGTCGCGCTTGTAGATCGGCGCGACGAACGGCAGCGAGTCCATGTCTTCCAGCACCGGACGCCCCGGGTTGTGCTCGATCGAGCCGTCCTTCGCGCGCCACGAAATGCCCTTGACCTCGGCCAGCGGCATGCCTTCGGCGATTTCCTTGCAGGTGAAGTCGAATTCCTCGCGGCAGACGAAATCGATCGCCTCGCTCGCCGTGAGCGAATTGTGCGGATCGACCTGCACCTTCGCGCCCACCAGACCGATGACGATCGACGGCTTGCGCTTCTTGAGGTCTTCGCAGAAGAGCGCGTCGGTCGGGAACGACGGCGTGCTCGTGTGGATGATGACGAGGTCGTATGCGGCTGCAATCTTCAGCGTTTCTTCCACGCCCAGACCGTCGGCCGGTGCGTCGAGCACGCGGCTGTCGGGCACGAGGGCCGCGGGCTGCGCGAGCCAGGTGGGATACCAGAACGAGCGGATCTCGCGCTTTGCCTGGTAGCGCGAGCCCGCGCCACCGTCGAAGCCGTCATACGACGGGGCCTGCAGAAACAGCGTTTTCATGCGATGAGTGCTCCGGGTACCCGTACTGTGCCGGGTGATGATTGAGGTGACAATTCGGTAAAAAAGCGCGCTACCACAGCGCGGTATCAAAGCGACGCCTCAGCGAGCGTCCGATCCTTCGACGGCAGGCCGCCGCGTGCTCGCGGGCCTGGCCATGGCGGAAGGCGCTGCGGCCTCGGGATTGGCGACGCTCACGCGCACCCCGCGCCAGATCACATGCGAGCCGAACGCGGCGGAAAGCCACTGCAGCGCCAGCAGCACGTCGCGCAGCGGCACGAGCGGCAAATCGCGCCAGAACCCTCGCCAGCTTCCGCTCGCTCGCGCGTGCAGTATCAAACGCGCAATGATACCCGCCATCGTGGCCGTGGCGAGTCCGGCCAGCGCCGCGCGCGTCGTCGCGCACGCGCCGATGCCCGCGCCGGCCGCGAGCAGGCCGTAGAACAGCGCGCCCAGCACGAGCCACGGCGTGGGAAACGTGATGAACAGCGAAGCGAAGCCCGCCGGATTCACCGAGCGGATGGTGCGCAGCCAGCGCGTCTCGCGCAGCCAGAGCGAGCCGAAGGTCGGCTCGATCACGTCGGTGGCGACCACCACTGGCGCCAGCACCGTGGCGAGGCCGTGATCGCGCGCATAGCGGGCGAGCAGGTAGTCGTCGGCGAGGCAGTCCTTGAGCGCAGCGAAACCGCCGATGCGCTCGAGCGTCGTACGGGAAAGCGCGAGCGTCGCGCCAAAACCGAACGCGCGCGAGCCCGTGGAATGCGCCACGCGCACCGAAGGCGCGAACCACTCGTTGATGAAGAGCGCACCCACGCGGGGCCAGAAACCGCCGATGCTGCGGGCGCTGTAGAGACAGGTCACGACGCCCACGTCCGGGTCGGCGAGCGGCGCGGTGACGATCTCCAGATAGTCGGGCTCGACGGCGATATCGCTGTCGGCCACGACGATCGCGTCGTAGCGCGCGCGCGCCGCCAGATTGATGAGGTTGCTCACCTTGAGATTACTGCCGTGCACACGCGGGTCGATCACGAGTTCGATGTCGTGGCCGGGATACGCCGCCTGCAACCGGCGCACCACGGCAATGGCCGGGTCCGCCGGCGACGACACGCCGAACAGCAACTGAAAACGCGGATGCCGCTGCTCGCAGAAGGTCGCGAGATTCTCGTAGAGGCGTGGCTCGGCGCCGCACAAGGGCTTGAGCACGCTCACAGGCTGCGGTTGCGCCCGGCGCGCACGACGCGCGGCTTCGCGCACGAGCGCGGCCGAACCGAGGCGCGGCATCGTCAGCGCGGCAACGAGGCCGTAGAAAGCGGCCACGCCGCACAGCACGACCACGACCCAGACGAGCACGGGCCAGGCCGCCGGGATGGCGAAAACCTGCGCCACCGTCATGACGCGCCGCCTTGCCGGGTCACGTGGGCCAAGCCGCGCTCGCCGCGGGCTGCGCGCAAGGGGAGAAGCTCCTGCGGTGCCCCGACCGGAATTCGCGTTTCACCACGTACCATTTCCCTGCCCTGAAAATCCAGAAATAAGCCGCGCATCTTAGCCGCATTACGTATTTGAAGCGGGAAACCAGACAATGGATGCCGGTTTGCAGGATGCGAGGCAATTGAACAAACAACGAAGGGAGATAAACCATCGTATGAAACATTGGACATGGTCGATCCCCGATTCGACGCCGAAAATTGTATCAGCAAGCTCCGTCAGTTGCTTCCGACGGACGCGGGAAAATGCGTTGCCAAAGTTGTAAAAGCGTAACTATTTCAGCGATTAAACGGCTGCCTTCCAGCGCTTTTCCGACCCGAAAAAATTCGGTAAGCATCTAGAAATGGTTCTTTAATAATTCTGAATTGAAAGCGCGGCTTTTGCATTGAAACAGGAGTAGTTCTCGTTAATATTCAAATTGACTGGGCGTAAAGGCAATCAGCCATTTCTGAACCCACGCCGCCTGCATGGGTTCCCGAAGGCCGCCAGCACGAACGAAAGTGGTTTGGCACAATGGCCGCACCTTGCGACTGCCTTGCGGCCTCGCGTCGGGCACCCGGCGCACAGCACGCGCGTCGCGCCCCTCATACAGGCCCCACGCTAGCCCATGACCCTCTTCTCCGTACTCGACCTCTCGCCCATCCCGGCAGGCTCCCATGCCGGCGCCGCGCTGCACAACACCCTCGATCTCGCCCGGCACGCCGAGCGCCTCGGCTACCACCGCTTCTGGCTGGCCGAACATCACAACATGACGGGTATCGCCAGCGCGGCGACTTCAGTGGTGATCGGCTACGTGGCGGGCGGCACGCAGACCATCCGCGTGGGCTCGGGCGGGATCATGCTGCCAAACCACGCGCCGCTCGTGATTGCCGAGCAGTTCGGCACGCTCGAAGCGCTCTACCCCGGCCGCATCGACCTCGGCCTCGGGCGCGCGCCCGGCACCGACCAGACCACGGCGCGCGCGTTGCGCCGCGACCTGCAGGGCAGCGCCGACAGCTTCCCCGACGACGTGGCCGAACTGCAGCGCTATTTCGCGGCGCCCGTCGAAGGCCAGCGCGTGCGCGCCGTGCCCGGCGCTGGGTTGAACGTGCCGCTCTATATCCTCGGCTCGAGCCTCTATGGCGCCCAGCTCGCGGCGGCCATGGGTCTGCCGTTCGCGTTCGCCTCGCACTTCGCGCCCGACCATCTGCTCACGGCACTGCGTCTGTACCGCTCGCAGTTCCGTCCGTCGGCGGTGCTCGCCAAACCCCATGCGATGGTCGGCGTGAACGTGTTCGGCGCGCCCACCAACGAAGAAGCGCGCTTTCTCTTCACCTCGCTGCAACAGCAGTTCGTGAATCTGCGGCGCGGTACGCCGGGGCAGTTGCCGCCGCCGGTCGAGCAGATCGCGGCAAACGAGTTCGAACTCGCCGGCGTGTCGCACTCGCTCGCCTGCTCCGTGGTGGGCGACCAGGAAACCGTGCGCGCGGGCCTCGCCTCGGTGATCGGGCAGACCGGCGCGGACGAGCTCATCGTCACCGCGCAGATCTACGACCACGCGGCGCGTCTGCGTTCGTTCGAGATGGCGGCGCAGGCGCGCGATGAATTGAAGGAAGCCGCCGCGGGACGGTAACCGCGCCCGCGTGCGAACGCCCCCTTAGTGCGAGGCGTTCAACGCGTCGAGGCCTTTGAGCAGCGCGGCATGAAACGCCCGCGGATCCTGCATCTGCGGCGCGTGCCCGAGATCGGCGAACTCCACCAGCGTCGCGTGGGGAATGGCGCGCTGCGCGGCTTTGGCCAGCACCGGATAGTGCCCGAGCTGCGCACGCACCTCGGGCGGCGCGAGATCCTTGCCGATGGCGGTCGTGTCCTTGTCGCCGATGAGCAGGAGCGTCGGCATCTGCAACTGCCCGAACTCAGAGATCACCGGCTGCGTGTAGATCATGTCGTAAAGCAGCGCGGAGTCCCACGCCACTTGCGTCTTGCCCGGCCCGCGATACATGCCCGCCAGCATCTGCACCCACGGCTCGTAGGCCGGCCGCCACTGGCCCGCGTAATAGGTGGCCTGCTCGTAGCGGCGAATACCGTCAGCGCTCGTCTTGAGCTCGCGCGCGTACCAGTCGTCGACCGAAATCGACGGCACGCCCTTGGCCTTCCAGTCTTCCAGCCCGATCGGGTTCACGAGCACGAGCTGCTCCGTTTCGCCCGGATACATGAGCGCGTAGCGCACCGCCAGCATGCCGCCCGTCGAATGGCCGACGATCGTCGCATCGTGCACGCCGAGCGCCGCGAGCAGCGCATGCGTGTTGCGCGCGAGCTGCTGAAAGCTGAACTGATACGAGGCGGGCTTGCTGGATTTGCAAAAGCCGATCTGGTCCGGCGCGATCACGCGGTAGCCCGTGGCGTGCAACTCGCGGATGGTGGCGTCCCACGTCGCCGAGCAAAAGTTCTTGCCGTGCAGCAGGACCACGGTGCGTCCGTTCGGTTTCGCGGGCTGCACGTCCATGTACGCCATGTGCAGCGTCTGGCCCTGCGAAACGAACGCAAAGTCATGCACGGGATGCGGATACTCGAAGCCCTGCAGCTCGGCACCATACGCGGGGCCGTCGGGCGTCTCGATCGCGGCTTGCGGTGACGACGCCGCCAACGGCATGACCCCGGTCGCCTCGGGGTCGGCAGCGAGGGCGACGTGACAGAGTGCGGCCGCACTCAGCGCGGCAACGAAGGGAGCGAAGGCAGCAAAGCGGGCAAGCGTGTGGTTCAGGATGGCTCTCATCGACGGGAGATCGGGCGAAAGGTCGGACAGAAGAACAGGACGGCGAGATGGCGCCGGTACAGCCAGCGATTCTAGCGGCCCCGCCCCGCTCATGCCGGCTTTCTCGTCCAGCGCGTCTGTAGGGCATGCGGTTTGCTGCTCATCAGCGCCTCGCACGACTGCGGCGCGCATCTCCGGCACCGGGCACCGGCAATTCGCGCTACGCTGCATTCGGTGCTAGAACAGTCAATACAGGACGCACGAGACGTCCGCGACGCGAGAGACGCACGCGTGTTGCACCGCGAAACGCGCCGCATCAGGGACGCGACAAGCACGCGAAAGAAGGACCGCACCGGCCCGGGCACGACGAGGCGGGCCGCGGCGGCCGTACCGGGGGGCACAACAAGGAGACGACCATGGAAACCCCGGCAAGCCTCAACGATCTGCAACGCACCACCCTCGCCATCGTGCTCGCTGGCGGCCGCGGCACGCGCCTCGGGCCGCTCACCAACAAGCGCGTGAAGCCGGCCGTGTACTTCGGCGGCAAGTACCGCATCATCGATTTCGCCCTCTCGAACTGCCTGAATTCGGGCATCCGCCGCATTGCGGTCGTCACGCAGTACAAGGCGCACTCGCTCTTGCGCCACCTGCAGCGCGGCTGGGGCTTCCTGCGCGGCGAATTCAACGAGTTCCTCGATCTGTGGCCCGCGCAGCAGCGTGTGGAAGGCGCGCACTGGTATCGGGGCACCGCCGACGCCGTCTACCAGAACATCGACATCATCCGCTCGATCAGACCGAAATACGTGGTGGTGCTGGCCGGCGACCACATCTACAAGATGGACTACACGCGCATGATCGCCGACCATGCCGCAAGCGGCGCCGACTGTACGGTGGGCTGCATCGAAGTGCCGCGCATGGAAGCGCGCGCGTTCGGCGTGATGGCCGTGGATGAGTCGCGCCGCGTGACCGGCTTCGTCGAAAAGCCCGAGGATCCGCCCGCCATGCCAGGCCGCCCCGACATCGCGCTCGCGAGCATGGGCATCTATGTGTTCGACACGAACTATCTCGTCAAACTGCTCGAAGAGAACATCGCGCGCTCGGCCACCGACCACGACTTCGGCAAGGACATCATTCCGCGCGTGGTGAGCGACGGCCATGCGATCGCACATCCGTTCAGCATGTCCTGCGTGTCGTCGGACCCGGCCGCCGAACCCTACTGGCGCGACGTGGGCACGGTCGACGCCTACTGGTCCGCCAACCTCGACCTCGCCTCGACCATCCCCGCGCTCGATCTCTACGACCGCAACTGGCCGATCTGGACCTACCAGGAACAGTTGCCGCCCGCCAAGTTCGTGCGCGACCTCAACGGCCTGCAGGGCTCGGGCACCAACCTGATCGTGTGTGGCGGCAGTGTGATCTCGGGTTCGCAGATCTCGCGCTCGGTGCTCTCGTCGAATGTCGTCGTGCAGTCGTTCTGCAACATTGCCGAGGCAGTCTTGTTGCCACAGGTGACGGTGGGCACGAGTTGCCGGCTGCGCAAGGTCGTCGTGGACCGCGGCTGCACGGTTCCCAACGGCACCGTGATCGGCGAAGACGCTGCGAGCGACGCCGAGCGGTTTTATCGCACCGAGAGCGGCGTCGTGCTGGTCACGAGCGAGGCGCTGGCGAAACTGCCTGGCTAGTCCATGCGCCCCGCGAAGCCGATCCGCGAGACCGGCTTCGCTCACGGGCGCGCCAACCCGCAAACAACCCGCAAGCAACCCGAGCACCGAGAGGACTGACTCCCGATGACCATTCGCGTCCTGCACGTAGCCAGCGAGCTGTATCCGCTCCTGAAGACCGGCGGCCTCGCCGACGTTACCGCCGCCCTGCCCGCCGCGCTGATCGAACAAGGCGCCGACGCCCGCCTGCTGCTGCCGGGCTTCGCGCCCGTGGCGGCGGGCCTCGAGGACCTGCGCCCCGTCGCGCGCCTTACGCGCACGTTCGGCGCGCCCGAGGCGACGCTCGAACTCGGGCGTCTGCCCGGCAGCGAGCTGGCCGTCTACATGATCCGCGCCGATGCGTTCTACGCGCGCCCCGGCAACCCCTACCTCGACGCCGAGCACGTGCCCTACGGCGACAACGCGCAACGTTTCGCGCTGCTCGGCTGGACCGCCGCGCAACTCGCGCTGCACCTCGATGCCGACTGGGCGCCCGCGATCGTGCAGGCGCACGACTGGCATGCGGGACTCGCGCCGGCCTACCTGCGCGCGGCGGCGCGCGAGCGCGGCACGAGCTTGGCGCCCGGCGGCGCGCGCTCGATCTTCACGATTCACAACCTCGCGTATCAGGGCATCTTCCCCGCGCAGCAGTTCGACACGCTCGGCCTGCCGCGCGACTTCTTCGACATGCATGGCGTGGAGTTCTACGGCCAGCTTTCGTTTCTGAAAGCCGGCCTCTATTTCGCCGACAAGATCACGACGGTGAGCCCGACCTACGCACGCGAGATTCAGACGGTCGCCCAGGGCGGCGGCCTCGAGGCGCTGCTGCGCGGCCGCACGCACGACCTCGTCGGCATTCTCAATGGCGTGGACTACGCCGTCTGGAATCCGTCGAGCGACGCGGCCATCGCCACGCGCTATTCGGCCACACGCCAGAGCGGCAAGATGCGCTGCAAGGCGGCGCTGCAGACGCGCATGAAGCTCGCGCAGAAGCACGACGCCCCGGTGTTCGGCGTGGTGAGCCGGCTCACCGAGCAAAAGGGCCTCGACCTGCTGCTCGCGGCGCTGCCCGAGATCGTCGCGCGCGGCGGGCAGCTCGTCGTGCTAGGCACCGGCGACCCTAGCCTCGAACAGGGCTATACGCGCGCCGCGCACCAGCATCCCGAATCGGTGGCCGTGGAGCTGGGCTTCGACGAGACGCTCGCGCACGAGATCGTCGCGGGCGCCGACGTGATGATGGTCCCCTCGCGCTTCGAGCCGTGCGGGCTCACGCAGCTCTATGCGCTCGCTTATGGCGCGCTGCCGCTCGTGCACCGTGTGGGCGGACTCGCCGATACGGTGGTCGATGCCTCGCTGGAGAATCTCGCCGATGGTCTCGCCACCGGCTTCGTGTTCGAGCGCTTCGAGCCCGACGCGCTCACGGCCGCGATCCGCCGCGCCTTCGCGCTCTACGGGCGCAGCCGCGACTGGCGCGAGACGCGCTCGCGTGCAATGCAGCAGGACTTCGGCTGGGCCGCGTCGGCGCAACGCTACATGGCGCTCTATCGCGAGCTAGCCGGTCAACACGTCGTGGCCTAGCGCCCGCCCGGACGCATTGCAGCCGCTGGCAGCGAGCGCGCGCGCAACACCGCGCCCACGCATCCATCGACTGGGCGCAGCGAATTCGGTTATCGTTGCTGCACCTGCGCAAAGGCGCGCTGCTCGAAGCGCCGCAAGCGATAACGAAATCTGGACCGGCCATGAAAAACGTTTTGAGCATCCAGTCGCACGTCGTGTTCGGTCACGCGGGCAACAGCGCCGCGGTGTTTCCCATGCGCCGCCTGGGCGTCAATGTCTGGCCGCTCAACACGGTGCAGTTCTCGAATCACACGCAATACGGCCACTGGACCGGCGCCGCCATCGGCTCGGACGAGGTCGTGGATCTCGTCGAAGGCATCGGCGCGATCGGCGTGCTGCCGCGCTGCGATGCGGTGCTCTCTGGCTACCTCGGCGCCCCCGAGCAGGCCCAGGCCGTGATCGACGTGGTGCGCGCCGTCAAGGCCGCCAACCCGCAGGCGCGCTACTTTTGCGACCCGGTGATGGGCACGCTCAACGCCGAGAACGGCTGCCGCGTCGAGCCCGGCATTCAGGAGTTCCTCGTGCGCAACATGCCCGAGGTCGCCGACGCGATGATCCCCAATCACATCGAGCTGCAACGACTCGTGGGCCGCGAGATCGAGACCGCGGAAGAAGGTGTGCTCGCGTGCCGCGAATTGCTGCGCCGCGGCCCGAAGCTGGTCCTCGTGAAGCATCTGCTCGACCGCAACAGCCCTGCCGACCGCTTCAACATGCTCGTCGTGACCGAGCATGAAGCATGGCTCGGCCAGCGCCCGCTCTACCCGTTCGCGCGCCAGCCGGTGGGCGTGGGCGACGTGACGAGCGCGGTGTTCGTCGCGCGCCTGATGCTCGGCGACTCGCTGCGCCGCGCGTTCGAACACACGCTCGCGGCCGTGAACGCCGTAGTGAAGGCGACTTACGACGCAGGCCGTTACGAGCTGGAAATCGTCGCGGCGCAAGACCAGATCGCGCGCCCGCGCGAATGGTTCGACGCCTGGGCGGTGGAAGCCGCCTAAACTGAAGCGGTGCGCGCGCGGCCTATAATGCCGTCCGCATGACTCGCGGCGGCCAGACACAGTGCACGGCCGCGGCGCCCACCGTCTTTAGAGAATGACCGATGTCCGATTCAATCCGTAGCGAACAGGAAGAGTATTTCGAGCAGCTTTGCCTTGCCGTCGACGCCGGCGAGACCCACGAGCAGGAAGCCATCGAATACTTCGAGGAACACAGCCACGAAAGCGGTTTCGACGCCGCCGTGTGGCTCGACATCGCGCTTTACCATGCACCCGACGTCGCGCGCGGCATCATCGACTTCGTCGACGAGAGCGAGCGCGAACGCAGCGACATCGCCCAGACCATTGCCGACACGCTCGACATCTCGTACGGCGACGACGAATGCGCACGCTTCGAAGCGACGATTCGCTTCGCGCTCGCCAATGGCATTCCCGTCGATCTCGACGTGGTGCTCGACGGCTGCAACCGCGCGCTCGACGACCTCGAAGCATGGGCGAGCGCCGACACCATGGCGCCGCTCGTGCGCCTGCGCGACGCGCTCTTCGAACTGCAAAGGGGCGAGTAGCCCGAGCGCGCGGCACGGCGTGAGCGGCTGACCTGGCGGCCTGATATATTGCTCGCCATCCGCCGCCTCGCGAGGGCGCGCGCCCAGCCGGCGCACATGGGGAGCTGGCTGAGACCCCCACGAGACACGCCACCCACGCGCGCAGCCGTCGCACAGCCCGTTCCGGCAAGCCGCAGTCGCAATCAGCAAGACGCAAGACCCGAAGACGAGACGCCCCGTCTACGCGCCACGCCGGCGCGCGGCGCGGCGTACCCGGACAAAACGCACACAAGAACACCGCGCCGCTGTCGCGCAAGGAGTCACCATGAGTCCCGCTGCCGCGCCTGCAACCGCTGGCGCCTGCGCATTCGCCACGCCGTACCGGGCGTGCCGCAGGCTTGCGGCTGGGCTCCTGATCGGCGCGCTGGCCACCGTCGGCACGCTCGGCGCGAGCCGCAGCGCTCTGGCCGCCGGCCCGCTCGACGTGCGCATCGGCTTCGTCTCGCCGCTCTCGGGCGACTCCGCCGACTACGGCCGCGATCTGCAAAACGGCGTGCAGCTCGCCCTCGACGAGGCGAACGCGCAAAACCTCAAGATCGGCGAGCAGGCGGCGCACTTCGAACTCGTGCCCATCGACGATCGCAGCGACCCACGCCTCGGCGTGCAGGCCGCCGCGACGCTGGCGAATCAGGGAGTGAACGCCGTGGTCGGCCACTTCAACTCGGGCTCGGCCATTCCGGCCTCGCGCATCTACGAGAGCGCGGGCATCCCGATGATCAGCCCCGCGGCCACCAATCCCGTCATCACGTCGCAAGGCTTCGCGAACACCTTCATGGTGATTGCAAACGACGCGCAGAACGCCGGCATCGCAGGCGCCTGGGCGGTGGACGTGATGAAGGCCAAACGCGTGGCCATCATCGACGACCGCACCGCCTTCGGTCAGGGCGAAGCCGACATGTTCGAGCGCGCGGTGCGCGAGCATGGCGGCAACGTGGTCGCGCGCGAGTTCGCGCAAAGCGTGGCGAGCGACTTCGGCCCGCAGCTCGCGAAAATCAAGGCCGCCGATGCCGATCTGCTCTACTTCGGCGGCCTCGCGCACCAGGGCGCGGCGCTCGCGAAGCAGATGAAGGCGCGCAGCATGAACGCGCAGTTCGTGGGCGGCGGCGGCGTGGCGAACGCCGACTTCACCCAGGCCGCGGGCGCAGCCGCCGAAGGCGCGATGGCCTGGGAGTACGGCCGCCCGCTCGCGCAGCTGCCGGAGGGCCCGCGTTTCGAGCAAGCCTATAAAGCCCGCTTCGGCGCCAACGTGCTCGCCTACGCGCCGTTCGGCTACGACGCGGCGTGGGCCGCGATCCACGCGATGGTCAACGCGAAATCGGCGCAACCCGAGGTCTACCGCAGCGCGCTCAAGACGCTCGCCTTCGACGGCGTGACGGGCCGCATTGCCTTCGAGCCAGACGGCTCGCTCAAGAACGGCGCCTCCACGCTCTGGCAGGTGAAGAAAGGCGTGTGGGTGCCCGTGACGACGCGCGGCGGCTGAGCGCCGCTCACGGTTGCTGCGGCGCGCTCGCCGCCCGCACGACGATCTGCGCGTGCGTGTCGCGCTCGATGCGCAAGAGCGCGTCGCGCATCCGCGCGAATTCGTCGGCCGTGCACATCTGGTGACCAAAACGCGCCGCTAGCCGCCGCTCGATCTGCAGCGTGCGCGAGCGCGCGTCGAACACGTAATGCGACGTGTAGTCGAGAAACGCGTCGCTCGCTTGCGTGTCTTGCGGCACATCGGTCACGCGCGCGAACGCGGGCAGCACGATCTGCGCGCTCTCCGTGAATTCCCCGCCGATGCACGCCCACGGCTGCGTGCGGCGCGGCTGCGCGAGCCAGCTGTCGATCTGCGTGGCAATGCCACCCGTGAAGCTGCTCGTGGCGGGGATTGCCGTCGTGCCGTCGCGCCAGACCACATGATCGAGTGTGCCTTCCATCGTCACCGAAAACGGTCCGTCGGTTGCCTCGGTCGGGGCCGTGCTGACGTGCGCGGTGCCGGCGAGTCCGGTGAGCCGCAGGCGCTGTGCCGCGAGTTGCTGCGCCTGCGCGTGCGTGGCGCGGCGAAACGAGTTGCGCTCGGGCTCCGCGCCCGCGCCTTCGTCTTCCACGTAGTAGCTGTAGGTGGCGTCGCCGGTCGCCGCCACCTCGAGCGACAGGCGCGCCGTGCGCTCGCGCCGCACGGTCGCGGGCGTACGCGAAAGCACGCCGTCGTCGACGAGCAGCACGGGCCGGTCCATCACGCCTGGCGGCAAATAACCGAACGCGTAGCCGCCCGAAGAGGTATCCGCATACACGCCGAGGTCGGACAGCCACGCAATCGCATGGTTGATCGCGTGCGCGCCATAGCCCGGCACGTCGGGCAGCGTATAGACGGGGCCGAGATCGAGCAGCACGGGCTCGGCGCGTATGCCCACCGCCGCGAGCAGCGCGCTGAAGAGCGCCACGTGGTCCTTGCAGTCGCCGTAGCGGTTGTGCAGGATGTCGGTCGCGCGATGCGGCACGGCCGCGGTCTCGCCAAGAAAGAGCGCGACATAGCGGATATTGAAGCGCATCCAGTCGTAAATGCGGCGCGCCTTCTCGCGCGGGTCGCTCACGCCCGCCGTGAGCGCCTGCGCAAGCGACGCGATGGCCGGATCGGTCCCGGTGGGATCGGCGGCGGCTTCGCGATAACGCGCGGCGAACGCGGCGAAGTCGGGCATTGTCGACACCATCAGCCGGTCGCCCCAGTTCACGTAGGCGACCGCCCCAGCTTCGAGCGGCGGATAGGGGCCGTGCCGGTAGTCGAACGCGTAGCGGGTGCGGCCGTTCGCCGTCTCGGGGGCGAGCGCCGCGTAGCCACGCGCGTCGGCGTGGAGCGGCACGTTGGCGGGCAAATCGAAGATGAGGCGCTGAAACTCGACCGGTTCGCCCGTCGGCTCGACGAAGTACGAGAACGAGCCCGCGTCGAGCGCCTTCGCGCGGCGCTTGGCGAAATGCAGATGCACGCGCGACCCGACCTGGACGCCCGGAAAGATCACCGTGCGCAGCACGCCGTCCTCGAACGTGGGCGCGCCCGCCGAGCGCGGCTCCTGCACGTCGCGAATGCCGCTTGCGCCGACCGCGTGCGCGGTGCCGTCCGGATCGACGGTTTCGGCCGACAGCTGGGTAATCGTTTCGATATCCTTATTGAACCAGACGTAACGCTGGGCGATCTCGTCCACGCCGGCGGTGGTGTTGGCGCGCAGCACGGTGTCGTCGTCCTCGACGACCGAGCCGTCCTGCTGCACGACGAACAGATGCACGTCGCGCTCGAGCGTGTATGGCGGCACGTCGGTTTGCGCGGCGCGATCGGCGGTCTCGACGCGTGCCGTGCTGTCGGGGCTGCGGTCGCTCGCCTGGGCGCGGGCATGGCCGCTCACAACTGCCAACGTCAACGCTAGACACGACGCAACGCACCGGGCGGCGCGTCTGAGCCCCTCGCCTCGCGTCATGGGCGTCTCAGGCGCGCGCCGCGGCTTGCGCGGGGTTCGGCCATGAGGTCTGCGCGAGAGAGCACTCGCGCTGCGCGACACGCCATGCGCGGGGACTCGCGCCGAACTCCGCGCGAAACGCCGCGTTGAAGTTCGACAGATCGTTGAAGCCGCTCGCGAGCGCAACGTCGACGATCTTCGCTTCGTCGTCGGCGGCAAGATGCAGGGCGGCGGCGCGCAATCGCGCGCGCAGCAGGTATTGATGCGGCGTCACGCCGGCCACCGCCGAGAAGGTGCGCAGAAAATAGAACTCACTCACGCCCGCCGCGCTCGCGAGGCTGGCGAGCGTATGCGCATCGTCGGGCGTTTCGTCGATCAGCCGCAGCGTCGCAACCACACGTGCCGCCGCCGCGGCGCCCGGCGTGGCAGGCGTCGCCGCGTCCTTGCCGCTCGCGACCACGCGCAAGGTCGCGAGCGCGAGTTCCAGTGCAATTTCGCCCCAGGCGGCCACCCCGGTCGCATGGTCCCGCTCTTGCGCGAGCGCGTCGGCGCAAGCGTGCGCCACGAGCGGCGCGAGCGCGCGCACCGGCGGCACCCGCGCGGCCCGCCAGCGGCGCGCGCCGGGCGCGAGGCCCGCGGCTGCGGCCTGCTCGTCGAGCCAGCCAGGGTCGTAGTGGAACGAGAGGCAGCGGTCGCCCGCCGCATGACGGTGGCCGCATTCGAAGCAGGCGCCGGTTTCCCCGAGCATGAGCGCGCCGGGCGTCATCAGCGCGCGCGCGTTGCCGCTGCGGTAGCCGAATACGCCCGCCGCCACGACGGCGAGGCACGCGCTCGTGTGGCGCTCCTCGTAAGGCCGGTCGCCGGGACCGAGCGTGCAGACCACATCGTCGACCGACCAGCCGGCGCCCGCCGCGAGCGGACGCGCCGTGGGCGCACGGCCGCTATCGGCGCGGCCTTCGCGCTCGCGCTGGGCGAGCGCGCGTTGCAATGAAACGGCGAGACCTTGCACGGCAACCTCGCGTGAAGTTGGCACGTTCGTTGGCTACGTTCGTTGACTACGTTCGTAGGCTACGTCTGCCGTTGTAACACATCGCCGCGAGCGTCGCCGGAGCGGCCCCGGCTGCTATCGCCGCCGTTCCTCGATGGCGCGCAGAAGCGACAGCGCGATGCCCTCGGCGGCAAGGCGCACCTCGTCGAGCGCCGGAAACGACGGCGCAATCCGCAGATGACTGTCGTGCGGATCGACGCCATACGGAAACGCCGCGCCCGCGGGCGTGAGGACGAGTCCCGCCGCCGCCGCGAGTTCGACCGTGCGGCGCGCGCAACCCTCGGGCGCATAAAGGCTGATGAAATAGCCGCCGCGCGGCACGTTCCAGCTCACGCCGGGTACGCCGGCAAGGCGCGCGCGGAACACCTCGTCGACCGCATCGAACTTCGGCTTGAGCAGCGCCCGATGGCGCGCCATCAACCCGGTGAGCGTCGCGCGGTCGCGCAGGAAGCGCACGTGGCGCAGCTGGTTGAGCTTGTCCGGCCCGATCGTGCGCACGGTTGAGTGCTTCTGCCACCAGGCCACGTTACGCGGCGCAGCGGCGAGCCACGCGAACGCCCCGCCGCCGAAGGTCACCTTCGAGAGCGACGCGAACATCAGCGCGCGGTCTGCGTGGCCCGCCGCCGCGCAGGCTTCGAATACGTCGAGCGTCGTGTGCGCTTCGTCGCTCAGATGGTGAAAGCGGTAGGCGTCGTCCCAGAAGAGCCGGAAATCGGGCGCGGCGGGCATGGCGGCCAGGCGCCGGATCACCTCGTCGGACCAGATCGCGCCCGTCGGGTTGCTGTAGAGCGGCACGCACCACATGCCCTTGATCGACGCATCGTCGCGCACGAGCGCTTCCACGCGGTCCATGTCGGGGCCGTCCTCGTGCATCGGCACGGCGATCATGCGCACGCCCAGCGCCTCGCAGATCGCGAAGTGGCGGTCGTAGCCCGGCACCGGGCACAGGAATGCGATCTCGCTCTGCGCTCGCCATGGCGCGCCCACCTCTGCGCCCTCGCCCGCCGGCACGCCGTGCAGCAGCGCGAAAGTCAGCGCGTCGTGCATCAGTTCGAGGCTCGAATTACCCGCCGCGATCACCTGGGCGGCCGGCACGCCGAGCAGCCCAGCGCCCAGCTCGCGCGCCTCGGGCAAGCCGCTCGCCAGGCCGTAGTTGCGGCAATCGAAGCCATCGCGCGCGAGATAGCCCGCCTGTGCGGCTTCGTCGATGAGCGCCTGCGAGAGGTCGAGCTGTTCGGGCGAAGGCTTGCCGCGCGACATGTCGAGCCGCATCTGCAGTTGCTGGAATCGTTCGTAGGTCAAATCGACGGGCGGCGACATCAACATGGGCTTCTCCAGAAAGCGAAGGACGATGCGAAGAACAACGCGAAGGGTCGGTACGGCCCCAGTATCGGCGCGCCCCCGCGTTCAGACAAACGCGTTATATTGAAGCCTTCGATCAATTTTTCTTATACCAATGAAGACCCTCGACCTCGACGTGCTGGCCATGGTGGTGGCCGTCGCCGACGCCGGCAGCTTCGTGCGCGGCGCCGCGCTCGTGCACCGCTCGCAGGCCGCGCTCAGCATGCAGATCCGCGCGCTCGAGGAATCCATCGGCAAGCCGCTCTTTATCCGTGCACCGCGCAGCGTCACGCCCACGCCCGACGGCCAGACGCTCATCGCCTACGCGCGGCGCATGCTCGCGTTGCGCGACGAAGCGTGGGCCTCGCTCGCGCACCCGGAAGTGACGGGGCGCGTGTCGATCGGCGTGCCCGACGATTACGCGTCCTCGCTCATGCCGCCGGTCCTGCGCAAGTTCTCGGCGAACTGGCCGAAGGTGGAGATCCAGGTGATCGGGCTGCCGAGCAGCGCGCTCCTGCCGCTCCTGAAGGACAACAAGATCGACCTGGCCTGCATCACGCGCACGCGAGGCCTCGCGGGCGAGTTCATCCGCTTCGAGCCGATGGTGTGGGCCGCGCCCCCCGCGGCGGTGAGTGCGGCGAGCGGGCGCGAGATCTGGCGCGAGCGTCCCTTGCCGGTCGCCCTCTTCGGCGGCGGCAGCGTCGCGCACACGAACGCGATCCAGGCGCTGGAGCGCGCGAAGATCGCCTATCGCACATCGTATGAAAGCCCGAGCCTGATGGGCCTGTGCAGCATGGTGGCCGCGGGTCTCGCCATCGCGCCGCTCGCGCGCTGCGCGGTGCCCGAGACGTTCGTCACGCTCGGCCGCCAGCATGGCCTCCCGGCACTGCCCGAACTGGAAGTGGTGCTCGCGCGCAGCGCGCGCTCGAACCGTCCGCCGTGCGACTTTCTCGCCGACCAGATCCTCGCGGAACTGCGCGTTCAGGAGCGGTGATCTTCCGACGATGCTTCGGGCAACGAATCAGTCGATCAATCGTCGCCCAGCCGCGAAAGCAACGCGTAGAGGCGAGAGACATGCCGCAATAGCATTTCGCGATGCTTCTCGATCTGTTCGAGGCGGCCTTCGAGGTCGGCGCGCACGCGCTCGTCGGGGTCGGCGTAGTTGATCACGTCTTCGATACGCGAGCGCAGCACCGCGGGCTCGACCGGCGGCACGCTCAGGTAGCGCTCGAGCTTGCGCACGTCCTGCGCGGCGAGATCGCGGATCTTGCGCGTGCCCGCGAGACGCCGGTGCGCCTCGGGCGTCGCCGTCGCTTCCTCGCGCTTCGCGCCCTGGCCGAAGATCGGCTCGACGCGCAGCACAGGCGCCTTGCGTACCGGATGCGCGGTGCCGCGAAAGCGCGCGCGCGGCGTCTCGCTCGCGATCGCTTCGCGCGTCTCGTCGGGCACCTCGGCGCTGTCGTGCTTCACGTCCATCCAGCCTTCTGGCAGACCCGTGACGGCTTCCACGCCGCGCACGAACTCCGCGCTGAAGTCGCGCTGGCCCGACACGATCAGCTTCATGTAGCTCGCGGAAAACGTCATCATGCGCGCGAGCCGGGTGGCCGACCCGACCTCGCGCGTGAGCAGCGCCAGATTGGCACGCCACATCGGCATGAGCGTGGCGTTGGCATCGTCCATTGCGGAGCTCCTCCTTCGTTCGCGTCATCTGCCAATGATAAAGGCTGCGGCGCACCACGCGCGCTTTCGCGGGCCATCTGCCCCATACGCGCGCTGTCGTTGGCAATAGGGTCAGCTAACGGTAAAGGGAGCAAGGCACATGCCGACGACTGTCGGCCATGCACGGGGAAATGACTGAGGAAATGACGGCGAGCGGCGCGGCCGGACCTTGGCAGGCCTTAGAAATGGCCCGTGAAGCGGTAACGGCTGCCCGGATGCCAGAGATTGGCGACCGAGGCGACGAGCCCACGCGAGCGGGTGCGCCGGTGCAATACGAGGCACGGCTCGGCCTCCCCCATCGCGAGGTGCGCGCGCGTCTGCGCCTCGGGGGCGAGCGCCTCGATGCGATACTCCACGCCCTGCAGCGGCGCGACATGCACGAGGTACTGGTTCGGCGTAATGTGCGTGAAGTCCTGCGCCGCGTAATCGGGCGCGACGGCGGGATTGACCCAGCGCTCTTCTAGCTGCACGGGCTCGTCGTTTTCGAAGTGAAGCACCCGCGAGTTGAACACCTGATCGTTCGCGGCGAGCCCCATTTCGACGGCGAGCGCCTCGTCGGCGCGATGCACGCCGATCTCGAGCACCTCGGCGCGGTAGCGGTGCCCGCGCGCGAGGATTTCGTCGGAGATGCTGCGAATGGCGACGAGCGTCGATTCGTACTTCGGCCGCGCGACGAAGGTGCCCGCGCCCTGCACGCGCGTGAGCACCTGTTCCGCGGTGAGTTCGCGCAACGCCCGGTTCACGGTCATGCGCGCGACCTTGAACTCGCGCGCCAGTTCGTTCTCCGAAGGCACCTGGTCGCCCTCACTCCACTCACCGGCGTGAATGCGCGCGAGGACGAAGTCCTTGATGCCCTGGTATGCGGGAGCGTTCATCGCGTTGGCCCGTGCTTTGGCTTGGCGTCTGCTTGTGCGTGATCGCGCGTGCTTGCGCTTTACTGCGCCTCGGATTCGAATGCCAACGGGCTGTGCGAAGCGATGGCACCGTTCTGCACGAGACGCGCAATCGCTTCGATATCCGGCGCGAAGTAGCGGTCGAGGTCGTAGTGCGGCACCTCGGCACGCACCGACTGCATCACATGCGCAAGCGCAGGGCTCGTGTGGTGCGGCGCGCGCAGGTCCACGCCCTGGGCCGCGGCGAGCAGTTCGATCGCGAGGATGTTGGCCGTGTTGTCGGCGATGTCGGCGAGCTTGCGCGCGGCGAACGTCGCCATCGACACGTGGTCTTCCTGGTTTGCCGAGGTCGGCAGCGAATCGACCGAAGCGGGATGCGCGAGCGTCTTGTTTTCCGACGCCAGTGCAGCCGCCGTGACGTGCGCGATCATGAAGCCCGAATTCACCCCGCCGTCCTTCACGAGGAAAGGCGGCAGGCCCGAGAGCGTGGCGTCGATGAGCAGCGCGATGCGGCGCTCGGCCAGCGCGCCGATTTCGGCTGCGGCCAGCGCGAGATTGTCGGCGGCGAAGGCCACCGGCTCCGCGTGGAAGTTGCCGCCCGAAAGCACTTCGTTCGTTTCCGGGAAGATCAGCGGATTGTCCGACACCGCGTTCGCTTCGATGAGCAGCACCTGCGCTGCGTGACGCATCTGGTCGAGACACGCGCCCATCACCTGCGGCTGGCAGCGCAGCGAGTACGGGTCCTGGACCTTGCCGCAGTCGCGGTGCGAGAGGTTGATCGCCGAGCCTTCGAGCAGCGTGCGATAGGCCGCGGCCGCCTCGATCTGGCCGCGATGGCCGCGCAGTTCGTGAATGCGCGCGTCGAACGGCTTCACCGAACCTGCCGCCGCGTCCACGCAGAGCGCGCCCGAGACGAGCGCCGTGCGGTACAGGTCCTCGATCGCGAACATGTTGTAGATCGCGAGCGCCGCGGAAGCCTGCGTGCCGTTGAGCAGCGCGAGACCTTCCTTGGCCTGCAGCGCGAGCGGCTTGAGGCCCGCAGCCGCGAGACCGGCTTCGGCGCTGGCGCGCTCGCCGCGGATGAACACTTCGCCGATGCCGAGCAGCACCGCCGACATATGCGCGAGCGGCGCGAGGTCGCCCGAGGCGCCCACCGAGCCCTTCACGGGAATGAGCGGCAGCACGTCGGCGTTGAACAGCGTGATGAGCGCGTCCATCACTTCGCGGCGGATGCCCGAATAGCCCCGGCCCAGGCTCGACAGCTTCAGCGCCATGAGCAGACGCACGACCGGGCGCGACATCGGCTCGCCCACGCCCACGGCGTGCGAGAGCACCAGATTGCGTTGCAGCAGTTCGAGCTGGTCGCTCGGGATATGCGTGCTCGCGAGACGCCCGAAGCCCGTATTGATGCCGTAGGCGGGCTCGCCCTTCGCCGTGATCTCGGCAACGGCGCGTGCGCCAGCGTCGATGGCCGTGAAGCTGGCCGGATCGAGCTCGAGCCGCACTGCCTCGCGCGCGATCTGGCGCAGGTGGGGCAGGGTCAGATGGCCGGGCGTGAGGCGAAGGGTGGGGAGCATGGTCGAATCCTGTCTATACAAGTCGCGAAAGTGGCCGAAGTCTAGCCTGGCGCGCCTGTCTATACAACTCCCCTTTGCGGCCCGTGTAGCCTGGGATTATCCACGAGAGCGCCGCCGGCGCCCGTCACGCGTCGAGTTGCAGCCTGCCCCCGATAAACGCGAGAAAGCATTGCACGCGTGCGGCGAGCGCCGCACTGCGGTAGTAGACCGCGTGGATCGGCTGGCGCGATTCGATCAGCGCGTCGTCGACCACGGTGACGAGGCGGCCCGCCTCGCGGTCGGCCGTCGTGAGGAAGTCGGAGAGGCACGCAATGCCGCTGCCGGCGAGCGCGAGCTGGCGGATCGTCTCGCCGCTCGAGGCCAAAAGCGCGGGCGCGATCGTGTAGCCGGGCTCGGTCGCCTGGGTCTTTGCGGCCGTGTGCGTTTCGTCGCCGGCCGCCAGCCGCAGCGGCCAACCGTTCAGATGCGCGGGCGCCGTAAAGCCGATCAGCCGATGCTCGCGCAACGCGGCCACGCTGCGCGGCGTGCCGTGTGCCGCGAGATAGCCGGGACTCGCGACGATGCGCAAACGGCTCGTGCCGAGCGAGCGCGCGTGCAGCGTGGAGTCCTGCAGCGTGCCGATGCGAATGGCGATATCCACGCGCTGCTCCAGCAAATCGACGATGCGCTCGTTGTTCGTGAGTTCGAGTTCGATCTCGGGGTAAGCGTCGGCGAATGCCGCGACGTGCGGCACGATGCAGTGAAGCATGAACGGCGTGGCCGCATCCACGCGCAACCGCCCGGAGGGACGCTCGCGGTGGCGCGTGACGGCCTCCTCGGCGTCCGCCAGCGCCGCGAGAATCGTGCGAGCGCGATCGAGGAACAGCTCGCCCTCTTCGGTGAGTTGCAGGCGCCGCGTGGTGCGCAGGATCAGCGCGACACCGAGCTGCTTTTCGAGCCGCGTCAGCGCGCGGCTCACGCCCGAGACGGTCTGCTCGAGCTTTTCGGCCGCGGCGGTAATCGACCCCGCATCGATCACGGTGACGAATACGAGCAGTTCGTCGGTCGACGTCTTCATCGTGGACATTCTTGATCCGCAGTCAATATTCATTTGAGACTAACACGGTTTTTGCAAAACCCGGATGCCCCGATACTGGCTCCCATCGCAATCAAGACAGGATCAGGAGCCACTCATGAAAGTCTTCGTGACAGGCGCAGGCGGATTTATCGGCGGCTCGATCGCGGCGCATCTCGTGCGCGCGGGCCACACGGTGCGCGGTCTCGTGCGCAGGCCCGAGCAGTTCGCCGACCTCGAAAAGCTCGGCATCACGCCCGTACAGGGCGATCTCGACGACCGCGCGACGCTAATGGGGCAAGCACGCGACGCCGACGCCGTGATCAACGCGGCGAGCAGCGACCACCGCGGTGCGGTCGAGGCGCTCATCGACGCGCTCGAAGGCTCCGGCAAGACACTCCTGCATACGAGCGGATCGAGCATCGTGGGCGACGCGTCGGGCGGCGAGGCAACCGCGCATATCTATCGCGAAGACGCCCTGCCCGAGCCGACCGCCGACAAGGCGCCGCGCGTGGCCATCGACAATCTCGTGCTCGCGGCCGCCGCGCGCGGCGTGAAGAGTGCCGTGCTCTGCAATACGCTGATCTATGGCGTGGGCGCGGTGCCGGGCGCCGCGAGCGTACAGCTGCCGCGGCTCGTCCGCCAGGCGCAGAAGAGCGGCGTGATGCGTCACGTGGGGCGCGGACTGAACATCTGGTCGAACGTGCATGTCGACGACGTCGCCGAACTCTATCGCCTCGCGCTCGAAAACACGCCCGCGGGCACGTTCTACTTCGTGGAAAGCGGCGAAGCGAACTTCCGCGACATGACCACGGCGCTCGCCGACGTGATGGGTCTGGGCGCGCCGCAGGACTGGCCGCTCGAAGCCGCGATCGAAGAATGGGGCTACGAAATGGCGTCCTACGGCCTCGGCTCGAACAGCCGCGTGCGCGGCGAGCGCGCCCGCACGCTGCTCGGCTGGCAACCGCGGCGCACCTCGGTCACGGACTGGATCCGCAACGAGATGCTAAAAGCGCCGATCGCGCAAAAATAAGTGTTGTAGCGCACCTAATTGTTGCGTATCCGTAAGGTCGCTCCGCTAGAATCCGAGCGTCTTGCACTCGCCGCCGGCGCGCTGCCCGCCGGTACCGGATACGCCGATGCTCCTCGCGCTGAACTTCTACTGGCTAACCAACCTGCTGGCCATCCTGTTCATCGTCGCGTGCCTCTACGACACGCGCTACGACGAATATGGCACGCTGACGCTCGCCGCCGGCGCGATGGGACTCGTCGTGATGGCGATCGAAGTACTGCTGCGCCCCGCGTTCGACATGTCGCTGTAACGCGCTCTTTTCCCGATTCATTCGCGACCGGCGCAGCTTTCTTTCGTTGCGCTAACGACTGTCCGCCCAACGCATCTACTGCTTCTCGTGCGCACAGCACGACGCCGGCGCGGGCGCGTCTTCATAGCGATCGTGGTGGCGCATCCACTCGCGCATATCCTTCTCTTCGTTGCGTCCCTTTGCGGTCAACTCCAGCATCGCATAGGTGCCGATCAACATCTCTCCACCGCGCGCGTAGGTCGAATACGTGTGATACACGTTGCCCGCTTCGTCGCGATAAAACGCGCTGACGCCGGGCAGCTCGTCGCTCATGTAGTCCTGCTCGATGTAGTTGTAGATCGCCTTGCCGCGCGCCTTGTCGCCTTCGCTGAACGATACGTGATAGTCGAAGTTGAAGTCGCTCGCATGCGACGAAACCCACGGAAATCGCCAGCCCATGCGTTGTTTGAACGCTTCGATCTGCGCGAGCGGCGCGCGCGAAACGGCCACGTAAGTCACGTCGTGATGCTCCAGATGCGGCAGCATGCCGTCCACGTGATCGGACAGGAACGAGCAGCCCGGGCACCCCTCTTCCCACTCCGGCCCGAGCATGAAGTGGTAAATGATCAGCTGGCTGCGCGGCCCGAATAGCTGCGCAAGCGTGCGCGGGCCTTGCGGTGTCTCGAATGTATAGGTCTTCTCGACCTTCACCCACGGCAGTGCCTGGCGCTTGGCCACCAGCGCGTCGCGTGCGTGCGTGAAGGCGCGCTCTTCGGCGAGAAGCGCCTTACGGGCCTCCAGCCATTCGGTCTGCGAAACGATCTTGTCCGATTCCATCTTTCGATTCCTCCGTGCGCTTGAATGAGCGCCGTTCAGTCGAACAGCGCCACCAGTTGATCGATCGAACTCGTCCAGCCCTCGTTGTGCGAGTCGCGCGCCGCCTCGTCGAAGAAGCGTTCGTGCTCGAGCGTGAGGTCAGTGGCGGACCCGTCGGCGCGCAGCGTCACCGTGACGAGCGACTCGCGCTCCGGTGTGCTGCGCCACACCCACGTGAAGACGAGCTTTTCGTCGGGCACGACTTCGAGATACGTGCCGCTCACATCGTGGTCTTCGCCGTTCGCACCGCGCATGATCACGCGAAAGCGCCCGCCCTCGCGCACGTCGGCTTCGGCGTGAATGCAGGTGGTATCGAACGGGTGCATCCAACGCATCAGTTGCGACGGCTGCGTCCACGCCGCGTAGACCTTCGCGGCCGTGGCGTTGAGACGTCGCCGGATGGTGAGGCTGGGAGCTTGCGGGGCGTTGCCAGGTCCGGCTGCGGGTTGGGTAGACATGCATCTTCCTCCACGAAAGCGGCGAGTCGATCGAGCGTTTCACTCCAGAAGCGTTGATAGTGCGCGAGCCACTGCATCGCGTCCTCCATCGGCCCGGCGGCGAGCCGGCACGCCACGGTGCGGCCGGTCTTCGCGCGCGTGACGAGGCCCGCCTGAGCGAGAACGTCCAGATGCTTCATGACCGCGGGCAGCGACATCGCAAATGGCTGTGCGAGCGCGCTCACCGAGAGCTCGTCGTGCTGCGCGAGGCGCGCGAGCAGCGCGCGCCGCGTGGGATCGGCGAGCGCCGCGAAGGTGCGGTCGAGGGTGGCGTCTTCATACTTAACCATGTGGTTTAGCATAGACGACGAGCGAGCGATGTCAAGAGATGCGTAAGTCGTCCGCGAGCGGCGGTGCGCACGGCCGCATCGGCGCCACTAGAATGGCGATTTCTGCGCGCCGCGCCCCGCTATCTCCGCCCCATCACGCCATGCCGTCCAAAATCCGCAACTCACTGCTCTGGATCTTCGACGCCTTCGAGCGCGAGGCCGGCTATATCCGCAAGCCGATGTTCGGCTGCGACGCCGCCTATCTCGACGGCCTGCTGTGCCTCGTGGCCGCCGACCGCGACCCGCCCTTCAACGGCGTGCTGGTCTGCACGTCGCGGGAAAACCATGCGTCGCTCATCGAAGCGATGCCGGCGTTGCGAGTGCACCCCGTGCTCGGCAAATGGCTCTATGTGCCGCAAGCCGATGCCGCGTTCGAAGACACGGCCGCGCAGTTGAGCGCGCTCGTGCTCGCGCGCGACCCGCGCATTGGCGTGGAGCCCAAGCCACGCAAGCCGCGCAAAGCGGCCAAGGCTCGCAACAGCGTGCTGCCCGGGTAGCGCGCCAGAACATAGCGCGCAAAAGCCACACGGCCCGCGCCGCCGTGAAGCGACGCGGGCCGTGCAGCCGCCCGGGCGGGCCGCCATGGCCGCCGGGCGAATGACCGGGTCATCCGATGATCAGATGGCCCAGCCGCCCAGGTAGAACGCGGCCAGCACGCCGGCGATCACCACCGTGCCCACGTTCAGCTTGCGGATCTCGCCGCTCACCACGCGGCCGATCACGAGCGTGCAGAAGCCCAGCATGATGCCCGTGACGATGTTCGCCGTAAGCACGATGAACACGGCGCATACGAGGCCCGACATCGCGTCGACCATATCGGCCATGTCGAGGCGGCTCACGCTCGAGAGCATCATGAGGCCGACGTACATCAGCGCGGGCGCCGTCGCATACGAGGGCACGAGGCCCGCGAGCGGCGCGAAGAACATCACCGCGAGGAACAGCACGCCTACCGTGGCGGCGGCTAGGCCCGTCTTCGCGCCCGCGGCCACGCCCACCGTCGATTCGATATAGGCCGCCGCCGGCGCGCCGCCCAGGAAGCCCGAGAAGATCGAGCTGACCGAGTCGGCCGTGAGCGCGCGCCCGCCGTTGACGATGCGCCCGTTCGCGTCGAGCTGGCCCGCCTGCCCTGCCACGGCGCGGATCGTGCCGGTCGCGTCGAACACGGCCGTCATCACGAGCGCCAGCACGCTCGGCAGCACGGCGAGCGAGAGCGCACCCTTGATGTCCATCGCGCCGATCAGCGAGGCATGGCCCGGCGCCGACAGCGAAGGCCACGCGAACACGCCATGAAAGCTCACGGCCGGATCGATGGCGAGACCGAGCGCGGAGATCGCGACGATCACGATCAGGATCGAGCCCGGCACGCGGCGGCGCACGAGGCCGAAGATCGCGGCGAGGCCGACCACGGAAAGGATCACGGGCAGCGAGGTGATATGGCCGAGCGAGACCGGCAAGCCCGCGCCCGGATTCTTGACCACGAGGCCCACGTCATTGGCGGCGATCAGCAGCAGGAAGAGGCCAATGCCGATGCCCGTCCCATGCGCGATGCCGTGCGGCAGGTTGCGCAGGATCCACGAGCGCACGCCCGTCACCGAAATGCCCGTGAACACGAGGCCCATGAGGAACACCGCGCCGAGCGCGACTTCGGGCTTCAGGCCCTTGCCGAGCACGAGGCCGAAGGCGGTGAACGCCGTCAGCGAAATGGCGCAGCCGATGGCGATCGGCAGGCGCGCCCACAGGCCCATGAGCAGCGAGCCGAACGCCGTGGTCAGGCACACGGCCACGAACACGGCGCTGGTGTCGAAGCCCGCCTTGCCGAGCATGCCCGGCACGACGAACACGGAATAGACCATCGCGAGGAAGGTGGTGACGCCCGCAATCGTCTCCTGACGCAGCGAGCTGCCGCGCTCGGCAATGTCGAAATAACGGTCGATGAAACCCGAGGCCGGGCCCAATGAATCCGGGGACTCGACTTCGGCGGCGGTCGCACCGGCGAGCGGCTGCGCGTGGGGTTCGATCATGGTGAGTGCCTCCTTTATCAGCATGCTGAAACGGTTCACGGCTCACCAGCCCGATCCGTCATCAGGTTCGTCTCGAATTGAATTAGTCGTGTCGACGCGTTGCCGGCGCCTTCTTCCACTTCCAGGCGCTCATCGTTTTGACATCTCTTATGGATGGAGCGAAGGTTAGGCGAACACGATTTGCGCTCCCATCGCACGAATCGCATTGCGTTCATGCCGCGATGCTTATATGCCCGTGTACAGGGCACGGCGCGGAGGCCGGCCCCGCGTTTACACCTGGGCGTGAAGCGGGCCGTTGCCGCGTGCACCGGGGCTGGTTTCGTATGACGAAGCGCGATCGTCCCGGCGCGGCGCTTGCGGCGAGTCGACCAGCCGGCCGCCCACGCTGGTCGCCCACGCTGGTCGCCTTGACGCCGTCATTAAGCGGATCGGGCCGGTGCGCGGGTTACACTCACGCATCCCGACCCGGTTTCCCCTGCCGCGCGCGCGTCGCGACGGCTGCTCCAAGGAGTTTCAGTAGATGAGACGCGGCTTCCTGCGTTGCGCACGTCCCGTTTTTCACTTCCCGTACGCCCTTACGCTGCTGATTCTGCTCACGCTTTCGGGCTGCAGCCTATTCCGGCCGGCCCCGCCGCCCGAGCCGGAAGCGCCCGTAGCCACGGAGCCCGAGCCGGCCGCGAGCGAGCCCGAGGCCGCGTCCGCGCCCGAGATGGCGAGCGAGCCGGAAGCGGGGGGCACGGCGAAGCCGGCGCCGAAGAAGCCGCGCCCCGCGCCGGTGCACCGCCGCCGTCCCGCGCCAGCGCCGCCCGCGCCCGCCAGCGCCCCGCCGGCGCCCCCCCCCGCGCCCATCGTGCAGGTACGCACGCTCGAGCGCGGCACCTTCCGCACGCTGCTCGACAGCGAAGTGCAAAAGACCGACGGCAAGGTCGTGGGCCGCGCCGTCGACATGGTCACGGGCCCCGGCGGCAAGCCCGTCGACGTCGTGGTGAACCTGCAGGGCTTCATGGGCATTGGCGACCGCAAGGCCAACTTCCCGTGGAGTGGTGTGCGCGTGAATACCCAGGCGAAAACGCCCGCCATCACGCTCGCCCTGCCGGCCAGCCAGCTGCAGGTTCCCGACCGGCCCAAGGCCGGTGCGCCGCAGCCCGGCAACCCCGAGGCGAGCGCGACGCGCCTGCCCATGCTCGACGCGGACGTGGAACGCGCCAACGGCGGCAAGGTCGGCCGCGTCGTCGACGTGCTGCTCGACGGCAGCGCCGCCCCGCAGGCCGTCGTGCTCGACGTGAGCGGCACGCTCGAGAAACGTCATACGATCGCGGCCGACTGGTCGGCGCTGCACTTCGTCACGAAGAACAACACGCTCGAAGCGCAGCTCGAAATGAGCGACCAGCAGGTGGATGCCTCGCCGCCCTACGCACCCGACCAGCCGGTGCACGCGGTCACGCCCGCCGCCCCGCCGCCGCCGGCCCCGGCCCCGGCCGCTTCGGCCGCTTCCGCCACTTCGGCTGCTTCGGCTGCGCAAGCCGCGCCCGCTGCATCGCCCGTCGCCTCGGCGGCCAATGCCCACGGTGCCAAATGACGGACGGCACCATGCAACAACCCAATCCAGGCCAGCGCAGCGTGCGCGCGCTCGACTGGCTGAACTTCTTCGTGGCGAACGTACAGACGGGCTTCGGGCCGTTCATTGCGTCGTATCTGGCATCGCACAAGTGGACCCAGGGCGAGATCGGCCTGGCGCTTTCTGTGGGCACGATCAGCGCGATGGTGAGCCAGGTGCCGGGCGGCGCCGCTGTGGACGCCCTGCGCAACAAGAAGGCCGCCGCCGCGTGGGCGATCATCGCGATCATCATCTCTGCCGTCCTGCTCGCCGCGAGCCCGACCGTCGTGGCGGTGATGGCCGCCGAGGTCTTCCACGGCTTCGCCAGCTGCATGCTCGTGCCGGCCATGGCGGCGCTCGCCCTCGCGCTGGTGGGCCGCCAGAACCTGGGCGACCGGCTTGGCCGCAACGCGCGCTGGGCCTCGATCGGCAGCGCGGTGGCCGCCGGCCTGATGGGCCTGTGCGGCGAGTACTGGTCGCCGCGCTCCGTGTTCTGGCTGACGGCTGCGCTCGCGTTGCCCGCGCTCGTCGCGCTCGCGATGATCGAGTACGACCAGAACGCCGCCTACGCCAAACCCGCGGCCAGGCCCGGCAAGGCCGCCGCGGCAGTTGCCGGCGAACCGCGCGAAACGATCCTCGACCTGCTGCGCGACCGGCGCATGCTGACCTTCGCGGCCTGTGTGGTGCTGTTCCACCTCTCGAACGCCGCGATGCTCAACCTCGCCGCCGGCGAAGTGACGGCCGGCATGGGCGACAACGTTCAGCTCGTGATCGCGGCGTGCATCATCGTGCCGCAAGCCATCGTCGCGTTGATGTCACCCTGGGTCGGCCGCACCGCGCAGGCCTGGGGGCGCCGCCCCGTGCTGATTCTGGGCTTTTGCGCGCTGCCGCTGCGGGCGCTGCTGTTCGCCGCCGTCGGCAACCCCTACTTCCTCGTCCCGGTGCAGATGCTCGACGGCCTGTCGGCCGCCGTGTTCGGCGTGATGCTGCCGCTCATCGCCGCCGACGTGGCGGGGGGCAAGGGCCGCTACAACCTGTGTATCGGGCTCTTCGGACTGTCGGCGGGGATCGGGGCGACGCTTTCGACGGCCCTTGCCGGCTTTATCGCCGATCACCTGGGCAATACGGTGAGCTTCCTCGCGCTCGCGAGCGCGGGCGCCGCCGCCGTGCTGCTGGTTTGGCTTGCGATGCCCGAGACGCGCGACGCGCTCGAAGAGGAAAACGCCCGCGACGCCACCGTGTGAGCGGTGCGCCGCCGGGGCGGGCGCCGGTTGCGCCTGCGCCGACGGATGGCGGCGACCCGCCTTTCACCCTGCAAACGAACAACGGCGCCCTTGGGGCGCCGTTTTGTTCTTGTGCAGTTCATGACATGAGCATGACGAGGTGTGACCAGCCACGTGGCATGTGAACGGCGGGTGGCATACCCGCGCGGGCGACCGGTGCGCCCTGGGACGCCGCTCAGGCGGCCAGCGCCTCGTCCAGACGCGCCGCGACCACGGCGTTGGGCAGGTTGTCGAGCTTGCTCGCGAGGATCATCGCGTCGGCATTGGCCGGGCGGTGACGGCGATTGGGGCTCGGCCGGAACACCGCGTCGCCGCGGCGGATCTTCTCGCCGGTCAGCGCACAAACGGCGCTGCGGCGCGCCGTGCAGACCCGCCACAACTGGTCGGAGTAACGGCCATAGGTGGCGTCGCTCCAGCAAACGGTGATGCTGTCCGGATCATGCCGCCGGATCAACGTGATGCCCTGCGCATCCCACGAACGGACGGTGGCACGCCGCCGGTTCGCCGCCTCCGATGCGCCGCGTGTGATGGGTACCGGTTTGCAGCTTCTGCCGCCTTCGAATTCGCCGTCCAGGCTTAACGGCTCGGAAGCCGCGGACAGAAGGTCAATGGTTTGTTGCCAAACGCTGCCGGTATCTAATTTCGTCATAATGCACCTCGTGCACGTGGAAACGATTCAAATATGCCGGTCGAATAAGCACTCTGCCACGTCCGGATTATAGCGTGTCCAACTCGCAATCCACAGGAAAAACGCAATTTTCACACGATAATGCGAAACGCAAAAGACGAGACGGCAGAGCTTTCAGTTCCGGCTGTACGCCTCCAATGTTGGTTTCTTTACATCCGTGAACTTTTTTGCCGATTTGATGATACTTAACAATCTCACCGCGGAAAAAATAACCGGTTTCAGGCCTGGATGTCACGCGTCGCGCGACTTTCCACATAACTGAATTGTTACAGCGCCCGCTGCGCCACGCGCACGCATAAAGCCCGAAATGCCCGCCCATGGCCGATCTCGCGGTCTTTACCGGCATCGCGACGGCTCCACTCTTACACACGGGACGTGACCGATCAATGAAACGCAATGCATCTATTCGACATCGGTGCATCAGACATATCACATACTAAACGTCAGTCTATTGGACGCGAAATTCTCGCACGAAGCTTGCATTCTCCACACCCATAGAATATCGAAGCATTCCACTATTCGAAAAGCAATTAATGGATTTCGGATATTGCTTTAGATGCATTGCCGCGACCCAATGCTGACATTGTGCAACTCGCAGGAGAGAAATAGCAACAAAACGGTGATGTTACGAGCCCTGTCGTGCGCACCGAAAGTCAGCACACTAATCCACCATTGAATCCGTGGATAAAGACAAACGAATGAAGCTATCGCGCGGCGCGCATCTTATGTCCCGCGGCCCTGATCGAGAAATTCGCCGGCGCGCACCTTGAGCATGGCGCCGAAGTCGTCGAGCCAGCCAATGGAAAGCCGCCAGCTTTGCCAGTACAGTTCGACGTCGAGCGCGCAGCCGGGCGTGAGCTCGACGAGTTCGCCACGCGCGAGATGCGGCGCGATCATGCGCTCCGGGCACATGCCCCAGCCCAGACCGTTCAGGCAGCAGCGCAGAAAACCGGCCACATGAGGAATCCAGTGCAGCGGCGCGTCGATCTGCGCGCGCGTGATGCGGCGAATGAAGCGCTTTTGCAGTTGATCCTTGGGATTGAACTCGACGCACGGCGCGTGGCGCAGCGTGTCGCGCGTCACCCCTTGCGCGAAATGCCGCTCGAAGAACGCCGGCGAGCACACCGCGAGGTAGCGCATGCGCCCGAGGCGCGTCGAGCGGCAGCCCTGCACGGGCTCGGCCTGCGTCGTGACGGCGCCCTGCACGCTCCCGTCGCGCATGCGTTGCGCGGTGTGATCCTGGTCGTCGATCACGAGATCGAGCAGAACGCCGCGCTCGACGCAGAAGCCCGCCACGGCGTCGATGAACCAGGTACCCACGCTGTCGTCGTTCACGGCCACCCGTAGCGTCGGCCGCGCCGCCCCCAGCGCGCTCGTGAAGGTCGGCATCGCCCCGCCCAGCTCCGCCTCGAGCAATTGCACGCGCTCCGTGTGACGGCACAGCAGCGCGCCGGAAGCCGTCGCGACACAAGGCTGGCCACGCTTCACGAGCACAGTGCCCACGCGCTCCTCCAGCAGCTTCACGCGCTGCGAAACCGCCGAGGGCGTAACGTTGAGTGCGCCCGCGGCGCGATCGAACGAACCATGCCGCACGACGGCGGCGAGCGCATCGAGCAAGGCATAGTCGAGCATTAGCGTTCCTTAATCCGGTTAATGAAAATGAGCTTTGCTTATGCGGCTCATGGCGGCAGACTAGCGCCATTCCCTGTCGATGTCCAATGACCGCAGGCGCTGCGCACCGCGCCGCCCGCGGCGCCTACTTTCTTCGCAACCGTCATGAACTGGCTCGCTTTCACTCACGGCGCGGCGCTCTGCGCCTCGCTCATCGTCACGATCGGCGCACAGAATGCGTTCGTGCTGCGTCAGGGCATCCTGCGCTCGCACGTCGGCAAGATCGTCCTGCTCTGCACACTGTCCGATTTCGTGCTGATCGGCGCGGGGGTAGGCGGCGCTTCGGCGCTCGTCGAGCGCTATCCGACCTTCGTGCACATCGTGCTGTACGTGGGGCTCGCGTGGCTCGTGTGGTTCGGCATCGGCGCGCTGCGCCGTGCGGTGCGCCCGTCGCACGCGGTGCTGGACAGCCATGCCGCGGCGGATGCGCCCGAACAGCGCGCCTGGCCGATCATCCTCATGACGCTCGCGTTCACCTGGCTCAATCCGCACGTGTATCTCGACACCTTCCTGCTGATCGGCACGGCTGGCGCGAGAGAACCGCAAGGCAGCCGCCTCGCCTTCGCGATCGGCGCGATGTCCGTGAGCGCGGTGTGGTTCGTCGCGCTCGGCTACGGCGCACGCGGGCTTGCGCCGCTGTTCCGGCGTGCGGGTGCATGGCGCGTGCTCGACGGCGCTATCGGCGGGATGGTGCTGTTGATCGCCTTCGCGCAATTGCGCTGAAGTCCGCGAAAGCGCCGCGCGGCTTGCGCACTTGCCGCGTGTGCCGCGTTTTCCATGACGACCCGCTACCCCACGCGGCAAGCGTGCCGCACCGCCATGCTCAGGCCCGCTCGTTCGCGCCGCGATTGTTCAACGATTCGATATGGAGCGGCCCGTTATTGCGCCGAACGAGACAGACTCGATCGGAAGCGGCAGTCGGCCTTCTCGCGCGACGTCTGAACGATAGCTAACGATTCGACGGCACGTCGCGCTCATCGCGCATCGCGCCGGTTCGAAGTAAGCTCTTGCGACGACTGCAATCTCTTCTGCACTGCGTGCCTTTGCCGCCAGCAAAAGAACAGCGAGATGGACGACCTGATCCTCGACGCCTTCGATGCGTCGCAACTGATTCCCGGCTTCCACGCGCCAGCGCTGCCCGTCGAGCGTCCGGACCGCGAAACGCTCGACGCCGCCGAGCGCAACACGCGCCACTGGACGAGCCGTGTCACCGGTGCGCTCACGCCGGGCTCCGACGTGCATCGCGACGAAATGTGCCGCATGTTCCGCGAGACCTTCAATCCTTACCGGCCCTCGGTACTCGATTGGCCGCAGCTCGAAGCCGCGGCGCTCAAGCGCATTACCGATCTGCCCATCTGGGACATCGCCGTGCAAACGGAAGGCCGCGCGCGCCTGCGCATGGCCGCCTATGCCGCCTCGCTCGACGACGCCGTAATGCGCGACGCGCTCGCACTCAACGCGTGGGAGGAGAACCGCCACAAGGAAGTGCTCTCGCGCATGGTGGCGGCGTACGGCATCAAGCTCGCGAGCGAGCCGCCCTACGTGTACCCCAAGGACGCCGAATGGGCCTACCTCGTGACGGGCTATAGCGAATGCGTGGACAGCTTCTTCGCGTTCGGCCTCTTCGAAGTGGCGCGACGCTCGGGCCTCTTTCCGCCCGAACTCATCGACACGTTCGAGCCCGTCATGCAGGAAGAATGCCGCCATATCCTGCTGTTCGCGAACTGGGTGGCCTGGCACCGAGTCCGGCTCACCTGGTGGCAACGCATTCGCTTCGAGTTGAAGGTGGCCGGCGTCTGGGCCTTTCTGGCGTGGGAACGCGTTGGCCTCGCGCGCGCCATGGATGCCGAGGGCAACGAACACCGGCACGACAACAACTTCACGATGAACGGCGCGCAGCAGGTGACGGACGTGGACATCAGCGTACCGGAACTCATGCACCTGTGTCTCGCCGAGAACGAGCGGCGCTTTGCGGGCTACGACAAGCGTCTGCTGCGCCCGGTGACCATGCCGCGGCTCGTGCGCTTCGCACTGCGCTTCGTGCGCGACAAGAAGCACTGACGCTCCCCCCTTCCCCTGCACGCGCGCCGCTTCGTTCGAACGGACGATTGCGACGCGCGCTGCTTTCATGTGACGCTTCGCGCCCATGCAGGTTGCGCGGTGCCGCTTTAGCGTGCTCGAAGCACGCCTTCCGCAAAGCTGAATTCCGCGCAGCTCACGCGTCTGTCACAGTGACGAAAGCATTGCCCCTATCGAGGAGAGAGAGCTTGAAAATTCTGGTGCCCGTCAAGCGCGTGGTCGATTACAACGTGAAGGTCCGAGTGAAGTCGGACGGCACGGGGGTGGATATCGCCAATGTGAAATTTTCGATGAACCCGTTCGATGAAATTGCCGTTGAAGAAGCGGTGCGTCTGAAGGAAGCCGGCGTGGCGACCGAAGTCATTGCCGTTTCGTGCGGTGTATCGCAGGCCCAGGAAACGCTGCGCACGGCCCTCGCTATCGGCGCGGATCGTGCCGTGCTGGTGGAGTCGAACGACGATCTGCAGCCGCTCGCCGTGGCGAAGCTTTTGAAAGCGCTCGTCGACAAGGAACAGCCGTCGCTGATCATCCTCGGTAAGCAAGCCATTGATGACGATTCGAATCAGACCGGGCAGATGCTCGCTGCGCTGGCAAACTTGCCGCAAGCGACGTTCGCCTCGAAGGTGGTCGTGGCCGACGGCAAGGCGACCGTGTCGCGCGAAGTGGACGGTGGCGCGGAAACGCTGTCGCTCAAGCTGCCCGCGGTCGTCACCACGGACCTGCGCTTGAACGAACCGCGCTACGTCACGCTGCCGAACATCATGAAGGCGAAGAAGAAGCCTTTGGAGACGCTCAAGCCTGAAGACCTGGGTGTCGACGTCGCGCCGCGTCTGAAGACGCTGAAGGTTGCCGAGCCGCCCAAGCGCAGCGCAGGCGTGAAGGTGCCGGACGTGAAGACGCTGGTCGAGAAGCTGAAGACGGAAGCCAAGGTGCTGTAAGGAGCGAGACGAAAATGACGAATCTGGTTATTGCTGAACACGACAATCAGTCGATCAAGGCTGCAACGCTGAACACGGTCGCCGCAGCACAGATAATTGGCGGCGACGTTCACGTGCTGGTCGCGGGCCACAATGCGCAAGCCGCAGCGGATGCCGCCGCGAAGATCGCAGGCGTCGCAAAGGTGCTGCTTGCCGACGCGCCGCAACTCGAACAAGGTATCGCGGAAAACGTCGAAGCGACGGTCCTTGGCATTGCAAAGAACTACACGCACATCCTGGCTCCGGCAACGGCAGCGGGCAAGAGCGTCACGCCGCGTATCGCCGCGAAGCTCGACGTCGCCCAGATCAGCGACATCATCGCGGTGCACAGCGCCGACACGTTCGAGCGTCCGGTCTACGCGGGCAATGCTATCGCGACGGTGCAGTCGGTCGATCCGATCAAGGTCATCACGGTCCGTTCGACGGCGTTCGATGCAGTCGCTGCCGTTGGCGGCAACGCAGCGATCGAAAAGATCGAAGCCGCAGCCGACAGCGGACTCTCACAATTCGTGAGCCGCGAAGTGACCAAGCTCGACCGTCCGGAACTCACGAGCGCGAAGATCATCGTCTCGGGCGGCCGGGGTCTGGGCAGCGGCGAGAACTACACCAAGGTTCTGGAGCCGCTCGCGGACAAGCTCAACGCCGCACTTGGCGCCTCGCGCGCAGCGGTGGATGCTGGTTACGTGCCGAACGACTATCAGGTCGGCCAAACCGGCAAGATCGTCGCGCCGCAGCTGTACGTGGCCGTCGGTATCTCGGGTGCGATCCAGCATCTGGCCGGCATGAAGGACTCGAAGGTCATCGTCGCGATCAACAAGGACGAAGAAGCGCCGATTTTCAGCGTGGCCGACTACGGCCTCGTGGGCGACCTGTTCACGGCCGTACCGGAACTCGCTCGGGCAATCGGCTAATACCGCCGCCAGGCTGGCAGCAAAAAACGGAAGGCGCCTTTGTGAAAACAAGGCGCCTTCTTTATCGACTTCATCGCAGCAACTTCTACGACGACGGCAAGCGTTCAAGCACCCAGAATCCGCCGCGCCTTGAGGATCACCGGCATGTCGACCATCTTGCCTTCGAGCGCCACCGCCGCCCCGCCGCTCGCCTGCACCGCATCGAGCACGCGCTGCGCCCATGCGCGCTCAGCCTCGCTCCATGCGTACGCGCGATGCACAGGCTCGATCTGCTTCGGATGAATGCAAAGCTTGCCGCCGTAGCCGAATCGCCGTCCACGCCGTGCTTCACGCTCGAGAAGACCGGCATCGTCGAATACGGTCGAAACACCGTCCACGGGCGCCGCAATGCCCGCAAGGCGCGAGGCCAGCACGATCTGCGAACGGAACGCGTCGAGTTCCTCGCCGTCGCCGTCGATACCCATATCCACCTGAAAGTCGAGCGTGCCGAACGCGACGCGCAGCACGCCTTGTGCGCGACACACTGCGTCCAGGCCCGCGATGCCGCGCGCCGTTTCCACGATCGGCAACACGTGCAGCGCGCCGTGCGCGTCTGAACGCACCGCCGCGACCTGCTCCGCGCTTTCCGCCTTCGGCAACATGATGCCCGCCACGCCCGCATGTCCCGCGAGGGCGGCGACATCATCGGCGAACCAGGGCGTGTCGGTGCCGTTCACGCGCACCCACACGGGGCGCACGGGGTCCAGCGACACAAGCACGGCGTCGCGCGCCGCGCCCTTCTGGTCCGGCGCAACCGCATCTTCCAGATCGAAGATCACGGCATCCGCCCCTGCGCCACGCGCCTTCTCGAAGCGCTCGGGCCGGTTGCCCGGTACGAAGAGATACGAACGGGAAAGCACGGCGCTCATACACCCATCCTCTCGCCGAACAGCGCGCCCACGCGCTGCGCCTCGGCAATGCCCCACGCCGCGTCGAGCAGACGCTGCGCATCGCTTTCGCTCGCTGCGCCCGAAAATGCCGCGAGCCGCACGAACTTCGCGCCGATCTCCTCGCGCGAGAGCGTATTGCCCGGATCGCCCTTCGGCTCGTCCACGCGGCCCTGCAACGTCCGGCCGTCGCGCGTCGTCACGCTCACCTTGCCGATCCAGCGGGCGGGATATGCGCGATCCACTTCCTCGTCCAGCGCCATCGTCACGCGTTCGCGAAACGCGGCGATATCGTCCGCCGAGGAGTCGCGCTCGAACTCGTTCACGCCTGCATAGCCGCGATAGGCGACCAGTCCGAGCACCGTCCCCATGTTGAATTTCGCCTGGTGAACGGTGCTCGGCACGACCACGCTGCCGAGCACGTCGATGGCGCCCTGATGCACATGCGCTGTCACGCTCGCGATATCGTCGGGATTCAGACCGTGCGCTTCGATCACGGAAAGCAGCGCGTCAGCGGCCGGATGCGTATGACGGCACGCCGCGTGATACTTGAACGAGGTTTCGACCGTGGCCCAACGCTCGCCCAGGCGATCGACCAGCTTTGCAGGATCGGCGTCGCTCGACATGCCTGCCGCCATGCCCTGTGCGCCTTCGAGAACGCGCTGTGCGCCGCGAAACCCGTCCGCCGCGAGCTGGGCGGCCATCAGTCCATTCGCAGCCGCCATGGCCGTGTGCAGTTGCTTCGAATCGGCCGCGTCGCGCAGGAACTCCCACAAGCCGCTCGCCTGCGTGCCCGCCGATCCGAATGCGTCGAGCATCTGCTCAGGGGTGAGCTTGAGCAGACGACCTGCGGCCGCGGCAGCCGCGATCGTGCCCACGGTGCCAGTCGTGTGAAATATCTTGTAGTGCGAACGTCCCATGAATTCGCCGACGCGGATGCCCACCTCGTAACCCGCCACCGAGGCCGCGATGAACTCGTGTCCCGAGGCGCCCAGTGCCTGCGCGAGTGCCAGCGTCACCGGAAACACGACAGTAGCCGGATGCAGCACCGAGCCGTTGTGCACGTCGTCCTGCTCGACGAAATGCGAAGCGGCGCCGTTGGTCATCGCGGCGAAATACGCCGTGGTGCGAGTGTGGTCGATGATGATGTCGCACGGCCCTTGCGCGCCGGTGCCACCGCGCGCGGCACGTGCGAAGCGCGCAATCGTTTCGACCGGACGCGCGCCCTTTCCGCCCAGCGCGGAGCCGAGCCAGTCCACGTAAAGATTGACGGCGCGCTCGACCACGTGAGTCGGAATCGCGTCGAAGCGCAGTTGCGAGGCGAAGGCCGCGAGCGCGCGGCTGGGATGATCTGTCATGGCAGCGTAGTTCAGTGGAGTCGGTTTGCGAAGCGCGAGACGCGATCAGATGGCTCCGGCTTCGCGCAGCGCGCCGATGCGCGCCGCGTCATAGCCAAGCTCACGCAGGATTGATTCGGTATGCTGACCGAGCGCGGGCACCGCATCCATGCGGGCGTCGAATGCGCAAGGCGCGCCCGGCGGCAACAGCGCCGGAACGGTCCCCGCCGAGGTCTGCACCTCGCGCCAGCGCTCGCGTGCCTGCAGTTGCGGGTGCGCCCAAACATCGGCCATCGTGTTCATCTGGGCGTTGGCAATGCCGGCGCGGTCGAGCCGTTCAATGACCTGCGCGGCGGTCAGCTTCGAAAACGCATCGACGATCAGTTCGCGCAGTTCCGCACGGCGTGCGGAACGCTGGGAGTTCGCGGCAAAGCGCTCATCGGTGGCGAGTTCCGGCTGCAGCAGCACGTGCTCGCAAAAGAGCTTCCATTCGCGATCGTTCTGCAGGCCGAGCATCACCGACTTGCCGTCGCCGGCGGGAAACGGCCCATAGGGATAGATTGTCGCGTGCGAAGCGCCTGCGAGTGGCGGAGGCGTTTGCCCGTCGATCGCGTAGTAGAGCGGATAGCCCATCCACTCCACCATGCTCTCCAGCATCGAAACGTCGATGCGGCAGCCGCGCCCGGTGCGACCGCGCATCAGCAACGCACTGAGGATGTTCGAGTAGGCATACATGCCTGCGGCGATATCGGCGATCGAGCAGCCTGCCTTCGCGGGCTCGCCGGCCGACCCCGTGATGGAGAGGAAGCCCGATTCGCTCTGGATCAGCAGATCGTAGGCCTTGCGCTCGCGGTAAGGACCGTCGTCGCCGTAACCGGAGATGTCGCACACGATCAGCTTCGGGTAACGCTCGCTGAGCGCTTCGTAGCTCAGCCCAAGTCGCGCGGCGGCGCCCGGGGCGAGATTCTGCACGAGCACGTCGGCGTCGGCGAGCAGCGCGTCGAGGATCGGCGCGGCCTCTTTGTGCTTGACGTCGAGCGAGAGGCTTTCCTTCGAGCGGTTCGTCCACACGAAGTGCGATGCGAGTCCATGCACGCGCTCGTCATAGCCGCGCGCGAAGTCCCCGACGCCAGGCCGCTCGATCTTGATCACGCGCGCGCCGAGATCGGCAAGCTGGCGCGTGCAGAAAGGCGCAGCGATCGCGTGTTCGAGCGTGACGACCTTGATGCCGTCGAGTGGTCTCATGGCGCGCGCCTCCGGTCAGAACGAACGCGGCAGGCCGAGCACATGCTCCGCCACGTACGAAAGGATCAGGTTGGTCGAGATCGGCGCGACCTGGTAGAGGCGCGTCTCGCGGAACTTGCGCTCCACATCGTACTCGCAGGCGAAGCCAAAACCGCCGTGGAACTGCAGGCATGCATTCGCGGCTTCCCACGAAGCGTCGGCGGCGAGCAGCTTCGCCATATTGGCCTGCGCGCCGCAGGCCTCGTGCGCGTCGAAGCGGCGCGCGGCCTCGAAGCGCATCAGGCTCGCGGCTTCGACGTTGACGAACGCGCGCGCGATGGGAAACTGCACGCCCTGGTTCTGTCCGATCGGCCGCCCGAACACGATGCGCTCCCTGGCATAGGCGCTCACCTTGTCGATGAACCAGTAGCCGTCGCCGATACACTCGGCCGCGATCAGCGTGCGCTCGGCGTTCAGGCCGTCGAGGATGTACTTGAAGCCCATTCCCTCCTCGCCGATCAGGTTTTCCGCCGGAATTTCGAGGTTATCGAAGAAGAGTTCGTTGGTCTCGTGATTGACCATGTTGAGAATCGGCTGCACGGTGAGGCCGTTGCCGATCGCCTCGCGCAGGTCCACCACGAAAATCGACATGCCTTCGGACTTCTTCTTGACGTCGGCAAGCGGCGTGGTGCGCGCAAGCAGGATCATGAGGTCCGAATGCTGCACGCGCGAAATCCACACCTTTTGCCCGTTGATCACGTAGCGGTCGCCCTTGCGTACCGCCGTCGTCTTGATCTTCGTGGTATCGGTGCCCGTCGTGGGCTCGGTTACGCCCATCGATTGCAGGCGCAGTTCGCCGCTCGCGACTTTCGGCAGGTACTTGCGCTTTTGCTCGGCCGAGCCGTGGCGCAGCAGCGTGCCCATGTTGTACATCTGGCCGTGACAGACACCCGAGTTGCCGCCCGAGCGGTTGATCTCTTCCATGATGACCGAAGCTTCGGTCAGGCCCAGACCCGATCCGCCGTACTCCTGAGGAATCAGCGCAGCGAGCCAGCCCGCTTTCGTGAGTGCGTCGACGAATTCCTCGGGATAACCGCGCGCCTCGTCGATCTTGCGGAAGTATTCACCGGAGAACTGCTGGCACAGATCGCGCACGGCTTCGCGGATGTCCTGAAACGAATCTTGTTGCGTGGTTTGCATGATCGATATGAATTCGCTATGCAGTTCGTGTTGCCGTTCAGGCCAGCGTGGCGGTGGCCTGCATCGTCAGATAGCCGTCGTGGTCTTTCGCCCAGAGTTCGACCGAGCGCGCGTCGTCCGCGAGCTTGCCGCACAGCGTGAACGCGTGGCCTGCGAACGTGGGCCGTACCGCGCGAAACGCAAACGTTGCGATGGTGGCGTCGGGCCGCTCGCGGCGCACGAGGTCGAGCAGCAGCGTGGCGATGAGCGGGCCGTGCACGACGAGGCCCGGATAGCCCTCTTCCTGCGTGACGTACGGGAAGTCGTAGTGAATGCGATGACCGTTGAAGGTCAGCGCGGAATAGCGGAACAGCATGAGCGCACTGGCGGTGAGCGTTCGCGACCATGTCTCGCCTTCGGGTGCCACTACCGGCTTGGGCGCGCTCGCGCCGGGTTGCGGCGCGTCGCGATAAACGATGTCGTGCTCTTCCTCGATGCACAGCGCCCCGCCGCTCTCGTAGCGATGCTGCACGGTCACGAACACGAGACGGCCGCTACGGCCGGTCTTGTCCTCGATGTTCGCGATGGTAGAGGTGCGCGCGGCCTCGCTGCCCGCGCGCAGCGGCGCGTGAAAGGTGAGGCGTCCGCCCGCCCACATGCGGCGCGGCAGTTCGACCGGCGGCAGAAAGCCACCGCGTTTCGGGTGGCCATCGGGACCCGCTTGCGCGAGCGGCGAGACGGGCAGAAAATAGAGCCAGTGCCACAGCGGCGGCACGGCGCTATCGGGGGCTTCGCGATCGAGCGTGGCCGCGAGGGCGCGCAGCGGAAACGCGGTGATATCGTCGGTGAGCGTTTCGGTCTTGTCGAGCCACGCACTGAGCGTTGGCGTTTGCGATTCCGGCATGGCGTTTCTCCGATTCGAGACTGTTGGCCATACTATGAACGGCTCACATCGTTTCGCGAAGTTGCCTTTGCCGAATCGGCCCTTTCGCTTTCGTTAATCCCCCGACCATTGCGGCCCGATACTTGCACGCGGCTTTCAACCACGGCCGCGCGCAGGCCTCACGCTTCGCCGCGCAGATGGGCGGAGGCTTCGTCTTCCACGCGCTGCCACAACTCGAACGACATGGGGCGCTCGCCTTCTTCGAGCAGATGACCCACGAGGCCAATGGCGCGCGCCATCACACCGAAGCCGCGCACGATACGCCACGGGAAGCCGAATTCGCAGCAAATCGCGCCGATCGCACCCGTCGCATTGATCGGCAGTGCCTTGCCCGACGCACGCTCGGCCTCCGCGCCAATGAGTTGCATGAGGGTCACATAGCGCCCCGACATGCCGTTTTGCGCGGCCAGTTCGAAAAGGCGCGGCGTGCGGGGATCGATGGGCTTGTGCAGCGGATGGCCGAGCCCCGGAATCGGCGTACCACGCGCGCGCCATGCGGCGACGGTATCGACTGCGAGTTTCTCCAGGTCGTCGCACTGGCCGTCATAAGGCAGCGTTTCGGATAGCATGCGGCACGCGCCTTCCATGCTGCCGACGAACACCGAGCCGAGGCCGCATAGCCCCGCGGCGACAGCCGCCTGCAGCGACTCGGGCGCGCCCGCATAGGTCATGCGCGCGGCGATGGCGCTTGGCGTCATGCCGTGCTCGACGAGCGTGATGACGATGGCGTTGAACATCGCGGACTGCTGCGGCGTGGCCGCCTTGCCCGTGAGTTGCAGAAACGCGAAGTCGCCGAGATTCATGTGGCCGAGCACTTCGTCGGGCAGACTCTTGCCTCGCACGACGATACGATCGGGCGTGCTGTACGCGATATCGGAGCGCACGAGCGGTTTCGGTTGACGGGCCATAGTCCTGATTTCCTTCGTTATACAGAATAGCGCTCAGCGCAACTGCGCGCGCCCATGGTTGAGCACGAGCACGTCGCGTTCCAGCACGCGCGCGCGAAAACTCACTTCGTCGCCATCTCGCCACATCTCGGTGCGGATCGTCTCGCCCGGATACACAGGTGCCGTAAAGCGTGCGTGAAACGCCGCGAGGCGTTGTGGGTCGCTTGCGCACAGCGTCTTGAGCACGGCATGCGCGGCCACGCCCCACGTGGCGAGCCCGTGCAGGATAGGCCGTTCGAAACCCGCCGCGCGTGCGACCTGCGGGTCGGCATGCAACGCGTTGTCGTCACCGCACAGGCGATAAATCAGCGCCGTTTCCGGGCGCGTCGGCAGATCGCAATGATGATCGGGCGCGCGCTCGGGCATCGGCGGCGGCGGCGCGGGCGCTTCGTCGCTCAAACCGTTGTCCGCGCTGAAGCCGCCGTCCCCACGGCAGAACGTGAGCTGCGTGACGGTGGCATACAGGTCGCCGCTTGCCTTGTCGGTAATGCTACGCTGGATTTCGAGCAGCGCGCCCTTGCCTGCGCCTTTGTCGACCACCCGCGTGATGCGCGAGCGGCCGATCACCGTTGCGGCCGGCGGCAGCGGCTTGTGCATCACGAGGCTCTGCTCGCCGTGCAACAGCCGCACCCAGTCGATGCCCGAGCGCGGGTCGCGCGCCCAGAAGCCGGGAAAGCCGAGCACGACGGCAAGCGTCGGCGGCACGCGCAACTCTTTTTCGTAGACGAATGCCAGGTCGTCCGGATCGACGGGATTGGCGCCGTATCCCACAGCGAGGCTGTAGAGCATGGCGTCGCGCGCGGTATAGGTTTGCTCGACGTCCTTGAACGGCCAGTTGCGCAGGGTGTGATAGTCGATCGTCATGGCGGTGCGTGGGATGAAAGATCAGGCCTCGGCGGCGGGCCACTTGAAGAGCGGGTCGGCCTTCTCGCGAAAGCGCTTCACGGCTTCGCGATGGAATTCGGTCGTGAACGCAATGCCCTGCGCCGCCGACTCGATTTCGAGCATCGCGCGCAGGTCGCTGCCAAGCGACTGATTCAACGCGCGCTTGGCCAGACCGAACGCAATGGGCGACGCCGTCGCGAGACTGGCCGCGACCTGCGTAGCGCGTGCATGAAGCTGTTCGGGCTCGACGACTTCGAGCACCGCGCCGATCTCCTTCGCTTCTGCGGCGCGTACCTCGCGCGCCGTAAAGACGAGATCCTTCGCGCGCGCGAGTCCCACCACGCGCGGCAGCGTATAGAACGCGCCGCAATCGGGCACGAGACCGACTTTCATGAAAGGCATGCAAAAGCGCGCCCGCGTGCTGGCAATCACGAAATCGGCGGCGAGTGCGAAGCTGAAGCCCGCGCCGTAACACACCCCATCCACGGCCGCGATCACCGGGCGGTCGAGGTCGATCAGCATGCTCACCCAGCCATGCAGGTCGTCGATCCGGTCGCGTCCCGCTTCGGCGCTCGTCACGTTCATGCCGCGCACGTCGCCGCCCGAGCAGAAGTCATTGCCCGCTCCGCGCAAAATGACCGCACGCACGCCGCGGTCGGCACGTATGCGCTGCACGGCTTCGAGCAATTCCACCCGCATCTCGCCGTTGAGCGCGTTCTTCGCCTCCGGACGATTGAACGTGAGCGTCGCGACGCCCGCGTCCTGTTCAACCAGCACCGTTTTTTCGCTCATGCGCTCACCCCGGCGCTTGCGAGTTCTGCGAGTGCCTTGTCGAGCGCCGTGATGAGATGCACAGGCTCAACGCCGGCGAATTCCACGTCGGGACGTGCGAGAAATGCCTCGATATGCGCCGCGCAGGCTTCTCGCGTGGCGGCAAGGCCGGTGAAGCCGTCTTCGAGCCAGGCGACCGAAGCCAGCGGACGCGGGTGCCAGTCGCCGTTGACGATCGCCTTGACCACCGTGCCGTCACGCACGAGCAGACTCAGCCAGATCAGCCCTGCCGGCGCCTTTTCGCGTCCGCGCACGATACGGTCTCCCATCGCGCTGATTGGACTGTAACGCGCGGCCTCGCTCTTCTCATGGAACCAGCTCTCTTCGTGCAGCTCGCGCTCGTATTGCTGGGCAAAAACGAGTTCTTCACTGCCGAGCGCGCCAGATACGAGCGCCACTTCCCCGAACGTGCGGCGAACGCAGGCCGTGACCCACGCGGTCAACTCATCGGCGCTCACCTCGCGGCCGAGTTCCTGCTCCAGAAACGTGTAGCGCGACCCGAGATCCTTGTGCTTCTTGTCCTTCACCTTCTCTGGCGCCATGGGCATGGCGCGCGCCGCGATTGCCGTGTCGATCGCCTTCACGTTCAGCAAAATGCGGAACGTCAGCACGCCGCCTTCGATCTTCAGCGATGTGGCCACGAGCTTGCGTCCGTCGATCTCGACGTCGTTCAGCGGCCGATAAGCGGCTTGCAGGCCGAACACATCGCGTAGCGCTTCGGCGACGTGGCCCAGTATCGTCGGAAACGCTTGCGCCGCCGTTTGGGGCACGCCGGGCAGACCGATGGGCAGATAGAACGCGAGAAATGCCGAGCCGCGCCCCGCGTAAATCGCGCCGCCGCCGCTCACGCGCCGCCGCGCGAGCACGTTGTTGTCGCGGCAGAACGGCAGATCGAGCACCTGGTTCGGATCTTCGTTCACGCCTACGGTGATGCTGTCTTCGTTGAAGACGTTCAGATAGACCGTGGGCGGTACGAGATTCTCGGCCACGGCGCACTCGACGGCCGGCGACACCGAAATGGAAAAGTCCGCGTAGCTGTGGCCGCCTACGACGAGTCGCCACGGGGTTGGGGTGTGCGTTGCGCTTGCATTCATGTCGTCTCTCTCCGTTGATCTTCTACGAGTGCCGCGCCCTCGAGCTTCGCGACCGTCTCGATGGCGTCCGCGTGTATGAGCGTCTGGCGCTTGAAGCGCTCGGCTATGGCCTCGATCGCACCGCCCTGCACCGTCCCTTCCACCTGCAGCGTCAGATGGTCGCCGCCATGAGTCTTAGTGCCGACCACGAGCCGATAGGCGCCCGTCGCGCCCTCCAGGCCCAGCAGCACCGTCTTCAATTCGGATGGGTAGACCTTCACGCCCTTGATCTTCACCATCGAATCTGCACGGCCGAACACCACGCGCGGCAGCGACACCGTGCGCCCATGCACGGGCGCAGTGCGCTCGAGCATGGTGAGGTCGCCAGTGCGATAGCGCACGAGCGGTTGCAGTTCCTTGTTCAGATGCGTGAGCACGAGTTCGCCACGTTCGCCCTCGGCAACCGGATTGCCGGTGTCCGGGTCGATGACTTCGGCGTACAGCAGTTCGTCGAACACATGCACCCCCGTACCACCGGGGAATGTCCGCGCCACCGGCAGGCATTCGGAAAGCGAGTAACTGTCGATCAACAACGTGCCCGGCATCGCTTCGCGCACGCGGGCGTACAGCGCGGCATTGCCCGTGAACGCTTCGCCACCCGCGAAGAACACGCGCGGCACGGGGCAACCCGCTTCGATGAGCTTGAGCGCATGCGACGGATTACCGGCCAGCACCGTCACGCCGCATTGCTGCGCGACACGTGCCGCGCGCTCGGTCTCGCCCGGGCCATGCGGAATGCACGCCACGCCGCGCGCTTCCATTTGGGTCTGATAGAAAAGCCCCGCAACGAAGAGGTGATAGCCGAACGTCACCATGCACACGTCGCCGGGACCGATGCCGCACGCGTCGAGATGCTGCCCGCACGCGGCTTCGATGGCACGCAGATCGGCCGCGCTCTGCAGGATCGGCACCAGCGTCGCGCCCATCGGCGTGAGGTGCACGCGCACCGGCGGAATGGCCGGCGCAAACGCGCCGTAGCCGGGGCAATTCATCTCGGCCACCAGTTCGGCGCGCGTCATGAGCGGCACGCGCTCGGCGAACTCCGCCGCGCTCGCAACGCTGCCCGGAAGACGTCCCGCATAGAACGGATGCGTTTGCAGCCGGGCGAGCTGCGCGTTGAGTGCATCGAGCATCGTCTCCTCCTTGTTATGTTCCGTAGGGATGCGAAGAGCGTTCGTACTCAAGCCGCCCGCTCGAAAATCGCCGCGATGCCCTGGCCGCCGCCTACGCACATGGTTTCGAGGCCATAGCGGCCCTTGCGGCGCTGCAGTTCGTAAAGCAAGGTCGTGAGCATACGTACGCCGGTCGCGCCGATCGGATGACCGAGCGAAATGCCCGAGCCGTTCACGTTCAGCCGCGCTTCGTCGTGCCAGCCCCAACCCTTGAGCACCGCGAGCACCTGGCACGCGAAGGCTTCGTTCAGTTCGACGAGATCGAGTTGATCGAAGCTGAGCCCGGTCTTGTGCAGCAGCTTTTGCACGGCCGGCACCGGGCCGATGCCCATCGTCGCGGGCTCGCATCCCGAAGCTGCCCAGCCCGTGAGGTAACCGAGCGGCGTGAGGCCCAGTTTGTCGAGCTGGTCTTCGGCGACGATCAGGCACGCAGCCGCGGCGTCGTTCTGCTGGCTCGCGTTGCCCGCCGTCACCGTGCCGCCTTTCATGAGCGGCTTGAGCTTCGCGAGCGACACCTCGCTTGCGTCGGCGCGCACGCCTTCGTCGCGTGCGAACAGCACCGGGTCGCCCTTGCGTTGCGGCACCGAAACCGCCACCACCTCGTCGGCGAAGCGGCCCGACTCCCATGCCGCCGCGGCGCGCTGGTGGCTGCGCACGGCGTACGCGTCCGCTTCCTCGCGCGTGATGCCGTATTCCTTCGCGAGGTTTTCAGCCGTTTCGATCATCCCGGAGATGTAGCCGAAGCGCGCTTCGGGCTGCGAGCGTTCGCGGCCACGCTCGAGACGGTCGTGCATCTTCACCGAGCCTGCGCGAGCGCCCCAACGCATGTCGGTCGTGTAGTACTCGATATTGCTCATGCTTTCCACGCCGCCGGCCACGACCACGTCCGCCGCGCCGCTCTGCACCATCATCGCGGCGGTCACGACCGCCTGCAGCCCGCCGCCGCAACGGCGATCGAGCTGCATGCCGGGCACCTGCACGGGCAGCCCTGCTTCGAGCGCAGCCCAGCGGCCGATGCAAGGCGTTTCGCTGTTCGCATACGATTGCGCGAAGACCACGTCCTCGATGCGTGCCGGGTCCACGCGGCTGCGCGCGATGGTTTCGCGCAGCACCGTGGCCGCGAGCGTTTCGACGGAAACAGGGCGCAGGCTGCCGCCGAAGGTGCCGACCGGCGTGCGTACGGGTGCGACTATCGCTGCTCTTCTCATTTCGGATTCCTTTACATGGAGTCTGGTTGTTGTTGTTCGCCGCGTCGTGTGCCTGCGTACCGTCAAACCGCTATCGCATCCCGCCGCGCATGGTGTTGCGCCGCCAGCTGTTCGCGCCATTCTGGCGGCGCGATGGCGAGCATGCGCTCGGTGCGCTGGGCGAGCGTGAGCCCGCGCAGATCGGCCACGCCGTGCTCGGTGACGATCACCGCGGCGTCGCTGCGCGGCGTGCTGACCGGCCCCGAAAGACGCGCGACGATGCGACTGCCATGCCGCGTGCTGGCTGCGAGCGCGACGATCGCGACGCCCCCGTGCGAGCGCGCCGCGCCGCGCATGAAATCGAGCGCCCCGCCCACGGCGCCCACATAGCGACCGCCTGCAGCTTCCGCATTGACCTGCCCCGTCAAATCGACTTCGAGCGCCGAGTTGATCGCCACGAACCGGTCGAGGCTGCCGAGCACGTCGATGTCGTGGGTATAGGCCGTGGCGCGAAACTGAATCTGCGCATTGCGGTGCGCATGCGCGTAGACCTTGCGCGTGCCCATCATCGTGCCGGCCACGCTCACGCCTCGATCGCGCGGCTTGCGGGCATTCGTCACCACCCCCGCTTCGATCAGATCGACCACGGCGTCGCCGATGGTGCCGCTATGCACGCCAAGGTCGCGCCGGTCGCGCAACTGCGCGACGATGGCCTCGGGCAGCGCGCCCAGCCCGAACTGGATTGTCGAGCCGTCTTCGATCAGGGATGCGGCGTGCTGCGCGATGCGCCGCTCGATGTCGCCGGCCTGCGTGGCAGGCGCTTCCAGCGGCGCGCGGTCGGTATGGATCAGCACGTCGAAATCATCGCCGCACAACATGCGCTCGCCGAAGGTCCACGGCGCCGCCGCATTTACCTCCGCAATGACCACGCGCGCACTGTCGATCAGCGGCACGAGATACTCATGGGCGATCGAGAGGCTGTAGCGGCCCGCCTCATCGGCGGGGGCAACTTGCAGCAGCAACACGTCGATGCGGTTCGGACCCGTAGTCAGCACGCTGCGAAACTGCGAGTAGTGACACGGGAGGATGTCGAGCACGCCTTCGCGTTCGAGCCGCCGGTTCGTACCCGATGCGCCATAGGCCATGAAGTCCACGCAGTCAGCATACTCGGGCTCGAGTGTGTCGGACCACGAAGCGCCCACGAACACGCGAAAGCGCCCGCCCGTCGCCTTGCGCTGCGCCATCAGCAGCGCCGTGAGCGTGCACGGCTCCGCACCGCACTGGCCCCATGCGAGCGTGTCACCCCGGCGCACATACTGCGCGAAATCGAGCTGCGCGGCGTCGACGACGCGCGCCGCGCGCGGGCCGCGCGTCATCAGACGGGGTCCCAGCTGAAGACATCGGCAGAAACATCGAGCGTATGGAACGACTTGCGCAGCGCCGGCATGGCATGCTCGGCGATCGTCTCCGGCGTCCAGCCTTCGCCGCGATGCACCGAACGCACGGGGCGCGGCTGGCTCATCAGGAAGATTTCGTTGTTGCGGACCGCGAAAATCTGGCCCGTCACGTCGGCGGCCTGTTCGCTCGCGAGGTAGACGGCGAGCGGCGCGATCTTCGCGGGCGTCATCTGCTTGATCTTGGCAACGCGTGCTTCCTGTTCCGGCGAATCGATCTTGATAGAGTTGATCATGCGGCTCCAGGCGAACGGCGCGATGCAGTTCGAACGGATACCGAACTTTTCCAGATCGAGCGCGATGGATTTCGACAGGCCCGCAATGCCGAGCTTCGCGGCGCTATAGTTGGCCTGCGCGAGATTGCCGATCAGCCCGGACGTGGACGTCATATGCACGAACGCCCCGCTGCGCTGCTCCTTGAAGTGGTCGGCGGCGGCGCGCGAAACGTAGTAAGAGCCGTAGAGGTGAACCTTGAGCACGGCGTCCCACTCCTCTTCGCTCATCTTGTGGAAGAAGCGGTCGCGCAGGATGCCCGCGTTGTTCACCACGCAATCGATACGGCCGAACACGTCCAGCGCGTTCTGCACGATGCGGGCGGCGCCGGCGGCGTCGGCCACGCTGTCGGTGTTCGCCGTGGCCTGGCCGTCGAACGCCGTGATCTCGTTCACGACGGCTTGCGCGGGGCCGTCGTTATGGCCCTCGCCGGTGAGCGTGGCGCCCACGTCGTTCACCACGACTTTCGCGCCGTGGCGCGCCATCATGAGCGCGATATCGCGGCCAATGCCGCCGCCCGATCCTGTCACCACCACGACCTTGCCGTCCAGCATTCGTTGCGTCGTCATCGTTTTCGCTCCTCCAGCCCGCGCTGCGCCGGGCATTCATTCGATTTGAATCGTGATGCGGCAAGCTGTGCCGTTCGTGTTGCAGCTTGACGCATCGGCCAAAGCTGCACAATTTGGATATGCCGAACGCCTGTTTCGGCCAGGATTAACCCGTACTATCGCTAATGGCGTGCGTCGCGCCGCGGCGCAATAATGGCTGGAGTCTGCTCGCCCCTCATGTTTTTCGCATCCCTCTAACGAACGAGCTGACGCACATTGGAGTCACGGCAAGTCAACCCATGCATTTCGATCTCGTCGACCTGAAGCTCTTCACCCACGTAGCCGAGGCGAGCAGCCTCACGCGCGGCGCGGAACGCGCGCACCTGTCGCTGCCCGCGGCGAGCACGCGTATCAAGAATCTCGAAGAACAGGTGGGCGTGAAGCTCTTGAGCCGCACGAGCCAGGGGGTCACGCTAACGGGCCCCGGCGAGACGCTGCTCGCCCACGCGCGCCGCGTGCTCAAGCAACTCGAGCAACTCACGGGAGACTTGCAGGAATATTCGCAGGGGGTGAAGGGCCATGTGCGCGTGTTTGCGAACACCACGGCGATGAGCGAGTTCCTGCCTGCCGTGCTGCGCACCTACCTCATCAATCATCCCGACGTGTACGTGGACATTCACGAGCGCCTTTCGCCCGATATCGTGCGCGCCGTGCAGGACGGCACGATCGATATCGGCATCGTGGCCGGCAATGTGCGCACCGAGGGACTGCAGGTGCTGCCCTACCGGCGCGACCGGCTCGTGCTCGTCACCGCGCTCAGCCACCCGCTTTCGCAAGCGAGCGAGATGGCGTTTGCCGATACGCTCGACTACGACTTCATCGGGCCGCCCGACGAAAGCGCGATTTTCTCGTTTCTCAAGCGCGCCTCGTCGGATCTGCAACGCACGATACGCTGGCGCATCCAGATCGGCAATTTCGAAGCCGCGTGCCGCATGATCGAGGCGAACATCGGCATTGGCGTGCTGCCCGAAGGTACGGCGCGCCGCCACGCGCAAACCATGTCGCTCAAGATCGTGCCGCTCACCGACGAGTGGGCCGTGCGCAAACTGCAGATCTGCATGACCGACCGCGATGCGCTGCCGCTGTTCGCGCGCAAGCTCGTCGATCTGCTGGTGGCCGACGGCATCGGCCGCCTCGAATAGCCCCATGACGCGGCGCGCGTGCTGCGCGCCGCCCCTCTCGACTAGCGCCCGCCGGCCGCCCGAATCATGTTGCGCGCAATGACGATCTGCTGGATCTGGCTCGTGCCTTCGTAGATGCGGAAGATGCGCACATCGCGGTAGAAACGCTCGATGCCATAGTCGGACATATAGCCCGCGCCGCCGAAAATCTGCACCGCGCGGTCTGCCACCCGCCCGCACATTTCGGATGCGAAGAGCTTCGCGCACGCGGCCTCGGTGCTCACGTTCTGGCCGGCATCGCGGCGGCGCGCCGCGTCGAGCACCATGCAGCGCGCCGCGTAGAGTTCGGTCTGGCTATCGGCGAGCATGGCCTGCACGAGCTGGAACTCGGCGATCTTCTCGCCGAACTGCTCGCGCTCCATCGCGTAGCGCAGCGCGTCGTCGAGCATGCGCTGCGCCACGCCCACGCAGATCGCCGCGATATGAATACGCCCCTTGTCGAGCACCTTCATCGCGGTCTTGAAGCCCACACCTTCTTTGCCGCCGATGATGTTTTTCGCGGGCACCTTCACGTCCTCGAAGATGACGTCGCAGGTATGCGCGCCGCGCTGGCCCATCTTCTTGTCGCGCTTGCCGAAGTTGATGCCGGGCGTTTTTGCGTCGACGATGAACGAGGTGATGCCGCCCGCGCGCGGCTCGTCGGGATTGGTGCGCGCCATCAGTGTAAACATGCCGGCCTGCGGCGCATTCGTGATGAAGCGCTTGGTGCCGTTCACCACGTAGTGGTCGCCGCGCCGCTCGGCGCGCGTCTTGATCGATGCGGCGTCCGAGCCCGCGCCCGGCTCCGTGAGCGCGAAGCTCGCGATGATCTCGCCGCTCGCAAGCTTCGGCAGCCATGTTGCCTTTTGCTCGTCGGTGCCGTCGATCACGATGCCCTGCGAGCCGATACCTACCGTCGTGCCGATGATCGAGCGAAACGCGGGCGAAGTCTTGCCGAGTTCGAACATCACGAGCACTTCTTCTTCCATCGTGAGATCGAGCCCGCCGTACTGCTCCGGGATGGTCAGGCCAAAGAGGCCCATGGCCTTCATGTCATCGACGATATCGGCCGGAATTTCATCGGTTTCGGCCACGCGCTCTTCGTTCGGCACGAGACGCTCGCGCACGAAGCGCGCGACGTTGTCGAGCAGAACGTTCATCGTTTCCTGGTCGCGAATCATGGTGTATGCCCTGCAATCGTTGATCGGGCGGCACGACGCCGCCCGTGAGGATGACAAATCAGGAATGCTCAGTGAGCGCGCACGGCACGTTTGGCCATTTCGCGCAGTGGCTGCTTTTGCAGCTTGCCGCTGGCCGTGGTCGGAATCATGTCGATGGTCACGATTTCCGAGGGGCGCTTATAGGCCGAGAGCCGCTCGCTCAGATAATGGGCGAGATCGGCCGTGTCGATCGTCGCGCCGTCCTTCGCTTCCACGAACGCCACGACTTCCTCGTTACCTTCGGCGTCGCGCCGCCCCACCACGGCGCTCTGGCGCACCGCTGCGTAGGTGTTGATGACCGACTCGACTTCGATGGGATACACGTTGAAGCCCGAACGGATGATGAGATCTTTCGAGCGGCCCACGATGAAGAGCGCGCCGTCCGCGTCCAGCCGGCCGAGGTCGCCGGTCTTGAGCCAGCCTTCCGCATCGAGCACTTCGGCGGTCAGGCCCGGCTCGCGGTAGTAACCGTGCATGGCGCCGGGACCGCGCACCCACAACTCGCCCGCTTCGCCGCGCGGCACATCGTGACCGTCGGGCCCGACCACGCGCAACTCGGCACCCTCGACGATCTCGCCCGAAGACACGTCCTTGCGCGGACGGTCCATGCGTGTGATGAATAGCGAGCCCGCGTACTCGGTCATGCCGTAGCCGTGATGCAGCGGCATGCCGAAGAGCGCTTCGACCTGCTGCTTGAGCGTGGGATCGAGCGGACCTCCGCCCGTGTACAGGTATCGCAAACGGGGCGCATGTACCGTGCCGCCGTGCTCGCGCACATAGGCGACGATGCGCGTGAAGAGCGTCGGCACCCCCTGCAGGATGGAGATTTCGGAGGCGGCGAGCGCTTTCACGACCTCCTCGGCCGAAAAGCGCGCGGCCAGATGCAGGCTCGCGCCCGCCTCGAAGGTGGCGAGCAGCAGCGTGGCGAGTCCGAAAATATGCGACATCGGCATGACCGCGTACGCGCAGTCCGCCTGTGTCATGTCGCGCGATGTCGCCGAGACATGCGCGAAATGCAGCAGGCCGCGATGCGTGGCCATCACGCCCTTGGGCTGGCCCGTCGTGCCCGACGTGTAGATGAGCACCGCGACCTCGTGCGCGAGCGCTTCGGCCTCGCGCGCGGCGTCGAGGTCGGGCGCGGCCATCATCAGCGGACCGAGCCCGGCGGGCGCGATCTCTCGCGCGCGATAGCGCACGCCATGACGCAGCGCGTCGGGCGAAGCACCATGCGTAAACAGCATGAGACGCGGCCCGCAATGGGCGCGAATCGTCTCGATCTCTCGTTCCGAGAGCCGCGCATTGACCACGGCCGGCCACGCGCCGATTTCGGATAGCGCGAACAGCAGCGTCACCACGGCCGCGCAGTTTTCGGCCACGACGAGCACGCGGTCACCCACGTCCACGCCCTGCTCGCGCAAAAACCGCTGCGCCTGCCCCACGTCGCTCCAGAGCTGCCCGAAGCTCGTCACCTTTGCTTCTTCGCGTATCGCCACGGCTTCGGGCGACGCCTGCGCCCAATGCCGCGCGATATCGCTGATCTTGCGCGCCGCTCGCCTCACCACTGTCACCTCCCGTCGTTGCTCTTTGACTGCGTACGGCGCGCCGTGGCACGCCGCATCGCGACAGGTATCAGTGTGGTTCAGGCGCGGCCTGCCAACAATTCGTTTTCGATAAAGCCGGCATTCGTCTGCCGAGAAGTCGGAATTCACCCCGATGGCCCGGGCTTCGAGGCGATTATCTTCTCGACCGGGAGCGTGCTCGGCGGGCGCTCAGCCCTCGTGGGTGACGCGTGCGAGGCGCCGGTGCGGCCCTGCGCAGGCGCTGCCGCCAGTCACTCCATCTGCGCCGCCGCACGCTCGCCTCCCATCGTGCCCCTGGAAGCGCTATTCGCCCGATGAATCGCCACGATGCCCGCGAGCGACACACAGGCCGGCACGGCCGCCGCGAGAAAGAGCGCCGACGACGACCACTGCAGGTGCAGGAGCGCGCCGCCCAGCACCGGGCCGACGACCGAGCCGATACGCCCCACGCCGAGGCTCCAGCCGATGCCGGTCGAGCGCAGCGCGGTCGGATAGTAGGTCGCGGCGAGCGCGTTGAGCGCGGGCTGGCCGCCGATGATCGTAAAGCCCGTGACGAAGATCGCCGCGAACATCGCGGCCACGGAGACCATCACGGCGGGATTGCCGATGGCGGCCGTCGAGACGATGGCGATCAGGAACGTCGTGGCGAGCACGCGCGTGAAGCCCGCAAGGTCGATGATGCGCCCGAGCAGCAGCGTGCCGATCACACCGCCGCCCCACAATGCCGTGCCGGCGAACACGGCGGTCCGGGTCGAATAGCCGGCGTCGCGGATCACGGTCGGCAGCCAGTTCGAGAGGAAATACATGGCGAGCAGGTTCGAGAAGTTCACGACCCACAGCAGCACGGTCACCCGCGCGCGCCCTTCCTTGAACAGCTCGACGAACGGCACGCCGCGCGAGCGCGTTTCCACGCTCGTGAACTGCACGCCGGCCGGCAACGCGAGCGCAGGCGCCACGCGCGACAGATTGCGGCGCACGCGCGCCTGCGTGCGCTCACCACGGCCGCGAAACAGGAGGAACTGGATCGACTCGGGCAACGCGAGCCACATCAGCACGCCGAGCACGAGCGGAATCGCGCCGCCTACGAAGAACACGGCACGCCACCCGAACGCGGGAATCAGCGCCGCGGTGATCAGGCCACCCACCACGCCGCCCAGCGTGAAGCCGCACGAGACGATCATCATGAGCGTGACGCGCATGCGGCGCGGGCTGTACTCGCCCGCGAGCGCCATCGCGTTCGGCATGATGCAGCCAAGCCCCAGCCCCGCAACGAAGCGCCAGGCCACCAGTTGCGCGATCGAATGCGCGAAGCCCGTTGCGACCATGCACGCGGAAAAGAACAGCGTCGCGCCGATCAACACCGGGCGGCGGCCGATCTTGTCGGCGAGCGTGCTGAACGTGAGCGAGCCCACCAGCATGCCAAAGAGGCCCGCACCGAACACCGGCGAGAGCGTCTCCTTCGCGATGCCCCACTCGCGGATCACGACCGGCGCCACGTAGCCCATGGCCTGCACATCGAAGCCGTCCATCACGAGGCACAATGCGCACAGCGTGACCACGAGGAGCTGATACGGCCCGAACCGGCTTTCGTCGATGATGCCGGTAACCTCCACCGCCTTGTTCATGCAATGTCTCCAATATTGTTTTGTCGTCCCGATCGCTCTACGGCGATTAAAGTTCGAGTACCAATCGCCCGCTTTTCGCTCGCGAGCAACAGGTCATCATGCGGGTTTGCGTGTCGCGTTCGGCGCGCGTGAGCACTACGTCGCGATGGTCGATCTCGCCCGCCAGCACGCGCACCTCGCACGAGCCGCACAAGCCTTCTTCGCAATCGCTTTGCACGTCGATGTTCGCGCGGCGCAGCGCGTCGAGCACGGTCTGGTCGGCGCCCACGTTGAGTACGAGCCCTGAGTCTTTCAGCTCGACTTCGAACGCCTGCTCCCGCGAGGGGTCGAGCTTGCCGCCGGTCGCCGCGAAATGCTCCACGCGCAGTGCATCCTCGGGCCACACCTCGCTGCACGCTTCGAGTGCTTCAAGCATGCGCGCCGGGCCGCACGCGTAGACGCGCGTATGCTCGTCGACGTACAGCGCGGCAAAATCGTTGCGCGAGCCTTCGTCCGAAACGTGCAGATGCAGGCGCTCGTCGTGCAGCTGCGCGAGTTCGTCGACGAGCGCCATCGTCCTGCGCGAGCGCCCGCTATAGTGCAATTCGTAGTCGATGCCCAGTTCGCGCGCGCGGCGCGCCATGGCGCTTACCGGCGTGATGCCGATGCCGCCCGCAATGAAGATCGCGCGCCGCCCCTCTTCGTCGAGCCGGAAGTGGTTGCGCGGGCCGCGTATCTTCAGGCGCATGCCTGCGTGCAACGTGTCGTGCACCCAGGCCGAACCGGCGCGGCTTTGCATTTCGCGTAGCACGGCGATCTCGAACGCGCCCGTGTCGGCGGGGTCCGAGCACAGCGAGTACTGGCGCGAGATGCCGGTGTCGCCGCACTCCACGTCGATATGCGCACCCGCCGCCCAGCGCGGCAGCGCGCCGCCCTCCGGCGCGACGAGGCGCACACGGACGATGCCTTCTGCCACGGCGTCCACACGCTCGACCACCACAGGCCGCGAAAGCGCGTGCGCCGACGGCTCGCCAATGCGCACCGCCACGTGCGCGCCGAGCAGCGCCGGATTCGCGCGCTCCGGGTTTTGCGCGGGGTCCCATTCCACGAAGACATGCTCAGGACCCCGGAACGACGTGTTGGGCACATACGTGAACGTCTGCTCGGCCAGACGCATGTGCGGCAAGCGGCGCGTGAATTCTTCGAGGAAGATCTGCATCTCCATACGCGCGAGGTTCTTGCCCATGCACTGGTGCGAGCCATAGCCGAACGTGACGTGGTCGCTCGCGTTGTCGCGGCGAATATCGAACAGGTCGGCATCGGCGAAATGGCGCTCGTCATGATTCGCCGAGGACGTCACGATGAGCAGCTTCGAACCCGCCGGAATGTCGATGCCGCCGATTTGCACGTCTTTTGTTGCGAGGCGCCGCCAGGCCGCTACCGAGCCGTTGTGGCGCAAGCACTCCTCCACCGCGTTCGGAATGAGGCTCGGGTCCTCGCAGATCTCGCGCCACGCATGCGGGTGCTGCAGCAGCAGCTTCATCGCGTTCGCCGTGGCGTTGGCCGTGGTCTCGTGCGCGGCCACGATGCCGGCCATCATCATCGAATGCAGATAGGAGTCCGTGACGACTTCGGGGTGCGTCTTCTGCTTGCGGATGCCATATTGCATCCAGCCCGGGCCGTCCGGGTTCTGGCGCATCTTGTCGAGCACCTTGCCCGCGAACCGCCAGAAGTTGCCCACCGCGTGCGCCACTTCGACCTGCTCTTCGGGGCGCGGCCGCCCCCACGTATTGACCGTATGCGCAATCGAATACTTGCGCAGCAAGTCCATGTCCTCCTCGGGCACGCCCAGAAAATGCAACGCCACGGTGAGTGGCACTTCCCAGAGCATCTGGTCCACGAGGTCGGCACGCCCTGCGTCGATGAAACGGTCCACGTACTCGCGCGTGAGGCGCCGCACCATCGGTTCGTGGTGCTTGAGATGTTCGGGCGTGAACGGCTCCATCAGCGCGCGGCGGCGCGGCATGTGGGCAGGCTCGTCCTCGTTCACGAGCGTTCGGTTCATGGCGTAGCCGTACGAGTCCAGCACCGCGTTCGCCTCGGGACCGGTGGGCGTGATCTTTTCGAGCGCAATGGAGGGCGAGAACGTGAGGTTGTCGCGAAAGATCGCCTTGATGTCGTCGTAGCGCGTGACCACCCAGTAGCCAAGCTGCGGGCTATAGAACACGGGTTCCTGCTCGCGCGCCCAGCGCACGTACTCGGGCGGGTCCTGCTGGTAGCCGTCGCTGAAGGGGTCGAATGCCGCGGCATTGGCACTGACCGGGCAGCGCGACGTGGCGGCCGACGTCCGGTTCGCGGCGTGGGGAAACGGGCAGCGGCCCGTCGATGGGGAAGGTGTCTCGCTCATATGCCTCTCCTGCATCCTGCGTGCATTACGTTTTGCGTAACTCTAGTACGCATTGCGTAATTACGAGATAGGGGTTAACGTGCAAGCTCAGCAGGCACTATGCCGCCCCTACGCGCCCTAAAATCCGCGTGAACCCAACCGATATCCCAGCGTCCCGTCCAGTATGGAAAGCAGGAAAACCACTCCCCGTCGCATCACGGCCAAAGTGGCCGACGCTTCGACGTCGCCCAAAGTCGCGCAAGAGACGAAGGCCGTAGCCGCGCCGCGAGAGCGCCGTCAGCGCGTGCAATCCGCGCAAACCGGCATGGCCGTGCTCAAGGGTCTCGCGCGCCTGGGCGGCCGCGCGAGCCTCTCGGGTCTCGCCGCTTGCGTGGGCGAGAGTCCCGCAAAGGTGCATCGCTATCTCGTGAGCCTGATCGAGGAAGGCCTGGTCGCGCAGGACACCGCCACCCAGCAGTATCGGCTCGGCGTCGAGGCGATGATGATCGGCGTGGCCGCCATGCGTCAGGCCGATCCGGTGCGCATTGCGGAGCCCGCGCTCGTGCGCCTGCGCGAGACGCTCGAAGTGACGTCGTTCGTCGCGGTGATGGGCAACAAGGGGCCCACGATCATCCGTTTCGAGGAACCGGGGCTGCCCGTGACCGTCAACGTGCGGGTGGGCTCGGTGATGTCGCTGCTATGGTCGTCCACGGGCCGCGTGTTTCTCGGCCTGCTCGACGACACGCGCGTGCTCGCGCAAGCTGAAGAAGAACTCGCCCACGCCGATGCTTCGTTGCGCGCGCAACTGAGTGCGAGCGATCCGATCGGCACGCTGCGGCGCGACGTGCAGCAAGCGCGCTGCGCGAGCGTGCGCGACACGAATCTCAAGGGCATCAGCGCCGTTTCGGCGCCGCTCTTCGATCACACCGGCAAGCTCTGCGGCGTGCTCACGGCGCTGGGCGCCACGGGCGGCTTCGACGCCACGGCCGAGGGCCCGAACGGTCGCGCCGTACGCCGCGAAGCGGACGCCGTGAGCGCCCTCCTCGGCTACGTGGCGAGCAGCGCTTAACGCTTCGTCAGCGCATAAAAAAACCCGGTTCAAAACTGACCGGGTTTTTCCTTTTTTTCTGAACGACGTTAGCGAGCCACCGTCTTTGCGTCCGCGTCGGTGAGGGTATCCAGGAACGCCATCACGTCGCGGATATCCGAGTCTGACCAGACCGGTTTGCCGCCCAGGTGATTCGTCAGCGGCTCCGTCCTGGTATCCACATTACTGCGCAGATTCTTCGGCAGGTCGTCAAACTTCATGACGTGGCCGTGCGCGTCTTTCGAATACCACTTCTCCGGGTTCGTGTCGCGCTCGACATAGAAGCGTAACGAATCTTCCAGCGTATGGTACATGCCATTGTGAAAGAAGACGCGTCGCGTGGCGACGTTGCGAAGCGTGGGCGTGCGGAACATCCCGCAGAACCACTTCTGCTGCTTCGCCTCGTCTTGACGCAGCGGCCCACATAGCCCCATGTCGAAGAAATTCGGATCGCGGTTGGCCGGAATTTCCATGTTGCGTGGCACACCCAGCGTCTGAAAGTTGTAATCCGTCAATGCCGGATGCGCGCCGTGAGCGCCTTTGTTGATCAGGTGACAGCTTGCACAGTTGCCCTTGTCCGGGTCGCTGAACAGCGCCAATCCGTGCGCTTCCTGTGGCGTGAAATGATCCTTGCCGTCGAGCACCCGGTCGAATTTGCTGGAGTACGGCGCGAACGACGGATCGTTGAACTGGAATGCCTGCAATACCTTTCCGAGGTCCGCCAGCGCCTGCGTCGGCCGCGAGAAAATGTCCTGACCGAATGCTTCGCGGAACTGCTGTGCGTAGGCGCTTTTGCTCAGCTTCTGCGCTACGTCCTCCGCGCTGCTGTTTGCCATTTCATCCGGATTGAGCAGGGGAAATGCAGCCTGATCCGCGGGGGAGTTGTAGCGTCCATCCCAGGTGTATCCGCCGCTGGGCTGATTATCGCCGTCTTCGAGACGCTCTTTCAGGCTATTTGCCTGCGTGAACGTCCAGTAAGGCACAGCACGCAGATAGCGCAGCGACGGCGCCGAGCGCAGTCCGGCTCGATCGAGGTTTGGACCACCCAACTGGACTGCCAGACCGTTCGGCGGCCCATAGGCATTCTCAGGGCTGTGACAGGAGGCGCATGACTGCTTGCCGGAAGCCGACAGCGACGGATCGAAGAACGCTGCCTTGCCGATGGCTGCCAGATCAGGCGCAGGTGCTTTGACCGTGGCTGCCTGAGCGTCCGGTGCATGTTGGTCGCATGCGCAAAGCAGGCAAATGCAAAGGGCCGTTGTGAGAACAGTCCTTAGAGGAAATTGGCGCATGACGGATCAGGAAAAGAGCCCGGTTCGAGCCGAGAACCGGGCCAGGACAACAAAGTTCTTGTGAGACCGCTACGGATTAGCGGTTATCGATGTTGGCCGATGTGAAGATCGGCTTGAGCGATGCATCATCTGCGTAGCCGAGATACGAGCCGATGCCGAAGTTGTCTTCGAGCGAACGCAGCAGCGCGTAGTGGTTGTAGCCCGTACCATCCACGTGACCGCCCTTGATGAACGGCGACAGCAGAAGCGTACCGATCTGATCGCCACCGACTCCGAGGTAGTTCAACGCAATCGACACGCTGCGCACGGATGCAGGCAGCGTCGCCGGGTTGATACCGAGCAGGGCTGCTTGAGCCACCGGCAGCGTGGACATCGTGACCTGTTCCGGACGCGTCACGTTCGGACCCGTTTGCTGGTTGCAGCCCGGGCACTGGTTGCCCATTTCCGGCTCCAGCAGGGAAAGCGTCGTGCCATCTGCGCTGAGCGACGTTGTCGGCGTCAGTCCGGTCACGACGCCTTCGTCCGTCGTGATGATGATCAGGCCGTCCTGCTTGTAGGCGGGCGAAGCCTGAATCAACGGGATCGTGTTCTTCAGGAACGCATCGATCGAAGCCAAACCGCCAGGCTGACCGTTTTTGCAGCCCTTGCCCGCCGTGCCCGTACCGTCACCATCATGGCCGTCGTTACACAGGTTCGGCGTGATGAAGGAGAAGTTCGGCGTAGTGGCAATCGACTGAAGATCCGTTGCCAGGTTGTCTTGCAGGTTGACCACGTGCGCGTCGCAGTGGGCCAGATCATCGATGGTCGAATGGAAATACGGGAACGGATTGTGACGCGTTGCGTACTCATCGCCCGCCACGTCACCCGAAGCAGAAGGCGCCTGCGCGGCCTGCGTGCCGTCCACAGCCTTCGCCGGGTCCGAGCCCGCAAGCTGCGCGGTACGGCGCGGGAACGAACAGGTTCTCGTGCCGTCACGGTTCAGGTCGTTGCCCATGTCCTCGTTGTAGCTGCGCCACGTGAGCTTGGCCTGTTCCATCTGGTTGCCAATATGCTGCACGCGAGCCGGGAACACACAGCCGCCGCTCGCGTGGCCGTTTGCGTCCGTACCTGCCTTGAGAACCTTGGGGTTCGCCGAGTCGTTGCCGGCATCCACGATATCGGACCATAGCTGGAAGCAGTCCGTTTCGGTGTCGTGCGTCGACGGCTGACCCGACACCATCGATATGTAATTGTCCAGCGAAACGTGGCCGGTGCCGTAGTAGTTCGAAAGGAACGTGCCCTGCGGCATCAGCGATTTCAGGTACGGGTCCTGGTTCGAATCCGAGGCCGTCGTGCCGTACGTCGATTCCGCACTCTTGTTTTCGAGCACGATAACCCAGACGTGCTTGATCGCCTTGCTCGAAACGACGGTTGCAATGTACTGATCGCTCGCGGCCTTCACCACGTTGTTGCCGTTGGTATTGAAGTCGCCCAGCAGGGCGTCCGGCGTCGTGCCGATCTTGTTCGCCAGTTGCGTTTGAGCATCCGACTGCGACAGGCCGCTGTCGATCAGTTGCGAAAGCTGCGTCGTGATCGCGCTGACGGAACTGACGTCACGCGGCGAACGGAACGTAGCCGTCCCGTTGAACGCCGTGCCCATGTTCTTGCCCGATGCGTCGTTCTCCGTGGCGCCGCTCAGGTCGGCCACGATGTACTTCCACGACCCATTGCTCGTATCGGAGATCGAGAACTTGCCCTGGGCATCCGAGCGCGCGACCGGCTCGCCCTGGTCGCACTTGCCATTGTTGTTCACATCCAGGCAGACTGCCGCATTCTGGATATAGCTGCCGAGCACCTGACCGGTGACCTTCGGTCCGCCATCTGAGCCGTTGTTTCCGCAACCAGATAACCCCGCCAATACGCCGATGCTCGCCAGCATCGCGAGCGCACCCCTGCGCGACTGTATTTTCTTCACAACCGTCCCTCGTTATAAGTCGGACACAGCCGACGGATTTTGACTCGCGGAAAGCTTATGAAAGTTGTGTTACACGCTTGTTAAGGAGTTGTTGGGTAAACATAAAATGACTGCGTTTTACGGCTCCACGTTCGAAAATCGTTCAAAGGAATCATGCTTGCGCACACAACCACATGCCGCACGGGGTGAGGCGCCGCTATCGCGATTCCCGGCCCGCCGCGGTGCAACCGGCTATCATGTGAATTCACACCGTAGATGGAACGAATCAATCACATGGCTTCCCCCCAGGAAAACATCAGCATGGCGGTGTTCTGCGACTTCGAGAACGTCGCGCTCGGCGTGCGCGACGCGAAGATCGACCGCTTCGATATCAAGCCCGTGCTGGAACGGCTCTTGCTCAAGGGCAGCATCGTCGTGAAGAAGGCCTATTGCGACTGGGAGCGCTACAAGGGCTTCAAGGCCGCGATGCACGAGGCGAGCTTCGAGCTGATCGAAATTCCCCACGTGCGCCAGTCGGGCAAGAATTCGGCCGATATCCGCCTCGTCGTGGACGCGCTCGATCTCTGCTATACGAAGTCGCACGTGGACACGTTCGTGATCGTGAGCGGCGACTCCGACTTTTCGCCGCTCGTCTCGAAGCTGCGCGAGAACGCCAAGAAGGTGATCGGCGTGGGTGTGAAGCACTCCACCTCCGACCTGCTCGTCGCCAATTGCGACGAATTCATCTTCTACGACGACCTGGTGCGCGAACTCGAGCGCGAACAGCACACGCACGGCAGGGGCAAGAACAAGGACGGCGGCGGTGCGAAACGCCAGGGCGGCGACGAACGACAGCCGAAGCAGGACGGCGACGAGCGCAAGTTGAAGGCCGTGGCCTTCGCGATCGAAACGCTCGACGCGCTCGTGCTCGAGCGTGGCGAAAGCGGCAAGATCTGGGCTTCGGTGCTCAAGAGCGCCATCAAGCGCCGGCGGCCCGACTTCAACGAAACGCGCTACGGCTTTCGCGCATTCGGCAATCTGCTCGAAGAGGCGCAGTCGCGCGGGCTGCTCGAAGTGGGCCGCGACGACAAGTCGGGGACCTGGGTGTCGCGGCTGAACCCGCCCCCGCTCGCGGCTGCCGCCGCCAGCGTGTCAGCGCCGGAAAGCACGGCGCCGCGTGCCGAGGAGCCGCGCGGCAGGCGCAAGGGCCGTCGCAATGGCCGCGGAGGCGGCGCGGCGGACGTGCGCGAAACCGCAGTCGAGCAACCGGTCGAGGCGCAAGGCGAAATTCCGTTCGAGCCGGTCGAGGCGCTCGCGCAAGCAGCGCATCGGTACGAAGCCGCGCCGCCCTTCTCCGTCGAGCCGTTCGACGCGAACGAGAGGACCCATTCGCCGCAAGAGGCCTACGAGGCGCATGCGGCGCCCGAACCGGCCGCCGATGTCGAACCCACCGCGCCCGCCCCCGCGCGAGCGCGCAAGACGGCAGCTCGCAAGAGCCCCGCGCGCAAGAAGACAGCGAAGAAAGCGGCAGAAACACCGGCCAGTTCCGTTGACGAACCGGCGAGCCCGGCAGCAGCGCCGGCTGAGCCCGCTGCCAGGAAGGCGCCGTCGCGCGCGCGTCGCGCGCGCAGCAAGGCCGCAGCGGAAGAAAGCTGACAATGGCGTGACGCGCGCCGCTCGAAGTGGGCGGCGCGCAGCGCATCCGTCAATCGCCGAACGGATTCGCGGGGCGTTTGCCCTTCGCAGGCGGCGCATCTTCACTCGCGGGCGCAGTATCGCCGAAAGGATCCTGCTTGCCCGACGGCCCCGCCACTCCAAACGGGTTTGCGGCCTGCGCGGGTTTCGATCCACCAAATGGGTTCTCAGCGCCGGCGCGCTTCGCTCCCCCGAACGGATCGCACGTGCCGGCCTGCTGGCCGACATCGTCCTCCACGGCTTCATCCTTTGCCTGCGCGAGGTTGTACTCGGCCTGCACCTGCTCCAGCACGCGCGCCACGCTCGCTTCGAAGCCAGCCGCGTTGTGAAAGTGCTGCATCGTCCAGTTGCAGCCGCTGCGGTCGGGCTCCTGCAACTGCGGGCGCGGCACGCCGATCTTCACGCCGTCTTCGACCACCTCCTGCAGCTTGTGGATGCGCCGATGCACTTCCTCCTGCAGCCGCGAAGCATTGAGCGTCTTGCGCAACATTGCAAACCTCCTTTCCTGTACGCGTCACGTCGCGCGAGTCTAGCGCAATGACTCGCTCGCGTCGCTACGTGGCCGACGCGTTCATGTGCGCGAGCGCATCGCGCATCGAATCGCTCGGCACCACGAGTTGTCCCGTGAACGGCGTATCGAGGTCGGCGATCACGTAGACGGCCGACGAAATCGACACCGCACCAAGGAAGATCAGCACGATCGCCAGCGCGTTATGCGGCGCGACGAGCCCGAAGCTCAGGAAGATCAAAATCAGCCAGAGCGCGAGCATCGTGAAGAACGGCCGCGAAATCGTGCCATGCGCCTCTTCGATCAGACGCCACCGCGTATCGGTCACGCGGTCGAACATCTGCGAGAGCGGGCTCACGAGTGCCTGGTGATAGGCGTCGCGTGGCGCGAGCATTTCGATTTCGTGCCCGACTGAGTTGAGCAGCGCGCCGAGCGGCCGGCTTTCGAGTTCGTCATTGCCGACGCCCGGATCGTGTGGATAGTAGTTTCCCGGCGGCGGCTTTTCCTGCGCCCAGGTCGAGGCGATGGCGCTTGCCGTATACGCGCGCAGCAAGGTGCGCGCCGCGGCCGCGTCGGGACCGTATTCGCGCAGGCGTTGATCGAGCTGAATCAGGTCGGCGGCGTAGGCGCGCATGTCGTTGGTCGCCGTATCGAAGCTCGATTTCGCGGACGCGGTGAGCAGGCTCAGCACGAGCGCCGCAAACGTCACCAGCATACCGATCACGAGTTGCACGAGCTGCACGGTTTCATGCTTGCGATGCTCCTCGGGCAATAACGGCCGCAGCAGCACGCCGAGGCCCGTACCGCCGAGCAGCAGCGCGAACACGAGCAGCGCCGACTGGATTTCGGTCATGGCGACGGCCTGCGCTCCCCGGCTGCGGCGTTTTCCATCGGCGCGACGGTGTCGGTGTGCGGCGCTATGGGTGCTGGGGGCTGCGCATGCGCATCGGCGCCGCCAACGCTCAATGCGTCGATGCGCGTATGAATCTCCTTCGCGTGCGTCTCGCCCGGCACGAGGTCCGGATGCGCCCGCGGCACGGCGAGCTTCCACGCGGCGTCCAGCTCGCGCCGGATCGAATCGTAGATCTCCTTCGAGATCGAGCGGTCCTCGTACATGGCCTGTACGCGTTCGCGCCCTTCACGCAGCGCGTACAGCAGCAGCATGCGCCGCTCGAGCACGTCCGAAGCCTGGCCGAAGCAACGGCGCACGTCCGCGAGCCCATGCTCGGCGGTCGCGATGCGCGCCTTGAGGATCGTCTTGAGCAGCGCCGCGAGACGCTCGCCCAGCAGCGGCGTGAGGCTGCGGTCGTTGAAGACGATCAGCTGATGCAGCACCACGCGGCGACACATCAGGAGTTCGAAACGATCGGCGAGCGCGTCGCCGTACGGCTGCCGCACGCGCAGCCAGCGATAAAGCAGGCGCGCGACGCGCATCTCGATCGTGTCGGCCAGTATTTTTGCGGCCGCGCGCTGATAACCGAGCCGCCCGCCCACGCGCGCCTCTTCGATCATGGCATCGGTGTTGCGCATCATGGCGTCGAGATTGCGGATCGTAATGATGCCGCTGCCATACTGCGGAATGAGGTCGCGCTCCTTCGCCGCGAGCGTCACGAGGCCGATGACGAGACGCTCGCGGTCCGAGAGCGCCGCCTCGAAATCGAATGCCGTCGCGCTGATGTCCACGCTGCGCCGGAACGTATGGCAGGCCTGGTCGGCGATCGCATCGGGAATGTGAAAGGTGCGTGCCGCCATATGCACGCGCTCGGATACGCCGATCGACGAAAGCTGCACCGCCTTTTGCTGCAGCGCCTGCTCCTGGGGCGACAGCAGATCGAGGCGCAGCCGCCGGATCAGCAGCTTGAGCGACGTGCCGTTCACGATGAGGCTCACGAGCACGAAGCCCGTCGCGAGGATCGCGACGAAGCGGCGCGTGGAATCGGGCAGCGCCGTGTCCTGCGCGAGGCCCAGCGCGAGCACGAGCGTCACCGCGCCGCGCAGTCCACCCCATGCAATCACGAGCTTGTAGGCCCCGCTCACGGGCTCGGTGAGCCGCAGGCGGCTCAGTAGCGGCAGCATGCCGAACACCACGACGACGCGCGCCGCGAACGCCGCCACCACCACGACGGCGAGCGCGACGAGATCGATCCATTGCGCGTCACGCAGCGTGGCCGGAATCTGCATGGCCGCGAGCAGAAAAATCGCTGCGCCCGCCATGGCCGCGATCTGTTCCCAGATCAGTTGCAGATGCTTCCAGTTCACAGGCGACAGGCGCGTGCTCCCCAGCCCGCTGATGACGAGCCCGGCCGCGACCACGGCCACCACGCCCGAGACGTGCAACATCTGGTCGGCGAGGAGATAGAGCGGATACGGCAGCGCGAAACTGAGCGAGATCTCGGCTTTGCCCTCGCCGCCCAGCGCCGGCAGGAGCCACGCGAATGCGCGCCCGGCCAGCGCCCCGACCAGCAGCCCGCCGCCGAGCGCGATGCCGAGCGCACGCAGCGCGGCCGTTGCCGAGACATTGGCCGCGTCTCCTGTGATCGCGGCGATCAGCACGCCGGCGATGGCAATGGCGGCCGCATCGTTGAGCAGGCTCTCGCCTTCCACGAGGCGCACGAGCCGCTCGGGTGCGCCCACTTCGCGGAACACGGCGAGCACCGCGGAAGGGTCGGTCGTCGCGATCATCGCACCGAGCAGGAGGCCGTCGGCAAGCGGACCGAGGCCCGTGAGCCGGACCGCGCCGCCCACCATGCCGGTCGCCACGAACACGGCCACCACGGCAAGCAGCAGAATCGGCGCCGCGTCGCCGAGCATCTCGCGCACGTTCACGCTGAGCGCGGCCTGGAATAGCAGCGGCGGCAGGAAGATCCAAAGGTAAGCTTCGGGCGGCAGCCGAGGCGCAAGCGCGGGCATCACGAAGTTCGCGGCGAGCGTGGGCCAGGCCTCGCCGCTCACGAGGTAGATGCCGCCCAGCGTGAAACCCCACCCGGCGAGCAGCACCGATTCGGAAATCGACCAGCGCAGGCTCACCGCCTGCACGAGCGCGATGCTCGCCAGCAGAAAGCCGCTCAGGAGAAGGACGTGGATGACCATGGCGTGCAACCGTCACGGCGCCGGCAGCCACACCACCGTCAACGACCTCACCCCTTGTGCCCCCTGGATCAACACACCTTCGATATCGGCCGTCGCGGACGGCCCTGTGACGAGCGCCGCGTAGCGCGCGCTGCGAAAATCGTCGCGCCGGTACGCGTCCTGCAGCCCCGCCACCAGCTGTGCGGGATCGAGCAGCACCACGAGATGCTGCACGATATAGCCGAGCGCGTTCACCACGTACTCGCACTCGCTCAGCCATAGCGATCCCGTTTCCGCCACGCCGAAGCGTGCGCGCACCACGCCCACGTCGACGTCTTCGAGCGAGGCCGGCTTCGTGACGGCGCTGATCTCGCGCGTGCCCTGGACCTCCGGCGTGGCCGACGCGATACGCGCCTCGCTGCCAAAGCGGCGCAGGATCATGGCGCGCACCTCGGCCCCGCTTTGCATCTGCGTGTCGCTGCCGCCCATCAGTTTGAGCGCGGCGCCAAAGCGCTCGCGCAGATCGCCGGCGGGCGCTTCGAACAACGGCACCTCGGGCAACGGTTCGTGCGCGGGTTGCGCGGCGCGCACGCGCGCGAGAAACGCCTCACGATCCGCCATCGCCGCCTCCCTTGCGGTTTTTCCGGTACCACGCATGGAACGTCGTGTGCGGCACGTGCGGCAGATCGCGCTGCTTGCCCCAGATATTGAGCGGGTTGTAGAGCATGAAGTTGGGCAAGCGCCGCAACGCGCCCTCGAGCGATTTCACCGTGCCGCGATAAAGCGTCGGACTGCCGAGCAAGCGGCCAGCCATCTTCAGCACTTCCTGCTTCACGAAGGGCACCTCGTGCTGTGCCGCGATGACCTGCCGCCACTGGTAGATCTGCTCGTGAATATTGATCTTCACCGGGCACACGTTCGTGCAGCTGCCGTTGAGCGTCGAGGCGAACGGCAATGCGCTGAAGCGTTTGAGGTCGAAGGTCGGATTGATGATCGCGCCGATCGGCCCCGCATAGGTGCTGCCGTACGAAAGCCCGCCGCTGCGCCGGTACACGGGACAGGTATTCATGCATGCGCCGCACCGAATGCACTTGAGCGAATACCAGAACTCGGGCATGGCGAGCCGCTCGGCCCGGCCGTTGTCGACGAGCACGAAATGCATTTGCGCACCGGGCCGCGGCGCGCGGAAATGCGAGGTGTATTGCGTGATTGGCGAACCGAGGGCGCTGCGCGAGAGCATGCGCACGAATACGCCGAGATCGGAAAGGCGCGGAATCAGCTTCTCGATGCCCATCGAGACGATGTGCAGCGGCGGCACGTTGGCGGAAAGGTCCGCGTTGCCCTCGTTGGTGCATACCACCACCGTGCCCGTTTCCGCCACCGCGAAATTGCAGCCGGTCATGCCCGCCGTTTTCTCGCGCACGAACCACGGCCGCGTATTCATGCGCTGGCTTTCCGCCAGATAGTGAATGTCGTTGTTGTGCGGGTCCGTGCCGATGGTGCGGCCGAACACTTCGGCCACGTCGTCGCGCAGCTTGTGCACGGCGGGCACGACGATATGGCTGGGCGGCTGCTTGTCGAGCTGCTGGATGCGCTCGCCAAGGTCGGTCTCCATCACCGAAATGCCGCGCGACTCCAGATACGGACGCATCTCGCACTCGTCGGTGAGCATCGACTTGCTCTTCACGAGCGCCGTCATGCCGCGCTCGCTCAGGATGCGATAAACGATTTCGTTGTGTTCCTCGGCCGAATCCGCGAAATGGACCTGCACGCCATTGGCTTGCGCCGTGCGCGTGAAGTGGTCGAGGTAGTCGGCGAGATGCGAGAGCGTATGCGCCTTGATTTGCGAGGCGAGCGTGCGCAGCATTTCCCACTCGGGAATGGCATGCGCCTGGGCGTCGCGCTTCGAGCGCAAGTCCCATAGACGCTTGTCGTGGAAGGCGACGTGCTCCGGCCGCGAGAGAAACGTGCCGGCGAGCTTCGCGTGTTCGACTCGCTTCATTCGCGCGCTCCGTTGAGCACCTGGGCAATGTGGATGAAGCGGATGTCCGCGCTCATGCGCTCGGCGCAGCCCTGCTGGTGCATGAGGCAGGACATGTCGGCGGAAACGATGTATTGCGCGCCCGCGCTCACGTGATCGACCACCTTGTCCTGGCCCATGCGCACCGACACCGCCTCTTCGGTCACGGCGAACGTGCCGCCGAAGCCGCAGCATTCGTCGGGGCGCGCCGGCTTCACGAATTCGATGCCCTTCACGTGTTCGAGCAGCGCGAGGGGTTTCGAAAACGTCGGACCCGCGATTTCCGAAACCGAAGCTTCCTTCAAATGGCGCAGCGCGCTGCAGCTATTGTGCAAACCCACGCGCCAGGGAAATTCGGCCCAGGGGAATTCGCGCGCGCCCAGCACGTCGTGCAGAAACTCGACGAGTTCATAGGTGCTCTCGCGCACCTTACGTACGGTCTCGGTCTGCTCGATCGCGGTGAAGTGGTCGCGCACGTGATTCACGCAGCTCGCCGACGGGCCGACGATATAGTCGTAGCCCGCGAACGCGCGCGCAAATACCCGCTCCGCGCCGGCTGCCTCGGCCTGCGCGCCGCTGTTGGCCATGGGCTGGCCGCAGCAGGTTTGTTCGAGCGGATAGTCCACCTCGCAGCCGAAACGCTCCAGCAGTTCCAGTGTGGCGATTGCCACCTCGGGGTAGAACGCGTCGATGAAGCAAGGGACGAACAAGGCAACTTTCATGCGCGGGCTCACACGAAAAGCGGACCCGAACATTCTACTGCCGAACGGCGCGGGCGTCGCGCGAAGCGTGTATGCGCTGCGCGTTGCCGCGGTGCATCATGCTGCGCCGCGGCTTTTCACTCAGAAGTTGTGGCGAATGCCCGCGATCACGGCAAGCTGCTTGTCGGAGTTCGAATTCACGAGGTTCGGAATCTGCGCCAGATTCTGCGTCGCCCCGCTCGCGGCATCGATCCCGAGACCCGCCCCCGACGACTTCTGGCCGATCGCCACCGCATAAACTGCCGTGCGCTTGGAGAGGCTGTAGACCGCGCCCAGATTGATCTGGTGAAGCCGTGTGGATGAGCCGCCGTCCGGGTGATCGTCGTTGAAGATATAAGCGAAGCCGAACTGCAGCGCGGGCGAGTATTGCCACGACGTATTCAGCTCGGCGATATCGAACGAGATGTCCGCGCCCTGCGGCCGTGCCGCATCCGCGAAATACTGGCTCTGCGAAAGAAGCGTATGGGTATAGCTGAGCGCCACGCTAACCTTGTCGAACGCGTACGAGCCGCCCGCGCCGAAAATGCTCACGCGCTGCGCATTCTGTAGTTCGCAGTACGACGCATTCGGATTGCTGCAACTGAAGTCGCCGATATAGCCGCTCTCCCCGCCCAACGCCGCCTGCAGCGGATTGCGCAACTCGAGGTAGCCGGCAGAAAGCGAAAGCGGCCCGTTGGCGTAATTCGCCGCCACCGACCAACCGCGGTTCTGCGAGAAATTCCCCGCCACGCCGCCGAAACTGAACAGACCGCCTATCGTGAAGCCGCCGAAACTCGGGCTCACGTATTTGATCGAGTTATTGAAGTTGAACGCTTCGTTGAGATTGTCCACGTCGCCGAAGTGCGAGCCATAGAGCGTTGCCCAGTTATTGCTCGACACATAGGCGCCCAGATCGTCGGAAAACGGATCGTACTGGCGACCCAGCGTGAGCGTGCCGTAGTGGCTATTCGCCACGCCCACCCAGGCGTTGCGGTTGAAGAGCGTGCCGCCCTGCAGGAGTGCGCCGTTCTGCGAGAAGAAGCTGTTTTCGAGCGTGAAATTGACGCTCGTGCCGCCGCCAATGTCCTCGCTGCCCGTGAGACCCCAGCGCGACGGCACGAGGTTGCCGCCGCCCAGTTGCCAGTTGGCGTGGCCGCTCGTGCTGCCGTCTGCGTGCGTGGTCTGCTGGTTGGTCGAATAGATGAGGCCCGCGTCCACCGTGCCGTAAAGCGTGACTGAAGATTGCGCGAGTGCGCTCGTCGCGAGGGCGCACGAAGCCAGCGCCAGCGCTGTGCGCTTGACGAGATTTGCCATGTCGTTGTCTTGTCGAAGAGAGATGGGCCGCTGCGCTGCATGCGCGTGCGCGGCCGAAGCGCGGCGCCGGGAGCGCGCCGCACTAGTCAGGAACTGCGGGAATCGAGGGCTTGACGCGAGACGCGTCCCGGGCAAGTCGTTATTCGCCGAAGCGCGCGTAGATGTCCGGCCGCGAACGCTTGAGCACGAAAGCAATCAGCACGCCGATCAGCGCCACCGCGAGCACGACCCATGGGAACGCACGTACGACCGGGCTATCGGAACCGGCGAGCGCGTCGAGATTGCCGATCAGCACGATGCCGATGGAGAACAGACCGCAGCCGCCCAGCACCGGCGCGAGGAACGCGTGCCACAGTCGCGTGTCCTTCTTCGTGGCGCGGAAAAACGCCGCCACCGAAAAGCTCGTGACCGCCTGCAGCATGACGATGCCGATGGTGCCGAGCGCCGAGCCCCAGCTGAACACGATGTTGAACGGATCGCTGCCCGCGAGAACGAAAAGGCCCACCGGCACAGCGACCGAAAGTGTCTGCAGATAGCTCGCGAGATACGGCGATCCATACTTCGGATGCAGGCGATCGAGCACCGCGGGAAGAATCCCCTCACCCGCAAGCGCGTGGATGTAACGCACGATCGTGTTGTGGAACGACAGCAGGCTCGCGAAGATGCTGGAAAGCAGCAGGAAGCTCATCGTCGTGGTCATCGCGCCGCCCAGGTACTTCGTCGACTGGATGAACCAGAAGTCGCCCGGCTGTTTCGTCGCGACGTCCGTGACGTTGCTGATGCCATAGGCGCAAACGATGGCCCACGTGACGAACGCAAAAAACACGAGAATCAGCGTGACGGAAACATAGGTGGCGCGCGGCACCGTCACCTTCGGGTCGCGGCACTCCTTGCCGTAGATCGCCGTGGCCTCGAAACCGATGAACGACGCGAGCGCGAACATCACCGCGATGCCGAGGTGGCCGCTGAAAACGTGGCGCGGCGAAAACGGCGCGAGCGTCAGGCCATCCGGTCCACCATGATGAATCACGATCGCGAGGCTCAGCAGCAGCAGGATGCCGAGTTCGAGACACATGAGCACGCCGAGCAGGCGGCTGTTCAGGTCGATGCCGCGAATGCCGGTGAACTGCACGACGACGAGGCACGCGAATGAATACGCGTACCACGGCAGCGAACTATGCAGCAGTGGCCCGAGCACCACCGTGCAGAAGAAACCGAACAGGCCGTACAACGCGATCTGGATGCTCGTGTACGAGAGCAGCGCGACGAGTGCGCCGGCCATGCCAACAGGTCGGCCGAAACCCGCCGTGATGTACGCGTAGAACGCGCCGGCACGCACGATGTGGCGGCTCATTGAAGCGAAGCCCACGCTGAACACGAGCAGCACGACGCCCGCGATCACGAATGCGCCGGGAATTCCCGCGCCATTGCCAAGGCTGATGGCAGGTGGCACCGCGCCCAGCATGCCGGTGAGCGGCGCCGCCGCGGAAATGACGAGAAAGACGATCTGCCAAAGCCCGAGCAGGCTGCGCTGTGAGTCCACTGCCGCGTTGTCTCCAACGAGGTGAGCGGGAGAAGAATACGGTTCGTTCATCGTTGCCTCTGCGGGTGTCTGTTCTGGGTTCGCCATACGACACGATGAAGAACCGCGTGCCTCCGGCGCTCGACGAATCGAATTTCCCGATTCGGATTGAGCGCATGGTAGGCAGCTAATAAACTCGCCGACTTGGCGCAACGCGCCAATTACTCGATAAAGTGCGCCATGGCTGGAGCGGGTTTTCACTTAACCGCGCTGAAGCGGCCGATATTACCTTCGGCATCCTGATTAATGCCGCGAGCCGGGAATCCGTACTTCAGCCCACAAGCTTACTGAAAGCCGTCAATTCTCTTTCACGATTTGCGCGCTAGCGGGGTCGCTTGGCGCCTGCACGGCCCCAGTTGCGCGTCGCACGCCATAGCACGGTGGCGTCGGCATAACCCACGGCGCGGGCCACGGCCGCGTTGGTCATGCCCTCCTGCTCGCGCAGCACCGCCACGCTGCGCTCGCGCTCTTCGCGAATGATCTGGCGCACAGAGGTCCCGGCGTCGGCGAGATGCCGCTGCAAGGAGCGGTCCGAAAGCCCGAGGTCCTTGGCGATATCGCCGACCACGAGCTTTTCGCGCGCGAGCCGGCGCGTCACGAGATCGCGCACCTGGTCCACGAGGGTATGCGGAATCGTGTCGCGCGAAATCAGGTCGGTGGCGTGGCGCTCCATCATGCGCGCCATCTGCACGTCGGCGCTCTTGAGCGGCGTGTCGAGATCGTGCGGGTGCAGGACCACGCCGTTGGCCGGCTGCTGGAAGCGCACGGGCACGCGAAAGAGGCGCAAATAAGGCTTGAGGTCCTCGGGCGCGGCGTGCTCGAAATGAATCTCGCACGGCGTCCATGCTGCGCCTCGCACCTGGCGAATCATGTGGCACATGGCGGAGACGCTGTACTCGGCGTCCTGCCGGCGCGGCCAGATTTGCGTATGCGCGATGCGATAGCTCCACATCGGCCATGCGTTGTCGCTCACGAGATCGACGGCCGTCGCGCTTTGCCACGAGCCGAGCGTGTCGGTGAACTTACGGATTGCGGCGCCGAGTGTAGGCGACGACATGAACACGAGGCCAGCCGGCCCCAGTTCCGTGAGCTGCAATTCGGCGCCTAAGCGCAGGCCGAGAAAGGGTTCGTCGAGGACCTGCGCCGCGCGTTCGAACGCGTCCACGTAGCGCCCGAGCGCCACGATTTCATACGGATTGGAAAGCTGCCGGCGACTCAGGCCGAACTCGGCCAGCAATGCATCGCAGTCCGCACCAGCGGCGTCGAGTGCACGCACGATGGGACCCATCACGGCACCGCGAATCATCGGGAACCCGCTATTGACAGGCACTCTTTTCATGTCTCGCTCCATTAGGGCCTGTATGCGCCGACGGATTTAACAGTCGATCGTCTCTGGCGCACTCTATCGCCCCTTTGGCGCGTTTTGCAAGCGCGAAAAAAATACGGCGTTTCTACGATTGACCCATCGACATCGCATGAGACGAATGCGGATTCTTCATACCCTCCCATGCCCTGTTGCGCCCAACGCCATCCTTACGAAATGCTTATGAACACGAATCCGAACGCGCATCCGCTCGACCCGTTGAGCCTCGCCGAAATGCAGCTGGCCTGTGACATCGTGAAAGCCGCCGAGCAGCTCGACGATTATGGGCGCTTTCCTGTCACCGAACTGTGCGAGCCGCCCAAGGCGGAAGTGCTCGCGTACAAGCATGGCGATTACTTCTCGCGCCGCGCCTTCGTCATCGCGATCGATCGCACCCGCAGCCAGACGCTCGAATTCGTGGTGGACCTGCGCGAGAAGAAAGTGGAATCGCGTAAGGCGCTCGCCTTGCAAAGCGCGCCCTATGGCCAGCCGCCCGTGATGATCGAAGACTTCATGAACGCGGAGCGCATCGTCAAGGAAGACGTAGCATGGCGCGAGGCCGTGAAAAAGCGCGGCCTCACCGAAGACGAACTCGAGCGCGTGCAGGTCGATCCGTTCTCCGCCGGCGCGTTCGACCGCCTGAACGAGAATGGCCGCCGCCTCGTGCGCTGCGTGAGCTACTACCGGGAGTCCCTGACCGACAACGGTTACGCGCACCCCATCGAAGGCGTCGTCGCCGTGGTGGACCTGCTCGCGCACAAGGTGATCGAACTGATCGACGACGGCCGCATCATCCCCATTCCGCGCGCCAGGCACAACTACGACACGCCGAGCCTCGGCAAGCCGCGTGACACCGTCAAGCCGCTCTCAATCAGTCAGCCCGAAGGCCCGAGCTTCACGATAGACGGCTGGCAGGTTAGCTGGCAGAACTGGAAATTCCGCGTGGGTTTCACGCCGCGCGAAGGGCTCGTGCTGCACCAGATCACATGGGACGACGGCAAGAGCGCGCCGCGCCCGATCGTCTACCGCGCGAGCGTGACCGAGATGTGCGTGCCCTACTCGGACCCCACCACGAACCATTACTGGAAAAGCGCGTTCGATGCGGGCGAATACGGACTCGGCAAGCTCGCGAACCAGCTCGAACTGGGCTGCGATTGCCTCGGCACGATCCGCTATTTCGACATTCCGTCCGCCGACGACTTCGGCAACGGCTTCACCATGAAGAACGCCGTGTGTCTGCACGAAGAGGATTACGGCACGCTCTGGAAGCACTACGAGTTCCGCACCGGTGTGTTCGAGATGCGCCGTTCGCGCCGCCTCGTGATCTCGTTCTTCGCAACAGTGGGCAACTACGATTACGGCTTTTACTGGTACTTCTATCAGGACGGCACTATCCAGCTCGAATGCAAGCTCACGGGCATCATCCAGACTTCCGCAGTGGCTGATGGCGATAGTTACCCGTGGGGCGGCATGGTCACAGAGAACCTGGGCGGCCCGACGCATCAGCACTTCTTCAACGCGCGCTTGCACATGATGGTGGACGGCGAGAGGAACTCCGTCACCGAGCACGAATTCGTGCCGCGCGCGATGGGTGCCGGGAATCCATACGGCAACGTGTTCGATACGACCAGGCGCGTGCTCAAGACCGAGCAGGAAGCGGCGCGTAACGCCAGTGGTCAGACGGGGCGCTTCTGGAAAGTGGTGAACCCGAACGTGAAGAACCGCGTCGGCGCGAATCCAGGCTACAAGCTCATCATCAACGACTCGCCGCTCATGCTCGCCGATCCCAACTCGAAGGTGCGCCAGCGCGGCGGCTTCGCCACGCGCCACGTGTGGGTCACGCCGTACGACACGACGCAGCGCTACGCGAGCGGCGACTACCCTAACCAGCACGCCGGCGGCGACGGCCTGCCGCGCTATATCGAGGCGAACCGCAACGTAGAGAACGAGGACATCGTGCTGTGGCACAGCTTCGGCCACACGCACGTGTGCAAGCCCGAGGATTTCCCCGTGATGCCGGTGGAGTATGCGGGCTTCATGCTCAAGCCCAACAACTTCTTCTACGGCAATCCCGCGATGGACCTGCCGGGCGGGCGCGATCCGCACAGCGTGCAGGACCGCGCAGACGCGCCCGAAGCAAAATCGTGCTGCCACGGCAAGCAGTGAGCGCGCGATGATGCCGCGCGAGCGCCGCCTTGATGTAATGCACGCCGCACGCCTGCTGTGCGTCTGGGCGTCGATCACGGGCGGCGCGAGCGCGCTTGCGGGAGGCGTCATGATCGCGGCGATGCCGGCCGGCGCGCCGTTTGCCGCATTCGCCGCGAGCGCGCTTGCCCTGCCTGCGATGTCGTTGATTCCGGGCGTGCTTGCGCGCAGCTTCGCCACGCACCCCACGGTGCCGATCGCGAGCGCACTCGCACTCACGATGGCGGCAATGGGCGCCGGCGCGCACGCAGGAGCAACGCTCGCGCAGACGCCGCTCATCCTGGGCGGCGTCGCCTTGATCGCCGCGGCGTGCATGCACTTGCGGCGCACGCGCGATAGCGCGGCAAGGTCGGTGCATACGCACGCAACGGCGCCCGTGTGGCGCGACGGCATGCTGCTCATCGCACCCGCGCTGCTTGCAGGCCTGTCGAGCGGCGTGCTCGCGCGCTTCCAGTTTTTTGCGCTCTGCGGCGGCACTGCGATGTCCGTGACGAAGGTTGTGACATCACTCGCCGTGGTGAGCCTCGCGGGCTGGCTCGCCGATCGCGTCGATTACCGACGCGCACTGCTCGTGCTCTTCGTATTGCGTGGCGGACTGCTCGCCGCGCTGACGTTCGATTGCCTCGCGCCGTGGGCTGCGCTTGCTGCCCCCGCATTCGCCGTGCTCGACTACCTGACGCTCCCCACGCTCATACGCGGCGGGCGAGCGTCGCGCGCTTCGGGTACCGGCTGCCCGGGCCTCGCACATCACGCGGGCATGCTGGCAGGCGCGGCGCTCGCCACCACGGCATGGGGCTTCGGACAGGGCTTTTACGCGCTGTTCATCGTTGCGGGCGCGCTCAATCTTGCATGCGCATACGCATTCGCAATGCCACGCCGATTCCGTGCACACACGCCCTACCCTGCGTCAGCCGCCCTCGCTACGGGCAGCACAATCGACTTACGCTGAAACACCGAAAAACGTTCGCATTACTACCGAAATCAGGAGACGGTATGGACTGCCAGGACTTCACGCACACGATCCGCACACAAATGTTCGTCGACGGACGTTTTAGCGAAAGCGGCAACGGCCGCACGTTTGCCGTATTCAATCCCGCCACGGGCGCGGAGATCGCGCAGGTGCCCGACGCCAGCGACGCCGACATCGACGCTGCCGTCATTGCCGCGCGCCGCGCCTTCGAAGCCGACACGTGGCGGCGTATGGCGCCCGCCGCGCGCGAGCGCCTGCTGCTCAAACTCGCCGACCTCGTCGAACAGCACGGCGACGAACTTGCTGCGCTCGAAACGCTCAACCAGGGCAAGCTGCTCGCCTTCTCGAAGATGCTCGAAGTGGGCGGCAGCGTGCAATGGCTGCGCTATATGGCCGGCTGGGCCACGAAGATCGAGGGCAGCACCGTGGATCTCTCGCTCGCTTTCCCGCCCGGCGTGCGCTATAACGCCTCCACGCGGCGCGTGCCCGCGGGCGTGGTCGCCGCGATCGTGCCGTGGAATTTCCCGCTGCTGATGGCGGTCTGGAAAATCGCGCCCGCGCTCGCCTGCGGCTGCACCGTGGTGCTCAAGCCCGCCGAAGAAACGCCGCTCACGGCCATCCGCCTCGCCGAGCTCGCGCACGAAGCCGGCTTTCCGCCGGGCGTGTTCAATGTCGTCACGGGCCAGGGCGAAACGGCGGGCGCAGCGCTAGTTCGTCATGTGCAGGTGGACAAGGTCACTTTCACGGGCTCGACCGAAGTGGGCCGCCTCATCGGCAAGCAATGCGCGAGCGATCTCAAGCGCGTCTCGCTGGAACTGGGCGGCAAGAGCCCCGTGATCGTGCTCGACGACTGCGATCCGCAGCGCGCGATCGAAGGCGCAGCCGGCGCGATCTTCTTCAATCACGGCCAGGTCTGCACGGCGGGCTCGCGCCTGTATCTGCCGCGCGCGCGTTTTGAGGAGATCGTCGATGGCATCGCTAAGGTTGCGCGCGCAACCGTGCTCGGCTCGGGTTTCGATGCGGCCGCGCAGATGGGCCCGCTCGTTTCGGCGCGCCATCGCGCCAAGGTCGCCGGCATGATCGCGCAGGGTCGCGCCGAAGGCGGCGAGGTCGTGGCGGGCGGCGGCGGCGGCAATCGGCCCGGCTTCTTCATCGAGCCCACGGTGATTGCGAACGCGACCAACAAGCCGCTTACCGTCGTGCGCGAAGAGGTGTTCGGGCCGGTGCTCGTCGCCATGCCGTATGACGACGTCGAAGAAGCCGTCGCGGCGGCGAATGCTTCGGAGTACGGTCTGGGCGCGAGTGTCTGGACCAACCAGCTCGACCGCGCGCTGCGCGTCGTGGACGGCGTGCAGGCGGGCACGGTATGGGTCAACACGCACAACATGGTCGACCCGGCATTGCCCTTCGGCGGCTTCAAGGCCTCGGGTATCGGGCGCGAGCATGGCCGCGCGATCATCGACGCGTACACGGAGACGAAATCCGTCTGCATCGCCTACTGAGCGCCGCCGTGCAGCATTGTTAATCGAAATGGAATGATGAAACCCGGCGGCGCGCAATGATCGCCGCCGCGGTTTCGTCCATGATCGAGCCCGTTCTCACCACTTACGAGAAGGACTCCGATCATGAATGCCTCCACGAATTCGCGCGGCGTCGCCATCGTCACGGGCGCCTCGCGCGGCATCGGCGCCGCCATTGCCGAACGTCTCGCGCGCGACGGCTACGCCGTCGTCATCAACTACGCTTCGCGCAGCGCCGAAGCCGAGGCGCTCGTCGCGAAGATCGCGGCGGGCGGCGGTCGCGCGATTGCGGTGCAAGCGAACGTCGCGAAGGCCGACGACGTGCGCCGTCTCTTCGACACCACCGCCGAAACGCTGGGCCAGCCCACACTGCTCGTGAATAACGCGGGCATCATGAAGACGGTGACAGTTGCCGATTCAACCGACGCGATCTACGACGAAACGTTCGACATCAACGTGCGCGGCACGCTCAACACGCTGCGCGAAGCGGCGACGAAACTCGCGGATGGCGGCCGCGTGATCAACTTCTCGACCTCCGTGCTCGCGATGAATCTGCCGGGCTACGCGCTCTATACGGCCAGCAAGGCGGCCGTGGAGACGATCACGCGCGTGTTCGCACGCGAGCTGCGCGGCCGCTCGATCTGCGTGAACGCGGTGGCGCCGGGGCCGGTGGCGACAGAGCTATTCCTCAGCGGCAAGACCGAAGAACAGGTCCAGCATTTCGCGAACATGCCGCCGCTGCAGCGCCTCGGGCAACCCGACGACATTGCAAATGTCGTGTCGTTCCTCGCGGGCCCGGACGGCGGCTGGGTCAACGGCCAGGTGCTGCGCGCGAACGGCGGGATCGTCTGACACGCCGCCCGGCGTGGCTTCGCGGCAGAACCCGGGCGCGACGTGGTCTCAGGGCAAACCGCTGCGGCGTGAAACCGGCGGTCCCGGCCGGTGCTACACTCCGTGGTCGAAAAACGGTAGAAAGACAGAGCCGGAGGCATGGCGCGCCGGCTCATATTGCGCCCTCAACCACTCCAGACCATGTATCTGTCCATCCTCGCCGTCGGCATTGGCGGCGCGCTCGGCTCGCTGTTGCGCTGGGTTCTCGGGCTACGCCTGAATGCCCTCTACCCTGACCTGCCGCTCGGCACGCTTGCGTCGAACATCATCGCGGGCTATGTGATCGGCGTCGCAGTCGCCTATTTCGGGCGCATGCCCCAACTCTCCGCCGAATGGCGCCTCTTTGTCATTACCGGCTTGATGGGCGGCCTCTCCACGTTCTCGACCTTCTCAGCCGAAGTCGTTTCGCATCTGCAGCACGGACGTTTCGGCTGGGCCGCGGGCGAAATCGCCATTCACGTGTGCGCCTCGGTCGTCATGACGATCCTTGGCATTGCAACGGTATCGGCACTGGTTCGCTGATCGGCAACGAAAACGGCCGCGTTCGCCATTCGCGAAACGCGGCCGCATTAGTGATGCGACGGGAAGATCAGGCAGGACGCTGATACCCGCCCAGCAAACCGTTCTTCGAAAACACCCACTGCCACAACTGGATGTCGCGCGCGCGGAACGCTCCGGCGCACGAAAGCAGGTAGTAGCGCCACATGCGATAGAAGCGCTCGCCCATCTGCGCCTTGAAACGCGGCCACGCTGCCTCGAAATTCGCGTGCCAGGCCATCAGCGTGCGGTCGTAGTCGGCGCCGAAGTTATGCAGGTCTTCGGCCACGAACAGGCCGCCCGAAGCGTCGGCGATCTGGCCGATGGTCGGCAGCTCGCCGTTCGGGAAGATGTATTTGTCGATCCACGGATCGGGCGTGGTGTCGCGGCGGTTCTTGCCAATGGTGTGCAGTACGAACAGACCGTCGTCGGCAAGACAGCGGTGCGCGACTTCCATATAGGTGCGATAGTTCTTCGGGCCCACGTGCTCGAACATGCCAACGCTCGCAATGCGGTCGAACTTCTCGTCGAGCAACCGGTAGTCCTGCAGGCGGAATTCAACCGGCAGATCCTTGCAGCGCTCGGCGCCGAGCGCGGCCTGCTCCTTCGAGATCGTCACGCCCACGCACGACACGCCATAGTGTTCGGCCGCGAACTTCATAAGGCTGCCCCACCCGCAGCCGATGTCGAGCAGGCGCATGCCAGGCTTCAGGCCCAGCTTGCGGCAGATGAGATCGAGCTTGGCGTCCTGCGCCTCGTCGAGCGTTTTCGCGCCGCCCGACCAGTAGCCGCAGGTGTAGGCCATGTTCTTGTCGAGCATGGCCTCGTAGAACTCGTTGCCGATGTCGTAGTGCTGCTGGCCCACTTTCCATGCCCTGCGCACGGTCTGGCGGTTCATGAGGCGCGCCTTGAGCGCGTAGAAGACGAGACGGGAGGGATCGATCTGGTCGTCTAGATGCGCGCGCAACACATGTGCGAAGAATTCGTCGAGTTGCTCGCAATCCCACTGGCCGTCCATGTAGGCCTCGCCGAGGCCCAGGTTGCCGAGCGCCAATACGCGCTCGGGTAACTGCGGATCGTGGATGCGCATGTCCCACGGCCGTGTGCCGTTGAATTTCACGTCAGCGCGCGCCAATAGCTGGGCTATAAACCGCCAGGCCCCGGAAACGGTGGCCTCACGAACGGGTTGAGCTGCTTCGAGATCAGTCGTTGCCATACGTGCTCCATGCGGCAGGAGTCGGGTCCTTGGTACCTTGCTCCGATGCCATTCAAGAGGTTGCTATCAAGACATTCGTCGTCGCGCGCGCTGCGAGAAACTCTATGATGCACCTACTTCAAAAATTGTGCAGGAACACGCACAAGCCATACGGGGCGGGCCATAATCGCAAACTCGACGAAACCCATCGCCCTGGCGCCAGCAAACGGCGCGCCCGAACTGGAGATACCGACAATGGCCTACGACGACAAGAACATCTTCGCGCGCATCCTGCGCGGCGAAGCACCCTGCATCAAGGTGTACGAGGACGACGCTACGCTCGCGATCATGGACGTCATGCCTCAATCCGAAGGCCACCTGCTCGTGCTGCCGAAGGAAGGCGCCGAGTTCATCTATGAGCTTTCACTGGAAGCCGGCGCCGCCGCGATGGCGACGGTGCAGAAGATGGCGGTCGCGATGCGCAAGGTGCTTGCGCCCGAAGGCCTCTTGATCGCGCAGTTCAACGGCGCCGCCGCCGGGCAGACCGTACCGCACGTGCACTTCCACCTGATTCCGCGCCGCGCGGGCGAAGAACTGCGCCCGCATGCGCGTGAAATGGCCGACATGGCGCAGCTCGAAGCGCTGGCCGCGCGCATTCGCGCTGCACTGTAAGCAATATGTATTGCTAACGTTAGCTATTCTTGACGCTTAAACGCCGTCGAATTGCACGAATTCGTCGAGCGGGACCCGCGCCGAGCGCCACTGGTTGATGGGCGCGTCCGGGTCTTCGTGACCGATCGCCATGCCGCAGAACACCATGCGTTCGCGCGGCAACGCGAGAAACTGGCCAACGCTTTGCGCGTAGCGCGCCCAGCATTCCTGCGCGCAGCTATGCAGCCCGGCTTCGCGCAGGAGCAGCATCACCGTCTGCAGGAACATGCCGAGGTCGGCCCATTGCGGCGGCCCCATCTGACGATCTACGCTGCAAAAGAGCGCGAGCGGCGCGTCGAAAAACGCGTAGTTGCGCGCGAATTGCCGTAGCCTGCCCGGCCGGTCCTCGCGCGCGACGTCGATGCTGCGGTAAAGATCCTCGCCCACCCGATAACGACGCTCGCGATATGGCGAACCCAGCTCGCGCGGATACACGTCGTACTCCATCGGCTCGCCCGCAGGCACCTGCGCAATGCGATCGGCCATGATCGACTTGAGCTTCGCGAGCGATTCGCCGCCCACGACATGAACATGCCACGGCTGCAGATTGCCGCCCGAAGGCGCACGCGCAGCGGTATCGAGTACCCGGCGAATGACGGCGGGGTCCACCGGATCGGGCAAAAACTGGCGCACGGACTTGCGACTCGTGACGGCTTCGCTGACCTTCAAGCAGATTCTCCTCGGGGGATCGACGAAGCATTATCGGCGATCCCCCGCGCGGCTGCCGACGCACGCCGCTTGGCTCCGTTCTGGCGTCAGAACTTGTGACGGATACCCACTACGACAAGCGCCTGATTGCCGGCGCCCGAACTCACGCCGAAGTCGCCGATCGATGCCTGCGCAACGACACTCGAACCCTTTGCGTCGAGCGTGTGGCCACTCGCCTTCTGGTAACCGGCGAGCGCGTAGAGATCGGTGCGTTTGGAGAGCGAGTAGTCGCTGCCGAGGTTCACCTGGTTGTAGTGCGCTGACGAGGGCCCGGTGAGCGACGTGTAGTTGTAGCCCGCGCCCGCGCGCAGCGCCGGTGTGATCTGGTAATTCAGGAACGCCGAGCCGCTATTGAATTTGGCGGTTTGGTGGAAGGTCGAGTACGCATCGTTTGCGTATTGGGTGTTCGAGTAGGCCAGCCCGAAGCTCAATGCGCCCACCGCATAGCTGCCGCCTGCGCGCACGATCTGGATGGAGGTTGCGCTCGCAAAGCCCTGATTGATGACCGTGTTGAAGAGGCTATCCGAGCTGCTCGTCCAGCTGCGCACGCCGGCAGTGAGCGTGCTGCCGCCATTGGCGAAGAAATAGCCGGCCGCGAGCGAGAGCGGCCCGTTCGAGTAGGCGGCGCCGAAGCTGTAAGTCTGGCCGCTGCCGCTCGCGCCGGCCACGCCGCCAAAACCGTACAGCGCCTCGAACTGCAGCCCTGCGACGAGCGGGCTCGCGTACTTGACCGAGTTGCTCACGCGCAGGCTGTTGTCGTAGTTGTCGAGGTCGCCAGGCGTGCCGAACACGCCGCCGAACGGACCGTCAGCGGTGAGCGGCTGCACGAGATCGACGAGCGGATCGTACTGGCGGCCGAGCGTGAGCGTGCCCCACGTCGTGCTGGCAAGACCGACGATCGCCTTGCGCCCGAATTCGCGGCTGCCCTGCCCGAGCGCGCCGGTACCCACGTTGAAGCCGTTTTCGAGCTGGAAGATGGCGGCGAGGCCGTTGCCGAGATCCTCGGTGCCGCGCAGGCCCCAGCGGCTGCCCGAAAGGTTGCCGCTGCTGAGCTTGACGAGCGTGGACTGGTTCAGGCCGTTCGCGCCCTGGGCGTTGTGCACGTAAGCGAGGCCCGCGTCGACGATGCCGTAGAGTGTGACGCTGCTTTGCGCGTGGGCACTCGTGGCGATAGTGGCGCCCGACGCGGCGAAGGCGAGCGCGAGAGCGGCGGTTAGCGGGCGGCGTGTGAAGGAGGCGTTTTTGTTGTTCATGCGGGGCGTTCCGTTGCGTGTGGTGGTTGTCGCTACGCGGTCCTTGCGAGGCGGCTGCAAGGCCGGTGCGGCAACGTTACGGAATGCCCGGCAAGCGGGGAACGAACGAATTCTGCGTTGCTTAGGGTGCGCGAGGGACTTTGCAAAGCGCAGATCGTGCCAGGCGCTGCGCGAGCGCTTTCCTCCGGCGCGCGGAGTCTGCTATAATTCGCCTCCCGCCGGAGAGATGGATGAGCGGTTTAAGTCGCACGCCTGGAAAGCGTGTATAGGTTAATAGCCTATCGGGGGTTCGAATCCCCCTCTCTCCGCCAGAACAAAACGCCGAAACCCCGTAAGCGCAATGACTTACGGGGTTTTTGTTTTTCCAGCCCATCAAATAGCCCGCCAGAGAGGGGATAACGTGCGCGGGGCACGTCCAAACGCCCTCAATTACACCCGCTCACCGTGCAATACTTGTTGTACACGAGCCCTTTGCCATCCATCCCCGAGATCGTTCGCGTGCCGTTGCCGTAGTTCGTGATCGTCTCGGTCCACGTCGACCCATCGGCAGCCTGCCCGGTGATGAACGTCGTGTCGCCAATCGACGCGCCGGTCTGCTCCCAGGCCTCGCCCGGCAGCTTCTGCTGATACCCGTTGACGGTAGACGTATTGCCGAAGCGCTGCACCGTGTACGAATTGCCCGATTCGTCGACGCAGTTCTGGAAGGCATCGTTGCCCCAGCATTTGGCAAAAGCGGCGGGCGCCGTAAAGGCGCCGAAAATGATCAGGCTGAGTGCAACGCGCTTCAATGATTTCCCCGAGAAAACGCCCTTTTTCGGCTCGATTCACCACGAGTCCGAGGCCGGCGGCGCGCGAAATTGTACCGTAGCCGCCAGGGCGATCTACGGATGCGCCGGACACGCGTGCATCGCACGCTCCCGCTAGTTATCGGACAAAAAACGGATGACTTGATGGGCGCAACGAGAACAGCAGCGCCGCCGGTCGTTGAACACGCAACGTTGGAAGGAAGTCCGAATCGACCAGAACAGGCAAGCAGAAAAAGGCGTCGGGCCGCAGCCCGACGCCGAATTCCCGCGTACTGCTTCGAGGACCGGCGCGGGAACGAGAGGACTTCAGTATCGCCTCGCCCGCCCGTTTTTTAAGTGCTCGACCGCACACCGGCAATCAGGTCCCCACTCTCACGGATGGCGGATATAGTCCACCAGCGCGAGCGTATACGCGTCCGGCTTGCGATCGATGAGACTCACGCCGATCGCCACGAGAAAGCCTGCGGGCACACCGAACACGCCAGAGCTGATGGGCTCGATGCCAAACCATCGCGGGCCCGCGAAGCCCGTGAGCTGCGTGAAGAACGGGTACGTCGAGACGATGTAATAGACGCACACGGTCAGGCCCGCGATCATGCCGGCCACGGCGCCCAGGCGCGTCGTGCGCTTCCAGAACACGCCGAGCACAAGCACCGGAAAAAGACTCGACGCCGCGAGCGAAAACGCCGCCCCCACCAGAAAAAGAATGTTGCCCGCGTTGAGCGACGCCACATACGAGGCGAACAGCGCCACGCCGAGCAGCAGGATCTTCGACATCGTCACGCGCCGCTGGCTCGACGCGCCCGGACTGACCATGTGGTAGTACACGTCGTGTGAGAGCACGTTCGAGATCGTGAGCAGCAGACCGTCTGCGGTCGAAAGCGCAGCCGCGAGCGCACCCGATGCGATGAGCCCCGACATCACATACGGCAACCCCGCGATTTCCGGCGCAGCGAGTACCACCATGTCAGGCTGCATCTGGATATCGCTCCAGCGCACCACGCCGTCGTTGTTCATATCCGCAATGCTGATGAGGTATGGCTCGACGCGCCGCCATTGCATGACCCATTGCGGCAGATCGTCGAAGCGCTGCCCCACCAGATGCGTGAGGATCTCGAACTTGATCAGCACCGCGAGCACCGGCACGGTCAGATAGAAGAGCGCGACGAAAAAGAGCGTCCAGCCCACCGAGCGCCGAGCCGAGGCCACCGAGGTCGTCGTGTTGTAGCGAGTGAGGATGTGCGGCAGGCTCGCCGTGCCAAGCGAAAGACACAGGAGCAGCGACAGGAAGTTGCGTTGATGAATGCGCCGCTGGGCATCGTCGTCGGCGGGAAACGGTTCGTTCATCGGCACGGGCGGCGCGGCGCGCTCGAGCAGGTCGTCGCGCTGGCGCGTCCACACCATGCGTGCGGCATCCACGTCGCGCGGGAAGGCGCTCAATTCACGTTCGAGCGAATCGATATCGCGCAGCGGGCCGTTGTGACGGCGCAGGTTCGCAAGCGATTCGACGAGGTGCGTCTTCTCCGCAACGTACGACTGCGGCAGCGTGTCGAGCCGCGTCTGCCATTGCGCCGCGCGCTCGCGGTAAGCGTCGCGCACGGTGGCTTCGGTGCTTGCACCGCGCACGTCATGCTCGAGCGCTTCCACGCGCTGCATCACGTTGCCGTAGTCGACTTGCGGCAGCCAGCCGAGGCCGTCGCGATGCGCGATCAGCGAGACCGGAATCAGAATGGCCGCGATGAGAATGATGTATTGCGCGACCTGCGTCCACGTCACGGCGCGCATACCGCCGAGAAACGAACACACGAGAATGCCCGCCAGCCCGCAGAAAATGCCGATGGCGAAATCCACGCCGATGAAGCGCGTGGCGATCAGCCCCACGCCCTGGATCTGCGCGACGAGATAGACGAACGAGCAGAGGATGGTCGCGAGCACGGCGAGCGCACGCACGAGGTTGCTCGAAAAGCGCGTGCCGAGGAAGTCGGGGATCGTGTAGCGCGCGAGCTTGCGCACATACGGCGCCAGCAGGAAGGCGACGAGGCAGTAGCCGCCCGTCCACCCCATCAGGTAAGCGAGGCCGTCGTAGCCGCTCGCGTAGAGCGAACCCGCAAGGCCGATGAACGACGCGGCGGAAAGCCAGTCGGCGGCCGTCGCCATGCCATTGAAGAACGACGGCACACGCCGCCCCGCCACGTAGTATTCGACGAGGTCCGAGGTGCGCGAAAGCAGCCCGATCACCGCATATACCGCGATCGGCACGAACAGGAACACATAGCCGATCCACATGCCGGGGCCGGTGGAAAGCTCGATACGCCACATCACGTAAACGAAGGCGAGAAAGCCGAGCGTGTACAACGCATAGGAGCGTATGAGCCGGTGCGCAAGCCTCATCGTTGCTGTGCCTTGCTGGCTTCGCGAATGGCGATGTCGGCTTCGAGCGCGGCTTGCAGTACGCGGTCGGCGCGCTGCATCAGCACGATATAGATCGCCACGAGCAGCACGTAGAGCAGGATCGCCCCCTGTGCGCCGAGGTAGAACGGCAGGCTGAAGCCTGCGAAGCGCAAGTCGGCGAGCTGCCGCGCAAAGAGCGGCGCGACGAACGAGACCAGGAAGCCGATCGTCATGAGCACGGCGATCAGCGCGAGATTGAAGCGCCAGTAGCGCCGATGCGCGCGCGCCATCGCCTCGCTCACCGGAGGTGGCTCAGGCAATGGATTGAGATTGTTCTGCGGAGTCGTGTGTGGCGCGGCCATGCGCCTGTGTAGCAAAAACGCGTAGGGCCGGCAATCGGGGGCAATGCGGGGATCGATGCGGCGCGCGGCGCCAGGCAAGGCGCCGCGCGAGCCTCGGCGTTTAGAGCGATTCGCCGAGCTGGTCCAGAATCGCCGGGTTTTCCAGCGTGGAGACGTCCTGCGTGATCGCCTCGCCCTTCGCGAGCGAGCGCAGCAGACGGCGCATGATCTTGCCCGAGCGCGTCTTCGGCAGGTTCTCGCCGAAGCGGATGTCGCGGGGCTTGGCGATCGGCCCGATCTCCTTGCCCACCCAGGCGCGCAGATCGTTGGCGAGCTTCACGGCCTCGTCGCCCTGCGGACGCGTGGCCTTGAGCACCACGAACGCCACCACGGCTTCGCCGGTGGTGTCGTCGGGGCGGCCCACCACGGCGGCTTCGGCCACGAGCGGATTCGCCACCAGCGCCGACTCGATCTCCATCGTGCCGAGGCGGTGGCCCGAGACGTTCAGCACGTCGTCGATACGGCCCATGATCGTGAAGTAGCCCGTGTCCTTGTCGCGCACGCTGCCGTCGCCGGCCAGATACAGCTTGCCGCCGAGCTCCTCGGGGAAGTAGCCCGACTTGTAGCGCTCGGGTTGTCCCCAGACGTTGCGGATCATTGCGGGCCACGGACGCTTCACGACGAGAATGCCGCCCTGCCCGTTCGGCACGTCCTGGCCGGTTTCGTCGACGATCGCGGCCATGATGCCCGGTAGCGGCAGCGTGCACGAACCCGGCACGAGCGGCGTCGCGCCCGGCAGCGGCGTGATCATGTGGCCGCCGGTTTCGGTTTGCCACCACGTGTCGACGATCGGGCAGCGCTTGGCGCCCACGTTTTCGTAGTACCACATCCACGCTTCGGGATTGATCGGCTCGCCGACCGTGCCGAGAATGCGCAGCGAAGAAAGGTCATAGCTCTTCGGGTGCACCTTCGAATCGGCTTCGGATGCCTTGATGAGCGAGCGGATCGCCGTGGGCGCGGTATAGAACACCGTGACCTTGTGCTTGGCGATCATGTCCCAGAAGCGGCCGGCGTTCGGGTACGTGGGCACGCCTTCGAACACGACCTGGGTCGCGCCGATCGTGAGCGGGCCATAGGCGATGTAGCTGTGGCCCGTGATCCAGCCGATGTCGGCCGTGCACCAGAACACGTCCGAGGGCTTGTGATCGAAAGTCCACTTCATCGTTTGCGCGGCCCACAGCAGGTAGCCGCCCGTACTGTGCTGCACGCCCTTCGGTTTGCCCGTCGAGCCCGACGTATAGAGGATGAAGAGCGGATGTTCCGCGCCCACCGGCACCGGCGCGCACGTGTCGCTCTCGGCCGCCGAAAGCTCGTGCATCCACTGGTCGCGGCCTTCGTGCCATGTAACCTTGCCGCCCGTGCGCTTGTAGACGATCACGCTGTGCACCGCTTCGCAGCCGCCCATGGCGAGCGCTTCGTCGGCGATGTTCTTCAGCGGCAGCGCCTTGCCGCCGCGCATCTGTTCGTCGGCGGTGATGAGCGCGACCGCGCCCACGTCGACCATGCGTTCGTTGAGCGACTTCGACGAGAAGCCGCCGAACACGACCGAGTGCGTCGCGCCAATGCGTGCACAAGCCTGCATCGCGACCACGCCTTCCACCGACATCGGCATGTAGATGACCACGCGGTCGCCCTTCTTCACGCCGCGTTTCTTCAGCGCATTGGCGAAGCGCGACACGCGCGCGAGCAGATCCTTGTAGGTGACGTTCGTGACGGTGCCGTCGTCGGCTTCGAAGACGATCGCGACGCGCTCGCCATTGCCCGCCTCGACGTGGCGGTCGAGGCTGTTGTACGAGGCATTGAGTTCGCCGTCTTCGAACCACGTGTAGAACGGCGCCTTCGATTCGTCGAGCACCTTCGTGAAGGGCTTTTGCCAGCTCAGGGTTTCGCGCGCGAGGCGCGCCCAGAAGCCTTCGTAATCGCGTTCGGCTTCGGCGCACAGCGCCTTGTATGCGTCCATGCCGGACACCGTGGCGCCAGCCACCGTTTGCTCGGAAGGCGCAAAGACGCGGCGTTCCTGAAGAACCGATTCAATCGCAGACATCGACAACCCCTTGGTGAAGATGAAACGTCAAACTCGTGGACACGCATGAGCATCTTCAATGCCCGTGCGCGCCGTCTCCGTGCGCCGCCGCCCGCATGCGGGCACGGCGCTATTGGCTTGCGCCGGGAGCCGCCATTGTGGCATCCGGCATGCATGGGCGCGCGATACAGGCACGATCGTGCGCGATCTTCGCAAACTACCCATGCCGGCAAGATTAAGCGTAGCAACTTACCAGCCACTTACGCGCGCTCATGCAGCGGCGCGCCATGGCACGCAAGTAAGCAGACATTTAGAATGCTAACTGAACTGCGCACCCGGATTCCAGCTTGAATCGCTATTCCCTGTTTCTCATTGCCTCGATGCTGCTCGTGGGCAGCAACGTCGGCATCGGCAAATCGATTGTCGCCTTCATTCCCGTTCCCCTCTTCGCGCTGCTGCGCTTCGTGATCGCGCTCGCGGTACTGGGCCCGCTCTTGCGTCGCTCCAAAATGCAACAGGTGAAGCGCGGCGAATGGATCAATCTGTTCCTCCAGGCGCTGTTTGGGACATTCGGGTTTACGCTGCTGATGCTCGGCGGCGTGCATCGCACGAGCGCGGTCGCGGCCGGCGTCATCACGAGCACGATCCCCGCCGTGGTCGCCCTCTTCTCCTGGCTTTTCCTGCGCGAGCGCCCCGACGCACGCGCACTCGCTTCCATCGTGCTCGCCATTGCGGGCATCGCGGTCATCAATTTCGCGCACGTGGGCGGCGGTGGCGACCCCGGCGCCAGTTCGTTGATCGGCAACCTGATGGTGCTCGGCGCGGTGTGCTGCGAATCGCTCTATGTGATCCTGTCGCGCCGTCTCACCCAAACGCTCGCGCCGCTCGACATCTGCGCGTACACACACCTGTTCGGGCTTTTGCTGATGCTGCCCGTGGGTCTGCCGGGCGCACTGTCGTTCGATTTCGCGAGCGTCCCTTCGGGCATCTGGTCGCTGGCGCTCTGGTACGGGCTTTCGGCAAGCGTGTTCTCGTTCTGTCTCTGGATGATGGGCATACGCCATGTGCCGGGCAGCATCGCCGGCGTGTTCACGGCCGTGCTGCCGGTCGCGGCAGCCGTGTACGGCATCGCGTTTCTCGGCGAGCGCCCCACGCCCGCGCACGGCATTGCTCTCGCCTGCGTGGTGGCCGGCATCGGCCTCGCGAGCCTCAAGATCAGGCGCCTGCCGCCGGTGGCCTCGTGACCATTCCGTAATGCGATTGAAAGTATCGGGCGCGGGCGGCGCTGCCGCAATCCCGGCGAGCCCTTCCTGCGACGCTGTACAATAGCGCCCGCCCGGCCCCTCGCGCGCGCCTTCTGGCCCTAACCAGACGGCCCCGCTTGAGCAGCCCCGCTTGAGCAGCCCCGCTTAGGCAGCCCCACTTAGGCAGCCCCGCCCGAATTCGCCATCGTGATTGCCCATGTCCGCCGCACGCCCCCAGCCGCCTTCCGCCGCCGCCCCGGGTAAAGCCCGTCGCCGCATGCGTCCGTTGCCCAGCATCATCTTCATGAGCCGCTGGCTGCAGGTGCCGCTCTACCTGGGCCTGATCGTCGCGCAAGCCGTGTACTGCGTGCTGTTCCTCAAGGAGGTCTGGCACCTCGTGAGCCACGCCACCACGCTCGACGAAACGAGCATCATGCTGGCCGTGCTCGGCCTGATCGACGTGGTGATGATCTCGAACCTGCTCATCATGGTGATCGTGGGCGGCTACGAGACCTTCGTCTCGCGCCTGAATCTCGAAGGCCATCCCGACGAGCCCGAATGGCTCGACCACGTGAACGCCGGCGTGCTCAAGGTGAAGCTCGCCATGGCGCTCATCAGCATTTCGTCGATCCACCTGCTCAAGACCTTCATCAATCCGGACGCCGCTTCGGCGCATACGGTGATGTGGCAGGTGATCATCCACGTGGCGTTCCTCGCCTCCGCGCTCGTGATGGCGTGGATCGACCGCATCACCACGCATACGCACCCCGAACACTATCAGGAGCTCGCCGCGCGCCATCCAGCGCCAGGCGGGCACGCCGCTGCGCGTCGAGCGGTTCCCGAGCACGCCGAGTCCGACTGAACCGCGCACACGGCAGACATGATTCAAAACACCCGTCCCCACAGAAGCTAGCCATGACCGTCATCAAACAGGAAGACCTCATCCAGAGCATTGCGGATTCGCTGCAATACATCAGCTACTACCATCCGCAGGACTACATCGAGGCGCTCGGCCGCGCCTACGAACTCGAAGAGAGCCCGGCCGCGAAGGACGCGATCGCGCAGATCCTCACCAACAGCCGCATGTGCGCCGAGGGCCGTCGCCCGATCTGCCAGGACACCGGCATCGTCACGATCTTTGTGAAGGTCGGCATGGACGTGCGTTGGGGCGGCGCCACGATGGGCGTGACCGACATGATCAACGAAGGCGTGCGCCGCGGTTACCTGAACCCGGACAACGTGCTGCGCGCCTCGATCGTGAGCCCGCCCGAAGGCGGCCGCAAGAACACGAAGGACAACACGCCGGCCGTGATCCACTACGAGATCGTGCCGGGCGACAAGGTCGACGTGCAGGTCGCAGCCAAGGGCGGCGGCTCGGAGAACAAGTCGAAGTTCGTGATGCTGAACCCCTCCGACTCGATCGTCGACTGGGTGCTCAAGACCGTGCCGACGATGGGCGCGGGCTGGTGCCCGCCGGGCATGCTCGGCATCGGCATCGGCGGCACCGCCGAAAAGGCGATGCTGATGGCGAAGGAATCGCTCATGGAATCCATCGACATCCAGGACATCATCAAGCGCGGCCCGAAGGACTGGATCGAAGAGCTGCGCGTGGAACTGCACGAGAAGGTCAACGCGCTCGGCATCGGCGCGCAGGGTCTGGGCGGTCTCGCCACCGTGCTCGACGTCAAGATCATGGCCACGGCCACGCACGCGGCTTCGAAGCCCGTCGCGATGATCCCGAACTGCGCCGCCACGCGCCACGCGCACTTCGTGCTCGACGGCTCGGGCCCGGCAAAGCTCGAAGCGCCCTCGCTCGACGCATGGCCGAAGGTCAACTGGGAACCGAACACGGAAACGAGCAAGCGCGTCGACCTCAACACGCTCACGCCGGAAGAAGTCGCTTCGTGGAAGCCGGGCCAGACGCTCCTGCTCTCGGGCAAGATGCTCACGGGCCGCGACGCGGCGCACAAGCGCATCGCCGACATGCTCGCGAAAGGCGAGAAGCTGCCGGTGGACTTCAAGAACCGTGTGATTTACTACGTCGGCCCGGTCGATCCGGTGCGCGACGAAGTGGTCGGCCCGGCAGGTCCCACCACGGCCACGCGCATGGACAAGTTCACGGAGCTGATGCTCTCGCAAACGGGCCTCATTTCGATGGTCGGGAAGGCCGAGCGCGGCCCGGTCGCCATCGAGGCGATCAAGAAGCACAAGGCGGCTTACCTGATGGCGGTGGGCGGCGCGGCTTACCTCGTGTCGAAGGCGATCCGCGGCTCGAAGGTCCTCGCGTTCGAAGACCTCGGCATGGAAGCCATCTACGAGTTCGACGTCCAGGACATGCCGGTGACGGTCGCCGTGGATTCGTCGGGCACCTCGGTCCACAAGACCGGCCCCGCCGAATGGCAGGCGAAGATCGGCAAGATTCCGGTCGCCACGGTTTGATGTCTGCCTGATGCCTGTTTAAAAACCGGGGCCGCGCGCCCCGGTTTTTTTTGCATCACGCGAGGCGTACTGAGATTAGTTCCCAGCACTGAGTAAATCGCCGATATACACCGCAATTCAATGTGGATTCGGCCTTGGCTTTTGTGTATTGAGCGTTTATTGTTGGAAACCAGTCACCGCCCCACAAAGAAAGGAAAGACTATGCAAGGCGACAAGAAGGTCATCGAATATCTGAACGCGCAGCTCAAGAACGAGCTCACGGCTATCAATCAGTATTTCCTGCATGCCCGCATGTACAAGCACTGGGGCCTCGAGAAACTCGGCAAGCATGAATATGACGAATCGATCGGCGAAATGAAACATGCCGATATGCTCATCGAGCGTATTTTCATGCTCGACGGTCTGCCGAACCTCCAGGACCTGCATAAGTTGTTGATTGGCGAAGAAACCGGGGAAATTCTCGAGTGCGATTTGAAGCTCGAACAGATTTCCCAGTCCACCTGCAAGGAAGCCATTGTTTATTGCGAATCGGTGCGCGACTTCGTTTCGCGAGAGATTTTCGTGACGATTCTCGAAGACACCGAAGAGCACATCGACTGGCTCGAAACGCAGATCGACCTCATCGGCAAGATCGGCATCCAGAATTACCAGCAGTCGGCCATGGGTTCGGTAGAATCCTGATCGCGCGCCTCGCGCCCGCGCGCATCCGTCCGCCTTGCGGGTGCGCCTCAACCCTTTTGCGCCCATCCCCGTGAACCTTCCGGCCTCATCCAGCGCTGCGCCCATCGGCATCTTCGACTCTGGCCTCGGCGGCCTGTCGGTGCTGCGCGCCGTGCGTGCGCTACTGCCCGCCGAGCGGCTAGTGTATGCCGCCGACTCGCGCTACGCCCCCTACGGCCAGCGCGACGACGACTTCATCGCCGACCGCACGCTCGCGATCTGCGAATGGCTCGTGGCGCAGGGCGCGAAGGCGCTGGTGGTGGCCTGCAACACGGCGACGGCGCAGTCCATCGCGCTCGTGCGCGAGCGGCTCTCCATCCCGCTCATCGGGGTGGAGCCGGGGATCAAACCGGCGGCGCTGGTTTCCAAATCGCGCGTAGCGGGTGTGCTCGCCACCCAGGTCACGCTGCGCAGCGCGCGCTTTCAGGCGCTCGTGGAGCGCCACGCAGCCGACCTGCGCGTGCTGTGCCAGCCGGGCCATGGCCTCGTGGAGGCCGTGGAGCGCTGCGACATCGGTTCGGCCGACTTGCTCGCGCTACTGCGCGCATACGTCGAGCCCATGCTCGACGCGGGCGCGGACACGCTCGTGCTCGGCTGCACGCACTACCCGTTTCTCGACACGGCGATCCGCTCGATCGTCGGGGAACGGATGACGCTCGTCGACACGAGCGTCGCCATCGCGCGGCAGCTCGAACGCGTGCTCGACCAGCACGGCCTGCGCGCTAGCGGCGAGCCTGCCGGCGCGGGCGGCGACGAGATTCGCTTTTGCTCGACGAGCGACGGCGCGCACCTGCACGAACTGGCGGCCGCGCTGCTGGGTCTCGACGCCCCTGTCGAGCGCGTAGTCATCCCCTCGCGCCGCTCGCGGGAACTGGAAGCGAACGCCGCCTGACGCACCGGCGCCTCACACCGCGCGTGATACGAAGTTCGCGATTCGCGCCTCGCCCGGAAGAGCGCGTTTCAACCCCGTTTCCGCCTATCCGACTCACTCGCCTCGTTCCGCCTGGCTCCTGCCAGGAGTCTCCTGGTGAGCTCCCGCGGCAATGCTCAATCCTGCTGACAGTCACGCAACGGCTAACCGCTAGCCGGCCCGTCAAACGCCTTGACGAGCGCTCTACAAGGCTTGCCTTTTCCTGACGCAAAGCAAAACCCCTGCTAACCATCCGGTTTTGTTACAAAAAATCCGCCTCCGCGCTTGCCAAACCCAGCAAACATAATGATAATAATTCGCATTAACTCTCTCTATTGCGGTCCATCATGATTGTCTGCGTTTGCAAATCCGTCTCCGACCGGACGATCCGCGCCTCCATTCAGGAAGGCATGGATTCTTTCGACGAGCTGCAGTTCGAGCTCGGCGTCGCGACCTGCTGCGGCAAGTGCGAAGAATCCGTTCGTGACGTGATGGCGCAAAGCGGTGTCTGTGCGAGCCGCTGCGGGGTCACGCAACCGGCGCACCCCGCCGTGGTCCCCCATGCGGTTCCGCTCACGTTTTACGAGCGCAAGGCTGCCTGAAGCCATGGCGCGCATCCGGCCACCGATGCGCGCCCGCCCCGTCCGCCCGTTTAGCCGGCGGCGCCTCAGGCGCCACGCGCCGCGGACGTCAAATCGCCGCCGACAGCAAGCCCGTCTCCCGACCAGCCAGCTACCGCTCGTACCCATCAAAGGAGGTCGTGATGGAATTGCTGCTCGGATTCGTAACGACGTTGTGCATCTCGCTGTTGATCTTTCGCAAATAAAGCTGCCCGACACGACGCGTAGGTTTGCCTGCGCGCCGTCGTCCGCATGGCAGCCACGCTAAACATGCAGGCTTTCCAAACCACCACTGGCACGCTGCCGTCTCCCTCCGTTCGCGTCAACCGCCGTGTCGTCACCGCGAGCGCGATCGTGGTCGCGCTGCACGCCGCGCTCATCGCCGTCGTGCTGATGAAGCGCGAACCCGTGACGCCTGTCGCGCTCCAGTCGCAGACGATGATGGCCGAACTGCTCAAGCCCGAACCGGTCGCCGCCCCCGCTGCGATTCAGTCCACGCCCACGCCGCCTCCGCCCAAGCCGGTCCCGCACGTGGCGCGCGAGAAGCCGAAAGTTCAGCCCAAGCCCAAGCCAACACCGCTGCCCGTGGCCGAAACGCCCTCGCAGCACGCGATCGAATCGGCCGCGCCCACGGCACCCACGCCGCCGGCTCCCACGCCGCCCGCACCGGCACCGCAAGCCGCGGCGGCCACCGACGCCAAGCCGACCATGGCGCTCTCGGCGCCGAAGAACGTCTCGCACCTCGACTGCCGCATCGTGCAGCCCGACTATCCGACGCTCTCGCGCCGGCGCGGCGAAACCGGCACGGCATTCGTGCACTTCGTCGTGGGCCTCACGGGCAAGATCGAGAACATCGAGCTGAAGAAGTCGAGCGGCTCCACCCGCCTCGATGACGCCGCGCTCGACGCGATGCGCCAAAGCTCGTGCAAGCCGTACCTGGAAAACGGCGAAGCCGTCCGCGCGGCCTACACGCAACCATTCGAGTTCAGCCTGAACAATTGACGGGCTGAAGTCACACGCTTTCATGAATTGAATAAAGAGGATCAGGAATGCAGAACTACGGTATCGCCCACGTGTGGGCGCAAGGGGATTTCGTGACACGCGGCATCGCGCTCGCGCTGTTGATCATGTCCGTGCTGTCGTGGTGCGTGATCGTCGTGAAAGGCTGGAATGTCGCGCGCCTCAAACGCCTCACGAAGAACGCCGAGCAGCAGTTTTGGCATTCGGACGATCTCGCCGACGGCGTGAAGAAGCTCGGCAGCGGCTCGCGCGAAGACAACCCGTTCCTCGCACTTGCGCTGTCGGGCCAGGAAGCCGCCGACCACCATCACCAGACCCAGCCGCATCTGCACGACCGCATGGACGTGTCGGACTGGGTCACGCGGTGCCTCAAGGACACGATGGACGAGTCGGTCGCGAAGATGCAAAGCGGTCTCGCCATTCTCGCCTCGATCGGCAGCACGGCGCCGTTTGTCGGCCTGTTCGGCACGGTGTGGGGCATCTATCACGCACTGCTTACGATCGGCGCGACGGGTCAAACCTCGATCGACGCCGTGGCGGGTCCCGTTGGCGAAGCGCTCATCATGACCGCCTTCGGCCTCTTTGTCGCGATTCCCGCCGTGCTCGGCTACAACGCCCTCACCCGCGCCAACAAGGCGATCGTCACGAAGCTCAACCGCTTCGCGCACGGCCTGCATGCCTTCTTCGTGACGGGCGCGCGCCTCACCTCGACCGCACGCGGCGGCGCGAAGGAAGGCAACGCGAGCAACCTGCGTGTCGCTGCGCGCAGCCACTAAAGAGCGGAGGCAAGCATCATGGCGATGAGCCCCTTTGCCAGCGACGACGACGATGGCCTGATGAACGAAATCAACATGACGCCGCTCGTCGACGTCATGTTGGTTCTCCTGATCGTTTTCATGGTGACGATTCCGGTGATCCGTCACGCCGTGAAGATCGACCTGCCGCATGCGAGCAGCCAGAAGGAAGACGCGAAGCCCGCGCAGATCAACATCTCGATCGAAGCAGACGGTACCGTGCTGTGGGACGGTACGCAGGTCGACGACGCGGCGCTGAACCAGAAGATCGCAGCCGCGGCGCAAACCACGCCGCAACCGGAACTGCATCTGAACGCGGACCGCAAGGTGCAATACGAACGCGTGGCCCAAGTGATGTCTGCCGCGCAAAGCGGAGGCCTCACGAAGCTCGGCTTCGTCACCGACCCTGCGCATCACTGATCGCGTCACTGCACGCAACGCGCAAAATTGAGCGGTACAAAGTAAAAGGCCTTCATCGTCAGATGAAGGCCTTTTTTCGTGCGCACGCGGCGCATTCGGGCGGTGGCGGCGACTCCCCGACAATCGATCGGTTCACGCCGGCACATGCGACTGCCGTGGGCAACACGGACTGCGCTTTCGGCCCTGAAGGCCCACTATGATAGCGGCCATCAATTCCCGCTCAAGACCGGTGCTTGGCGAGAAGGACTTCAATATATTCCTCTCGCTTCGCACCTTCAAGAGCCAGGCCATTGAAAGTAGCGATGGCCGCTCACGCTTGAATGCCTAAAAACAAATGGCGCTATACGTTGCGCACAAATGCACTGCGTGAAAACTCAAGTTTCATACAAGCGCACGTGCCTGCACGTTCGCAAAGCTTCATGCAGTTTCGATCTTGCTCGCGCTCTTTGTGCGCGAGAGCCCAACCTGCCCGGCGGGTGCACTCTGCCCTTGCGCTTTCGGCGCAAGCGCGGCGATGTCGCTTTTCAGCGGACATTCCTGCTGCAAGCCCTTATCGGCATCGAGCACTTCGACGAGGTAATCGACGAAGGCACGCACGGCCGGAACCATGCCCTGGCGCGAGAGAAATACCGCATAGAGCTGCGGCACCGGCAGCGTCCAGCCCGGCATCACCGGTGAAAGCTTGCCCGAGCGCAGCGCGGCGCCGTACATCATCTCCGGCAATGCCGCGATGCCGAGGCCTTCGAGCGCCGCTTCACGGATCGTCGTGAGGTCCGCGGTGATGAGGCGCGGCTCGTGTTCGTGCGAGTGGCGCGTGCCATCGGGTGCGATGAGCTGAAACACGTGGCGGCCGTCGCCCGTGGGCGTATCGAGCGTTTCGAAGCGCGCGAGGTCTTCCGGCGTGAGCGGCGGCGCGTTCTGCGCGAGCAGGCTCGGCGCGCCCACCAGCATCTGCTCGGTGCGCCACAGCGGACGCACCACGATATTGGCGTTCTGCGGCGGCTCCGAGCGCACGCGCAGCGCAATATCCACGGAGTCTTCGAACAGGTCGATCACGCGGTTCGTCACGCGCATCACTACCCGCACTTCGGGGTAGCGATGCATGAATTCCGGAATGACCTGCGAAAAGATCGTTTGCGAAAGCGTGACGGGCACGCTCACGCGCACCGTGCCGCGCGGCGACGACCGCAGCGACTGAACGACGTTCACCGCGGCCTGCGCTTCCGCGAGCATCGAGCGGCAATGCTGGTAAAAGAGTTCGCCCGCTTCGGTGAGCGCGAGCTTGCGCGTGGAGCGCTGCAGCAGGCGCACGCCGAGCGAGGCCTCGAGTTCGCTCACCCGCCTCGACAGACGCGACTTCGAGATGCCGAGCACGCGTTCGGCAGCGGAAAAGCCGCCATGCTCGATCACCTGCGAAAAGTACATCAGGTCGTTGAGATTATGCGAATCGATTTTCATGTCGTCGTTCCAGCGATGGGACAATCCATTGCGATGAGGCCATAAAACAGGCCAAATTGGCTACCTATAATAGCGGTTTGTTTCGCATATAACGCAATTCCCACAATTCGAGGTGATATCCATGACCATGACCCGTACGATCGAACGCGTGTATCCCGCGGTTCGCACCACCGAGGGTGGCGGATTCATCGTCCATCGGCCGTTTCCGACCCGCCAGCTGATGGACTTCGATCCGTTCCTGCTGCTCGACGAAATGGGCCCCGTCGATTACGCGCCCGGCAAGGCCAAGGGCGCGCCCGACCATCCGCACCGCGGCTTCGAGACCGTCACCTATATGGTCGAAGGCCGCTTCGGCCACAAGGACTCGGCGGGCCATTCGGGCACGCTGCGCCCCGGCGACGTGCAATGGATGACGGCCGGCGCAGGCGTGATCCACAGCGAGATTCCCGACCCCGAATTCACGCGTACGGGCGGCCGCATGCATGGCCTGCAGCTGTGGGTGAATCTGCCCGCGCGCGACAAGATGATGGCGCCGCGCTACCAGGAGCTGCCCACGGAGCAGATTCCGGTGGGCCGCTCGAAGGACGGCAAGGTCTCGGTGAAAGTCATCGCCGGCGAAGCGCTGGGCGTGAAGGCCGCGATCGAAACGCGCACACCCATCCTCTACCAGCACTTCACGCTCGCGCCCGGCGCGCGCGTGGAGCAGCCGGTGCCGAGCGACTATCGCGTGTTTGCCTACGGTCTTTCTGGCACGGGTCTGTACGGGCCCGATGCGCAAGCGATCGATGCCCAGCAGATGGTGACCTTCGCGAGCGACGGCGACACCGTCACGCTCGCCGCCCCGGCCGACGCGAGCGCGCCGCTCAGCGTTCTGTTGATCGGCGGCGTGCCGCTGAACGAGCCGGTCGTGCGCTACGGCCCGTTCGTGATGAACACGGAGCAGGAGATCCGCCAGGCCGTGCTCGACTATCAGGCCGGGCGCATGGGGCGCATCGCTCACTGAAACCGGGTTGCGCGGGGACGGGGCTTCCGAAGCATCGCTACAGGGCGGCCCGGTTTCCGTCACAATAAGGTTTCTGGGGCGCGCATCGCAGGTAGCGCGCCCGTCCCTCTTTAACCGTCCCGCCCGCGAGGAGCGCATGGCCGAACCCGCAGTCACCGCACACATTGGCTCGACGAACTACCAGGTCCAGTTCGACGACGGCACCCACACCTGGATCGCCGACGAACCCGCCTCGCTCGGCGGCGGCGACCGCGGACCGTCGCCCTTCTCGCTCTTGCTCTCGAGCCTTGGCGCCTGCACCTCCATCACACTGAAGATGTACGCGCAGCGCAAGGAGTGGCCGCTCGAAGGCGTACGTGTGAAGCTCGCGATGGAAACCGGCAGCGAAGGCACGAAGATCGATCGCCAGATCGTGCTCGAAGGCGCGCTCACCGACGAGCAGCGCGAGCGCCTGCTGCAGATCGCCAACGCCTGCCCGGTCCACAAGGTCCTCACGAATGCGATCACGATCCGCACGGGTCTCGCCGTCGCTTGAGCGACCGCGCGCGGACACAGACACAGGAAGGCGACGCCTTGAATTTCGAACACCTCATCCAGATCAACGATCCGCTGAACCCGCTCGTCGAGGCCATGACGCGCGAGCAGCTCTGGGAAGGGCTCGTGCTGCGCGCCGAGCAGCCGCAGCTCTTCGTGATCGGGCTCGACAGCTGCACGATCCTCTCGCGCACCGAGAGCACGATGGAGCGCGAGTTGCACTATGGCCACGCCACGGTACGCGATCGCGTCACGCTCACGCCCAACGAGAGCGTGCGCTACGACATCATGGCAACCGCCGAGTACGTGGGCGGCTCGCTCACGATGACGATCGAGCAGCCCGATCCGCTACAGCTCTTTCTGCGCTTCGAGTACCGCACGACGCTGCCGACCGCCGATACCGAGGACGACCGGCAGACGTCCGAAATCGTGAAGTCGGCCTATCGCGAGTCGGACATCGACACCGTGCGTCTCATCCGCCAGTTCGTGCAGGGCGACGGTAGCGCGCTGCACTGACGCCCCCCGCGCTTGCCCTATCGCCCTGTGCGACGCGGCAAGCGCCGATTCAGCGCGCTTCGGCTCAGGCTATCGGCATTCGATTTCGATGAATATCTCGTAGTTGCAAATACGAACTATTATCATTTAGAATTCATCCATCGAATCGAGACAAAGACGTCACGTTCATGACCGAACTGAACCGCACCTCCACGCTTAGCTTGCGCCGCAACGGCAGCTCGGCATTGACCAGCGCGCGGCCCAGGCCTGCCGTCACACAGCCCCAGCCGCGCAAGGGCGCCGAGCCGGCGGCCGCCGCGGCAAGCGACGAGAGGAAACTGGATAGCGCGGCGCTGCTGCAAGGCCGCAGCCACGTGAGCATCATGCACAACGGCGAAACCTATCAGCTGCGGGCCACCCGGCTCGGCAAGCTGATCCTGACGAAATAGGCTTTACGCAGTTTTCAACCGGGTATTGTGGGGACCGCCTCCACCGAGAGGCGTTGGGGCATTAGCCAGCAACGACGGCTTGCACGCGAGATCTAGACCCCTTCGTGCAGACATCCTTCAAGCTTCAGCCAGCCGTCGAAGCAAGCCACGCCATTTTTTTGTTCTCATACCAGATCGGGGCGGCGCGCGAAGCGTGAGCCGCCCGGGACAAACGCCGCGGCATCCGTCCGCGGCTTTTGTTTTTTCCGGCGCCTCCCGGCGCGGCAAAGGATTGGCTTACTCCACCTCCAGCGCCGCGATGCCCGCGCGCGCGATGGCGGCATCCTGGTCGGACTTCACGCCCGAGACCCCGACCGCGCCAATCACATCGCCGTTCACGCTCACGGGTACGCCGCCTTCCAGCATGCCCGTGAGCGGCGCACTCAGGAACGCCGTGCGGCCCTGCTTGATCACGTCCTCGTACACCTTGCTCTCGCGGCGGCCCAGCGACGCGGTGCGCGCCTTGGCCACGGCGATCTCCGCGCTGATGGGCGCTGCGCCGTCGAGGCGGCGCAAATGCAGCAGATGGCCGCCATCGTCGACGATGGCGATCGTCACGTGCCATTCATTCGAACGGGCGTGCGCGACGGCTGCCTCGGCTACCCGGATCACGTCTTCATCGGTCAGTACTGCTCGCGTTCGCATGCGTCTCTCCGAAAAGTCAAAAACCGGATTTGGCGAAATCGCCAACCCGGTTTTGAGAGTAACACCCAGACTTGTGCCGCGACGCGCTGATCCTTCGTATGTCGCCTATATCAGCGGCAGATGAAGAAGCGTCGAAACAGGCTCAGCGCACCCAGCCCCAGAACATGAGCCACCAGGCGCTGTCCACCACGGCGAGCGCGAGCGCAAAGCCCGCGAGCGCGAGCGCGCGCTGCCAGAACCGCGAGCTGTAGCGCCCTGTCACGCGCCACGCGAGCCACGCGCTCCAGAGGTTCGTGATGACCAGAATCGCAATGCGCACCTCGGCGGCCCAGTCGAGCGGCACGTGCTCCGCGCGCAGCAGCGAGAGCGTCGTGGCGGACAGGCCGAGGAACACGCCGGCCCCCGCCAGCGGGATCAGCGACTGTGCGAAGTGATGCAGACGGCGCATCTCGAAACGCCCGAGCACGGCAGTCGAGCCCGCGAGGATCGCGAGCAGCACGGTGCCATAGACGAGCCCCGTCGCAACGATATAAGCGACGATCATCGCGCCGTCGAGCCACGAGAAGACGTCGTTCTGCGCGGGGTAATGCGTGAGCAGGAACCACGGCGCGTTGGTATCGAGCGGCCAGGTGATGTCGCGGTCGATGAGCCAGCCCGCGAGCCACTGCTTGATGCCGATGAACCACGGCGAGCCGGTCCAGTGGAACGCGCCGATCGCCACGCCGAGCAGGCCGTAGAGAATCAGCGCCGTGTCCCACCCGCTGGCCTGGCTGTCGCCGAGTTCGACCACCTCTTGCGCCGGCGATCGCCACGAGAGCGCGATGGCGTCGCGGTGGCCGCTGCAGCGGCCGCACATGTGGCACTGCGCCGCGCCTTTCATGTTGCGCAGCGGCACGAGCGGCGCGCAGTTCACGGGAATCACGCGATGCCCGCCGTGCTCGCCGTGCGTGTAGGAGCTGCGCCAGGCGTCTTCGTCGACCTTGTAGCGAAACGGCGCGAGGCGCGCCAGAAGCGCGAAAACCCCGTTCACGGGGCAGAGATACTTGCACCACACGCGCTTTTCGCGCCCGTACAGAAAGCCGATCACCATCGCGCCGAGCGTCGATCCGCCCAGCACCAGCAACACCGCCTTGGGGTACTGGTAGACGCTCACCATCTGTCCGTAGATCGTGGTGAGACCGAAGGCCACGAAAGGCCAGCCGCCCCAGCGCATCCAGTGCGGGATGGCGCGGCCGCGGCCGAACTTGCTCGCGAACTCGGTGAGCGCGCCTTCGGGGCACAGCACGCCGCACCACACGCGGCCGAGCATCACCATCGAGAGCAGCACGAACGGCCACCAGATGCCCCAGAACACGAACTGCGCTGCGAGCGTGAAGTTGTTCCACAGGTGCGCCGTGTCGCCGGGCAGCGGCATCGCCGCCGGCACGAGAATCAGGAATGCGTAGACAGCGACCACGACCCACTGCACGGCGCGGATCGCCGCGCCGTTACGTTGCATCCACTGGCCCGCCTGGGCGAGCTTGCCTGGGCGACCCGTTGCCTGCGTCGGGCGAGCGGATGCACAACTCATGCTGCCTTCCTCTTCGCAACCGCACCCGCGCGGCCGCTGGCGCGCCGCACGAGGAACCACACCACGAGCCAGTACACGGCATAGGCGATCAGGTTCATGAGCGCCGGATGCGCGCGGTAGCCCGTAAGCGTCGCGACGAGCGAGCCGAAGGTGCTCGAGTCGTCGAGGATCGCCGAGGAGTTCCACACCTGATCGACGATGGTCGGCAGGATTTCCTTGTCGATCAGCTTGTCCACGCCGGTCTGGAACAGGCCCGCGCCGAGGAACAGCAGCATGATCTCGGTGATGCGGAAGAAGTGCCGCCACGAGAAGATCTTGCCGCCCAGCTGCAGGAGATAGAACGTGAGGAACGCGAGCGCGAGGCCGATCAGCACCGCGAGGTACTGACTCGCGTCCACATGGCCCGACTGGCCGAAGCCGAGGCCGTAGAGAAAGATCACCGTCTCGCTGCCCTCACGCGCGATGGCAAGCGTGACGAGAATCGTTATGCCCCACCAGTTCGCGTCCTGCGTGCTCTTTTCCAGCGACTCTTCCATCTCGCGTTTGAGCGTGCGGCCGTGCTGCTTCATCCACAGCACCATCTGCACGATCAGCACGCACGCCACCAGCACCATGCCGGTCTGGAAGTAGTCCTGCGCATCGCCCGACAGCACTTCGGTAAAGCCGACCAGCGCCGCGCCGAGGCCGATGGCGGCAAGAATGCCGAGCGCCACGCCGCCCCACAGGTACGGCACGCCGCGCCGCGCATCCGCGTCGCCGTTTTTCAGCCACGCATAAAGAATCCCGACGACGAGCAGCGCCTCGACGCTCTCCCGCCATACGATGAACATCACCTGACCCATTCAACACCTCCCGCTACCGGCGATACGCGCCGGCGGCCTGACTTCTCAATGCCCATTTGGCGACGCTCATTTGGCGACGATCACGCCCTGCGCCTGCTGATGGAAATCGTCGAAAAACTTGTACTCGCCCGGATCGAGCGGCGCGATCACGACGAAGGAGTCCGCGCCCGGCGCCAGGACTTTTTCCTTGCGCAGCTGAACGCTCTCGAACTCCGCCGCGCCCTTGCCCGTATTGCGCACCTCGATCTTGATGCGCTTGCCCGCCGGCACTTCGATGCGCGCGGGATTGAGCTTGCCGTCGGCCATTTCGAGCTTGAACGTGGGCAGATCTTCGGCGTGCGCCGTCGTGGCCACGCCCGCCAGCGACACCGCAAACGACGCGCTGAGTGCGAGCGCCGCAAACTTCCGCATTCCAGTCATTGGTTTTACCTGCTCCTTGCTGCCATTCATGCGGCGGCGCTGCACGCGATGCGCGCCGCCGCCCGAGCTGCTTCGCGACGGCTTAGTAGCCGCCCTTCTTGCCGATGCCCGCGAACGGGAAATCGTATTCCAGCGTGATGGGCTTGAACCACGGGCCCACGCCCGTTTCCTTGTCGACGTGACGGCCGAACGCCATGTGGCCCGTCTGCATCGGCGCGTCCACGATCAGCTTGAGGTGGTACTTGCCGGGACCGGCCAGCTTCACGTTGTCGCCATAATGCGGGCCGTCGTTCGCGACCATCGGCATCAGGTCGCCCTTTTGCGCATAGCTCGACCCCGGCTTCGTCAGTTCGTAGTGAACCTGCAGATACGGCATCCAGTCGCCTTCGGCGAAACCGGTCGGGTTGTTCTTGACCGCGTGGATATCCGATTCGAGGTGAATATCGGAATCCGATGCCTTGCGCATCATGCCTTCGGGCTCCATCGTGATCGGCTGCAGATAGACCGCGCCGATTTCCATGCCGCCCTGGATGGCCTGCTTGCCGATCGGGTATTCAGCCGCATTGGCGGCCAATGCCGCCGTGGCGGCCGCAATGACGGCAGTGCCGCGCACGAGAGTGTGAATCCGCATCGAAACTCCTGGTTTTTATATGAGGGTGACTTCCCACTGAGCCTGCCGCATGCACATAAGAAAGTTAATGCGAACAATTCTCAATAATGGCGAAGTTTAACACCGATGCAGATGAGGGACAAATTCGGCGCCAGGAAAAGCCTCAGTGGAACAGGGTTTTAGCAGCGCCTGGTTAACACAGGCTTAGGGCGCCTTACAGCGGGGTTCCCGGGCCGGGAATACACGAAAGGCAATCGAAGGAATACTTGGGGGCGAGACAGGCGCAGGGTGGCGCCCATGCCGCCCTGCCCGCCCGAGGGGATAGCGCGCTCGACGCCCATCAGATCGGATGATCGCCCACGTTCGCCCCGAACACGCGCCGGCGCAGCACGGCGAGCTGGTCGCGCGTCTGTGCGGCCTTCTCGAATTCGAGGTTCTTCGCGTAGTCCATCATCTGCTTTTCGAGCTTCTTGATTTCCTTCGCGATCTGCTTCTCGGACATGTCCTCGAACTTCGCGCGCTCCTGCTCCTCGCGCAGTTCGGCGCGGGCTTCATCGACGTTGTAGACGCCGTCGATGATGTCCTTGATGCGCTTCACGACGCCGCGCGGCACGATGCCGTGCTCTTCGTTGAAGTGCATCTGCTTGGCGCGGCGGCGCTCGGTTTCGTCGATGGCACGGCGCATCGAATCCGTGATGCGGTCGCCGTAGAGGATCGCCTTGCCGTTCACGTTACGCGCGGCCCGGCCGATCGTCTGGATGAGCGAGCGCTCGGCGCGCAGGAAGCCTTCCTTGTCGGCGTCGAGAATCGCCACGAGCGAGACCTCGGGAATGTCGAGGCCCTCGCGCAGCAGGTTGATGCCCACGAGCACGTCGAACGTGCCCAGACGCAGGTCGCGGATGATCTCCACGCGCTCGACCGTGTCGATGTCGCTGTGCAGATAGCGCACCTTTACGCCGTGGTCGGCGAGGAACTCCGTGAGCTGCTCGGCCATGCGCTTGGTGAGCGTGGTCACCAGCACGCGCTCGCCCGCGGCCACGCGCTCGTTGATCTCGCCGAGCACATCGTCGACCTGCGTCGATGCGGGCCGCACTTCGATCACCGGGTCGACGAGGCCCGTGGGCCGCACGACCTGCTCGGCGATCTGCCCCGTCACCTTCTTCTCGTAGTCGGCCGGCGTGGCCGAGACGAATACCACCTGGCGCATCTTGCGCTCGAACTCGTTGAACTTGAGCGGCCGGTTATCGAGCGCCGAAGGCAGCCGGAAGCCGTAATCGACGAGATTCTCCTTGCGCGCGCGGTCGCCGTTGTACATGCCGTTGAACTGGCCGATCAGCACGTGCGACTCGTCGAGAAACATCATGGCGTCGGTCGGCAGGTAATCGACGAGCGTGGGCGGCGGCTCGCCGGGCAGCGCGCCCGAAAAGTGCCGCGAGTAGTTCTCGATGCCCTTGCAGAAGCCCAGCTCCTGAAGCATTTCCAGATCGAAGCGCGTGCGCTGCTCGAGGCGCTGCGCCTCCACGAGCTTGCCTTCCGTGTGGAAGAACTCGAGGCGCTCGCGCAATTCCGACTTGATGGTTTCGACGGCGCGCAGCACAGTCTCGCGCGGCGTGACGTAGTGCGACGACGGGTACACCGTAAAGCGCGGAATCTTCTGGCGCACGCGGCCCGTGAGCGGATCGAAGAGCTGCAGCGTTTCCACTTCGTCGTCGAACAGTTCCACGCGCACGGCCATTTCGGCGTGCTCCGCCGGGAAGATGTCGATGGTATCGCCGCGCACGCGGAAGGTGCCGCGCTGGAAGTCCTGCTCGTTGCGCGTGTATTGCATGGCGATCAGGCGTGCGATGACGTCGCGCTGGCCGAGCTTGTCGCCGTGGCGCAGCGTGAGAATCATCTGGTGGTATTCGGACGGATTGCCGATACCGTAGATCGCCGAAACCGTCGCGACGATCACCACGTCGCGCCGCTCCATCAGGCTCTTGGTGGCCGAAAGCCGCATCTGCTCGATGTGCTCGTTGATCGACGAATCCTTCTCGATGAAGAGATCGCGCTGCGGCACATAGGCTTCCGGCTGGTAGTAGTCGTAGTACGAGACGAAGTACTCGACGGCGTTGCGCGGAAAGAACTCGCGGAATTCAGCGTAGAGCTGCGCGGCGAGCGTCTTGTTCGGCGCGAACACGATGGCCGGGCGGCCGAGGCGCGCGATGGTGTTCGCCATTGTGTAGGTCTTGCCCGAGCCCGTCACGCCGAGCAGCGTCTGGAACGAGAGGCCGTCTTCCACGCCTTCCACGAGCGTTTCGATGGCCGTAGGCTGGTCGCCGGCCGGCGGGTACGGCTGGTAGAGCTGGAACGGCGAGCCTTCGTAGTGGACGAATTTCGACTCGTCGAGCGCGGGCGCGTCGGCGACGGTGTGGTCGGACATGGGGGCATCCTGTGCGCGGAGCAAACAACTATTCTAGCGTCTCGCCGCCTCTTGCCGAGGGGCGAGCCTGGGGCGAGACGAGGTGGGCTGGAGCCATAGATGGGGCGTAACGGCGGCGCTGCAAGGGCCGCGCGTCGCAGCGACGGTGAACGTCAGCGAGCGTGCGCCAGAAATCGGCCAATCGTGCCGGAAATAGCCCTCAAAACGGCGCGGAGAATGGCAAATCCGCGGAAATCCCGCTTGAGGATTCGTTACAATAGCGAGTTCCGTGGCCGGTGCAGCATGCGGCCCAACCGATCTTCCTTCACTCTAGCCGAACGATCATGTCCCTCTTTTCCGCTGTCGAACTCGCCCCCCGCGACCCGATCCTGGGTCTGAACGAAGCCTATAACGCCGATGCGCGCGCGACCAAGGTGAATCTCGGCGTGGGCGTGTACACCAACGAGGAAGGCAAGATTCCGCTGCTGCGCGCGGTGCGCGAAGCAGAAAAGGCCCGCGTGGAAGCCGGTCTGCCGCGCGGCTATCTGCCGATCGAAGGCCTCGGCGCCTACGACGCCGCGGTGCAAAAGCTGCTGCTCGGCGACGACTCGCCGCTGATCGCCGCGGGCCGCGTCGTCACGGCTCAGGCGCTGGGCGGCACGGGCGCACTCAAGATCGGCGCGGACTTCCTCAAGCGCGTGAACCCGAGCGCCAAGGTCGCGATCAGCGACCCGAGCTGGGAAAACCACCGCGCCCTCTTCGAAAGCGCGGGTTTTGAAGTCGTCGCGTATCCGTACTACGACGCGCTGACCAACGGCGTGAACTTCGAAGGCATGCTGAGCGCGCTGAACGGCTACGCCGCCGGCACCGTCGTCGTGCTGCACGCGTGCTGCCACAACCCGACCGGCGTGGACCTCACGATCGACCAATGGAAGCAGGTCATCGAGGTCGTGAAGGCCCGAGGCCTCGTGCCGTTCCTCGACATCGCCTATCAAGGCTTCGGCGACGGCATCGCGGAAGACGGCGAAGTCGTGCGCCTCTTTGCCGCTTCGGAACTCAACGTGTTCGTCTCGTCGTCGTTCTCGAAGTCGTTCTCGCTGTACGGCGAGCGCGTGGGCGCGCTGTCGATCCTCACCGCCAGCAAGGAAGAGTCGGCGCGCGTGCTCTCGCAACTCAAGCGCGTGATCCGCACGAACTACTCGAACCCGCCGACGCACGGCGGCTCGGTGGTCGCAGCCGTGCTCGGCTCGGCCGACCTGCGCGCCATGTGGGAAGCGGAACTCGGCGAAATGCGCAACCGCATCCGCGCGATGCGCACGGGCCTCGTCGAGCGACTCACGGCCGCCGGCGTGGACCGCGACTTCAACTTCATCAACGTGCAGCGCGGCATGTTCTCGTACTCGGGCCTGACCGCTGCCCAAGTCGACCGCCTGCGCGAAGAGTTCGGCATCTATGCCGTGAGCACGGGCCGCATCTGCGTGGCCGCGCTGAACACGCGCAATCTCGACGTCGTGGCGAGCGCAGTCGCACAAGTGCTGAAGTAAGCGCGTTCGCCAGCAAGACAGGCCGCTGCGCAGCGGCTTGCCGGCGCGATAAAAAAAGGCGTCCGTTCTTTCGAACGGACGCCTTTTTCTTTGGTGAAGACTGCGGAAAACCCGCCGGCAAGTATCAGCCGCCGTGGCCTCGCGAATCGCGATGGATATCGTGCGTGACGAAGCCCGAGTCGTTGTCCGGCTTGTCGAGCCAGTCCGGCTGCGCGAGCGAGGCGCGGATGTCCTGCAAGCCGCTAGCCCAGTGCTCATGCATGGTCGAGAGGCCGAACTGGTAGTCCTTGAAGTGCCCCTCGTATTCCTTCTGCCGGTAGATGAGGTGGATCACGTTGTACTTCTTCGAGCACGAAAGCTCGTCCGCCAGCGCGACCCACGGGTCATTGCGATGCTCGGGCGCGACGCGGTCGAGAACCTCGCGCAACACATGCCGGTAACGCTGCGAGCGCTGCAGGATATCGGTCACGAGGCGCGTGCGGCTCGAATACTGAATGTCCTTCACGCGCCCCTGCACGTCGATGAGGTTGTCGGGCACCGGCCCGCGCGCGCTCCAGAGATCGACCTGGAACGCGAGCGTGTCGCGCCGCGGCGTGGTCTGGATCACCTCATAGAGCGGCGTGTTCGACATCAGGCCGCCGTCCCAGTAATACTCGCCGTCGATCTCCACCGCCGCGAAGCCCGGCGGCAGCGCGCCCGAGGCGATGAAATGCTCGGGACGCAAGGTCGTGGTCTTGTTGTCGAAGTAGACGAAGTTGCCGCTGCCCACGTTGACCGCGCCCACTGACACGCGCGTTTCGCCCGAATTGATGCGCTCGAAATCGCACAAGCGTTCCAGCGTGGCCTTGAGCGGCTTCGTGTCGTAGTAGCTGGCCGTTTCGGGCGAACCCGATCCGTTGGGCAGCGGCGGCGGGAAGCGCGGCACGAAAAAGCCCTTCTGCCCCTCCACGATCGCGCCTGCCGCCTGCATCGCCGTGAAGGTCTTGCGCACGGCGGCGTTTGCATTGAAGAGCGCATGCTCGACGAAGGGCGGCAGCGGGAAGCTGAAGGCGGGCTGGCAGATCGTCTCCCAGAACTCGCGTAGCCGCGCCACGCGATGTTCGGGCGCATTGCCCGCGATGACGGCGGTATTGAGCGCGCCGATCGAGATACCCGCGATCCAGTTCGGCGCGATGCCGGCCTCGACGAGCCCTTCGTACACGCCGGCCTGATACGCGCCGAGCGCACCGCCCCCCTGCAGCGTGAGCGCGATGGTTTCCCATTCTTTCGCTTGCGCGCCGCAGTTCGAAACATGCGGCTGCGGTGCGTTCCCCTGCGGTGCGTTCCCGACACGCGCGCCGGTATGCGCGCCGACCTCGTCGTCGACTGCGCTCGACTGGACCTGCCCCTTCTTGCGTTGCGCCATTGCCGCGCCTCCTCGGCCCGATGCCTGCGTTATTGCATGAACCAGCCGTGGCTCACCACGAAAGACTGGCCGGTAAACGCAGCGCTCGGGAACGCCGAGAGGAACAGCACGGTTTGCGCGACGTCTTCGACGGTCGTGAAGATGCCGTCCACCGTGCCGCCGAGCATCACGCGCTTGACCACTTCTTCCTCCGAGATGCCGAGTTCCTTCGCCTGCTCGGGAATCTGCTTTTCCACGAGCGGCGTGCGCACGAAGCCCGGACACACCACATGCGAGCGCACGTTGTGCTTGCCGCCTTCCTTGGCGAGCACGCGCGCGAGGCCGAGCAGCGCGTGCTTGGCCGCGACATAGGCCGACTTGAGCGGCGACGCTTCGTGCGAGTGCACCGAACCCATGTAGATCACGACGCCGCCGCGGTCGTCCTTGTACATGTGCTTGAGCACCGCCTTGGTGGTGAGGAACGCGCCGTCCACGTGGATGGCCTGCATCTTCTTCCAGTCGGAGAACGCGTAGTTTTCGATCGGGTTCACGATCTGGATGCCGGCGTTCGAGATGAGGATGTCGACCGGTCCGAGTTCGGCCGCGACACGGTCGATGCCCTGATTCACGGCCTCTTCACTCGTGACGTCCATGGCGACGCCGATAGCCTTGCCGCCTGCGCCCTTGATCTCCTCGGCCACGGCATCCGCGCCGCTCTGGTTCAGGTCGGCGATGGCGACCGCGGCGCCCGCCTGCGAGAGCGTGAGGGCGATCTGCTTGCCAATGCCGCTGGCCGCGCCGGTAACGACGGCGACCTTGCCATCGAGTTTCGTGTTCAGAGAGAGAGACGACATCGGGCACCTCCAGGTGAGTGAACGGGACAGGATGAAACCTAGGAGCGCGCGCCGTCAAACCTGACGAATGGCTTATGCCATCCGGCCGGATGTTGCGTCGCGGCCAACGAGGCTATTGTGCATGAACGCGCCTCGTCGAAGCATCGAGCAGGACAGGCAAAAGAGATTTTCGCCGCACTGCAAGGCGCGGCGCGCACGGCGCAAGCCGTTCAGCAGCGACGGCCAAGTCGTGCTAGCTTTATCGGCTCACAAGGAGGCGTTCATGAACTATCGGCGACTGGGCCGCTCAGGCCTGCAGGTAAGCGAACTGTCCATCGGCTCGTGGGTCACCTACGGCAACCAGGTCGACGCCAGGCTCGCGCGCGAATCGCTCGCGGCGGCGCGCGACGCCGGCATCAACTTCTTCGACAACGCCGAGGCCTACGCCGGCGGCAAGTCGGAAGCGCTCATGGGCCAGGCGCTCAAGGAACTCGCGTGGCCGCGGGTGAGCTATGTGGTCTCGACCAAGTTCTACTGGGGCTTGAACGAAGCGCCCAACCAGTACCACACGCTCAACCGCAAGTACCTCATGAACGCCATCGACGGCTCGCTCGAGCGGCTGCAGCTCGAGTACGTCGATCTCGTGTTCTGCCACCGCCCCGACCCGAACACGCCGGTCGAGGAAACCGTCTGGGCAATGAGCGACATGATCACGCGCGGCAAGGCGCTCTACTGGGGCACCTCGGAGTGGAGCGCCGACGAAATCCGCGCCGCGTGGGAGATCGCGGAGCGCCATCACCTGCACAAGCCGGTCATGGAGCAGCCGCAATACAACCTGTTTCACCGCACGCGCGTGGAAGACGAATACCGCCGGCTCTACGAAGACATCGGCCTCGGCCTCACCACGTGGAGCCCGCTCGCCTCGGGTCTGCTCACCGGCAAGTACCGCGGCGGCGTGCCGACGGGCAGCCGTGCGGAACTGCAGGGCTACGACTGGCTGCGCAAGAACGTCACCGACCCCGACAAGAACGAGATCGTCGGCAAGCTCGCCGAGTTCGCGAAACAACTCGACTGCTCGGTGGGCCAACTGGCGCTCGCGTGGATCCTGAAGAATCCCCACGTGAGCACGGTCATCACCGGGGCCTCGCGCATCGAGCAGATCGGCGAAAACGTGAAGGCGCGCGACGTGGCGGAAAAGATCACGCCGGACGTCAAGGCGCAGATCGAGGCGATCGTCGGCGACGCTTACGACTGACGTGGAGCGCGTACCCGCGAGGCGCGGCGCACCCGACACCGCGGGGCGGATTCGCGCGCGGGCATAGCCGGACGGACGGCGTACCGCGGGTCGCGTATTGCGGTGGCGTACAATACGCGGCCTCGCGGGCGGCGCAGTCATCGCGCCGCCGCTGCCGTCTTCCCCGTATTCACCGGACCTCGTGTCCCGTCCATCATGCTGAGCTACCGTCACGCCTTCCACGCCGGCAATCATGCCGATGTCCTGAAACACGCCGTTGTCGTGCAACTGCTGCATTACCTCGGCAAGAAGGACAAGGCGTACTGGTACATCGACACTCACGCGGGCGCCGGCGCCTATGCATTGCGCGAAGGCTACGCGACGAAGAACGCCGAGTTCGACACGGGCGTCGGCAAGCTGTGGGGCCGCAACGACCTGCCTGCGGCGCTCTCGGACTACGTCGACGAAGTGGCGGCGCTGAACCCCGACGGTGAGTTGCGCTTCTATCCCGGCTCGCCCTATCTCGCATGGCGCCTCATGCGCGAGCAGGACCGCATGCGGCTGTTCGAATTACACAGCACGGAAATCGACGTGCTGCGCCACCGCTTCCACGACGCGGGCCGCCGCGTGATGATCTACGCGGGCGACGGCTTCGACGGCATCAAGGCGCTCCTGCCCCCGCCGCCGCGCCGGGCGCTCGTGCTGATCGACCCGTCTTTCGAGGACAAGCGCGACTACGCGCGCACGCTGACGTGCGTCGAGGAAAGTCTCAAACGCTTCGCGAACGGCACCTATGCGGTCTGGTATCCGCAGGTCACGCGTCCCGAATCGCAGCGCTTCCCGGAGCAACTCAAGCGCCTGCAGAACAAGAACTGGCTGCACCTCACGCTTTCGGTGAGCAACCCGCCCGAAGACGGCTTCGGCCTCTACGGCAGCGGCATGTTCATCCTGAACCCGCCGTACACGCTCGAAGCGGCGATGAAAGAGGCGCTCCCGTGGCTCGTAAAAAATCTCGGCCAGGACGCCGGCGCGCAATTCAGGATCGAGTCGCGCGGCGACTAGGCCACGGACTCAAACCCGCCTGAACGGCGTCACTGCCCGGACGGTAGCGGCTGGGGAAGCGGCGGGTTTGGGCGATGAGGGGGGCGCGGCGGCCGCGGCGGTGTCGGCCTCCCGCCGCCCTGCTGCACTTCCACATACGGCGCGACGACATACGGCTGCGAAGAATCCGGCGCGAGACCCGCCGGTTGCGTCGCCTGAACCATCGGCTCGTGCGAGAGCGGCGCGTTTTGCAGCACCAGCCCCGGTTGGCCGTCGCTGATCCCTCTTTGTGTATCCAGAATGAGCGGCTGCCCGGCATGCGCGCCGGCGCTGGCGCACGCCATCACGACGACGATCAGGCCCGCACGCGCAACAGAAAAACGACGCAACGCGCGGCGCGGCAACACAGGCATGCGGTGGGAAATGCGGTCTAGCACCATGAACGGCCCCCGGAGAGAAAGCGACACCATTGCTATGACGGCTTGTCGCAAAAAGACTTTACCTTACCCCGGTGGGAAGGCTCAGACTCGGTTCCATCGGCGGTGCAGAAACGACAAAGCCCCGCCAATGCGGGGCTTGAGATCGTGCTGCTTCAACCGGACTGAAGCCCGGTCAAAGCTGGCTTACAGCGAGTTGTAGCCGTTCGTTTCGATCGAACGAAGGCGCTGCTCGAGCTGGACGATATCGGCCGACGAGGCGAGATACGCTTCGCGGCGACGACGTTCGGCAGTTTCAAACCAGTTGCTCAGCTTTTCAAGAAGGAATGCAAACATGACGGTGTGCTCCAAGGATTCGGTTCGGCGATCCCCGGTGAATTCGCATCAGGGATAACCCTCATCAGGGATAACCCGTATTGTAACGGTTGCACCGAACTTTGCCAGTGAATTGCCCGAATACTGTGCATTCCATTTTGGAATGGCCCCTAAGTGCGAATCGGCAACATCATGTTCTATCGACACATTTTCCAGCGAATTCGCGGAGACTTGACGGCAACCACGTTACATCGCACCAATACGGTGCAAACAGCCCCTGTGGTTGCGTCAATTTGCCCGCCGCGGTTGCACCTGCGCTCAGTGCACGTGGCCGGGCTCGTGGCACTCTGTAGTCGCGGCGTCGGCAAGCCGTTCGATGATCGGGCAGTCGGGCCGGTCGTTGCCCTGGCAGTGCGAGGCCAGGTGGGCGAGCGTGTCGCGCATCTGGGAGAGTTCGGCGATGCGCTGGTCGAGTTCCGCGACATGTTCGAGCGCGATCGATTTGACCTCGGAGCTCGCGCGGGAGCGGTCGTGCCAGAGCGCCAGCAGGCGCCGGATGTCCTCTACCAGAAAGCCGAGCCGGCGCGCCTGGCGGATGAAGCGCAGCGAATGCACTTCCTCCGCGCCATAGACGCGGTAGCCGGACTCCGTACGCCCTTTGGGCGCGAGCAGCCCGACACTTTCGTAGTACCGGATCATTTTTGCCGTAACGCCCGATTCACGCGCTGCTTCACCGATGTTCACGCCGTTCTCCCGCTGTCTGGTCGATCGTTTGATCAATGCACTGATCGTACACCTTCCCACGATGGGAAGGTCCAGCGCGGCATCCAGTCCCCGCTGGCATAATCCGCCAGCGGCCTCATATCGAGTAGGACAAGCCTCAATCTCTGAAAAAGGAACACACGATGATTCAGTTCAACGTCGAAGGCATGAGCTGCCAGCACTGCGTAGGCGCCGTCACGCGCGCGATCCACGAACACGACGCGCAAGCCCGGGTCGAGATCGATCTGGCCGCCGGCCGCGTGAAGGTCGAATCGAGCCAGAGCGCCGAAGTCCTGAAAACGGCGATCGACGAAGCCGGCTACACCGTCGTGGGTACGGCCGGCTGACGGTCCGGGCCATGTTCAAGGTTGCCGTGATCGGCGCGTCTGGCCTGCTTGGGCGCGCCGTGGTGCGCGAACTCGCCGCCGATACCGCCTGGCAAGTCGTGCCGACCGCGTTCCGTCACGGCGGCCCGCAACAGACTGTGCTCGATGTGCGCGATACGCAGGCCGTGAACGCGTTCGTCGAGCGCGAGGCGCCCGACGCGATCGTGCTGGCCGCTGCCGAGCGCCGCCCCGACGTGTGCGAGCACGATCCGGCAGCAGCGCGCGCGCTCAATGTCGATGCGGTGCGCAGCGTCGCCGCGGCGGCGCGGCAGCGCGGCGCGTGGGTGCTCTCGATCTCCACCGACTACGTCTTCGACGGCACCGAGCCGCCCTACCGCGTCGACGACACGCCGAATCCGCTCAACGCCTACGGCCACAGCAAGCTCGAAGGCGAACGGGCCTTGCTCGAAACCAGCGACAACGCACTCGTGCTGCGCCTGCCGTTGCTGTACGGGCCGATCGTCGGCTGGCACGAATCCGCCGTCACGAGCCTCGTGCCGGCCATCGTCGCTTCGGGAGAGCCCGGGGCGCAGGCGGCGCCGATGGACGCGTGGGCCACGCGCTACCCCACGTTCACGCCCGACGTGGCGTTCGTGATCCGCGAACTGTTGCTGCGCTGCGCAGACGGCAACGCGGTGCGCGGGATCGCGCAGTGGTCCGGCGACGAGCCGATGACGAAGTACGACATCGCCCAACGGATCGCGCAGGCGCTTGGCGTAAAGGCGCGTCTGCTCGCACAGCCCACGCCCACCGACGCCACGCCGCGCCCGCGCGACTGTCACCTCGATTCGAGCCGCCTCGAAACGCTGGGGATGGGCCGCCGCACGCCGTTCGACGTGGCGATTCGCGCCGTGCTCGACGCTTTCATGAGAGACGGCGCGCCGGCCGCTCGCCAGTGAAAATTCAGTGAAAATTGCGGCTCTCTGTGGCGAGCCGCCCGAGCAGCCGGCTGTGGTCTTCCAGCCGGTGCGCCACGAGGTGCACGACCTCGCCCTCGCGCTGCACCACGCCCGCCACCGCCAGCAGCGAAGACCCTAGCAGTTCCTTGCGCTGCAACTCGACGAGCGACGCGTGCACGATCACGTTGACGCTGCCGGTCTCGTCCTCGAGCGATACGAAGATCGTGCCGTTTGCCGTGCCCGGCCGCTGCCGCACCGTCACGATCCCGCACACGCGCGCGAGCATGCCGTGCCGGCAGTGCGCCAGCTGCTCCGCCGTGCGAAAACGCTGCTTCGCGAGGCCGTGGCGCAGCAGTTCGAGCGGATGGCGATTGAGCGTGAGACGCAGGCTCGCGTAATCGGCGACGATTTCCGCACCTTCAGAAGCGCGCGGCAGCGCGAGCGGCGCCTCGGCAACGGGCGCGTCGCGCAAAAGCGCAGGCACCGCGTGCTGCGCGGTCACGGCCCACCATGCCTCGCGCCGGTGGCCCGCGATGCTCTCGAGCGCGTTCGACGCCGCCAGCGCCTCCAGCTCGCGCCGCGTGAGCGCCGCACGGCGCGCGAGATCGTCGACGTCGGCGAACGGCGCGCGCTCGCGCGCTTGCATCACCCGCCGCGCGGCATCTTCGGAAAAGCCCTTGATGAGACTGAAGCCGAGGCGCACGGCCGGCCCGCCGCGTCCATAGCGCTGCGGCGCAAGCGCAATGCGCAAGTGCACGACGCGCTTGAGGCCGTCCATGAACCTGTGCCGCCGGCCGCCGCGCTTGAGCGTGCCCCTGCGCGTCAGCACGGCCGCACCCAGCAGCGCGCGATAACGCAGCACCTCGGCGTTGCGTGCGCGAACCGCCTCGCCATCGAGCCGCTCGCCGGGTGCGTCGCGCCGCTCCAGCACCGACGCCCAGTCGCTCAACGCGATATCGGGCGCAAACACCGGCACGCCATGACGCTTCGCATCCTGCACGAGCTGGGAAGGCGAATAGAAACCGAGCGGCTGACTATTCAGCAGTCCTGCCAGAAATGCGGCGGGCTCGTAACGCTTGAGCCACGAACTCGTGTAGACGAGCAGCGCGAAACTCGCCGCATGGCTTTCCGGAAAGCCGTAGTCGCCGAAACCCTCGATCTGCTTGCAGATGCGCTCGGCGAATTCCGGCGAGTAGCCCTTCTTGAGCATGCGCTTCGTAAGATCGGCCTGATACGGCCGCAGATCTCCATCGCGCCGCCATGCGGCCATTGCGCGGCGCAGCTTGTCGGCTTCCTCGCCGGTGTAGTCCGCGGCGACCATCGCGAGATGCATCACCTGCTCCTGGAAGATCGGCACGCCGAGCGTGCGTTCGAGCACCGGGCGCAATTCTTCCTTCGCATATTCCACTGGCTCGTCGCCGTGCCGGCGCTTGAGGTACGGATGCACCATGTCGCCCTGAATCGGACCCGGCCGCACGATCGCTACCTGGATCACGAGGTCGTAGTACGTGCGCGGCCGCAAACGCGGCAACATGCTCTGCTGCGCGCGCGACTCGATCTGGAACACGCCGACCGTATCGGCCCTGGCGCACATGCGGTACACCGCCGGGTCCTCGACTGGAATGTCCTGCACGCGCATCTCGGGCAACCCGCGCCTGAGCGCCACGAATTCGAGCGAGCGCCGGATCGCCGAGAGCATGCCGAGCGCGAGCACGTCCACTTTCAACAGCCGCAGCGCGTCGATATCGTCCTTGTCCCACTCGATCACGTAGCGGTCCTTCATCGCCGCGTTTTCGATCGGCACGAGGCGCGAGAGCTTGTCGCGCGCGATCACGAAACCGCCCACGTGCTGCGAAAGATGGCGCGGAAAACCGCGCAGCTCGCGTGTGAGGCGGATGAGCTGCTGCGTCACGTGCGAGTCGGGCGAAAAGCCCGCTTCCTCCAGATGGCGCGCGATCGAATCGGGGCCGTCCCACCACTGATGCGCGCCCGAGAGCTTTTCGACGAGCGCATTGTCGAGGCCGAGCGCCTTGCCGACATCGCGCAACGCGCTGCGCGAGCGATAGGTGATGAGCGTCGCGGCCAGCGCGGCGCGGCGCGTGCCGTACTTGCGGTAGATGTACTGAATGACCTCTTCTCGGCGCTGATGCTCGAAGTCGACGTCGATATCGGGCGGCTCGTTGCGCGCGCGGGAGAGAAAACGCGCCACGAGCATGTTCATGCGCACGGGGTCGATCTCCGTGATCTTCAGGCAGTAGCAAACCACCGAGTTCGCCGCCGAGCCTCGCCCCTGGCACAGGATCTTCTGATCGCGCGCGAAGCGGACGATGTCGTGCACCGTGAGGAAGTACTTCTCGTACTTCAGCTCGTCGATGAGCCCGAGCTCCTGCTCGATCTGATCCCGGCGCTTGTCGTTCAGGCCGTCGGGCCAGCGCTCCAGTGCGCCCTTCATCACGAGCTTGCGCAGCCACGACTGGGGCGTCTCGCCGGGCGGCACCAGTTCCTCGGGATATTCGTAGGCCAGCTCGCCGAGCGAAAACGTGCAACGGCGCGCGACGTCGAGCGTCGCGTCGAGCGCCTCGCGCGGATAAATCGCGCCAAGCCGCACGCGCGAGCGCAGATGCCGCTCCGCATTCGCTTCCAGCGCGCGCCCGCACGAAGCGAGCGGCTTGCCGATACGGATCGCGCTCAGCGTATCCTGCAACGGCTTGCGCGAACGGGCGTGCATCAGCACACCGCCCGCCGCGACGAGCGGCAGGCCGCTCTCCTGCGAGACATGGCGTAGCACTTCGATCTGCGTGTCGTCGCCGCCGGTCTGCCAGAGTTCGAGCGCGAGCCAGGCGCGCTCGGCCGCGAAGCCCGCGAGCCAGTGCGCGGCGCGCAGCGTTTGCGCGAGCGTGGCCGCGCGTTGCGGCACGAGCAGCAACACGCACTCGCGCAAGTGCTTCAGATGCTCGAAACCGGGCTCGGGCTCGGTGAAATCGGCGGGATGCACGCGATAGCTGCCCTTTGCCGCCCGCGAGCGAGCCAGCGTGATCAACTCGCAGAGATTGCCGTAGCCTTCGCGTGTCGTTGCGAGCGCAACGATCGTGCAGAACGGGGCGCCATGTTCGTCGACGAGATTCAGCTCGCTGCCGATCAGCAGGTGCAGCGACGGCTCGAACGGGCCCAGCGCCGCGGCGGCGGCATGGCCGCCGCGTTCGCGCGCCTCGCGCACGGCTTCGTCATACGCCTTTTTGCGCGCCTCGTCGTATTCGTTGAGCGCACTCCAGGCGCGCACGACGCCCGCGAACGAGCATTCGTCGGTGATCGCGAGCGCGCGGTAGCCGTGGCGGATTGCCTGCTCGACCATCTCGCCCGGGCGCGACGCGCCGTGCAGGAAGGTGAAATTGGTCAGGCAGTGCAGCTCGGCGTAGTCAGGCAGCTGCGCGGCCAACTGCGGCGGCAACTGTGGAGGCGACGACGCGCCCGTCCCGCTGATCGACATGATTCCTGAAACCCGAAAGAACGACGAATAAGCGCTAGCCGAACAGCCCTTGCAGATACCACTGGCCGCCAATGCGCTCGCGATACAGCCAGAACATGCGACCCTGGTCGTCGGCGGCGACGTAGTAGTCGCGCCCGACGCCCTCGCCGTCCCACCAGCCGGACTCGATGCGCTCGGTGCGCGTGAGCGTCTTCAGCGGCCGTCGATAAACGGGCCGATCGCCGCGCGTCGCAAGCTTGAGCGGCTTTTCGAGCAACCACGCCGGACGCGGCTGGGTCGGCAGCGGCACCTCGGGCAGATCGAAGGCGCTTTGCACGGGCGCGCTCGCGCCGGCTTCCTGCTGCGGCTTGCCTGCCTTGCGCGGCTTGCGCGTACGCTTCGCGCCGCTCTCGCGGTAAGGCCGCGCCGACATCGCCAACTCGGGCCGGTGATCGTCCTCGACGAAAAGCTGCAGCACGTTCTGCTCGCCAAGCCGCGCGCCGATGCGCTCGAAGAGCTGGCCGAGCGATGCCTCGGCAGCCTCGGCCATCGGAAAGAGCGTGTCGGTGGGCGCCGCGTATTCGCTCACCTGCGAGGCGACGAGCGCAAGGCCGATCACGGGCGCGGCAAGCTCAGTCTGATTCAGGCGCTCGCGAAGCAGCCACAGCAGATGCTCGGCGTCGCGCGAAGGCGATGCCCAGGCGATCGTGAGCGTCGAGGTGCGCGGCGCGTGACGCGAAGCCAGTTCGTGCTCCAGGCGCAGTTCGAAGCCGCTCAACGCCGCGTGCTGCGCCGCCAGCCAGCCGGCCAGCTGCATCACGAGCCGGCGCGCGGCAAAGAGCAGCGCCTCGGCACTCTCCACGCGCGCCTGCAATTCGAGCGACGCGTGAAACGACGGCGGCGCGGCAAACCAGACGCGCGGATCGGGCGCCTCGCCGCGCGCCTGCGCGAGCCAGCCGAGCACGCCGTCGCCGAAACGACGCACGATGCCGTCGCGCGGCAACCGCCGCAAATCGCCGAGCGTCGCGCAGCCGATCTGCGTGAGCGCGTGATCGTGCTGCGCGGCGAACGGCGCAAGCGTGACCGGCAGTGAGTCGAGCACGCGCGCGAGCGTTGTTTCCTTGAGCACATGCCAGCGGCGCGACGAACGCGTGACGCGCGCCTGCGCGAGCGTCCACGCCCCCCACGCCGTGGGCGCGCACGCCATGCGCGCGGTGTGCCCGCAGCCGGCCACCGTCGCCGCGACCCTGGCGAGCAGCGCACGCACGCCGCCGAACAGACGCAAGCTCGAGCCGACTTCGAGCAGCAGCGTGTGCGACTGCGCGAACGACACCTTGGGCGTATAGGCGAGCAACGCGAGCGCGAGCGCCTCGAACGCGCGGGTCTCGCGCGCCGGATCGGCTTCGAGCAGCACGAGCCCCGGCGCGAGCGCGAGCGCATGCGAGCGCGTGTTGCCGGGCTCGACGCCTGCGCGCAGCGCGTCGAGATCGGCGATCAGGATGCGCGTGTGGTCGGCGAGCGCGTAGCAGCGCGGCGCGCCGGTGACATGGGCATCGACGCTTTCAGGCAGGAGCGGCGTTGACGGCGCCGGCGGCATCAGAGGTCTGACGGCCTCCAGCGGCAACAACGGCAAGGTGACGGCGATCCACAGCATGATTGACCCCGGGCCACGGCATGACGACGGAAGCTGCGTCCGGCTGGGGCAGCACCGCATCCTGCAGCGGCAATGTAATGACGAGTGGCTGGGCGGGCGGCGGCCCGCGGCGCTTGAAAATATCGACAGAGAGCGCGGCGAACTGCATCCATTGCCGGCGGTTCAGGCTCGCGTCGTCGGGCGGCGGCACCGGCGAGCAGGTCATGCGCAGCGGCGCCGGCGACGACTGGTTGCGCGCGGCGAGCGGCCGCACGAGAAATGCGAGCGCCTGCGAATCCTGGGCGGCGACCTGTAGACGGCGCACAGCGTCGGCGCGCGCCTTCGCCTGCCAGAGCAGCACGGCGCCCATGCCTTCCTGCTTGAGCGCCTGTTCGGCCACCCAGGCGGCTTCGTTTTCGGCCGCGCGCACCCAGATCACGCGATCGAGCGCGAGCCCCCACGCCTTGAGCGCGCAGGCGTATGGGCGCCACGGCGGCGCGACGAGCAGCACGTGCCGGCCCGCCTGCGCGGTGAGCGCGCGCAGCGCCGGCGCGACAAGTCGCATCTCGCCCACGCCGCCCTGTTCGACGAGCAGCTCGGTCAGGCTGCCCGAGGGCCAGCCGGCGCCGGGGAGCTGGGCGTCGAGCGTCGCGTGGCCGCTCGGCACCGTGCGCTCGCTGGCGCGCGCGAGCTGATCGCCTTGCCACACGCGGCTTTGCAGCCGGGGGGGCAAGTGCGCGGCGAGTTGCGCGGTGGTCTGCGCAGTGGTCTGGGCTGCTGCTGCCATGTTCGTGGCCTGATTGATGGGAACGCTTCGCCCTGCCCGGCAAGAAATGGGGCATCGGCAAGAAGGAGGTCGACTCGCCTCCACCTGTATATTTATACAGTATTTTGAGAGATTGGAGGAGGCGGAAATTGGGGTCGGGTCACTTTGCGATCGCCGAGGGGCGACCGGACCGCCGCCGGACGTCGCGCTGACGTCCGGGGCAAGCGCTGCTTAATACACACCGCCAGCCCGATGTGGGCGGTGTGCGATAAGGGCGGCAGAGCTTGTTGCTATCAAGACGCCTGCGCCGACGTCATATCGAGCGCCACGGCTTGCGCCACTTCGATGCCGTCGATGGCCGCCGAGTAGATACCACCGGCATACCCGGCGCCTTCGCCCGCCGGATACAGACCTTCGACGTTCATGCTCTGGTAATTGTCTTTGCGACGAATGCGCAGCGGCGACGACGTGCGCGTCTCCACGCCGGTGAGCACGGCGTCGTGCATCGCGAAGCCTGCGATCTTCCTGTCGATCTGAGGCAGGGCTTCGCGGATGGCTTCGATCACGTAGTCGGGCAGCGCGGTGCTGAGATCGGTCGGGTGCACACCCGGCTTGTAAGACGGCACCACGGAGCCCAGCGACGTCGACGGACGACCGGCGATAAAGTCGCCGACCAGTTGGCCCGGCGCCTGGTAATTGCCGCCGCCGAGTTCGAACGCCCGCTCTTCCCACTTGCGCTGGAAGGCGATGCCCGCGAGCGGACCGCCCGGATAGTCCTGCGGCGTGATGCCGACGACGATGCCCGCATTCGCGTTGCGCTCGGCCCGCGAATACTGGCTCATGCCATTGGTGACCACGCGGCCGGGTTCGGAGGTCGCCGCGACCACCGTGCCGCCCGGGCACATGCAGAAGCTATAGACCGCCCGTCCATTGTTGGCGTGATGCACCACCTTGTAGTCGGCCGCGCCGAGTTGCTTGTGGCCCGCAAACTTGCCGAAACGGCTGCGATCGATCACCCCCTGCGGATGCTCGATCCGAAAGCCCAGCGAAAACGGCTTGGCTTCCATGAACACGCCGCGATCGTGCAGCATCTGGAACGTGTCGCGGGCGCTGTGGCCGACGGCCAGCACGACGTGGTCGCACGGCAGCGTCTCGCCGTTCGAAAGCTTGAGCGCGCGCACCTTGCCCTGTTCGATCTCGATGTCTTCGACGCGGGTTTCGAAGCGCACTTCACCGCCCAGCTCGTGGATGGTGGCGCGCATTTTTTCCACCATGCTGACGAGACGGAACGTGCCGATGTGCGGCCGGCTCAGATACAGGATGTCTTCCGGCGCGCCCGCCTTGACGAACTCCTCGAGCACCTTGCGGCCGTAGTGGTGCGGATCCTTGATCTGGCTGTACAGCTTGCCGTCGGAAAACGTCCCGGCCCCGCCTTCGCCGAACTGCACGTTGGATTCGGGGTTGAGCACGGACTTGCGCCACAGCCCGAAGGTGTCCTTGGTGCGCTCGCGCACGGCCTTGCCGCGTTCGAGGATGATGGGACGAAAGCCCATCTGCGCGAGGATCAGTCCCGCGAACAGGCCGCATGGCCCCATGCCGATCACCACCGGACGCGGATGCGTCGAGTGCTCGGGCGCCTTGGCGACAAAGCGGTAGGTCATGTCGGGCGTCACCCCGCAATGCGGCTTGCCGGCGATCCGCTTGAGCGCGGCCGCTTCGTCCTTGACTTCGACGTCGACGATATAGGTCAGCTTGATATCCGAGCGCTTGCGTGCGTCGTGCGCACGGCGGAATACGGTGTAACGCACGAGCGCATCCGCCCCCACGCCGAGTTCCGCGAGACGTCCCCGAATCGCGGCTTCAAGTTCGCTTTCGGCGTGGTCGAGGGGGAGTTTGACTTCGGATAAACGTAACATGGCTGCCAGGGTGCGATCGCCACGGGAGTGGTGGCCGATCCGTATTTTATAGGCTCGGTGGCTTTTCAAAGGGAACGCAAGCCGTACGACGAGACGCGAGCGCGTATGACCCAACATGGGAGAAAAAGAAAAAGGGGCTACAGGCCAATGGCGTGTAACCCCTCGGTATTGCTGGTCGGAGCGATAGGATTCGAACCTACGACCCTCTGATCCCAAATCAGATGCGCTACCAGGCTGCGCTACGCTCCGACGAATCAGCGATTGTATCGGCACTGATGCCACGCCGTCAAATCTGAGTGAGCCATAGCGACGAAAAGCGATCCACATCACGCGCTTGCCGCATACCGGCCTGGCGTGCACCATGACAGGACACGCCGCACGTGCACCCCATACCGCCAAAAAAGGAGACGCCATGCACCTCATCCTCTGGCGCCACGCCGAAGCCGAAGACATCGCCGCCAGCGACCTCTCCCGCCAGCTCACCACACGCGGGCGCAAGCAGGCGCAGAACGTCGCGCGCTGGCTGCGCGCGCGCCTGCCCGACGACGCCGTGATCCTCGCCAGCCCCGCCGCACGCACCATCCAGACTGCCGAGGCGCTCACCGACCAATATCGCGTCGTGCGCGAACTCGCCCCCGATGCGAGCGTCGAGGAGGTGCTGACCGCCGTCGGCTGGCCCAAGGGCCTCGCGTCCACGGTCGTCGTGGTCGGCCATCAGCCCACGCTCGGCGAGGTCGCGGCGCGGCTGCTCTCGGGCGGCGCCGATTCGCGCAGTTGGGCCGTCAAGAAAGCCGGCGTGCTCTGGCTCGCGAGCCGTGAGCGCGACGGCGGTGACCAGGCGGTCCTCCACGCGGCCATCACGCCCGATCTCGTCTAGCCCCGACCCCGCCTGCGTCTGCCCACCGGGCCGCCTGCACGCGGCCCCTACAGCGGTTCAAGCGCGGTTCAAGCGCGATTTAAGCGCCCTTCAAACGCGCCCGCCGCCCCCCGCCTTTCTGGCCACCTCGTCCGTCTGCCTGACGCCACGTCATCGAATCGTCATTGCGTTTTCATGGAAACGTAACCGCGTATTACTACATTGCCGGAAAAGTTCTCTTACTTCCGACCAGGACGCCCCATGCGAGATCTGCCGACGCCCACCCTGCCGTTCGCCTCGACGCTGTTCGAGTCGAGCCGACGCTTGCCGCGTGCCGAAGAAACGGTCACCGCGCAGCATCGGCTGCAGGTGGCCTGGGCTCGCACCGACGAGGAGCTGCGCGAAGCCCAGCGCCTGCGCTACCGCGTTTTCGCCGAAGAGATGGGCGCACGCCTGACCGGCCCCGCCGGCCTCGACGTCGACGCCTTCGACGCCTACTGCGACCACCTGCTCGTGCGCGACCTCGACACGCTCAAGGTCGTCGGCACCTATCGCGTGCTGCCGCCGCACCAGGCGGCGCGCATCGGCCGCCTCTATGCCGAAAGCGAATTCGACGTCTCGCGCCTCGCGCATCTGCGTCCGAAAATGGTCGAGGTGGGCCGCTCGTGCGTGCATCCCGACTACCGCAGCGGCTCGGTCATCATGTCGCTGTGGGGCGGTCTCGGCGGCTATATGCAGCACAACGGCTACGAGACGATGCTCGGCTGCGCGAGCGTCGCCATGGCTGACGGTGGCCACTACGCGGCGAACCTGTACTGCGCGCTCGGCGCGAACGCGCTGACCGCGCCCGAATACCGCGCGTTCCCGCACACGCCGCTGCCCGTCGAGGAACTGCGCACCGGCACGCCGGCCGTGCCGCCGCCGCTCATCAAGGGCTATCTGCGCCTCGGCGCGAAGATCTGTGGCGCGCCCGCCTGGGACCCCGACTTCAACACCGCAGACTTCCTCACGCTCTTCCGCCTCTCGGAAATCAACGAGCGTTACGCGCGCCACTTCCTCGGCGAAGCTGTCACGCGTTAAAACCTCATCCGCTCCTCAGTGGGCAGGATGAGTCAACAAAAAAAGCCCGGCTCACGAACGAGCCGGGCTTTTTTATCGGCGCAGTCAGACGAGGCGCAGCGCGCTACGCTCACTCTTCCGTATAGACCACGCGATACGGAATGCCGATCTTGCCCCATTCCGCCGCTTCCTGAACGAGGTTGTAATCGGTGAGCGGATTGTTCTGGACCCAGGCATTGGGCAGCAGCACTTCGTAGCCGCTGCCCTCCTCCTCCACCTTGATGTGCGGCAGACCGACATCGGCGCGGCGGCGCGTCAGCAGCGCGGCGAGACGCAGACAGAACAGCAGCGTCCATTCCACATCGCGCGTTTGCGAGAGCTTGCCGAGCTTGCCCACGTGGCCGAGCACCAGCGCGGCGAGGCGCGCCTGGTCGGTGCGCGAGAAGCCGGGCATGTCCGCGTTGCTGGCGATGTAGGCCGAATGCTTGTGGTACGCGCTGTGCGAGATGGAAAGCCCGATTTCGTGCAGCGACGCCGCCCACGTGAGGAACATGCGGTTCTCTTCGCGGCGCTCGTCGTCGGGCTCCTCGAACTGATCGTAGAACTTCACGGCCAGCTCGCCAATGCGCCCCGCCTGCGCGCGATCCACGCCGTAGCGGCGCATGAAGCCCTCCACCGTCACCGTACGCATGTCCTCGTGCTGCGAGCGGCCCAGCAGGTCGTAGAGCACGCCCAGGCGCAACGCGCCGTCCGTGGTGTCGACATAGTCGATACCGAGCTCCTCGAACACCGCGATCATGATCGAGAGACCGCCCGCCAGCACCGGGATGCGGTCGGGCTTGAGCGCGACGAGCTTGAGCCGGTTGACGTTCTCGGCCTTGATGAGCGCGCGCTTCAGGCGTTCGAGGCCACCGCGCGAAATGCCGTGCGTGATGCCGGGATCGTTGAAGCCGTTCGCCTCGACGAGTTCTGCGAGCGCGCGCGCCGTACCCGACGAGCCGATCGCCTGGTCCCAGCCGGTCTTGCGGTAGTCGGAGGAAATGATCTGGATTTCACGCGTGGCCGCGAGTTCGGCCTGGCGCATGGTGTACTCGTCGACGTTGCCCGACGGGAAGAACTGGCGGCTATGGCTCACGCAGCCGATATAGAGGCTTTCCATGCGGATCGGCGTGTAGTGCGCGCCGATGATGAACTCGGTCGAGCCGCCGCCGATGTCCACCACGAAGCGCTTGCCCGCGCTCGCCGGCACCGAGTGCGCGGCGCCCGCATAGATGAGGCGCGCTTCTTCGCGCCCCGCGATCACTTCGATCGGGAACCCGAGCGCGGCTTCCGCCTCGGTGAGAAACTCGCGCGCGTTCTTGGCGACACGCAGCGTATTGGTCGCCACCGCGCGCACCTGGTCGGGATGGAAGTCGCGCAGGCGCTCGCCGAAGCGCTTGAGCGCGTCCCAGCCGCGCACCTGCGAGGCGCGGTCGAGCAGTTTGTCCCTCGAGAGGCCGGCCGCGAGGCGCACCGGTTCGCGCAGCGCGTCCACCGGGTAGATCTGGCTGCCGGCATCGGTTTCCTCGACGCGGCCGACGATCAGACGAAAGCTGTTCGAACCGAGATCGACGGCGGCAAGCAGTTGGGGATTGGTGACCATCGAAGGGGCAGGCTCCATGCGTGCATACAGAGACGAACGCGCAGCCATGCGGGCTTGCTGCGCCGCCGCCGCGCTGTCCAAATGCGTCATTTTAAGCGTAGCCGACTTCACCATGTCGCTCCTCGCATTGGTCATGACCATGGGTACTTTTACCCAGCGTGCATGTTCGCAACGCGACTTGTCGATTTCGTGAAAATGCGGCGTAAAATTTATGACACTTCGAAAGTCACAATAAAGTCATATTACTGTGAGAATTTCCGAGCGTCCGTTCGAATCCATTCCTGACATTCCGTTTTCATTGCCGATGTCCATCCGCTATCCCCTACTCAATCGCGAACTGGGCATTCTGGGATTCAATGAGCGCGTGCTCGCACAGGCGTCCGATCCCGCTGTTCCTTTGCTGGAGCGCTTGCGCTTCATCTGTATCACCAGCAGCAACCTCGACGAATTCTTCGAAGTCCGTATGGCCGGGCTTCAGGAGCAGATGCGCGACAACCCGGGCGTGCTCTCGCCCGACGGCATGTCGCTGCAGCACGTGTACGACCTCGTGGTCGAGCGCGCGCAGCGTCTCGTGCATCGCCAGTACCGCATGCTGCACGACACCGTGCTGCCCGCGCTCGAACAGGAAGGCATCTACTTCCACGGCACCGACGCCTGGAACGAAGCGCAAACCGCATGGGCGCGCAAATACTTCTTCGACGAACTGCTGCCCGTTCTCACGCCCATCGGGCTCGATCCCGCGCACCCGTTCCCGCGCGTGCTCAACAAGAGTCTGAACTTCGTGGTCGAACTCGAAGGCAAGGACGCTTTCGGGCGCCAGGCCGTCATGGGCATCGTGCAGGCGCCGCGCGCGCTGCCGCGCCTCGTGCGCATGCCGCAGGAGCTTTCCGGCTTCCAGCACGGCTTCGTGCTGCTCGGCTCGCTCTTGCAGCGCTTCGTGGGCGAGCTGTTCCCGAGCCTCGTCGTGCGCAGCTGCAACCAGTTCCGCATCACGCGCAACAGTGAACTCTTCGTCGACGAAGACGAAATCACCAACCTGCGCGTGGCGCTGCAGGGCGAACTGCCCGCGCGGCACCTCGGCAATGCGGTGCGTCTCGAAGTGTCGGCGGAAACGCCCCCGCATCTCGTGAAGCGCCTGCTCGACGAAAGCGGCCTCGACGAAAAGGACTGCTATTTCGTCGATGGCCCCGTGAATCTCGTACGGCTCATGCAGCTGCCCGAGATGGTCGATCGCCCCGACCTCAAGTTCGTGCCGCACGTGCCCGCGATTCCGCGCCGCATTGCTGCGAACAGCAACATGTTCGACGTGATCGATCAGGGCGACGTGCTCCTGCATCATCCGTACGAGAGCTTCCAGCCCGTGCTCGAACTACTGCTGCAGGCCGCGAACGACCCGAACGTCGTCGCGATCAAGCAGACGATCTACCGCACCGGCACCGACTCGCCGCTCATGGACGCGCTCATGCAGGCCGCGCGCAACGGCAAGGAAGTGACGGTGGTGGTGGAGCTGCTCGCGCGCTTCGACGAAGAGACCAACATCAACTGGGCGGCGCAGCTCGAAGCCGTGGGCGCGCACGTGGTGTACGGCGTGGTGGGCCACAAGTGCCACGCCAAGATGATGCTGATCGTGCGCCGCGTGCCCGTGAACGGGCGCATGGTGCTGCGCCGCTACGTGCACCTGGGCACGGGCAACTACCACCCGCGCACGGCACGCCTCTATACCGACTTCGGCCTCATGACCTCGGAGGCGAAGATGTGCGAGGACGTGCACCACGTCTTCCAGCAGCTCACCGGCATCGGTGGCGAGCTGCAGCTGCACGATCTGTGGCAGTCGCCGTTCACGCTGCATCCGAAGATGATCGAGGCGATCCGCAACGAAGCCGATGCCGCGCGCGCGGGCAAGAAGGCGCGCATCGTCGCGAAGATGAACGCGCTGCTCGAGCCGACCGTGATCGACGAGTTGTACGAAGCATCGCAGGCCGGCGTGAAGATCGATCTGATCATCCGTGGCGTGTGCTCGTTGCAGCCCGGCGTGCCGGGGCTCTCCGAGAACATCACCGTGCGCTCGATCGTCGGGCGTTTCCTCGAGCACCACCGCATCTACTACTTCTATGCGGGCGGTAAGGAAGACGTCTACCTGTCGAGCGCGGACTGGATGGATCGCAACCTGTTCCGCCGCGTCGAAGTGGCGTTCCCGATTCACGACCGCAGGCTCAAGCGCCGCGTGATCGCCGAAGGGCTTTCCACCTTCCTCGGCGACAATCAATCGGCGTGGCTCATGCAAAGCGACGGCCACTATCGCCGCCGCCGCGCGGGCAAGGCCGTGCGCAATGCGCAGTTGAGCTTGCTGGCGAAGTTCTGTCCGTGATGCCTTGACGGAGCAATAACGCTGAACGCAAAAAAGCCGCTTCGAATGAAGCGGCTTTTTCAATTGCGGCGGCGCTTCGTTACGCCGGCGCCGGCTGCCGTCTCGTCGTGCGCGCGGCCGGGAAGCGCACCGTGAACGTGCTGCCCCGCCCTTCCTCGCTCTTCACTTCGAGCGCCGCGTCGTGACGCTGCAGCACGTGCTTGACGATCGCGAGACCCAGTCCCGTGCCGCCCGTATCGCGCGAGCGGCTGCGGTCCACACGATAGAAGCGCTCGGTCAGGCGCGGAATATCGGCGGCCGGAATGCCGAGGCCGCTGTCGGTGACCGCGAAGACCGCGCTGCCGTGTTCTGCGCGCCACGACAGATGCACCGTCCCGCCGTCCGGCGTGTAGCGCACCGCGTTGGTCGCCAGATTGCCGAGCGCGCTCATGATCTCGGTTTCGGAACCGGTGACGCTCAGTCCGTCGTCGAAATCGGCCGTGATGCGGTGACGCCCACCCGAAAGGCTTTCGGCGTCCTCGCGCACGTGCCCGAGCACCGCGCGCATATCGACCATGTGGTCGCCGGGCTGGCGCCCCTCGCCTTCGAGCTTGGCGAGCACGAGCAGGTCGGTGACGATATGGCGCATGCGCGAGGCCTGTTGCTCCATCAGTTCCAGGTAGCGATTGCGCTCGGCTTCGCCAAGCGGCAGCTCGCGCATCGTCTCGAGAAAGCCCGAGAGCACCGTGATCGGCGTTTTCAGCTCGTGCGAGACGTTGGCCACGAAGTCGCGCCGCATGGCGTCGGTGCGCTCGAGTTCGGTGATGTCCTGCGACAGGATGAGCTTGCGGTTCTCGCCGTACGGAAACACCTGCACCGAGATCACGTTCTGACGCTTCGCGCCCATGCCTCGCATGATCAGCATGTCCTTGTAATCGTGCGAATTGAGGTAGCGCACGAAGTCGGGCTGACGCACGAGATGCGTGATGTGCTGGCGCAGGTCGCGCCTCGCATCGAGGCCGAAGTGAACTTCCGAGATCGCGTTGCACCACTCGATCTGGTCGTGGTCGTCGAGCATGGCGACGCCGTTGGGCGACGCCTGGATCGCCTGGATGAAGCGCGAATGCTGCTGCTCCACCTGGCGCACCTGAGCGTGCCAGCGCTTCGCGAGCTTATGCAGACGGTAGTAGATTTCGCCCCAGATGCCGGGAGCGCTCGGTACTTCGCCGTAGACCGGCGCGTCGAGCAGGCGCCACAGACGCTGCTTGTGAAACGTGCTGAAGAGCATTTGCGCGAGCAGCGCCAGCACGGCGATGCTCAGCGCGATCTTGACGCCGAAAATCGCGCCAACGCCCGCGCACATGAGCGCGAGCAACACGATCGATACGAGGGAGCGCGCCCAGATGATGTTCATGTTCCTGCGATCGAAGATAAATACGGTCGGATGCGGGCACGCGACATCGAGTGACTACCGCGCGAATACCGGCGGCAGTGAAACGGTCGCGCCGCCCGGTGAGTCACCCTGCGGCGCGGCCATGGGTCCAGCTCAGGCGCTCTTGGCGAGACGGTAGCCGCTGCCGCGCACCGTTTCGATCATAGCATCGCACCCTGCCGGCTTGAGCGCGGCGCGCAGACGCTTGATATGCACGTCCACCGTGCGCTCTTCTACGAACACGTGATCGCCCCATACCTGGTCGAGCAGTTGCGTACGGCTATGCACGCGCTCCGGATGCGTCATGAAGAAGTGCAGCAGGCGGAATTCGGTCGGGCCGAGATCGAGCTTGATTTCCGAGCCTTCGGCGGCGGCCGCCACGCGGTGCGTGGCCGGGTCCAGCTTCAAACCGTTGATCGCCACCACGTCTTCCGTGAGCTGCGGCGCACGGCGGCGCAGCACCGCCTTGATGCGCGCCATCAGTTCCTTGGGCGAAAACGGCTTCGTCACGTAATCGTCAGCGCCGATTTCGAGGCCGAGCACCTTGTCCTGCTCGTCGCCGCGCGCGGTCAGCATGATGATCGGTATATGCTTCGTGCGTTCGTTGTTGCGCAAGTCGCGCGCGAAGTTCACACCCGACTTGCCCGGCAACATCCAGTCCAGCAGGATGAGATCGGGCAGCACGTCGCTGATCAGGTTTTGCGCCTGCTCCGCGTTGTAGGCGCGGATCGGGCAGTGGCCTGCGTGCTGCAGGTTCACCGAAATCAGCTCGGAAATGGCGGGCTCATCTTCGATGACGAGAATGCTGCTAGGCATCGGCACCTCTTGACCTTGTTACCTATGGAGTGAATTAGCTGAGCGCTTCGCGTTCGAGCGCGTCGCGCGACTTGTGGCGCACGTCGGTGCCCTTCACGATGTAGATGATGAATTCCGCGATGTTCTTCGCGTGGTCGCCGATCCGCTCGATCGCCTTGGCGATGAACAGATAGTCGAGGCCCACCGAAATCGTGCGCGGATCTTCCATCATGTAGCTCACGAGTTTGCGCACGAACGCGCGGAATTCCTCGTCGATCGCCTTGTCGTCGCGCACGATCTGCGCGGCGGCCACGGTGTCGAGACGCGCGAACGCGTCGAGCGCGCGGCGCAGGATCGACACGGCCATTTCGCCCGAGACCTTGATCTCGGCGATGTTGACCGCGCGCGAAGCGCCGTCTTCCATCAGGCGTTTGGTGCGCTTGGCGATCTTCTCGGCTTCGTCGCCGGCGCGCTCGAGGTTCGTGATGGTCTTCGAAATGGCGAGCACGAGGCGCAGGTCGCGCGCGGCCGGCTGGCGGCGCGCGATGATGTTGCTGCACTCCTCGTCGATCTCGACTTCCATCGTGTTGAGGCGGTCTTCGGCGGCGATCACGCGCTCGGCGGCGGCACCGTCGAACTCGTTCAATGCCTGCATTGCCGTGATGATCTGCGATTCGACGAGGCCGCCCATTTCGAGCACCTTCGACGAAATGAGGTTCAAATCGGCGTCGAACTGGCTGGACAAGTGTTTGTCGGACATGATTTGCTCCCTGCTCCGATTAGCCGAAGCGGCCGGTGATGTAGTCTTCCGTTTCCTTGCGGACCGGCTTGATGAAGATCTTTTCGGTGTCACCGAATTCGATCAGCTCACCAAGGTACATGTAAGCAGTGTAGTCCGAGCAACGCGCGGCCTGCTGCATGTTATGGGTGACGATCACCACCGTGTAATCGCTCTTGAGTTCCGCGATCAGCTCTTCGATGCGGCCGGTGGAAATGGGGTCGAGCGCCGAGCACGGCTCATCGAGCAGCAGCACTTCGGGGCGGATCGCAATGCCGCGCGCGATGCATAGGCGCTGCTGCTGGCCGCCCGAGAGGCCGTAGCCGCTCTGGCCGAGCTTGTCCTTCACTTCGTTCCAGAGCGCGGCCTTGGTGAGCGCCCATTCGACGCGGTCATCCATTTCCGGGCGCGAGAGCTTCTCGAACATCTTCACGCCGAACGCGATGTTGTCGTAAATCGACATCGGGAACGGGGTCGGCTTCTGGAACACCATGCCGATGCGCGCACGCAAAAGCGAGATGTCGCGCCTGGTCGTCAGCAGGTTCTCGCCGTCCATGACGATTTCGCCCTCGGCGCGCTGCTCCGGATAGAGCGCGAACATCTTGTTGAAGGTGCGCAGGAGCGTGGACTTGCCGCAGCCCGACGGGCCGATGAACGCCGTCACCTTGCCTTCGGGAATCTGCAGGTTGATGTTCTTCAGCGCGTGGTACTTGCCGTAGAAGAAGTTCAGGTCCTTCACTTCGATCTTCGGCTTGCCCAGCGCCGGCAGGCGTGCGTTCTGGGCGGGATCCGCAGGTTCAAACCCAGCGGAGGGCGCATTGCCGTGCGCAGCGGTGTTGAGGTGACTCTCAGCCATGTTCATCGGGAACTCCGCCCTTGCTTACTTGTTCGAAAAGATCGTGCGCGCGAGGATATTCAGACCCAGCACGCCGAGCGTGATCAGGAAAACGCCGGCCCACGCAAGCGACTGCCACTGCGCAAACGGGCTCATCGCAAACTTGAAGATCGTGACCGGCAGGTTCGCGATCGGTTGATTCATGTTCGCGGTGAAGAACTGGTTCGACAGCGCGGTGAAGAGCAGCGGCGCGGTTTCGCCGGCGATACGCGCAACCGCCAGCAGCACGCCCGTCACGATACCGGCGATCGAAGCCTTCAGCGTGATCGACATCACCATCTTCCACTTCGGCGTGCCGAGCGCGAATGCCGCTTCACGCAGGTTGTTCGGCACGAGCTTGAGCATGTTCTCGGTCGTGCGAATCACGATCGGAACCTGCAGGAGCGCCAGCGCAATCGCGCCGGCCCAGCCGCTGAAGTGCCCCATCTTCGCCACGACGAGCGCGTACACGAACAGGCCCACGACGATCGAAGGCGCCGACAGCAGAATGTCGTTGATGAAGCGCGTGACGCCCGCGAGCCAGCCCTTCTGGCCATATTCCGCGAGATAGATGCCCGCGAGAATCCCGATCGGCGTGCCGACGAACGTTGCGATGGCAACGAGCATCAAGCTGCCGACGATGGCGTTGGCGAGACCGCCGCCGTCGGTGTTCGGCGGCGGCGTGGACTGCGTGAACAGTTCCACCGAAAGGCCGCCGATCCCAAGCGAGAGCGTCGTGTAGAGAATCCACACGAGCCAGATCAGGCCGAACACCATCGCAGCGAGCGAGCACGTGAGCGCGATCGCATTGGTCACGCGGCGGCGACGCTGCAGCTTGTCGCGCATGCGCTCCAGTTCGGGGCCGTAAATCGCGCCCGGAATTTTCATCATCGGTTCGCTCATCGCGCACCCTCCGCTTTTTCAAGGCGCAGCAACATGAGCTTCGAGATCGACAGCACGATGAAGGTGATCACGAAAAGGATCAGGCCGAGTTCCATCAGCGCGGCGGTGTGCAGGCCCGGGCTCGCTTCCGCGAACTCGTTGGCGAGCGCCGAGGTGATGCTGTTGCCCGGTGAAAAGAGCGACACGTTGTCGAGCAGGTTCGTATTGCCGATCACGAACGTGACGGCCATCGTCTCGCCGAGCGCTCGGCCGAGACCCAGCATCACGCCGCCGATCACGCCGGTCTTGGTGAACGGCAGCACGATCTTCCACATCACTTCCCATGTCGTGCAGCCAATGCCGTAAGCCGACTCCTTGAGCAGTACGGGCGTGACTTCGAACACGTCGCGCATGACCGAAGCGATATACGGAATGATCATGATCGCGAGAATCACGCCGGCGCACAGAATGCCGATGCCGATGGGCGCGCCCTGGAACAGCGCGCCGACGATCGGCATGCCGCCGAGCAGCGAGCCGAGCGGCTTTTCGAACCACTGCGCGAAGATCGGCGCAAAGACGAGCAGACCCCACATACCGTAGACGATCGACGGGATCGCGGCGAGCAGTTCGATGGCGATGCCGAGCGGACGGCGCAGCCACGCCGGCGAAAGCTCAGTGAGGAACAGCGCAATGCCGAAGCTCACCGGCACGGCGATGATGAGCGCGATGATCGAGGTGGCGATCGTGCCGTAGATGGGCACGAGCGCGCCGAACTGCTCGCTGGGTGGATCCCAGTCGGCAGTCCAGAGGAATGCGAAACCGAATTTCTGGATCGTCGGCAACGAGGCGACGATCAGTGACACGATGATGCCGCCGAGCAGCAACAACGTGACGATGGCAGCGAGGCGTGCGAGGCCGCCAAAAATGATGTCCCCTGCCGGGCTGGGCGCTTTTTGCTGCGCGGCGTTGCCGGGCGGGTTCGACACGAGCGGGACGTCGGACATGGTGACCTGGGTTCCAGTTGCCGCGAGCGCGGGCTCACGACGTTGATGCAGCCGTGGGACTGCAGATCGCCCGACTTCCGGCCGTTAATACTGACGACTCAGCCGGAAGGCGGACGGCACATCTTGGACAGCGCGGATTCAGGCAAGCCACAAGCGAACAGGCCGCGCGCGTCACGCGGCGGCCTTTTTTTACACTTGCCTGACGCCCTGCTTACTCGGCGACCGGCTTGCCGCTCGCGTCCTTGACCTTCTCCTTCCACTGCGACTTGATTTCGCTCACGACCGACTGCGGCAGCGAGATGTAGTCGAGGCTGTCAGCAGCCGGCGTACCGTTCTTGAAGGCCCAGTCGAAGAACTTGAGCGTTTCCTTGCCCTGGTCCGGCTTGTCCTGTGCCGTGTGCAGCAGCACGAAGGTCGCGCCGACGACCGGCCATGCGTCCTTGCCCGGCTCGTTCGTGAGGATCTGGTAGAACGACTTCTTCCAGTCCGCGCCAGCGGCCGCTGCCTTGAACGTTTCGGTGTCCGGCTGAACCACAGTGCCCGCCTCGTTCTTCATGGCAGTGTAGACCATGTGATTTTGCTTGGCGTACGCCCACTCGACGTAGCCGATCGCGCCCGGCAGACGCTGCACGAAGGCTGCGACGCCGTCGTTGCCCTTGCCGCCCGTACCCGTCGGCCAGTTCACGGTCGTGCCTTCGCCGACCTTGCTCTTCCAGTCGGGGTTGACCTTCGACAGGTAGTTCGTCCAGATGAAGCTGGTGCCCGAACCATCGGCGCGGCGGACCACGGCGATGTCGAGATCAGGCAGCTTGACCTTCGGGTTCAGGGCGACGATGGCCGGATCGTTCCACTTCTTGATCTTGCCGAGGTAGATATCGCCGAGCACCGGGCCCGACAGGGTGATCTCGCCCGGCTTCACGCCCGGCACGTTGATCGCCGGCACGACGCCGCCGACCACCGTCGGGAACTGGAACAGGCCTTCCTTGGCCAGATCCTCGTCCTTCAGCGGAGCGTCCGAGCCCGCGAAGTCAACGGTCTTGGCCTGAATCTGCTTGATGCCGCCCGACGAACCAATACCTTGGTAGTTCACCTTGCCGCCGCCCGCCTTTTGATAGGCATCCGCCCATTTCGTATAGATCGGTGCTGCGAAGGTGCTGCCCGCGCCGGTGATGTCAGCAGCCTGCGCTGCGATCGCGAAGAGCGCGCCAGCAACGCCAGCGAGCGCGGTTTGCATCAATTTCATGAGACCTCCAGTGTGTGAGCGGATGAACGACACCGCGAAGCTTAGGGGGTCTCTGTGACAGTACTGTGACGATTCATGAAGCGAACGTGACAGTTCGATTACTGGCTGAAAGGCGCGTGGATATGCGTTTTGGGCGACTTTGCAGGCGCGGTTGCGACATGGCCTGCACGTGCCTGGATAGCTGAAAAGCCCGCCAGGTGGGAGTTTGGCGGATGCTGAGGGTCGCATGAAAAAATTCGAGTCTTTCCTCGAAAATGGTTTGCAAACCGTTATTCGATTGTTTTAAACGTTTGCTGCTTCCCTTGTGACGCCGAATAAATCGCAAAAAAATGAGCACGACGGCGGATTGCAACGTCGTGCTCATCGGTTAGGCGCAAGCGTGATTCAGTCGCGCGACTTGCGCGACTGAATCGTCGGCGATCACGCGATCGAACGCTTCACCACACTGGCGATCGCCTCGGCGTAATGCATCGTGTCGCGCTCCTCGCGGGCTTCGACCATCACACGCAGGACCGGCTCTGTCCCTGAGGCGCGAATCAACACACGGCCCTTGCCCTTTAATTCGGCCTCGGCGGAAGCGATCGATTGCTGGATCTCGGCGTTGCCCTTCCAGTCGGCGCCCTGCGCGATGCGCACGTTGATGAGCTTCTGCGGAAACAGCTTCACGCCGTCGAGCAGCTGCGCGATCGTCTTGCCGCTGCGCTTCATCGCCGCGAGCACGAGCAGCGCCGAGACGATGCCGTCGCCGGTGGTGTGGCGGTCGAGCGAAAGAATGTGGCCCGAGCCTTCCGCGCCGAGCTGCCAGCCGCGCTCGCGAAGTTGCTCCAGCACGTAGCGGTCGCCCACGTTCGCGCGCACCAGCTGCACGCCGAGGCCCTCGAGCGCCTGCTCGACCGCGAGATTGGTCATGAGCGTGCCAACTGCCCCTTCCACTTTGCCGTCGGTCGCGATGCGGTCCTTCACGAGCACATAGAGCAGCTCGTCACCGTTGTAGAGGCGGCCCTGGGCATCGACGATCTGCAGACGGTCGGCGTCGCCGTCGAGCGCGATGCCGAGGTCCGCATGATTCGCACGCACGGCGCGCACGAGCGCATCGGGCGCGGTCGCGCCCACGCCGTCGTTGATGTTGAACCCGTTCGGCGACACACCGATCGGAATCACATCCGCGCCCAGCTCGTGGAACACGTGCGGCGCGATGTCATAGGCCGCACCGTTGGCGCAATCGATCACGAGCTTCAGGCCGCGCAGATTGAACGCCTGCGGGAACGTGCTCTTGCAGAACTCGATATAGCGCCCACCCGCGTCGTGCAGGCGGCGTGCGCGGCCAAGCTGTTCGGACGGCGCGCAGGCGAGCGGCTGCTCGAGCTGCTCCTCGATCAGCGTCTCCACTTCGTCGGGGAGCTTGTTGCCGTCGGCGGAGAAGAACTTGATGCCGTTGTCGTAGTAGGGATTGTGCGACGCGCTGATCACGACACCCGCGGCCAGCCGCAGCGCACGCGTGAGATAGGCGATGCCTGGCGTCGTCATTGGCCCGGCCAGCATCACGTCGATGCCCGCAGCCGAGAGCCCCGCTTCCAGGGAGGCTTCGAGCATATAGCCCGAAATACGCGTGTCCTTGCCGATCAGCACGGACGGGCGCGGCCCGGATGCCGCTGCCGACCCCGCGAGCACCTTGCCCGCGGCATAGCCTAGCCGAAGCACGAAATCGGGCGTGATCGGCGCCTCGCCGACCTTGCCACGCACTCCATCAGTTCCGAAATAACGACGTCCCATCTTTCTACCCCTCGGTTTGGTGCTGCTTTGTCCTGTATTGTGGCGCCCGGAGCCGCTCCGGCGCACTTCGCGCCGGTCAGCGTTGCGCCGGGCAAACGCTCAGCCTTGTGTAGCCGACGTAGCGGCGGACATCGCGTCGCGCATCGCCGCCCAGACTTTGAGCGCGTCCACGGTGGGCGCCACGTCGTGCACGCGAATGATCGCCGCACCGCGCTCTGCCGCGCACACGGCCGCCCCCACGCTCGCCGCCACGCGTTCGGGCGCGGGCCGGTTCACGAGCGCGCCGAGCATCGACTTGCGCGACATGCCGGCCAGGATCGGATACGGTGCGAGGCCTGCCGCAACCTCTGGCGCCGTCTCGGGCAGGTGCGCGAGCAGCGCGTAATTGTGCTCGACCACCGACTTGCCGAAGCCGAAGCCCGGGTCAACGCTGATGCGCGCCTTCGCCACGCCTGCCGCTTCGAGTTCGGCGCAACGCTGGGCAAGAAACTCGCGCACCTCGCGCACAACATTCACGTAGTCGGGCTCGCCCAGCTGCATCGTCTGCGGCTCGCCGAGCATGTGCATCACGCACAGCCCGCAGTTGCTCGCGCGCACGGCCTCGATCGCGCCGGGCATCCGGAAACCCCAGATGTCGTTGATCATGTCTGCGCCTGCCGCGAGCGCCGCGCGCATGACCTCGGGCTTGTACGTGTCGATCGACAGCGGCACGTTCGCGCCCTTGAGCTTTTCCACCAGCGGAATCACGCGTTCGAGTTCCTCGTCGAGCGGCACAGGCGGCGCACCCGGGCGCGTCGATTCGCCGCCGATGTCGATGATATCGGCGCCGTCTAGCATCATCTGCTCGGCGCGGCGCAAGGCGTCGCCGAAAGCGATATAGCGACCGCCGTCGGAAAACGAGTCGGGTGTGGTGTTGAGGATGCCCATGACGAGCGGACGCTCGAACGTCAGCGTGAAACGACCGCACGCGAGCGGTTCAGGTGGGAGACTACCTTGCGAGGAGATGTTGGGCACGTCAGAAAACGTCAGATGTGTAACGAGATGCGGCGCCACAGCGGCACGCCAGAAATGCAAAACGGGCCGATGTGAACATCACACCGGCCCGCAACTTTACTCGATAAGGATCACGCCGGTGCGGTGGCGCTACCGGGCTTGACCTCAGTGCCCGTGCTGCCGCCCGACGACGCGTCGCCCGGCGACGGCGTGCTCTTCGGCGAGCGCGGCGGACGCCCGGCCATGATGTCGTTGATCTGGTCGGCGTCGATCGTTTCCCACTCCATGAGGGCCGCGGTCATGGCTTCGACCTTGTCGCGGTTCTCGTCGAGCAAGCGCTTCGCGAGGTTGTACTGCTCGTCGAGCACGCGGCGGATTTCCGCATCGACTTTCTGCTGCGTCGCTTCCGAGATCGCACGCGTGAAGCCCTTGCCGAACGGGCCACCGTCGTTGTCGTCGTCGGCGTAGACCATCGTTCCGAGCGCGTCGGTCATGCCGAAGCGCGTGACCATGGCGCGAGCGGTTTGCGTGGCCTTGTTGAAGTCGTCCGAGGCGCCCGTGCTGATCAGGTTCATGAACAGCTCTTCCGCCACACGGCCACCGAACAGAATGGCCAGACGATCCAGCAGATAGTCCTTCGAGTACGTTTCGTTGTCGTGCTCGGGCAACTGCCACGTCACGCCCAGCGCGCGACCGCGCGGGATGATCGTGACCTTGTGCACCGGGTCCGCCTTCGGCAGCAGCTTCGCGATCACCGCGTGACCCGACTCGTGGTACGCCGTGGCGCGCTTCGCTTCTTCGCGGATCACCGCCGACTTGCGCTCCGGACCCATGAAGATCTTGTCCTTCGCGTCTTCGAAGTCCTGCATTTCGACAATGCGCTTGCCGCGGCGCGCCGCGAACAGCGCGGCTTCGTTCACGAGGTTCGCGAGGTCGGCGCCCGAGAAGCCCGGCGTGCCGCGTGCAATGACCGCTGCATCCACGTCGTTGGCGATCGGCACCTTGCGCAGGTGCACCTTCATGATCTGTTCGCGGCCGCGGATGTCCGGCAGGCCCACGTAGACCTGGCGGTCGAAACGGCCCGGACGCAGCAGCGCCTTGTCCAGCACGTCCGAACGGTTGGTTGCCGCGATCACGATGACGCCCGAGTTCGCCTCGAAGCCGTCCATCTCGACCAGCATCTGGTTCAGCGTCTGCTCACGCTCGTCGTTGCCGCCGCCCATGCCGGCGCCACGATGGCGGCCGACCGCGTCGATTTCGTCGATGAACACGATACACGGTGCATGCTTCTTGGCCTGCTCGAACATGTCGCGCACGCGGGCCGCGCCCACGCCGACGAACATTTCGACGAAGTCCGAACCCGAGATGCTGAAGAACGGCACCTTCGCTTCGCCGGCAATGGCGCGCGCCAGCAGCGTCTTACCCGTGCCCGGAGGGCCAACGAGCAGCACCCCGCGCGGAATGCGTCCACCCAGCTTCTGGAATTTTTGCGGATCGCGCAGGAAGTCGACGAGCTCGGACACTTCTTCCTTCGCTTCGTCGCAGCCCGCGACGTCGGAGAAGTTGACCGCATTGTTGTTCTCGTCGATCAGGCGGGCGCGCGATTTACCAAAGGAGAACGCCCCGCCTTTGCCGCCCCCCTGCATCTGTCTCATCATGTAGAACCAGAACACGATGATGAGTATGGTCGGCCCGAGGTAGTACAGCGCGGAAACGAGCGCGTTCGGCTCTTCGTCAGCCTTGCCGCTCACCTGCACGCCATATTTCATCAGGTCGCCGACCATCCAGATGTCGCCTAGGGAGACGATCTGGTATTTCTGGCCATCAGCCGGAGTGACCGTGAGGTTCCGCCCCTGCACCACGACGCTCTTGACCTTGCCGTTCTTCGCGTCGTCCATGAACTGCGAATAGGAAACGCCTTCCTGGACACGGGGCTTGTCGAACTGCTTGAACACCGTAAACAGCACCAGTGCGATTACCAGCCACACTGCTGCCTTCGAAAACATGTTGTTGTTCAAAGCACCACTCCTTCACTCATAGATGGGCGCCTACATTTGCCTTGCGACTGCGACACCACCAAAGCATTCTAATCCAGTACACGGACCCCTGCCATAACGTTTCGCTACCGCAGGAATAGCCCGAGCGCCTTGTCCTGACCGCCTCTCGGGGTCATTTTGCGACCAGATTGCGCCATTTGCACGGCAATCATGCCCCGTTTAACAGGGACGCTTCAGATGTTTACCCAAAATAAACGTTTCGGACGATTTATCACGCGAAGCCTTCGGTTTGCGTGCCGCCACGACCTTGAACTGCTGCTTGAACTTCTCGACGATCTGACTGTAACCGCTGCCGTGGAAGCATTTGACTAAAAGGGCTCCATCGGGTTTCAGATGATTCTGCGAAAACTCGAGCGCGAGGTCGCACACGTGCTCGATGCGTGCCGCGTCTGCCGACGCGACCCCCGAGAGATTGGGCGCCATGTCCGAAATTACAAGGTCGACCGGGCGGCCGCCCACCAATTCTTCCAGTTGCGCGAGCACGTCGTCGTCGCGAAAGTCGCCCTGCAGGAACTGCACGTCTGAGACGGGTTCCATCGGAAGGAGATCGAGCGCAATGATCGTGCCGTCGATCCCACCCTGCCGCTGGTCGTCGCGCTTCGTGCCTTGCGCGAGCTTGTTGCGAGCGTACTGGCTCCAGCTGCCGGGCGCCGCGCCCAGGTCCACGATCACCATGCCGGGGCGGATCAGCTTGTCCTGCTCGTCGATTTCCTTCAGCTTGTAGGCAGCGCGGGCACGATAGCCCTCCCGCTGTGCCATTTTCACGTACGGATCGTTGATATGGTCGTGCAGCCACGACTGGTTGAAGCGATTTTTTGCCATTAAAGATGAACTCTTGCTGCGTGATTCCGCGCTTTTAGCGGATAATACGCGTTTTATTCGTGCGGCCGTCGCGGCCCGCCTGGCCGGATGTTTGTTGCTCCGCCGGCGTTTTTTGCCCGCGCCCTGCCGCTCCCCACGGTTTTCCGTAGTTCCGACGCGCTCTGCCCGCTGGCGGCCCGCTTTTCGCGGACCGCAATCCACGTCTGCCCAGGTTGTCAATTCACGCCTGTCGACCCGCGCGGCGCCGTCATTTTAGTCGAGTCTGCCACATCCCATGCCCGCCCTCACTCTTTCCGCCGAACAGCGCTCCGAGCTGCGCTCCCAGGCTCATGCGCTCAAACCGGTCGTGCTCATCGGCGCCGAGGGACTGACCGACGCCGTCCTCAAGGAAATCAAGGTTCACCTTATTGCGCACCAGCTCATCAAGGTGCGCGTGTTCGGCGACGAGCGCGAAGAGCGCCTCGCGATCTACGAAGAGATCTGCGACCGCCTGAGCGCCGCCCCGATCCAGCACATCGGCAAGCTGCTCGTCATCTACAAGCCCGAAGAAGCCAAGGCGAAGGCCACGACCGCGCGCGCCGGCGCCCGCGGCACCGTGTCGCGCCCGGCCGCCGACGTACCGAGCGCTCGTGAAGCGGGCAAGCGCGGCGCCGCGCCGCGCACCGTCAAGGTCGTCAAGGCCAGCGAGAACCCCATGCGCAAGCCGAAGGCGCAAAAGGTGACGGTCAAGGGCAACGAGCGCGTCACGCAAGGCGGCAACATCAAGCGCGCCAAGAAACGCCAAACCAGCTCCAAGCGGGCCCACCAGGGTTCGAAGTAAAAAGCGCGGCCTTCGAGCCGCGCTTTTTTTACGCCTGAACCGGCTTCAGGCCACTTTCAGCGCGGCGCGCTTTCCATGCGCTGCCCCAGCGTGCCGTGTGCCGAAGGCAGCAGCCAAACGAGCCACGCACCCAGCAGGCTCTGCACGAGATAGAACAGGCTCGACACGCCGTGCAGCAAGCCGAAGCGGCTCGCATACGGCGAACTGGCCACGTCCATGCCCGCGCTCATCGCCTGAACGCGCAACGCGTTCATGAACGGCTGCAGCGCGAAATAGCCGATCAGCACGCACAGCAGCATGGCGGCCAGAATCCAGCGCAGCCGGCGATAGCCCAACGCGCCGCGGCGCACGAGCACGCTCGAGAGCCCGAGCAGCAGCAGCCCGCACACCACGCCGATCAGACCTTCGAGGCGAAACAGCTGCGCGGCGAGTTCGCCCGCCACCGGCCTGTCGAGCGACGCGAACAGGACGGGGGCGACCGCATAGCCGATGGTCAGCTGACTGCCGACCCACAGCATGGCGAGCAGCCCGAAGAGGCGGTGCGCAACGAGCGAAACGGGAGTGGCGGAACCCACGTGGCTTGCAGTACTCACGTCGACGCGCCCTCAGACGTAGCGGACCTCGATGACCTCGTATTCGCGCACGCCGCCGGGGGCCTGCACTTCGGCGACGTCGCCTTCGGACTTGCCGATCAGCGCACGGGCGATGGGCGAGCTGACCGAGATCAGGCCGTGCTCGAGATCGGCTTCATCGTCGCCGACGATCTGGTAGGTCACCGTCTTGCCCGAATCGAGGTCTTCGAGATCCACGGTCGAGCCGAACACCACGCGGCCGTCTGCTTCGAGCGTGGCCGGGTCGATGATCTGCGCGGCCGCCAGTTTCGACTCGATCTCGGCGATGCGGCCTTCGATGAAGCCCTGCTTTTCCTTTGCGGCGTCGTATTCCGCGTTTTCCGACAGATCGCCCTGCGCGCGCGCTTCCGCGATCGAATTGATGACCGCCGGACGCTCGACGGACTTGAGGCGCTGCAACTCTCCGCGGAGTTGGTCTGCACCGCGCTTGGTCAAGGGAATCGTGCTCATAAACAACTCGTACGGCCCAAAAGGGCCTAAAGGAGACCGCGCCACGCACGCTTGTCGCGCACGTTGCGGCCATAAAAAAATTCCGCGGTTAAGTGCATCCCGCGAGGGCGGCTGCGCGGTCTGGCGCAGCCTGAAACCCTGTTGGGACGCCGCTTAACCGCGGCACATTCAGCTTTTGTAGCCTGCCTCGTCGAACGTTAGACAGACAATGGAAGCCTTAGTTTAGGCGAGCATGGAGGCCTTGTAAATCATAGACTTCCAGGTTCTTCAGGTAGCGCAGACCCTCGACGGCCGCACGGGCGCCCGACATCGTCGTGTAGTACGTGACCTTGTTGGCCTGCGCGCTCATGCGGATCGAACGCGAATCGGCGATCGCGGAGCGGGTTTCGTCGACCGTCGTGAACACGAGCGAAATCTCGCCATTCTTGATCATGTCGACGATGTGCGGACGGCCGTCCTTCACCTTGTTCACGACCTTCACCGGCACACCGGCCGCCTCGATCGCGGCAGCGGTGCCGCGCGTGGCGACGATCGGGTAGCCGAGTTCGTGCAGCATGCGCGCGACTTCGACAGCCTTGGGCTTGTCGGCGTCCATCACGGTGATGAAGACGGTGCCCGACTCCGGCAGGCGCGAGCCCGCTGCGAGCTGCGACTTGAAGAGCGCTTCACCGAAGGTCTTGCCCACGCCCATCACTTCGCCCGTGGAACGCATTTCCGGTCCGAGCACCGGGTCGACGGTCGGGAACTTGATGAACGGGAACACCGCTTCCTTCACGCTGAAGTACGGCGGCACGACTTCCTTCGTCACGCCCTGCTCCGCCAGCTTCTGGCCGACCATCGCGCGCGCCGCGATCTTCGCGAGCGGCAGGCTGGTCGCCTTCGAGACGTATGGCACGGTACGCGAAGCGCGCGGGTTCACTTCCAGCACGTAGATGATGTCCTTCTTCGAACCGTCATCCTGCGGCACTTGCTGGATTGCGAACTGCACGTTCATCAGGCCGACCACGTTCAGCGCCTTGGCCATCGCGGCAGTTTGACGCTTCAGTTCGGCGACCGTTTCCTGCGACAGCGAGTACGGCGGCAGCGAGCAGGCCGAGTCGCCCGAGTGCACGCCTGCCTGTTCGATGTGTTCCATGACGCCGCCGATGAACACGTCCGTGCCATCGGAGATGCAATCCACATCGCATTCGATCGCGTCGTTCAGGAAGCGGTCGAGCAGCACCGGCGAGTCGTTCGACACCTTCACAGCCTCGCGCATGTAGCGCTCGAGGTCGCGCGGCTCGTGGACGATTTCCATGGCGCGGCCGCCCAGCACGTACGACGGACGCACGACGAGCGGGTAGCCGATTTCGTCGGCGAGCTTGAGCGCTTCGTCTTCGGCGCGTGCCGTGCGGTTCGGCGGCTGGCGCAGGTTCAGGTCCTGCAGCAGCTTCTGGAAGCGCTCGCGGTCCTCCGCGGCGTCGATCATGTCCGGCGACGTGCCGACGATGGGCACGCCGTTCGCCTCGAGGTCGAGCGCGAGCTTCAGCGGCGTCTGGCCGCCGTACTGCACGATCACGCCAACCGGCTTTTCCAGGTCCACGACTTCGAGCACGTCTTCGAGCGTGAGCGGCTCGAAGTACAGACGGTCGGACGTGTCGTAGTCGGTCGAAACGGTCTCGGGGTTGCAGTTGACCATGATCGTTTCGTAGCCGTCTTCGCGCATCGCGAGCGCGGCGTGCACGCAGCAGTAGTCGAACTCGATACCTTGGCCGATCCGGTTCGGGCCGCCGCCCAGCACCATGATCTTCTTGCTGGTCGTCGGGTTGGCCTCGCACTCTTCCTCATAGGTCGAGTACATGTAGGCGGTTTTCGTGGCGAACTCGGCCGCGCAGGTGTCAACGCGCTTGTAGACCGGCCGCACGTTCAGCTCGATACGACGCTTGCGCACGTCCGTGGCGTTGCTGCCCAGCAGCTTCGCGAGACGGCGATCCGAGAAACCGCTTTGCTTGAGGTAACGCAGCTCGTCCTTCGAGAGACTTTCGAGCGTGCGGCCCTTGCATGCCTCTTCCTTCTTGACGATCTCTTCGATCTGCGCGAGGAACCATGGGTCGATCGCGGTCTCTTCGAAGATCTCTTCGCGCGTCATGCCCACGCGGAACGCGTCGCCCACGTACCAGATGCGGTCCGGACCGGCTTCGCCGATCTCGCGGATGATCTCGTCGCGGCTCGTGGTCTTTTCGTCCAGACCGTCGACGCCGACTTCGAGGCCGCGCAGCGCCTTCTGGAACGACTCCTGGAACGTGCGGCCGATCGCCATGACTTCGCCCACCGACTTCATCTGCGTGGTGAGGCGCGGGTCGGCTTCGCGGAACTTCTCGAACGCGAAACGCGGAATCTTCGTGACGACGTAGTCGATGGTCGGCTCGAACGAAGCCGGCGTCTGACCGCCCGTGATTTCGTTCTTGAGCTCGTCGAGCGTATAGCCCACGGCCAGCTTGGCCGCGACCTTGGCGATCGGGAAGCCCGTGGCCTTCGAAGCCAGCGCCGACGAACGCGACACGCGCGGGTTCATTTCGATCACGATCATGCGGCCCGTGCGCGGGTCGATCGAGAACTGGACGTTCGAGCCGCCCGTATCCACGCCGATCTCGCGCAGGACCGCCAGCGAGGCGTCGCGCAGGATCTGGTATTCCTTGTCAGTGAGCGTTTGCGCCGGCGCGACCGTGATCGAGTCGCCGGTGTGGATGCCCATCGGGTCGAGGTTTTCGATCGAGCAGACGATGATGCAGTTGTCCGCCTTGTCGCGGACCACTTCCATCTCGTATTCCTTCCAGCCGAGCAGCGATTCTTCGATCAGCAGTTCGCGCGTGGGCGAGAGGTCGAGGCCGCGCTTGCAGATCTCTTCGAACTCTTCACGGTTGTAGGCAATGCCGCCGCCGGAACCGCCGAGCGTGAACGACGGACGGATCACGACGGGGTAGCCGCCCGAGCCGGTGGCTTCGGCGATTTCGCCTTGCACCTTGATCGCCTCTTCCATCGAGTGCGCGACGCCCGACTTCGCCGAACCAAGGCCGATCTTCGTCATCGCGTCCTTGAACTTCTGGCGGTCTTCGGCCTTGTCGATGGCTTCCGGCGACGCGCCGATCAGCTCGACGTTGTACTTCGCAAGCACGCCGTGGTGGTGCAGGTCGAGCGCGCAGTTCAGCGCGGTCTGGCCGCCCATCGTCGGCAGGATCGCGTCCGGGCGCTCCTTCTCGATGATGCGCTCCACCACTTCCCACGTGATCGGCTCGATGTACGTGACGTCGGCCGTGTTCGGGTCGGTCATGATCGTCGCCGGATTGCTGTTGACGAGGATGACCTTGTAGCCTTCTTCACGCAGCGCCTTGCATGCCTGCGCGCCCGAATAGTCGAACTCGCACGCCTGGCCGATGATGATCGGACCCGCGCCGATGATGAGAATGCTCTTGATGTCTGTCCGCTTGGGCATAACGCTCTCGCTAAATATTCCTGTGTCTTTTACGTCTGGCGGCTCGCGGGTGACTCAGCTTGCCGCCCGGGTGCGCGCGTGGGCCGTCGTTCTTCGAACCGGCTCGCTGCGCACCCTGCTCTGCTTTTGCGCTCGATGCGGCGCTTACGCCGCCTTGGCCTTGTCCATCAGCGCCGTGAAGCGGTCGAACAGATAGCCGATGTCCTGCGGGCCCGGCGACGCTTCCGGGTGGCCCTGGAAGCAGAACGCGGGCTTGTCGGTCAGCTCGAAGCCTTGCAGCGTGCCGTCGAACAGCGAAACGTGCGTGACGCGCGTGTTCGCGGGGAGCGTCGCGGCGTCCACCGCGAAGCCGTGGTTCTGCGACGTGATGACGACACGACCGTCGGCCAGATCCTTCACCGGATGGTTCGCGCCGTGGTGGCCCGTTTTCATCTTCATGGTCTTCGCGCCCACGGCGAGGCCCATGATCTGGTGGCCGAGGCAGATGCCGAAGGTCGGGATGCCGCGCTCGATGAAGGCTTGCGTCGCCTTGATCGCGTAGTCGCAGGGTTCCGGGTCGCCGGGGCCGTTCGAAAGGAACACGCCGTCCGGGTTCAGTGCGAAGGCATCTTCAGCCGTCGCTTGCGCCGGCAGCACCGTGACGTCGCAGCCGCGCTCGGCCAGCATGCGCAGGATGTTCTGCTTCACGCCGTAATCGAACGCCACGACCTTGTACTTCGGCGCCGATTGCGTGCGGTAGCCTTCACCCAGACGCCATTCGGTGGTGTTCCACTTGTACGGCTTGCCGGTCGAGACGACCTTCGCGAGGTCCATGCCCGCGAGGCCCGGGAACGAGCGCGCGAGTTCGATGGCCTTCGCTTCGTCGTCGGAGCCTGCGAGGATCGCGCCGTTCTGCGCGCCCTTGTCGCGCAGGATACGCGTGAGCTTGCGCGTATCGATGCCGGCGATGGCGACTACGCCTTCGTCCTTCAGATACTGGCCGAGCGTGCGCTCCATGCGGAAGTTCGAGGCGAGCACAGGCAGGTCGCGGATGATCAGACCGGCGGCATGGACTTTCGTGGCTTCGACGTCTTCGGCGTTGACGCCGACGTTGCCGATATGCGGATACGTGAGGGTGACGATCTGGCGAGCGTAGCTCGGGTCAGTCAGGATTTCCTGATAACCGGTGATGGCCGTGTTAAACACGACTTCACCGATCGTATGACCCGGCGCGCCGATCGAGTAACCACGAAAGACCGTGCCGTCGGCGAGCGCGAGCAGAGCGGGAGAGAATGACGGCAACACGGGAGACTCCTTGGGGGAGCACCCTGTGCCGACCTGTTATCCGACGTTGCGATCTTGCGACCTGTGGGAGCGGCTGCGGCGTCGGCACCCCTTTCCGTGAGGATCAGGATGCGCGCGCGGCTCGCTCGCTTGCGCGACTCTTCGTGCGGTCGACCGTTGTGGCGCCGGGCCACGAGCGCGCGTTTGTGACGCAGGATCGGGCGGCAGCCGGCCAGTTGACGATGAAGCGCGGGCGGCGGATGAACGGATGGGAGGAGGTAGGCGCTAGGGTGCGGGTTGATAAGCTCAAACCTTGAAATTATAGCGCGAAAGTCACCTTTCCTTCAAATTTCAGGATGACGCTGGCGACGGGGAGCGTGCTCGCGGCCCGGTGCATGGCCCTTTCCACTATAGCGGGCGGGGGCGCAGCGGCAAGCGTCGCCCGCACGGCGCCGCACTGAATCACGCCCTTTATGTTTGGGACCCGCCAATGAAAACGCCGCCACCTGGCGGGGTGACGGCGTCAAACACAACAAAAACGGAAAAGTGATCGGAGCGAAATACCATGCGCTGCCCCCGCAACGCATGTTTGAGCACCCTTCGCCAGCCGCTATTTTGTATGGTGTTTCTGCGTGTGGGTGTCGGCCTTCGGGCGGCTCGCCGTACCCTTCGACGCCTTGCTGGGCGCAGCGCTGACCGTCCTCGCCTTGACAGGTTCGGAAACCTTGACGACCTCGGTGCGCGCGCGACCGTGCTTCTTATCGTATCGCGACTTCGACCCGGTGTCTGCAACGCGGGTGCCAATTCGCTGCACTCCACCACCAGAAACGTTCGTTGCCAGACGCTCCGGTCCCGGCTCGCTCGGCATCGCCTTGTTGACCGGTACGTGCAAAACCAGCACCTGGCCGGGCGCGACGTAGTCGCGGCGGGTCTTGTTCCACGCCTTCAACTGGCCGAGCGACACGCCATAGCGGCTCGCCACGGCTTCCATCGACTGCTTGCGGCGTACGCGGATCAGCATCTTGCGCGTGTCGGGTACGTCCGGCTCCATGGCCAGCACGGCGCTTTCCGCCACGTCGGCGCTGATGTCCTCGTCGTCGCCGTCGTCGGTGCGCGGCACCACGAGCGTCGAGCCCGCCTTCAGGCGCATGCCCGCCGGAATCTTGTTTACCGACATCAGCGTATCGGCGTCCACGCCGATCTTCTGCGCGATCGCCGCAGGCGTGGTGCGCGAGTCGGTCGTGTAGACGGTCCACGACGAAAGCTGACCGGAATAGGCCTTCAGGTTGCGCTCGAACGCGCTCGCGTTGTCGAACGGCAGCAGGATCTGCGGGTCGGTCGCGCCAAGAATCACGGGCTTCTTGAACGACGGGTTGAGCGAGCGGAACTCGTCGGTCGTCATGTTCGCGAGCTTGGCGGCGACGTCCACGTCGATGTCGTGCGAGGTCGTGACCGTGACGAAATACGGGTGGTTCGGAATGGATGGCAGCGTGAGCCCGTACTGCTGCGGGTTCATCACGATGTTCTTGACCGCCTGAAGCTTCGGCACGTAGTTACGTGTTTCGCTGGGCATGCGCAAGCTTTGATAGTCGGTCGGCAGGCCCGCCGCCTCGTTGCGCGCGATGGCGCGCTGCACGTTGCCCTCGCCCCAGTTGTAGGCGGCCAGCGCGAGATACCAGTCGCCGAACATGTCGTGCAGGCGCGAGAGATAGTCGAGCGCGGCGCTGGTGGAGGCCAGCACGTCGCGGCGCTCGTCCTGCCACATGTTCTGCTTGAGGTTGTAGGTGCGCCCCGTGCCCGGCACGAACTGCCACATGCCGGCGGCCTTCGCGACCGACAGCGCCTGCGGGTTATAGGCGGACTCGATGAACGGCAGCAGCGCGAGCTCGGTAGGCATGTGACGCGCCTCGAGCTCTTCGACGATGTGATAGAGGTACTTCTGCGAACGCTCGGTCATGCGCGCGACGTAGTCCGGCCGCTGGGCGTACCAGTTGGCGTTCATGTCGACGAGGTCGCTCTGCAGGTCGGGCATCTGGAAGCCGCGGCGAATGCGTCCCCAGAGGTCGGCGTCGGGGCTCGTCAACTGATCGACGGAGCCTTGATCGACGTTAATGGTTTCTTTCGCAGCGGAGGTCTTACGAATGAGGTCGGCGTTGGCCTGGGCGTTGGCCGGTGCTTGAGAACTCGCAGACGGTCCCCCGCTCGCACAGGCGGCGAGCATGAGGACCAGCAGCGCACTGATTATGAATCGCATGAAAATCTACATCCGCATGGCTGGAATTTGCAGCCGATAGTACGGAACGTGCCGGTTTCCGTCAATCGGAATTAATGGAAAAAAAGCCATGAAATCCGCAGCTTGGGCGTGATTCCATACGATTGGGTTGAGCATGCCCCCTGGCCCGGCTGGGTCAGCGGAACCGATTCTTCCATTCACGCATCATTGCGAAAGCCGCCAGCCGGTCCGGCACCGATTCGTGCAGCGCCTCTGAGAGCGCGGCTTGCACCGCCGCATCGCCCGCGCGCAGGAAAGGATTGACGGCGCGCTCGTGCGCGATCGTCGTAGGCAGAGTCGGCACGCCGCGCTCGCGCAGCGCCGCCGCCTCGCGGCTCCAGTCGCGCAGATCGCCGTTTTCGGGATCGCAGGCGAGCGCGAAGCGAATGTTCGACAACGTGTACTCGTGTGCGCAATGCACATGGGTATTGCCGGGCAGCGCCGCGAGTGCGTCGAGCGAGTCGAGCATCTGCGCGGGCGTACCCTCGAAGAGGCGACCGCAGCCGCAGGCAAAGAGCGTGTCGCCGCAGAACACGTGAGGTGTGCAGGTGGCATCGGCCGCCTGGAAATACGCAATATGGCCACGCGTATGGCCAGGCACATCGATCACCGTCAGGTCGAGCGCTGGTGCATCCAGATGGACGGCGTCGCCACCCTTCACGCGCGTGACGAATCCATCGAGCGAGCCGAGCGCCTCGCCGGCCGGGCCGTAGACGGGCACGCGTGCGTCGGCGAGCAGGTCGGCCACACCGCCGACATGGTCGTTGTGGTGATGGGTGAGTAAAATAGCGACGAGCCGCCAGCCGCGCATCGCGAGGTACGCGCGAACCGGAGCGGCGTCGCCCGGATCGACGGCAACGGCATTCCGGCCGTCCGAAACGACCCAGATGTAATTGTCTTCAAAAGCCGGAACCGGTACGTACTCGTAGGCGCACGCATCGCTCGAACGCGCGTACTCAAGCGGATTCTTCATGGGGCGACGTATTCTTCGACATGTCTGACCGATTGATTATAGACTGGCCCGCCTGGACCGCCTCGCCCGCTGGCAGGTATGTGCTCGGCTGGGAGCAGGAGCAGCTCGACCGCGTGGTGTCGAACATATTCGGCTACCATGCGCTGCAGCTCGGCCTGCCGCAGCTCGACGCCCTGCGCGAGAACCGCATGTCGTGCCGCGGCCTCGTGCTCGACGCCGCCAGTGCTGCAAGCGCACCCTACTCCGTACCCGGCGCGTCGGCCCATTCCCACCCGAACGGCGGGCAAACTCCGCCCGAGGCAGGCGGCGCAACAGCGGACCGCACGCCGGCTGCGGGCGGCGGTTCGTTGCTTCACGCGCCCGCGGGCCGCAGCACTGTCTGGTGCGACTTTCTCGATCTGCCGTTCGAGGCGCAGAGCGTCGACCTCATCGTGATGCCGCACACGCTCGAATTCACGAGCGACCCGCACCGTCTGCTGCGCGAAGCCGAACGTGTGCTGATGCCCGAAGGGCAGCTGCTGATCGTCGGGTTCAACTCGCTTTCACTGTGGGGTGCGCGCCAGTCGGTCGGCAAGCTGACCGGCCATCCGTTCCTGCCCGCGCGCCAGGACCTGATCGCGTTCACGCGTCTGAAAGACTGGATCAAGCTGCTGGGCTTCGAGCTTGAACGCGGGCGCTTCGGCTGCTATCGTCCGCCGCTCGCGACGGACCAGTGGCTCGGCCGCTACGGCTTCATGGAAGCCGCCGGCGACCGCTGGTGGCCGATTTTCGGCGCTATCTATATGGTGACGGCGATCAAGCGCGTGCGCGGCATGCGCCTCGTCGGCCCATTGAAGGTCAAGAAGCCGGTGCTGGCCGCGAGCCTGAAGCCCGCGGCGACCACCCCCTCCCCAACACGCAACAAGGACTCATGAGCACACCCGACTTCGTCGAAATCTTCACGGACGGCGCCTGCAAGGGCAACCCCGGCCCCGGCGGCTGGGGCGCGCTGCTGCGCTTCGGCGCGCAGGAAAAGGAACTGTTCGGCGGCGAGGCCGGCACGACCAACAACCGCATGGAGCTGATGGCGGTGATCGCCGCACTCGACGCGCTCAAGCGCCCGTGCAAGGTGATCGTGCATACCGACTCGCAGTACGTGCAAAAAGGCATCAGCGAGTGGATTCACGGCTGGAAGAAGAAGAACTGGATGACGGCCGCTAAAACGCCGGTCAAGAACGACGACCTCTGGAAGCGTCTGGACTCGCTCGTCGCCCAGCACGAGATCGAGTGGCGCTGGGTGAAGGGTCACGCCGGCCACCCGGAGAACGAGCGCGCCGACGCGCTCGCGAACCGCGGCGTCGCCACCCTCGCGGAACTCTGAGACCGCTGCTTTCCAGGACCGCTTCGCGGCGGCCTCACGCTTTCACGCCTTACAAGACATGCGCCAGATCATTCTCGATACCGAAACCACCGGCCTGAACGCCCGCACGGGCGACCGCATCATCGAAATCGGCTGCGTCGAGCTGGTGAACCGCCGGCTCACCGGCAACAACCTGCACTTCTACGTGAACCCGGAGCGTGACAGCGACCCGGGCGCACTCGCCGTGCACGGCCTCACGACCGAGTTCCTCTCCGACAAGCCGAAGTTCGCCGAAGTCGCGGACGAGATCCTCGACTTCATTCGCGGCGCGGACATCATCATCCACAACGCGCCGTTCGACATCGGCTTTCTCGACGCCGAACTCGCGCTACTCGGCAAGCCGGGATTCAAGGAGCACTGTGGCGAGGTGATCGACACGCTCGTGCAGGCCAAGCAGATCTTCCCGGGCAAGCGCAACTCGCTCGACGCCCTGTGCGACCGCTTCGGCATCAGCAACGCGCACCGCACGCTGCACGGCGCGCTGCTCGACTCGGAACTGCTCGCCGAGGTGTACCTCGCGATGACGCGCGGCCAGGAAAGCCTCGTCATCGACATGCTGGGCGAGCACGCCGCGCCCGGTGCGGCCGCCGCGCCGCGCATCCAGCTCGAGTCGATCGATCTGCCGGTGATCATGGCGAGCGACGAAGAAATCGCCGAACACAATGCCGTGCTCGACGGTCTCGACAAGGCGATCAAGGGGACGTCGGTTTGGCGCACCGAGCCGGCTCCCGCCGAAGCCAATGCGGCCGATGCGCAAAATGCTTAAAAAGGGCTTTACAAGATCGAAAACACCCTGCATAATCTCAGTCTCTTCGGGTGGTTAGCTCAGCGGTAGAGCACTGCCTTCACACGGCAGGGGTCACTGGTTCGATCCCAGTACTACCCACCAGAATTCCTGGTGTTGGTAACGACAAGCACCGAAGAATAAAGGCCTCGTTGCGAAAGCAACGAGGCCTTTTGCTTTGGGCTTCGGCATTGCGCGAAACATCCGGTCGGCGCGTTTCACTGTCAGCAATCCGAATCAAACAATCGAAGGATCTAGACCGATGCCGCGCGCCATGCCCGTGGCCGCGAATACCATCACGACAAGCATGAGCGTCTGCCATCTGCCGATAAGCGCGTATTTCGCCGCGCCGGTGAGATCCGGCACGTCGCCGCGCCGCACGGCGAGCCTCCAGCGCAGCAGCGCCATCATGGGTGCGATTTCGAGCAGAAGGATCAGCACGAGCGCGGCCATCTTTACGAGAAAGAGCGGCTCATGGATGTAGTACTCAGCGCCCTTCTCGAAACCGCCGAACGCACGCATTGCGCCAGTCAAGATCAGGACGACCGCCGAGCCGCCCCAGCCGTTGTCGGCGCTGAAGATCATCGGCAGGTCTTCGGTCGACGTGCAGCGGCGCAGGCCGCGCGTGCGCCGCAGGATCGAAGCGAGCGCAAAGCCGAAGGCGAGCAAATGAACGGCGGCGAGCAACCAGCGTATCAGCATTGCAACTCCTTCCGGTGGACGACAGGAACGGCAAGCAATGGTAAAGCGGCGAGAACGCGGACGTCGCGCAACGCGGCCGGGCCACGGGCCGTCAGACCTGCCTGAGCGCGGTGTCGAGGGCGCGTGCAGCGGTGCGGTCGCCTTCGGAGGCGAGCCCCACGCGAAACACAGTCTGACGGTTATGGCCCGCCGCAGCGGGCGAATCCCAGAGCAACTCGATCTTCGCGCGGCGCGCGGGCTTGCCCGCAGGCGCTGCAGCAGAGGATGCCGATGCCGCCCGCTGCGCAGCGGGCGCGCCCGGCTCAGGCGTGGCCGCAGACTGGCCGGCCCCCAGCGTTGCAGTGGTATCCGTGGTATCCGTGGCATCCGCGGCATGCGCAGCATCCGAAACAGCAGCCGGTTCGGCGACGCCACCCGCGGGCGCAGGATCGCCGGTCTGCGGCGGCGCGGGCAAGAGCGCGGGCCCGGACGCAACGGCCCCGCCCTGCGCCGCACCGCAGAGCCAGCGCACCGACAACTCGCGGGCATCGTACTGGCCTACCTTACGGCTCTCCCGCCAGACGACCGTCGTGCGCGTCGCAGCATCGATCGAAACGGCGAAGCGCCCGATCGCGAAGCGCCGCGCGGCGAAGTTGCTGCGCCAGAGCGCGCGCGGCCGGCAGATCCAGACCACGGCGGCATAGAGCGCGGGGGCGGCAACCAGCCAGCCGTTGGTGTCGGCCACGGCGTGGAAGGTGCGACGCCAGCCGGCGGTCCAGACGAACACGCCGATCGAGCCGATTGCGAACAAGAGGCCGAGCACGCCGAAAAATCGCAGCGCCTGACGCAGCCACTGGGGCAGCGGATGAAACGGCCGCTCGACGCGCGCCTTGGCGCCCGGCAGCACGATCAGCAAAAACAGGAAGACGAGATTCAGGCTTGCCGCCGGCGACGACGCCATGCCTTCGAGCGCGGCGACGAAGTTCATTTGCGCCATGGAGTGCAACCAGCGCGCGAGGATTACGAGCCCGATCGCGCGCAGCGCGAAAAGCGTCCCGGCACCGGGTACGGTGGCCGTGGGCGTCGGTCGGGTTCTGGCCAAGGGTATTCTCCTCTGTCGACCAGAGTTGACGCTTTAGCGTCTTACTCTGGTCCCATGCATAGCTGTCGACCAGAGTTGACGCTTTAGCGTCTTACTCTGGTCCCATGCAACGCTGTCGACCAGAGTTCGCGCTTTGGCACGTCACTCCGGTCCCATGCAAAGCACGCTTTCGTGGGCGCTGCGGATTTTACGGCACGGCCATTATAGGGACATTGAGCGTGCGCCTCACCCGCCGCCGCCGCGAATGTGACAACGCCCCGGTGCATTGCACCGGGGCGTTGGGGAACAGCGGGAAAACCGGGCGCGCCGCAGCGCGTCCAGTTTCGGTACGTAGCTTAGCCGGCGTTGACTTCGCGCAGCACGGTGCGATGCTTCTGGCGCAGCAGTTCTTCGTACACGGCCACGTAATTGCGTGCCATCACCTTCGACGAGAAGCGCGCCTCGAACGCGGCGCGCACCTTCTCGCGCGGTAGCGTCGACAGGCGCTTGACCGCCGCGACTGCGCTGATTTCGTCCTCGACGACGAAGCCCGACACGCCGTTCTCGATGACTTCCGGCACCGAGCCGCGCTTGAACGCGATGACCGGCGTACCGCAGGCCATGGCTTCGATCATGACGAGACCGAAGGGCTCCGGCCAGTCGATCGGGAACACCAGGGCATGCGCATTGCCGAGGAACTCGCGCTTTTCGTGCTCGCCAATTTCGCCGATGTACTCGACATGCGGCAACGCCATCAGCGGCTTGATGACTTCTTCGTAGTAGGCGCGGTCGGCCTTGTCGATCTTGGCGGCGACCTTGAGCTTCATGCCCGCCTGGCCGGCGATGCGGATCGCCCGGTCAAGACCCTTCTCCGGCGAAACGCGGCCGAGGAATGCGAGGTAGCCGGGCTCGACGTTCGGAATCGGCGTGAGCACGTCTTCCGGCAGGCCGTGGTACACGGTCTGCTGCCAGTTGGCCTGCTGCAGCGGAATACGCTGGTTGTCCGAGATCGACACCACCGGCACGTCGTTGAACGCATTGAACACCGGCTGCAGTTCCGGCAGGTCCAGACGGCCGTGCATGGTCGTGACGAACGGCACCGGCTGGCGCTGGAACAGCGAGAACGGGTAGTAGTCGATGTGGAAGTGCAGCACGTCGAACTCGTCCGCGCGGCGGCGAACTTCTTCGAGCAGCAGCATGTGCGGAGCCATCACGTCGCGAATCGTGGGGTCGAGGCGCAGTGCCTGCGGCCAGAACGCTTCGAGCTTTGCCGAGGTGATCGAATCGCCGCTGGCGAACAGCGTGACATCGTGGCCCTGTTCGACCAGCGCTTCGGTCAGGTAGGAGACCACCCGTTCCGTGCCGCCGTACAGCTTGGGAGGAACCGCCTCGTGCAACGGAGCGATTTGAGCGATTCGCATAGTGGTGAACTCCTTCCTCGTAATAAATCGGGCAATAGACTGCAAGTTTGACAATCGACCTATGCAGGCTGCGGCTTCCTTGTCGCCACGCGCCTTACAGGCGTTCCATACCGCTAACCGCGCCGGAAATCCGGACACAGACCCGACGCAGTTGTGAAGCGGCAAGAGAGCGCACACGCGGCGGTTCAGGCGGTAAACGCGCAGGGTTCGCGGCCGTTGACACAGAAGCTGTCAAATTCCCTACGCTGTCCGAGTCGGCATTATCCCGGTCCAGGGTAAATACCGGCTAGATCATTTCAAAGTCTTTACGTTGTTACACACCGGAAACACTCCGCAACCCATTGTTTTCCAAGAGAGTTCTAGATTGGGTGCTGCGCTGCGGGAAGCAACTGCGCGCGATTGTCGCGGCTCTTGTGCGCATGAATCGATCCTGCTCGTTTCCGGGTCCGCAACCGGCCGACAGCGTGTTGCGAGCAAGCACACCGCTTTTCCGAATGCAATCGGTAATTCTATCTCTAAAACACCTATCTCTAAAACGATCCACGATTCCTGTTGAACCTCCACTGCAACAACGTGTCCCCAATCTGTATCCCGCGCTATCGTGTCGCGATATGATGCGCGTCCGCCGGGCACAGGCGGTGCGCCAGGCCCATGGGGTGTTTACAATGCGGTAAGTCCGCCTTCGTTGCCGCGCGCCGGAAGCCGTTCATCGCCGGAGCGCCCGCTATCTTCCTTGAACTTGCACGGACGAAATTCCGTCAGACCGACCACCCGATCAATTGGAACATCTGACTCCCGCTCAGCGTAACGCCCACAACGCCAAGCTCGCGAGCTATGCGCGGCGCCCGCTCGCGTTCCTTTTCCGCTACATCAAGCGCCATCCGTTCGCCCATACTGTCGTGCTCGCGAGCGTGTTCGCGGCCGTCGGCTGCGCGCTTGCGTCGCAGTACGCCATCAAGCATCTGATCGACGTGCTCGGAGCGGGACGCCACCATCCGGGCCCGCTGTGGACCGCGTTCGCCATCCTCGTCGGCCTGATCGCCGCCGACAACCTGCTCTGGCGGGTCGGCGGCTGGTTCGCAGCGCACACCTTCGTCGCCGTGACGGGCGACCTGCGGCGCGATCTCTTTCAGTATCTGAGCGGGCACTCGCCCACTTACTACGCCGAAAAACAGCCCGGCACGCTCGCCAGCCGCATCACGGCGACGTCGAACGCCGTCTACACGGCCGAGAACACCACCGCCTGGAACGTGCTGCCGCCCTGCATCGCCGTGGCCGGCGCGATCGTCATGATCATCGTCGTGAACCCGCTGATGGCGGCGGGCCTCCTGCTCTGCTCTGCGATCCTTTCGGTGATCCTCTTCAAGCTGGCTGGGCGCGGATCGTCGCGCCACCACACCTTCGCCTCGAAAGCGGCCGCGGTGGATGGCGAGCTCGTCGACGTGATCGGCAACATGGCGCTCGTGCGCGCCTTCGGTATGACGTTCCGCGAGCAAAAGCGCTTCGGCTCGACGGTCAAGGCCGAACTCGACGCGCGACGCTCGAGCCTGCTCTATCTCGAAAAGCTGCGTCTGCTGCACGCCGTGATCACGGCCATGCTGTCCGCCGGCCTGCTCGGCTGGGCGCTGTGGCTGTGGGATCAGGGCAAGGCGACGTCGGGCGACATCGTGCTGGTCAGCTCGCTCGGCTTCACGATCCTGCACGGCACGCGCGATCTGGCCGTGGCGCTCGTGGACGTGACCCAGCACGTGGCACGCCTCGCCGAGGCCGTGCAGACGCTGCTGGAGCCGCACGGCATGCCCGACCGGGACGACGCCAAGGAGCTCGTGGCCCAGGGCGGCCGCGTCGAATTCGAGGGCGTGACCTTCGCGTATCCGCACCGCAAGCCGATCCTCGACCATTTCGACCTGCGCATCGAGGCCGGCCAGCGCGTGGGGCTGATCGGCAAATCGGGCGCAGGCAAGACGACGGTGCTCGCGCTGCTGCAGCACTTCTACGACACCCAGGGCGGCGCCATCAAGATCGACGGCCAGGACATTGCGCACGTTACGCAGGACACCCTGCGCCACGCCATCGCGCTCGTGCCGCAGGACATCTCGCTGCTGCACCGCTCGATCTACGAAAACATCGCCTACGGCCGCCCCGAGGCGAGCCGCGAGGAAGTGCTCGCCGCGGCCCGCGAGGCGCGCTGCGCCGAATTCATCGAGGCGATGCCCGAGGGTTACGACACGATCGTGGGCGACCGCGGCGTGAAGCTGTCGGGCGGCCAGCGCCAGCGCATCGCGATCGCGCGCGCCATTCTCAAGAATTCGCCGATCCTGCTGCTCGACGAGGCCACCTCGGCGCTCGACAGCGCGTCCGAAGAGGCCATCCAGCAGGCGCTCGACCGGCTGATGGTGGGCCGCACGGTGATCGCGATCGCGCACCGCCTCTCCACGCTCAACAACTTCGACCGCATCATCGTGATGAGTGCGGGCAAGGTGATCGACGACGGCAGTCCGGAAGAACTGCGCAACCGTCCGGGTCTCTACCGCGACCTCCTCGCCAAGCAGTACGGCAAGCAGGCCACGCTCCATCTGGGCAGCAAGAAGGCCGACGAAAAGCACGTGGCCTGACGCCACCCCGCCTGCGGGCGCATCGCCCGCTGGTCTTGCCCCAGACTCCCGGACGCAAAAAAGCCGCTTCAGTGCATCGACTGAAGCGGCTTTTTTTCGCTCTCGAATGGGAGCGAGGCGCGGGTGCTCAGCCCTGCGCGCGCTCGAGCGGCGGCAAGCTCACCCCTTGCCGCACGTAGACCCGGCCGAGATCGCGCATGAAGCGGTCGCGCCAGACCGAGACATTGTTCTCGCGCAACTGGGCCATCATGTCCTGATAGCGCGCGAGGCGCTCGGCAAGCGGCATGGAGAGCGCGGCGCCCAGCGCATCGGCCATCCCGTCGATATCGAGCGGATTGACGATCAGCGCGCCGGAAAGCTCCTGCGCCGCGCCGGCAAAGCGCGAGAGCACGAGCACGCCCGGGTCCTCGGGGTCCTGCGCCGACACGTATTCCTTGGCGACGAGGTTCATGCCGTCGCGCAGCGGCGTGACGTAGCCGACGTTCGACGCCCGGAACAGCGCGGCCAGCACCGCCCGTTCGTACTGGCGGTGGATGTACCAGATCGGCGTCCAGTCGAGTTCCGCGTAACGGCCGTTGATACGCCCCGACTCCGCCTCGAGGCGCAGCCGGATGTCCTGATAAGCATGCAGGTCGGCGCGCGTGGGCGGCGCGATCTGCACGAACGAGACCTTGTTGCGCTGCGCCGGCGTGTGGTCGAGCAGGCGTTCGAAAGCACGGAAGCGCTCCACGAGCCCCTTCGAGTAGTCGAGCCGGTCCACGCTCATGATGACCTTGCGCCCGTGCAGCGTGGACTTGAGGGTACGCACCGGCTTGCCGCGCTCGCCGGCCTTGGCGAGTTCCGCGATCTCATCGGGATAGACGCCGATCGGGTAATCGCCCGCGCAGAGCGTCTGCCCGAACGCCTCGATGCGCGTGAGGCCGTCCGGCTGCATCGCCGTCGTGCCTCCCGCCTCGTTCACGATGTAGTCGCAGAAGGCGCGCAGATCGGGCTTGGTCTGGAAGCCAAGCAGGTCGAACGCGCACAGCGCCTCAACCAGCTCGCGATGCGGCGGCACCGCCAGCAACACCTGCGAGGCTGGAAACGGAATGTGCAGGAAGAAGCCGATGCGGTTCTTCACGCCCGCCGCGCGCAATGCCTGGGCGAACGGGATGAGGTGATAGTCGTGGACCCAGATCACGTCGTCTTCGCGCAGCAGCGGCACGAGCTGCTGCGCGAGCCACGCGTTCACGCGGCTATAGCCCTCGTAGTCGTGGCGGTCGTACTGGACGAGATCGGCGCGGTAGTGGAAGGCGGGCCAGAGCGTCGCGTTCGAGAAACCGCGGTAGTACTGGTCGTAGTCGCGCCGCAGCAGGCCGATGGTCGCGAAGGTCACGGGACCGCGCTCTTCGAGGGCGATCTGCGGCTGGCCGGAGGTGAGCACGTCCCCGCTCCAGCCGAACCACATGCCGCCGGTTTCCTTGAGTGCGTCGTACACGCCCACCGCGAGGCCGCCCGCGGCCGGACCGCCTTCGGAAATCGGCGCGACGCGGTTCGACACGATGATCAATCGGCTCATGAGGGGCGGGGTCCGTGCAGGAAATCGGGAAGGCGTGGCGCGCGCGAGGCGGGGCTTCGGCTCGGCCAGGTCAGGCAGTCTACGTGGGCAATGAAGTGAGGCATGCGTGCGGTCATCGGGCGCCTGGCATGGCGGCGACGAGCGATGCGAGCCAGCCGATCAGCGCTTCGACCGAGTCCACGCGCGTTTGCGCGATGGTGTCGCCGCCGCCGACCTTGATTGACAGCCCGCCCAGCGCGTTGACGACGGCGAAGCCCTTTTCGTCGGTCAAGTCGTCGCCGGCGAACACCGGGCTACGGCCCGCGAACGGCGGCTCGTCGAGGAACGCGCGCAGCGCGCGGCCCTTGTCGACGTCCTTCGGCTTGATTTCGTAGACCATCTTGCCGGGCTGCAGGACGTAGGCGTCGGCGTAGTCGGCGGCGAGGCGCTCGGTCGCGGCGCGCGCTTCGGCTTCTCGCTCCGGCGCGTTGCGGTAGTGCAGCGCGAGCGACGCGCCCTTGATCTCGAGCAGCATACCCGCATGCGTGCGCACGACCTCCGCGAGCACCTGCTCCATGTGCAGCAGACGCTGGTCGTTGAAGCCGACACGCTGCGTGTCGCCGTTGGCGTCGCGCCGCTCGGCGCCGTGCAGGCCGGCCACGGGCAGATCGGGCATGCCGAGGAAACCGTCGATGCTCTCGATGCCGCGACCGGAGACGATCGCCACCGCGCCGTGCGTCGCGCGGCGCAACTCGCGCAGCAGCGCGAGCATCTCCGGTCGGACGAGCACGCCATCGGGCGTGGGCGCGAGCTCGACGAGCGTGCCGTCGAAATCGAAGAAAAATGCCGTCTGTTCAGGCGGCAGGACTGCCGGAAGTGCTTGCATTGCGTTCTTTTCACCCATCGGCCTCGCTGGCCGGGTATGGCCCCGGACTGCGCCCAGGGAAAGTGTGCGAATCTTACCGCGCCTTGGGTCGATTATCGAGAAAGCGAGGGGCTGACCGCCTGTGCAGGCATTCCCGGACTCGAAGATGCGGCATATCGACGCGAGCGATCGGCACGACCGGGCCACTCGCGACCGCGCGGACCCAATTTTGCTACAGTCGCAGCGACAAGCCGAGCCCCATGGTCAGAGCGAGCGCGGCCAACGTGATCCAATCGAGTCGACGAGATTGCCTTTGTTTCCCACCTTCGAGCGCACGCTGCGCACGTTCCGCACCCGCCTGCGCGGCCACCTTCGCGGCGGCATGCGTAGCCTGCGGCACGCGGCGGTGGTGGCCGGCGCGGTACTGCTCGCGGCGTGTTCGCACCCGGGCGAGGCGTGGCAGCTCACGAACGTGAGCGGTCATCTGCCCGACCTGGACTTCGCGCTCACGGCCGACAACGGCCAACCCGTGACCGGCACCAGTTTTCGCGGGGACACGACGCTCGTCTATTTCGGCTACACGCATTGCCCGGACGTCTGTCCGGAAACCATGGCGCGCCTGATGCAGGTTATAGCGAAGCTCGGCCCCGATGCGGACAAAGTGCGGATACTCTTCATCAGCGTCGATCCGGCGCGCGATACGCCGCAGGCACTTCACGCCTACGTCGGCGCATTCGACGCCCGGCATGCGCGCGGCCTGACCGGCACCGATGCCCAGATCGAGTCGCTCGCGCGGCGCTACCGCGTGGCCTATCAGATGGAAAAGCGCGCCCCCGACGGCGACTACGAAGTCACGCACAGCTCGGCCGTCTATGTGTTCGACGCACAAGGTCATGCGCGCCTGCTCGCCACCGACCACGACTCTGCGGACGCGATCGCGCATGACCTGCGCCGCGTCATCAACGACACGGCGTGAACGCATGCGGCCTCGCCGGTCCAATCATCGGGTTTTGACGCAACAGCAATCGCAACAGGAAACGTTATGACGAAGAACCTCAAGTCACTCACCGTCTCGCTCGGCTGCGCGCTGAGCACCTTCGGTGCGCTCGCCGCCTTCGCGCCCGACGCATACGCCGCCACCACGCTGAGCGCGCAGGACGCATGGGTGCGCTGGCTGCCCAACGACCTGCCGGCCGCGGGCTACGTGACGCTCAAGAACGATGGCGACCAGCCGGTCGACCTCGTGGGTGTCTCAAGCGACGCTTACGGCATGGTCATGCTGCATCAGACGGTCTCGAATGGCTCAACGCAGAAGATGGTCATGGTGCACAAGGCGACGGTGCCTGCGCACGGCACGCTCGCCATCGCGCCGGGTGGCTACCACCTGATGCTGGAGAAAGCGAAGCACAAGGTCGCGCCGGGCGACACCGTGAACGTGAAGCTGCAGTTCTCGGACGGCGAAACGCTCGACACGCCGTTCGCGGTCAAGCCGCCCTCGGGGCAGTAAGGCCGCGGTAACACCACCGCGCGCGCATGCAAGACTGGTTGCGCGCGCAAGCATGTTGAATCCGCGATGAAGCCGCCGCCATGCTCGCGATGACCCTGCTCTACTGGCTCCAGCCCTGGGAGCCTTCGCCGACCGTCATGATCTGCACGATGCTCGCGGCGGTGTTGTTCGTGCGCGGCAAGCGGCACGCGCGGGTGTCGCTCGCACGCCAGCTCTCGTTCTGGTGCGGGCTTGGCGCGCTCTACGTCGTGCTGCACACGCGCCTCGACTACTACTTCGAGCACGAGTTCTTCATGCATCGCGCGCAGCACCTGGTGCTGCACCATCTGGGGCCGTTCTTCATCGCGCTCGCCTACCCGGGCGCGGCGCTGCGCGCGGGCATTCCGTTCAGGTGGCGGCAACGCTTCGTGCGCCCCGCGCTCGCCGCGCGGCCCGTGCGCGTGGCGCTCGACATCGTCATGCATCCCGTCGTCGCGGTCGGACTCTTCGTCGGGCTCATCTATTTCTGGCTCTTTTCGCCGATCCACCTCATCGCGATGCTCGACTGGCGTCTTTACCGCGTCATGAACTGGAGCATGGTGATCGACGGGCTGTTGTTCTGGTGGCTCGTGCTCGACTCGCGCCCCGCACCGCCCGCGCGCCTCTCGCCGGGCAAGCGTGTGCTCGTCGTGATCGCAGCGATTCCGCCGCAGATCGTGCTCGGCGCGTTCATCTTTTTCACGCCGCACGAGCTTTACCCGGTCTATTCGATCTGCGGCCGCGCGTTCACCTGGCTCTCGCCCATGCGCGACCAGCAGATCGGCGGGCTGCTGCTGTGGATTCCGGGGTCGATGATGAGCGTGGTCGGCGCGCTGGTCGCGCTGCGCCACTGGATGCGGCTATCCGCACGCGGACGCTTGCAGCGGGACCGGCGGCCCGGCATGCGTCCGGCGGACGGCCAGCGTCACGAGGAAGAGCGCACCCTGCGCACGTAAGGCACTCGAGTGCCGGCGCAAGATGCGATCAACGTCGAATCAGGCCGAGCGCATCCATACGTGCGCAATGCCGTCCTCGTCGTGAATCTCGCCAACGGGCGAGAAGCCAAACGCACCGTAGAACTTCTGCAGATGCGCCTGGGCATGCAGACGCATCGCGACCTCCGGCCATTGACGCTCGATCTGCGCGATGGCGCGCTCGAGCAGCGCGTTGCCGAGCTTGATGCCGCGGTGGTTTTGCGACGTCACCACGCGGCCGATGCGCACGTCGGGGTCCTGCGCGTCAGGCAGCAGCACGCGCAAATAGCCCGCAAGCTCTCGCGCGCCGCCCTGCTCGCTCCATGCGAACAGATGCCATGCGCCGTAGTCGAGTCCGTCGATATCGCCATACACGCAGTTCTGCTCGACGACGAACGCGTCGGAGCGCAGTTTGAGCATGGCGTAGACTTCGCGCGCGTCGAGCGCATCAAAGGCTTTCCATTGCCAGTCGAATTGGGGCAGCGGCAAGGCGGTGGACTGCACGGTCATGGTCGGTGATTTCCATCAAGGCGTCGTGAATGACCACGATTATGCCGCGCGCCGCGAGCGCCACAAACCCGCGACTCTCGCAGCGCTCACTTTCGCCGGCGCGGTTGCTCGTATTTGCGCCAGTACTGGAATGGCTCCTCGTGCAGATCGATGTCGAGATCGACGATGCGCGCCTGCATGCTCTCCTGCGCGTCGGCAATGGCCTTGTTGTAGACCGCCGGCGCGATCTCTTCGAGAAAGAAGCCCAGCAGCGCGCCCGCTGCGACGTTGCCGATCGGCTCTTCCATGTTGGCATCGAAATAGCGCTGGATGGAGGCGATCGCTTCGGTGCGCGCGTCTTCGGGGAGTTCGATGGACATGTCGGCAAACCGCGGAGGAAAGGTTGCGGTTATTTTGCGCCAGGCGCGTTGGCGTGTCGCGAAAAACGCAGCAAGGCGGGCGCAAAAAACAAAAGCCACCCGAAGGTGGCTTTTGTTTTGCATCTGGAGGCGCGAGCCGGAGTCGAACCGGCCTACACGGCTTTGCAGGCCGCTGCATAACCGCTTTGCTATCGCGCCAGAAGCGGACTGACCGGGGTGCGGAAACTGCTTGCGCTCGCAACGACCGGACAGATTTGTTTGATGGCTTGATACGCTGACCAAAACCTGCCAAACAAAAAGGGAAGCGCTGCTTCCCCTTGGCATTTGGAGCGGGAGACGAGTCTCGAACTCGCGACCTCAACCTTGGCAAGGTTGCGCTCTACCAACTGAGCTACTCCCGCAAATATCCTGCTTTACTGCGACTTTTACTGCTTCGGCACTTCGTTTTTCGTTACTGCAAAAACGCCGCACCTGAAATTCTGGAGCGGGAGACGAGTCTCGAACTCGCGACCTCAACCTTGGCAAGGTTGCGCTCTACCAACTGAGCTACTCCCGCATATTGGCTTCAGATTTCGCCGAATTTTCCACTAAGATCGGCCTATCTTCTGCTATCTCCACCGCATCTTCTTGCTTGCTACTGCGTCGTGCAGCGGAGAAGTGAGATTATGTATAACCCGCAGAATCGTGTCAACCCCTTCGCATGATCTTTTTGGAAAAGACATAAGGGATTCACAGCATGGGGGTCACAAGCTCCCCCGTTCGCGGATCTGGGGCCACGCGAGCTTCATGTAGTAAAGCATCGACCAGATCGTGAGGAACGCTGCCACGTAGATGAGCCACGCACCCCACACGCGCGAGTCGAACAGCGTTACGCCACCGAGCGTGAGCGGCGCGTAGAACAGCAGCATGGGAATCGCGACCATCTGGCACGCGGTCTTGAACTTGCCGAGCGAATTCACGGCCACGCTCTTCGACGCGCCGATCTGCGCCATCCACTCGCGCAGCGCCGAGATCGCGATTTCGCGCCCGACGATCACGAGCGCGATCACGGCGTCGAGACGCTGCAGATGCACGAGCACGAGCAGAGCCGCGGTCACCATGAGCTTGTCCGCGACGGGATCGAGGAATGCGCCGAACGACGAGGTCTGATTCCACTTGCGCGCGAGAAAACCGTCGAACCAGTCGGTGAGCGCCGCCAGCACGAAGAGCAGCATCGCCAGCACGTTCTGCTGCATCGGGGAAAGCATCGTCTGCGGCAGATAGAACACGCCAACCACGAGCGGAATCGCCAGGATCCGCAGCCAGGTCAGGAGAATCGGAATATTGAACGGCATCGGCTGGCGCTATCTGTCGGGGAGATGCAATGATGGGAGATGCAATTGTGCCGCGTCGCCGCACGTGCCACAAGCAACCGTAAGGAAAGGCCCAACCGGACCCGGCCAGCGACGCCGCCGCATCAGTGAAGCTGCTGGTAGATCTGCTCGGCGAGCGAGCGCGAGATGCCCTCCACGCTCGCCAGATCCTCCACGCTCGCCGCCATCACGCCGCGCAGGCCGCCAAAGCGCGCGAGCAGGCGCTGGCGACGCTTCGCCCCCACGCCCTCCAGCTCTTCGAGACGCGAAGTCTGGCGCGTTTTGCCGCGCTTCGCGCGCATGCCCGTGATGGCGAAGCGGTGCGCTTCGTCGCGGATCTGCGCGACGAGCATGAGTGCGGCGCTCTCCTTGCCGAGTTCGAGCGGCGCACGGCCGTCGGCGAACACGAGCGTTTCGAGGCCGACCTTGCGGCCCTCGCCCTTCGCCACGCCCACCAGCATCGCCGGATCGAGACCCAGTTCGGTGAACACCTGGCGCGCGATCTCGACCTGCCCCTTGCCGCCGTCGATCAGGACGATGTTGGGCAGCGTGCCGCCGGGCGGCGGGGCTTCGACTGCCTCGCTGGCCTCCACGGCTTGCGACGCTGCATCCGGGTCGGCCGGATCGGGCGCAGGCACGGACAGCCCAGGCGCCTCGTCGGCTTCGGCGCGCGCCGCTTGCGCGACCATCTTTTCGTAGCGCCGCGTGAGCACCTGGCGCATGGCGGCGTAGTCGTCGCCGGGCGTGATGCCGGTGATGTTGTAGCGCCGGTATTCGGCCGACTGCATCTTGTGATGGTGATACACCACGCATGAGGCCTGGGTCGCCTCGCCCATCGTGTGGCTGATGTCGAAGCACTCGATGCGCAGGTGCGCGAGATCGTCCAGCTCGAGCCCGAGCAGTTGCGCGAGCGTGCGCGTGCGGGCCTGCTGCGAGCCCTGCTCGGAGAGCAGACGCGCGAGCGCGAGCCGCGCATTCTGTTCGGCCATGGCAAGCCATGCGCGCTTCTGACCTTGCGGCTGACGCAGCACCGTGACCTTGTGTCCGGCCTGCTCGCTCAGCACGTCCACGAGTTCGCGGTTCGCGGGCGGATGGCTCACCACCAGCACGGGCGGCACACGGTTGCCGAAGTAATGCTGCGCAATGAAGGCGTCGAGCACTTCGGATTCGATGCCGATCTCGCGCTTTCTGCGCGCATCCGCCTGCGGCTCGAGCGCGGGCGTGGCGGTTTCGGCATCGCTTGCCGCGTCGTCATCGTCGGCGAGATCGGCCGCGATGGCGAGCGGATCCGCTTCGAGCGCCGCATCGTCCTGTGCGTCTTCCGCCTGCGCTTCCTCGACGTAGTCCTCCACCGTCTTGCGCGCGAGCGTGGGCAGCGACTTCAGCGCGCTTGCCGCGACCACGGTCTCGCTGTCGATTTCCTCGGCGACGCCGCCCTCCTCGTCGGTCAGCGCACGCTCCACGTGCGCGGGGAAATAAGCCTTGTCGCCCAGATGCCGGCCGCCGCGCACCATCGCGAGATTCACGCAAACGCGCCCGCCCAGCGCCACCACGGCAAGAATGTCGACGTCGCTCTCGCTGCCCGTTTCGATGGCCTGTTGATGCAGCACCGTCGAAAGCGAACTCATCTGATTGCGCACGGAGGCCGCCTGCTCGAACTTAAGCTCCGAGGCGAACGCGTGCATCTTCGTCTCGAGTTCCTTCATCACCTCGTTCTGACGGCCCAGCAAAAAACGCGATGCGTTGTTCACGTCGCGCGCGTAATCCTCTTCGCTGATGGCGCCCACGCAAGGCGCCGTGCAGCGACCGATCTGATGCAGCAGGCAAGGCCGCGTGCGGTTGTTGAACACCGAGTCCTCGCAGGTTCGCAACTGGAATACGCGCTGCAGGATCTGGATGCTCTCGCGCACCGCCGACGCACTCGGAAACGGCCCGAAGTACTGGTTGTTGCGATCCACCGCGCCGCGGTAGTACGCCATGCGCGGGAACTTGTGCCCGGTGATCTTGAGAAACGGATACGACTTGTCGTCGCGAAAAAGGATGTTGTAGCGCGGTGTGAGCGCCTTGATGAGGTTGTTCTCGAGCAGCAGCGCCTCGGCCTCGGAACGCGTGACCGTGGTTTCGATGCGCGCGATACGCGTGATCATCATCGCGATGCGCGGCGAAAGCTGCGTCTTGGTGAAGTAGCTCGATACGCGCTTTTTCAGGTCGCGCGCCTTGCCGACGTAGAGCACCGCGCCTTGCGCGTCGTAGTAGCGATACACGCCCGGCAGATGCGGCAACTGCGCGAGCGCCTTTTTCGGGTCGAAAACGTCGGTGTCGGTCATCCAGTTTCGGGGACGGGCGGTGCGTCGAGAGAGATGAGACCTGGCCCAGCGCCGCCGTCGCGACGCATTCATGGCTGTGTCCTAGAATCGCAAGTTTAGATCATTCCATGCCGCACGGAACCTGCGCCGAACTTGCCGGCCGGGCGTTCTGCACCCGCTTGCTGCATGGCGGTCCCGATTCTCCGCGTCACCCGCTACCTATGACAGAAGCCCCCACACCCACCGCCGTCAGCGCTAGCGCCATTGCCTGCGACCTCTTTTGCGCCGTCATCGACAATTTCGGCGACATCGGCGTGTGCTGGCGGCTCGCACGCCAGCTCGCGCACGAGCACGGCTGGCAGGTGCGCCTCTTCGTCGACGACTTGCACGCGTTTCGCAAGCTCTGCCCCGCGCTCGACCCGAGCCGCGCCACGCAATCGGTCGAAGGCGTGCTCGTCGAGCACTGGCACGCGCCGGAGCATGCGGGCGACACGCTGCAAATCGCCGATGTCGTGATCGAGGCGTTCGCGTGCGAGCTGCCGGGCGTCTACGTCGCGGCGATGGCCGAGCGTGCGCGCAAGCCCGTCTGGCTCAACCTCGAATATCTGAGCGGCGAGGACTGGGTCGCCGACTTTCATCTGCGGCCGTCGCCGCACCCGCGTTACGCGCTCGCCAAGCACTTCTTCTTTCCCGGCCTCGGACCCGGCACGGGGGGCGTGCTCAAGGAGCGCACGCTCGATGCGGCGCGCGCGGACTTCGAGCGCTCACCGGACGAGCGCCCCGCATGGTGGCAGCGCGCCACGGGCGGCCCACCGCCCGGGCCGGAAGCCACCGTGATCTCGCTCTTCGCCTATGAGAATCCCGCCGTCGACGCGCTGCTCGAGCAATGGCGCGACGGCGCGAAGCCGGTGGTCCTGCTCGTGCCGGAGGGCCGCATCTCTGGCGCGCTCGCGCGCTTTTTCGGAGAGCCGGCGTTCGGTGCAGGTTCGCAGGCCACGCGCGGCGCGCTTCGCGCGCACGCGCTGGCGTTCACCGAGCAGCGCGGTTACGACCCCCTGCTCTGGGCGAGCGACCTCAACTTCGTGCGCGGCGAGGACTCGTTCGTGCGCGCGCAATGGGCCGCGCGACCGTTCGTGTGGCACATCTACCCGCAAGCCGACGACGCCCATCTGCCCAAGCTCGACGCCGCGCTCGCGCACTACGGCCGCACGCTGCCGAAGGTACCGCGCGCCGCGCTCGAACGCTTCTGGCATGCGTGGAATGGCCGCGGCACGCCGGACTGGACCGATTTTGCGCAGCATCTGCCCGCCTACGCGGCGCGCGCCAACGCCTGGGCGGCCGAACTCGGGCAGGTTGGCGATCTCGCCGGAAATCTCGCCGAGTTCGCAAAAAGTCAGTTAAAATAAGCGGTTATCCGACGGCAGCCGTCTCAAGCGCTTCGAGTTCCGCGGCCCCCATCGTGCACGCATGAAAGAGGGTCGCAGCAACTGCACCTGCTGCAGCAACCGAATCCGCTTGCGACGTTTGCCGTCGAGCACACTCGAAGCTACTTAATCTGGACAGGACAGTTTTTTACTATGAAGACCGCACAGGAACTCCGCGTCGGCAACGTCGTGATGATCGGTAACGACGCGATGGTCGTGCAGAAGGCCGAATACAACAAGTCGGGCCGCAACGCCGCCGTCGTCAAGATGAAGTTCAAGAACCTGCTGACCGGCGCGGGCATGGAAACCGTGTACAAGGCGGACGACAAGTTCGACGTCGTCGTGCTAGATCGCAAGGAAGTGACGTACTCGTACTTCGCCGACCCGATGTACGTGTTCATGGACGCCGACTACAACCAGTTCGAAGTCGAAGGCGAGATGATGGGCGACGCCCTGAACTACCTCGAAGACGGCATGGCTTGCGAAGTCGTGTTCTACAACGAGAAGGCCATCTCGGTCGAACTGCCGACCGTGCTGGTGCGCGAGATCATCTACACGGAACCGGCCGTCAAGGGCGACACGTCGTCGGGCAAGGTCCTGAAGACCGCCAAGCTGAACACCGGTTTCGAGCTGCAAGTGCCGCTCTTCTGCAACATCGGCGACAAGATCGAAATCGACACGCGTACGAACGAGTACCGCAGCCGCGCCTAACGGCGGGCTGACGACAGCCTCAGGCCGAAAAGGCGCCCGCCCGCTGTCCCAGCGGCAAAAGGCGGACACCGCTATGAAAGCGCCCCCCGGGGCGCTTTTTCTTTTTTTGCCGAACGTGTATGTTTGAGAGTGCTACGGAAAACCTTACCGGTTATGCGCAATGGATTACGTGCTTGCCGCCTTTAGCGGGCAAGCGGCGAGCAAGGGCAGCGCGCACCGGTCAAAGTGACTCCCGCGGCACGATTTCTGCTGTGGGGTGGGAGAGCATGCGAACCACGCTCTTTCCCCTTTTCAGGAGAAACACAATGAATAACGACATTGCCGAAGGCAAGTGGAAGCAGTTGATCGGCAAGGCCAAAGCGGCATGGGGCGAGCTGACGGACGACGAACTCGCCAAAGCCGAAGGCCGTGCGGATCGGCTCGCCGGGCTTATCCAGGAACGTTACGGCAAGACGCGTGACGAGGCGGAACTGGAAGTGCGCCGCTGGTTCGACGCGCACCGGCCACCCGACTGACGCACCGTCCACGGCATGGCCGGTACGGACGTCGCCCACTTGCAGGCAAACAGGGGGTTGCACGCATGCCAAAGCGCCTGGCGCTTCGGGCTTGCGCTGCTGCTCGGCCCCGCCGGCAGTTCACTGCCCGGCAACGCCGTCGCGCCCCCGTTCTGGCGCAGCACAACTGGGAGGACCGGAACTGAACACCCTGCTACGAGACATCTCCGTGATCTCGGTGAGATCTTTCGCATCGTGCCGCGCTCCCGCGCGCCGCGCGGCTGCCTGCCGGGGCGCACGCGCTACCCGCGCGCGCAGCACCGGCGCGACTGCGCTCATCCGTAAGCCGCTACTGCCATGCCACACGCCCTGATTGTCGAAGACGATCCCAATAGCCTGTCAGGTCTGTCTGCGATCCTGTCGGCCGACGGGTTCTCCGTCGACACCGCTGCCACCCTCGCCGAAGCGCGTGCCGCCCTTGCGCGCTTCATCCCCGACGTCGTACTCGTCGACCTGAACCTGCCCGATGGCGGCGGCCTCGAGTTGCTGCCGCATTTGCCGGCGCAGCCGCCAGGCGGCGCCCTGCCGGTGATCGTGATGACCGGCAACGCCACGGTCGAAAGCGCGATCGAAGGCCTGCGCCACGGCATCTGGGACTATCTGCTCAAGCCCGTCAACATTCCGCGCCTGCGCAGCCTGCTCGCGCGCATTCCGCGTCCCTACGAGCTAACCGAGGAGGTCAGCGCGCTGCGCGCGACACTGCGCAAGATGGGCCACTTCGGGCCGATGCTCGGCCGCAGCAGCGCGATCCAGCATGTCTACGACACGCTCGAACAGCTCGCGCCCACCGAAGCGGCGCTGCTCGTGCACGGCGAAGCCGGCACCGGCAAGGAAGTCGCGGCGCGCACGCTGCACCAGCTGAGCCGCCGCCGCAAGGGGCCGTTCATCGTGTGCGACGCCCGCTCGCTCGTGGCCGAAGCGGCCGCAGGCCGGCCGCTCGCGAGCGTGCTGTTCGGCCACGAGCGCGGCGCGTTCACGGGCGCGGAACAGCGCGAGCCGGGTCTCGTCGATCAGGCGAGCGGCGGTACGCTTTTCATCGACGAGCTGACCGACCTGCCGCGCGAGCAGCAGGAAACACTGCTGCGCGCGCTCGATTCGCAGACCTTCATGCGCGTGGGCGGCAACAGCGAGGTAGGCACCGATTTCCGCCTGATCGCGGCCACCCATGCGAACCCGCGCGAAGCCGTCCAGCAGGGTGCACTGCACGAGGATCTCTGGCTGCGCCTCGATGCCGCGGCGATCCAGCTGCCGCCGCTGCGAGAGCGCGACGACGACGCCGCCCTGCTCGCGCTCGCCTGCATCGACGAACTCAATCAGGAGGCCCAGGCGCACGGTCTGGCCGGCGCGACGCGGCTCGTCGCGCCCTCGTTTATCCGCGAGTGCCTCGCGTACGACTGGCCCGGCAACGTCCGCGAACTGCACGAACGCGTGAGGCGCGCGTGGCACGCCTCGGGCGAGGTGCTCGAGACGCTGCAGGCCGAGGAAAGCAGCGGCGCGGGCCCGCGCGAGATGAACGGCGGCCGCGTGCAGGTCACCGTGGGCACGCCGCTCGCCGACGTGGAGGAAATGCTGATCCGCGCGACGCTCGACGCCGTGGGCGGCACGCGGCACCGCGCCGCGTCGCTGCTCGGCATCAGCCCCAAGACGCTCTATAACAAGCTCCAGCGCATGCGGCTCAACTGAATCGGCAAAACGCACGCACGTTGTAAAAAGGCTGTCCTTCGTTTCCGAAGGACAGCCTTTTTCATTCCACCGATGCAGCAATCAGCACATCAAGGCAGCACGCTGCGCAGTAACGCCTGCGCCTCGATGTACCCCGGGTCCGCTACCATCCTGTCCCAGCGCTGCGCCTTGCCGCGCGCGCGCATGCGCTTGATGCGCAGCCCCGAAGCCTTGGGCGCGCGGCGCGGCTCGATCGTACGCAACGCGTCGAGCACCTTCCCGGCTTCGTGCGGTTGGTTGCAGATCAGCACCATGTCGCAACCCGCTTCGAGCGCGGCGCGCGCGCCCTCGGTGAGCGTACCGCCCTGGCGCGCGGCCTCCATCGAGAGGTCGTCGCTGAAGATCGCGCCCGTGAAGCGCAAGCGCTTGCGCAGCACTTCCTCGACCCAGATGCGCGAGAAGCCCGCGGGCTTCGCATCGACCTTCGGATAAATCACGTGCCCCGGCATCACCGCCGTGAGCGAGAGACCGAGCCAGTCGTAAGGCTGTGCGTCTTCGCCGAGGATCGCTTCGAGCGGACGCTCGTCGACGGGCACCGCGACGTGCGAGTCCGCCGTCGCGAAGCCATGCCCCGGGAAATGCTTGCCGCAATTGGCCATGCCCGCAAGGGATAGCCCGTGATTGAGACTCTTGGCGAGCAGCGTGACGACACGCGGATCGCGATGGAACGCGCGATCGCCGACCACCTTCGACTGGCCGTAGCCGAGATCGAGCACCGGCGTGAACGAGAGATCGATGCCGCACGCGCGCAACTCGCTCGCGAGGATATAGCCCACCGCCGTCGCGAGCTTGGTGGCGAGCAGCACATCCTTGTCCCACAAGGCGCCGAGGCGCCCCATGGCGGGCAGCACGGTGAAGCCGTCGGTGCGAAAGCGCTGCACGCGGCCGCCTTCGTGGTCGACGGCGATCAGCAGGTCCTCGCGCACCGAGCGGATGGCGTCGGTCAGCGCAACGAGCTGCGCGCGGTTCTCGTAGTGACGCGCGAACAGGATCACGCCGCCCGTCATCGGGTGTGCGAGGCGACGCACGTCGTCGTCGTTCAGCGTGGTGCCGACCACGTCGAGCATGACTGGCCCGGGATTATTCTTCATCGATGAGTTTTGCGTAGATGCCGCGCAACGCACGGCGAAAGATATCAACCGTTGATTTCCGCAACCACGAACGACACCGCGTAGTCATGCTCGTCGGTGATGCTCACGCGCGCCGCGATACCGCGTTCGTCGAGCCACCGCGCGAGTTCGCCCGAAGCGACGATCACCGGACGGCCGCCCGGCTCGTTGAGGGTCTGCATGGCGCGCCAGGTCATCGGCATACGCATGCCGAGGCCGATCGCTTTCGAGAACGCCTCTTTCGCGGAGAACCGCGTGCATAGATACGCGAGGCCCCGCGCCGCCGAGCGCGCCTTGCGCGCCTCGTAGACGGCGAGTTCGTCCGGGCCGAGCACGCGCGGCGCGAAGCGCCCGTTGGTGCGCTCCATGACCGCCGCCACTCGGCTCACCTGGATGATGTCGGTGCCGATACCGTAGATCGCCATGAGACTCCCGTCGATGTCTGTCGATTGCGCGTGACGCGATGGCGCGGGGTAGCAGTCAGCCGCGCGTGCCGAGGCGCGCCGCAACCATGATCGCCTTCATTTCGCGCACCGCGTTCTCCCAGCCCGCAAAAATTGCGTGCGCAACGATCGCGTGGCCGATGTTCAGCTCGACGATGCCGTCGATGGCCGCGATCTGCTGCACGTTCGTATAGTGCAGACCGTGGCCGGCATTCACCTTCAGTCCGAGGCTGTTGCCGCAACTCACGCCGGTGACCACGCGCTCGTATTCGCGCTCCTGCTCGCCGGCGTCGTGCGCCTCGGCGTAGCGGCCCGTATGCAACTCGATCACGGGCGCGCCCGTTTCGTGCGCCGCGCGAATCTGCGTTTCGTCCGGGTCGATGAAAAGCGAGACGCGGCAGCCCGCATCGGCAAGTTGACGGCAGGCGGCGGCAACGGCGTCGAAGTGGCCCGCGACGTCGAGGCCGCCTTCGGTCGTCAGTTCCGCGCGCTTTTCGGGCACGAGGCAAACGTCATGCGGCTTGATCTCGCACGCAATGTCGAGCATCTCGGGCGTCACCGCGCATTCGAGATTCATGCGCGTTTTCAGCTGCGGACGCAGCGCGCGCACGTCGGCGTCGACGATATGGCGGCGATCCTCGCGCAGATGCAGCGTGATCGCGTCGGCGCCCGCCTCTTCGGCGAGAAGCGCCGCGCGGATCGGATCAGGATAAGCGGTGCCGCGCGCGTTGCGCAGCGTGGCGACGTGATCGATGTTCACACCGAGGTCGATCACGTTGGGCGAAGTGAGAAAGAAGCTCATAGGTTCTGCAAGTCGATCAGAATCTGGCGCGTCGCGAGCGGCGTGCCGCCAAGGTACGTGTTCAGCAGGAAGCGCATGAGCGCCTTGCTCTGCGCAACCGTCTGGGGTCGATGGTAATCGTCCTCTTCCATGTCGAGCAACGTCTGACCCGAAAGCCGGGGCCATTGAGAAGGCCATTCATCCGATGCTTCGCGCACGCCGCGTTCCGGATCGAACACGTAGCGCCCTTCGGCCGCGACGGTCTTGCGGTTCACGGTGCGGTTGAGTGCGAGCGCGTAGCCGGCCTCCCGCAGCAGCACGCGCTCGAACGAGCGCAGCACCTGCACGGGCGGCTCGTCGTGCGCGAGGCGCGTGAGCGTCACGACGTAGTGGCGAAAGAGTTCGGGGTGCGGGTCTTCGCGCGCGATGAACTTCACGAGCAGCTCGTTCACGTAGAAGCCGCACAGGAGCGCGTCGCCGGTCAGCGGCAACATGCCGCCGACCCACTCGGCGCCCGTGAGTGTGCGCACCTCGCCCTTGCCGGTCCACGAAAGCGCGAGCGGCTGGAAGGTTTGCAGCACGCCGCGCAACGCCGAATGCGGACGCTTCGCGCCCTTCGCGACGAGCGCCACGCGGCCGTGATCGCGCGAGAGCACATCGATGATGAGGCTCGTCTCGCGGTACGGATAGCTGTGCAGCACGAAAGCCGGCTGCTCGGCGATGCGGTAATCGGGGGTCGTGCTGCGTGACGCGCGCGGCAATTGCGAGCGCGCGGTGGTCTTGCGGCCGTTGCGCGGTTCGGCACGGCCTTCGAGCGTGGCGTCGGCGCCTTCGGTCATCGCGTTGCGCGTGGCGGCGCCTTTCGTCGCCTTCGTGCTGCGCGTGCTCGTCGCACTTTGGGTGCCTTTCGCGGGCGAGCGACGCGCGCTGCGGGAACCGGTCGGTTCGTCCGCAGCGATTGCCTCGTCGGCCTGCGCGTCATCGTGCGCGGGCCAGTCGTCGTGCAGGGTTCCGGCTGCGCCGTCACTCATACGCGGTGCCCGTCGTGCTTACTCGTAACCGTAGGCGCGCAGCCCGGCTTCGTTATCGGCCCAGCCGCTCTTCACCTTCACGAAGGTTTCGAGGTAGACGGGACCGTCGAACAGCTTCTCCATATCGAGTCGCGCCTCGGTGCTGATCTGCTTGAGCTTCGCGCCCTTCTGGCCGATCACCATCGCCTTCTGCGTATCGCGCTCGACGAGAATCGTCGCGAAGACGCGGCGCAGCCGCCCTTCCTGCTCGAACTTGTCGATCAGCACCGTGCTCGTGTACGGCAGTTCGTCGCCGGTCCAGCGGAACACTTTCTCGCGCAGGATTTCGGCAGCGAGGAAGCGCTCGCTGCGATCGGTGAGGTCGTCTTCGCCGTAGATCGGTTCGCCTTCGGGCAGATACGGCTTGAGCGTCGCGAGCAGGCGCTTGATGTCGTCCGGGTTGTTTGCCGAAAGCGGCACGATCTCGCGGAATTCGCGCAGACCCTGCACCTGCTGGATGAACGGATACAGCGTGGCCTTGTCGCTCACGCGGTCGATCTTGTTGGCGATCAGGATCGTGGGCGCACTCGGGGGAATCAGGTCGAGCACTTTCTGGTCGTCGGGACCGAACTTGCCGGCCTCGATCACGAACAGCACGGCATCGACCGAGCTGAGCGTGGAGGTCACCGCGCGGTTCAGCGAGCGGTTGAGCGCCGTGCTGTGGCGCGTCTGGAAACCGGGCGTGTCGACGAAGATGTACTGTGCGTCGTCGATCGTGTTGATGCCGGTGATGCGATGGCGCGTAGTCTGCGCCTTGCGCGACGTGATGCTGATCTTCTGGCCGACCAGCGCGTTCATCAGCGTCGATTTGCCAACGTTCGGACGGCCGACGATCGCGACCATGCCGCAACGGAAACCGGCAGGAGTGGAAGTGGGAGCGTTCATGATCGGACCGCAATAGAAAAACGGGAGGCGCGCTCGCGGCGCGCCTCGGTGGAATCAGTGGCCGGCATCGGCCGCGCGCACGGGAATGGCCGTCGTGGCTTCGGCATGGGTCTGGGCGTCGGCGCTGGTGCCGCCGGCCGTTGCGGTTTGCGCGCGCTCGACAGTGCGCAACGCCGCTTCGGCCTTCACCGCGGCCGAACGGTGGCCGATGGCGCCGGCGCTCGGCACGGCGTCGAAGCCCGTGACCTTGTCGGCGGGCTTGTCGCTGGCCTTCTCTGCACCGCGTTCGGCCTTCTCCACGGGCTTTTCAGCCGGTTTGTCCTTCTCCGCCGGACGCTCCTGGACGTGCGCCGCGCGGATCACCGCGAGCGGCGCGCCTTCGGCTGCCGGGGTTTGCGACGGACGCTCGGCGCGCGCCGAGGCACGCTCGCGGCGTTCCGGCGAGCGCAGATCGAGCGCGCCCTGCACGCCGGTCACGCCGGGGACGACCTCGGGTTCCGCTTTGGGCGCACGCGCGCCCTTCGAGCGGCGCGGCTTCGCAACCAGCGCGGGCGCCGCAGCCATGACCTCGTCGAGTGCCTTCTTCGCTGCGGCCTGCTCCGCCGCGCGACGGCTCGCTCCCGAACCCGACACCTTCACGTCGAGCTTGGGCACCGTGCATTCGACTTCGAACTGCTGATTGTGCGCCGCACCATGCGTCGCGACGACCGTGTAGGTCGGCAGCGCGATCTTATGACCCTGCAGGTACTCCTGCAGCAGCGTCTTGGAATCCTTGCCAAGCGTGCGCGGATCGATGTGATCGAGGATCGGCACGTAGAGGCGCTTGATGACCGTCTGGGCGGCATCGAAGCCGCCGTCGAGGAAAATCGCCCCGAAGATCGCTTCCAGCGCGTCGGCGAGGATCGACGGGCGGCGGAAGCCGCCGCTGCGCAACTCGCCTTCGCCGAGCCGCAGGCCGTCGGCGATATTGAGGGCCTGAGCAATCTCGTAGAGCGACTGTTGCTTGACCAGGTTCGCGCGCACGCGCGAGAGGTCGCCCTCGTCCAGCTTGCCAAAACGTTGGAACAATAGGGCAGCCACCGCGCAATTCAGAACCGAATCACCGAGGAATTCGAGGCGTTCGTTATGCGTGGCACTGTGACTGCGGTGGGTTAAAGCCTGGCGCAGCAATTCCGCATTGCGAAATTCGTAGCGCAGACGGCTTTCCAACGGAGATTGGGGCATGGGGAGAGTATAACGCGCCCGCCGCCCTCGGCGAAAACAGGGGGCGGCGGGCGAAAAACCGTGACGAAGCGACGTTACCGGCGATTCTTCAAGTAGCGCGCGAAGATGCGTTGCGAGTGAGACTCGTGCTCGCGCATACGCTTTTTGTTGCTGCTTCGATGGCTCCTTCGCGCGCATGCTCTACATGCATTGCACGTCGAGGCAACACGAATTACTCGAACGAACCGATGCGACGCAGGTTGCTGAAGTTCATCCAGATGAAGAACGCGCGGCCCACGATGTTCGCGTCGGGCACGAAGCCCCAGTAGCGGCTGTCCGCGCTGTTGTCGCGATTGTCGCCCATCATGAAGTAATGGCCCGCCGGCACCTTGCAGATCACGCCGCGCGCGTTGTACTGGCAGTTGTCGCGATACGGATAATCCTCTGCGCCTACGATGAACGGCGGCACCGCGGGGTTGTTGAGGATGTTGTTCTTGCGGCCGCTGCCGAGGTCCTCGGTGAACTGCTTCGCATAGCCGATGCGCTCTTCATCGAAGAAGTCGCCCTGCGGCACTTCCGGCACCGGCTTGCCGTTGATCGTGAGCTGCTTGTCCTGATACGAGACCACGTCGCCCGGCAGGCCGATCACGCGCTTGATGTAGTCGACCGACTCATCCTTCGGATAGCGGAACACGACCACGTCGCCGCGCTCGAGCGGCCGGCCCTGCGTGATCTTCGTGTTCGTGATCGGCAGGCGGATGCCGTAGTCGAACTTGTTCACGAGGATGAAGTCGCCCACGAGCAGCGTGGGCACCATCGAACCCGACGGAATCTTGAACGGCTCGACGACGAACGACCGTACGAGGAACACGATCAGGATGACGGGGAAGAAGCTCGCCGTGTACTCGAGCCACCACGGCTGGCGCAGCTTGTCGTTGCGCAGGTTCTGACGCGTGACAGGCGCGTTTTCATCGGCGAAGCGCTCGCCCACACGTTCCTGCTGACGGTCGAACTCCGCGACCGCCGCATCGGCGGCGAGGCGCCGGCGCGGCATGAACACCAGTTTGTCTGCAACCCACGCGACGCCCGTCAAGATGACGAGCACAAAGAGTATCAGCGCGAAATTCATGTAGAGATCCGTTGTCCGGCTTATTTGCGTTACTTATTTATCTTCGACACGAAGGATGGCGAGGAAGGCCTCTTGTGGAATCTCGACCGAGCCGACCTGCTTCATCCGCTTCTTGCCTTCCTTCTGCTTTTCGAGCAGCTTCTTCTTACGCGTGATGTCGCCGCCGTAGCACTTGGCCAGCACGTTCTTGCGCAGCGCCTTGATGTTCTCGCGCGCGATGATGTGCGCGCCGATCGCAGCCTGAATGGCCACGTCGTACATCTGGCGCGGAATGATCTCGCGCATCTTCGCCGCCACTTCGCGGCCGCGGTACTGCGACTGCGAGCGGTGGACGATGATGGACAGCGCATCGACCTTGTCGCCGTTGATCAGCATGTCGACCTTCACGACGTCGGAGGTGCGGTATTCCTTGAACTCGTAGTCCATCGACGCATAACCGCGCGACACCGACTTCAGACGGTCGAAGAAGTCGAGCACGATTTCCGCCATCGGAATTTCGTACGTGAGCTGCACCTGGCGGCCGTGGTACTGCATGTTGATCTGGTTGCCGCGCTTTTGCGTACAGAGCGTGATGACCGAACCCACGTACTCTTGCGGCATGTACAGGTTCACCGTCACGATCGGCTCGCGGACCTCGGCAATCTTCGAGGGCTCCGGCATCTTCGCCGGGTTCTCGACCTTGATCGTGCTGCCGTCCGCCTGCACGACTTCGTACACCACGGTCGGCGCCGTGGTGATGAGGTCCATGTCGAACTCGCGCTCGAGACGCTCCTGCACGATTTCCATGTGCAGAAGACCCAGGAAGCCGCAGCGGAAGCCGAAGCCCAGCGCCTGCGAAACTTCCGGCTCGTATTGCAGCGAGGCGTCGTTGAGCTTGAGCTTTTCGAGCGATTCGCGCAGCGCGTCGTACTGGTTCGCCTCGACCGGATACAGGCCCGCGAACACCTGCGGCTTCACTTCCTTGAAGCCCGGCAGCGGCTCGGCCGCCGGCTTGGTCGCGAGCGTGACGGTGTCGCCCACCTTGGTCGCGGCGAGTTCCTTGATGCCGGCGATGATGAAGCCCACCTGCCCCGCCGAAAGCTGCTCGAGGTTGCGCGACTTCGGCGAGAACACGCCGACGTGCTCGACCGGATACTGCGCGCCGGTAGCCATCAGCTTGATCTTGTCCTTCGGACGCAGCGTACCGTTGACGATACGCACGAGCATCACCACGCCGACGTAGTTGTCGAACCACGAGTCGATGATGAGCGCCTGCAGCGGCGCTTGCGGATCGCCCTTGGGCGGCGGCACCTTGGCGATGAGCGCTTCGAGCACGTCTTCCACGCCGAGGCCGGTCTTCGCGCTGCAGCGCGTGGCGTCGGTGGCGTCGATGCCGATCACGTCCTCGATCTCTTCGATGGCGTTTTCGGGGTTGGCGGCGGGCAGGTCGATCTTGTTGAGCACCGGCACGACTTCCACGCCGAGTTCGATCGCGGTGTAGCAGTTCGCCACCGTCTGCGCCTCGACGCCCTGGCTCGCGTCCACCACGAGCAGCGCGCCCTCGCACGCGGAGAGCGAGCGGCTCACCTCGTAGGAGAAGTCGACGTGCCCCGGCGTGTCGATCAGGTTCAGGTTGTAGACCTTCCCGTCACGCGCCTTGTACGAGAGCGCAGCGGTCTGCGCCTTGATGGTGATGCCGCGCTCGCGCTCGAGATCCATCGAGTCGAGCACCTGCGATTCCATTTCGCGGTCGGACAAGCCGCCGCACAGCTGGATGATGCGATCGGCGAGCGTCGACTTGCCATGGTCGATGTGCGCAATGATCGAGAAGTTACGAATATGATCCATTCAGTGCCGATCAAGCGAAAAAGGCGCGCCCCAACGATAGCTGGACACGCCTCGTAAACAGATGAAAAACCGGACTATTTTAGCCGAAAAGGGGCCCCACAGGCTAACCGTCCGCTGATGTAACGGATGTGTGATGGCGCGGGGCACGTCTTGCGCCGCCCCCGCGCCCGCGTTTCACACACCGCCCGGCGGCGCCGGCAGTGTGTTCGGCGCGTCGGCGCTCAGGCCCAGCGTAGCGCGCACGCGTGCTTCGTCGAGACGGTAGTGACACAGCTCGATGCCGTCGCAAAGGAGCACCGGCACGAGCTCGTCGTAACGCGCCTGGATCGCGGGGTCGGAATCGACATCGACGACGTCGAGACGCGCACCCGCCGCGGCGGCGAGCGGCGCGAGCGCCACGCGCATCTCTTCGCACAGATGACACCACGCGCGCCCATACAGCACGAGGTGCGCGCTCGTGCGTTCGAGCGCGGCCGGCGCCGCCGACGAAGACCGCATGGGCGTGCGCATCGGGGTTACTTCTGCCCCGGCGCGCGCGGGCGCAGCGGCACGAATTGCGTGTTGTCGCCGCGACGCACGAGCACCGCGACCGTCTTCTGCGAGTCGAGATGCGCCGTCACCTCCTGGAACTGCTTCGCGCTGGTGATATCCGTGTCGCCCACGCGCAGGATGATGTCGCCCTTCTGCAGGCCGGCGCGCTGTGCGGGGCCATCGACCGAGTCCACCATCGCGCCGCCCTTGATCTTGAGCTGGGCGAGCTGGTCGGCGGGAATATCGACCACTGCGATACCGAGCGCGTTCATCGCGCGCGGCTTGGGCTCGGGCGCCTTTTTCTGGTCGGCCTTCGCGCTCTTGTCGGTCTGCATCTCGGCGATCGTGATCGGCAGATCGCGCGTTGCGCCCTTGCGCCAGATCGTCACGGTCGCCTTGGTGCCCGGCTTCGTGTCGCCGACCATGCGCGGCAGGTCGGTCGCGGCGTCGACGGTCGTGCCGTTGAACTTCAGGATGATGTCGCCCGGCTGGATGCCCGCCTTGTCGGCCGGGCCGCCCGGCTCGACGCTGGAGACCAGCGCGCCTTGCGCCTTGGGCAGACCGAGCGAGTCGGCGACGTCCTTCGTCACCTCGCCGATTGCGACGGCAATGCGGCCGCGCGTGACCTTGCCCGTGGACTTGAGCTGGTCCGCCACGCGCATCGCCTCGTCGATCGGAATCGCGAACGAGATGCCCATGAAGCCGCCGGTGCGGCTATAGATCTGCGAGTTGATGCCGATCACCTCGCCCTGCATGTTGATGAGCGGACCGCCCGAGTTGCCGGGATTCACGGCCACGTCGGTCTGGATGAACGGCAAATAATCGCCCGTGTCGCGACCCTTCGCGCTCACGATGCCCGCCGTCACGGTGTTCTCGAGGCCGAACGGCGAACCGATCGCCACGACCCACTCGCCCACGCGCACCTTGTTCGAATCGCCCATCGTCACGGCCGGCAGATTCGCGGCCTGGATCTTCACCACGGCGACGTCCGTGCGGTCGTCCACGCCGATCAGCTTCGCCTTGAATTCGCGCTTGTCGGTGAGCGTCACGTAGATGCTGTCCGCGTCGTCGACCACGTGCGCGTTGGTCATCACGTAGCCGTCGCCCGAGAGGATGAAACCGGAGCCGACGCCGCTGTTCTGTTCGGTGTCGTTGCCGCTGTCCGGGCCGGAGTCCGAACCGCCGCCCGGGCTTCCGCCCTGACTGCCCCCCTGGCCGCCGCCCTGCCCACCCTGCGGCCCTTGCGGGAGCGGGATGCCAAAGAAGCGGCGGAAGAATTCCGACATGTCGCCCTGATCCATGCCCGGCGGCAGGCCGCGCTGAGCTGAGGAGACGCGTGTGGTGGTGCGGATATTGACGACCGACGGCCCCACTTTGTCCACGAGGTCGGCGAAGTCGGGCAGGTTGGCAGCCGGCGCCGCCGATGCCACGTGCGGTGCCAACGGCAGGCACGCCGCCACGACCGCGGCCGCGAAGAATTTGCGCAGCGGGAGAATCGTCATATCGAAGTCAGCCGAAGGAAGGAGTTACCTGGGAGCCTTGTATTCTATGGCAGACGCGAACTGCTGCAACGTGGTCTGGGGCACTTCGCCAAGCAACGTGATGAAGTAATCGCCGTTGCGCTTCACGAGCACGTGGGTCGCGCCACTGCTGCCCGAGCCTTCCTTGCGACTGTTGTTCTTCACCGGCTCGATAAAGACGGAAAGCGTGGACAGTCCGTCAGAGAATACAGCCTGATCGACCGGGATGGGCGGATCGCTCGCATCGCGCGCCGCCATCGGCCGGCGCACTTCGCGAATCTTCTGAAATCCCGGCGCAGCCTGGCCGAACGACCAGCCCTGCGCTTCGATGTCGACCGGCTGGAGCGGCGGGCGCACCACGTTCCAACCCTCGATATTGCGCATGCCATTGACGATAGGCGTCTTGTCGACGGGTCCGCCGATGCGCACCTGCGTGAACGCGAGCTGCTGGAGCACCTGGCCGTTCGACGGGTCGAGCATCTGCGAGCGCAGCAGCAGACCGGTTTTCGCGTCCGCCCACAGCTTGTAGGCGAAGCGGAAATTGTCCTTCGGGTCGAGCTGGATCACCTGGCTTTCGAGGCCGGCCACGCGGTCGTTGGCCAGCATCTTCGGCTCGTAGACGCCCAGCACCTGGTCCCCGCTCGTGGAAAGCAGCGCCGGGAAAGCGTCCTTGTTCTGGCGCTTTTCGACGACGAGCAGCTTGCGCTCGGGCACGAAGGTATAGAGATCGTCGTTGTGGCGCAGCATTGTGCGCGGCTTGCCGTCGAGGCTTTCGAGCTTTTCGAACTCGCCGTCCTGCTTCGAGGCGTAGTGCGTGATGCGCGAAGATTGCACGAACTCGCCGCGCTGATAGACGAAGGTGCCTTCGTAACTTTGCTGCTGGGCGGCCTGCTGGATGCGGTCGAGCAGCTGTGCCGCGCTCTGGCGCGTGGCGGCATCGGCCGCGGACGCGCCTTGCGCGTGGGCACGCGGGGCGACAGACAGAGCGGTGAACATCACGGCTGCGCAGCAAAGGAATGCCGGCAACCGCCCCCAGATTGTCTTTTTATTCAACCGCAATGTCTGCATCAAACTTATTGGCCTTGCGTGGTAAGAGCGGCTGAACGGATGTACGGAGTGGAGTCCGAAATGACCGGCTGCTGCGCGAACTGCTGGTGCGCCTGGAGATATTCGTCGAGGCGAGCGTCGCGGATGATATTGCCGTCCTGACCGCCTGCAACCGGCGCCGGCGTGGTGTTCATCGCCACGCGCTGCACGCCGTCGCCCTGCGACTGCACAGCAGCGATTTGCGGCGCGCCAGCCATGCCCACGCCGCGCATCTGCGGCATGACGATCCACGTGAGCGTGGCGGCCGCAGCCGCCACGGCCAGCGACGGCATCACGCGGCGGCGCAGCGCCAGAATGCGGCCAACGCGCTCATTGCGGCCGGCCTGCACCTGCGGCAGCGCAGCCGGTGCGAGCAGATGCGGCTCCGCTTCGAAGCGCGCCGCGAAACCCGTCATGAAGGCGCGGCTTGCCGCCTGGCTGAGGGCCAGATCGTCCGAACGCAGCACGTCGCCGATCAGGTGGTACTCCGACCAGGCTGCGCGCCCTTCGCCGTCGAGTTCCAGAAAATTTCCGTTCAGATGCTCCTGCGCCGACGCTTCACCGTCGACGAAGGCGGACAGACGCTCGCTGCGCGAGCTTGATACCGATTGCATCGAGACCGAACCCATGATGCTCCCCATTCCCTAACAGACGTCCCTGTGACACCAACTCATTCTGGTGAATCGCGTCGCCGCCCGGGGCGAAGCTGGTTCTTCTTACCAGCGCTTACCTTCCGGAGTGTCCAGCAGCGGACGCAATTTTGCCGCAATGGCTTCCCGAGCGCGGAAAATTCTCGATCTGACGGTGCCGATCGGGCACCCCATCATCTCGGCGATTTCTTCGTAGCTTAGGCCTTCTATTTCCCGAAGCGTAATGGCGGTGCGCAGCTCTTCCGGTAAAACCGCCATCGCAGCATTGACCGTCTGTGCGATCTGCTTGCTCATCAACATCGACTCGGGCGTATTGATATCCCTTAGTTGATCGGCGTCCGAGAAAGTTTCCGCTTCTTCAGCATCTGCCTCGGTAGAAGTCGGCGCGCGTCTTCCCTGCGTCGCAAGGTAGTTCTTTGCCGTATTGACAGCAATTCGGTACAACCACGTATAGAAAGCCGATTCGCCACGAAATTGCGGTAGTGCGCGGTAAGCCTTGATAAAGGCGTCCTGGGCCACGTCCTCGACCTCGGCGGGGTCCCGCACGAGGCGCGAGATCAGCCGGATGATCTTGCGGTGGTATTTCGAGACCAGGAGCTCGAACGCGGCCTTGTCGCCTTTTTGCACGCGCTCGACCAGAACCTGATCAATTTCTTTTTCGCTCACCTGAAAAATCCGTTAGCACATGAAGTAGACGTGGGGGCACCATTGTAGCGTCCTCGCCACGGTCTCACGTTACGCGAGTAACAGCGGTTACAAGCTTTACAGCGAAAGGAGGCTCAGCGACCGGCCGCGCTGCGCGCGCGCACGGCGAGTGTGCGGAAGGTTTCTGCGGGAACGGCGTCGGCGGCGACGAGAATCGTCGTGCGGCGTGCACCCTGCTCCACGACGAGCGCGAGCAGCCACGCGCCCCATTGCGACGCGCCGGCAAGCCGCCCGGCCGCGAGGCAGGCGCCATCGCACGACCAGGCCGCGAGAAAATCCGACCCGATTTCGAGGAAGGCCGGTTGCTTGCGGCGCCACGCCGCGGCCGCGAGGCCACCGGTCACGAGGAACGCCAGCGCGAGCGGCAAGGCTTGCCAGACGCCGAGCCAGGGTACGAGCGCCGTGTAGACGGCGGCCGCGGCGACGCCCAGACCCGCGGCAACGAGCAATTGCAGCGCAAGCGATGGACGCAGGGAAAGAAGCGGCGCGCCCGCGCGCCGCGAGGGGAAAGCAGGAGGGACGCGGCCGGCCGAAGCATTCGGCACGGCCGCTGTCTCGTCGTGCGGGATCAAGCGTGACGCTTGAAGACGAGCGTGCCGTTCGTGCCGCCGAACCCGAACGAGTTCTTCAGCGCGACGTCGATCTTCATGTCCCGCGCGGTGTTCGCGCAGTAGTCCAGGTCGCATGCCGGATCCTGGTTGAAGATGTTGATCGTCGGCGGCGACACCTGGTTATGCACCGCGAGCACCGTAAACACCGATTCCAGGCCGCCCGAGCCACCCAGCAGGTGGCCCGTCATCGACTTGGTAGAGTTCACGACGATGTCCTTCGCGTGGTCACCGAACGCGCGCTTGATCGCGAGGGTTTCCGCGAGGTCGCCGAGCGGCGTCGACGTGCCGTGCGCGCTGAGCCAGTTCACTTCGTTGGCGTTGACGCCCGCGTTCTTCAGCGCGGCGATCATGCAGCGGCGTGCGCCGTCGCCATCTTCCGGCGGAGCGGTCATGTGATACGCATCACCGCTCATGCCGTAGCCGCTGATTTCCGCGTAGATCTTCGCGCCGCGCGCCTTCGCGTGTTCGTACTCTTCGAGCACCATCACGCCCGCGCCTTCGCCGAGCACGAAGCCGTCACGGTCCTTGTCCCACGGACGGCTGGCCGTCGCCGGATCGTCGTTGCGCTGCGAGAGCGCGCGCGCCGCCGCGAAGCCGCCGATGCCGAGCGGCGACACGGTCGCTTCCGCACCGCCCGCGATCATCACGTCGCAGTCGCCGTATTCGATCAGACGCGACGCTTCGCCGATGCAGTGCAGGCCGGTCGTACAGGCCGTGACCATCGCCAGATTCGGACCCTTGAGGCCGTACTTGATCGACAGATGGCCCGAGATCATGTTGATGATCGAGGCGGGCACGAAGAACGGCGAGATGCGGCGCGGGCCGCGGTTGAGCAGTTCGGTTTGCGTGACTTCGATCATCGGCAGACCGCCGATGCCCGAGCCGACGTTCACGCCGATCCGCTCAGCGTTCGCTTCGGTGACTTCGAGACCGCTGTCCTGGATCGCCTGCATGCCCGCCGCGATGCCGTAATGGATGAACGTGTCCATATGGCGCGCTTCTTTCGCCGGCATGTAGTCTTCGACGTTGAAGCCCTTCACTTCGCCGGCAAAGCGGGTCGAGAAGTTCGTAGCGTCGAACTTCGTGATGTTGGCGATGCCGGACTTCCCGGCGACCAGATTGGCCCAGCCGTCGGCAACATTATTGCCAACAGGCGAAATCAGCCCCAGGCCTGTAACAACAACTCGACGACGGCTCACGGTAACCCCTTATCCATAGATGACAAAAACAAAAGCCACAGAGGCCACAGGAAATGCTCCTGTGAGCCCTGTGGCTAGTTGACCGGCAGATGCCCCGCAGCGAGTGCGGCAGGCGTATGCGGTTTCACGGGCGAGCGTCCTCGCGGGCCGCCAGCGCACTGCGTTGCGCGGCCCAGGCGGGAATCTGGCGCTTAAGCCTTGACGTTCGCGCGAGCGTAGTCGATCGCTTGCTGAACCGTCGTGATCTTCTCGGCTTCCTCGTCCGGGATTTCCATGCCGAACTCGTCTTCGAGAGCCATGACCAGTTCGACGGTGTCGAGCGAGTCGGCGCCCAGATCGTTCACGAACGAAGCTTCGTTCTTGATTTCAGCTTCGGCGACGCCCAGTTGCTCGGCGACGATCTTCTTGACGCGCTGTTCGATGTTGTCCATTACCCCTCCAAGGGAAAAAAGTTAGCTCATGAATGCGAGTGCGCGCATTTTATCAGGTTTGACCTGGCTGAAAAGCGGCGCTCAAGGTTCCGGAAGGCTATCCGCGACGGCGCTTGCGCAATGTTTTGCATCAAGCGCATCAAGGCGCGGATAGTACCTGAATCCGGTTAAGACATATACATGCCGCCGTTCACGTGCAACGTCGTGCCCGTGATGTAGGCTGCCTGCGGCGACGCGAGGAACGCGACCGCATGCGCGATGTCGTCCGGGCTGCCGAGACGGCCCAACGGAATCTGCTGCTTGAGCGCGGCTTGCTGCTCCGCCGGCAAGTCCTTCGTCATGTCGGTGTCGATGAAACCGGGCGCGACGCAGTTCACGGTGATGCCGCGGCTGCCGATCTCGCGTGCGAGCGCGCGCGTCATGCCCGCCACGCCGGCCTTGGCGGCGGCGTAGTTAGCCTGGCCAGGGTTGCCCGACGAGCCCACCACCGAGGTGATATTGATGATGCGGCCGCCCTTCGCCTTCATCATCGGGCGCAGCACAGCGCGCGAGAGGCGGAACACCGACTTCAGGTTGGTGTCGATGACCGAGTCCCACTCGTCGTCCTTCATGCGCATCGCCAGGTTGTCCTGCGTGATGCCCGCATTATTGACGAGGATCGCAAGACCGCCGAATTCCTTGACCGTTGCGTCGATCAGCGCCTCCGCCGCAGCGGCGTCGTTCACGTCGAGCACCGCGCCGCGGCCCTTCAGGCCCGCTGCTTCGAAAGCGGCCGAGATGGCCTGCGCGCCGGCTTCGCTCGTTGCCGTACCGATCACTGTCGCGCCCTGGCGCGCCAGTTCCAGCGCGATCGCGCGGCCGATGCCGCGGGTGGCGCCGGTCACGATCGCGGCTTGATTGTCGAGAGTCTTTTCCATCGTTTGAATCCGTTAGCGGTGGTGGCGTAGGCGCTCAGGCCTTCAGAAGCGCAAGCGCTTCGTCGAGCGACTTCGGATCGAGCACCGAGGCGCCGACCAGGTTGCCGTCGATACGCCTGGTGAGGCCCGCAAGCACCTTGCCCGGACCGCATTCGACCACGTGCGTCGCGCCTTGCGCCGCAATGGCCTGCACACATTCGACCCAGCGCACGGCGCCCGCGGCCTGGCGCACGAGCGCGTCGCGAATTTTCGCGGGGTCGGTTTCGAATGCCACGTCGACGTTGTTCACCACGGGGATCTGCGGCGCGTTCAGCGTCACGTTCGCGAGATAGTCGCGCAGCTGATCCGAGGCAGGCTTGAGCAGCGACGAGTGGAACGGCGCCGAAACCGGCAGCGGCAGCGCGCGCTTGGCGCCCTTCGCCTTGGCGATCTCGCAGGCCTTCTCGACCGCGCCCTTGTGGCCCGCGATCACGACTTGCGCCGGCGCGTTGAAGTTCACGGCTTCGACCACGCCGCCGCTCGCAGCAGCGGCTTCCGTGCAGACTGCGCGCACGGTGTCGTCGTCGAGACCGAGCACGGCGGCCATGCCGCCCTCGCCCACCGGCACCGCGCTTTGCATCGCCTGCGCGCGAAAGCGCACGAGCGGCACGGCGTCGCGGAACGCGAGGACGCCGGCGGCGACGAGCGCCGTGTATTCGCCGAGGCTGTGGCCCGCGACGATGGCAGGCAGAGGGCCGCCCGCCTGCTGCCACGCGCGATAGACGGCGTAGGCGGCGGTGAGCATGACCGGCTGCGTGTTGGTGGTGAGATTGAGTTCTTCGGCGGGGCCTTCGGCGATCAGCTTGCCGAGGTCCTGGCCCAGCGCGTCGGACGCTTCTTGCAGCGTCTCGCGCACGATGGCGTTATCGGCGAAGGCGTCGAGCATGCCGACGGCCTGCGAGCCTTGTCCGGGAAAAACGAACGCGAATTTCATAACGTCCCCAAATTCGATCAATACGGGTGGGCAATGTGCTCGGATGAACCGCCGCCGGCTGCGCGCGACATGCACGTCGTGCGCCAGGACCGCTGCGGGAGCGCGAAAGCCCGCTCAGGATGCTTAGAAGCGGATGACGGAGGCGCCCCAGGTGAAGCCGCCGCCGACGCCTTCGATCAGCACGTTGTGGCCGCGCTTGATGCGGCCGTCGCGCACCGCGACGTCGAAAGCGAGCGGAATCGAGGCCGCCGAGGTGTTGCCATGTTCGCCCACCGTCACCACCATGCGCTCCGCGGGCAGGCCGAGCTTGCGGCAAGTGCCCTGCATGATGCGGATGTTGGCCTGGTGCGGAATCAGCCAGTCGACCTGGTCGGCGGTGAGCTGCGCCTTGTCGAGCGCCTCGATCGCGACCTTTTCGAGCACGTTCACGGCCAGCTTGAACACGGCCTGGCCGTCCATGTGCAGGAACGCGTTGCCCGCGATCACGCCGCCGTGCACGTTGCCCGGCGTACACAGGATGTGCGCGTAGCTGCCGTCGGCGTGCAGCGCGCTCGAAAGGACGCCCGGTTCGCTCGACGCCTGCAGGATGATCGCGCCTGCGCCGTCGCCGAACAGCACACAGGTGGTGCGATCGTTGAAATCGAGAATTCGCGAGAAGGTCTCCGCGCCGACCACGAGCGCCGTGCGATGCTGGCCGCTGCGGATCAGGCTGTCGGCTACCGAAACGGCGTACGCGAAGCCCGAGCACACGGCCTGCACGTCGAACGCCGCGCCGTGATTGCGGATGCCGAGCTTGTTCTGCAAGAGGCAGGCCGTGCTCGGAAAGACGAAATCGGGCGTGGAAGTGGCGACGATGATGAGGTCGATCGACTGCGGATCGACGTCGGCTGCCGCGATCGCGCGCTGCGATGCCGCAAGCGCGAGATCGCTCGTCGTGACGTCGGGCGCGGCGAAGTGGCGCGCGTGAATGCCCGTGCGGGCCACGATCCACTCGTCGCTCGTTTCGACGCCTTTTGCGGCGAGCCGTTCGGCCAGTTCCTGGTTGGTGACGCGATCAGGCGGAAGGTAGCTGCCCGTGCCGATCACGCGGGAATAGAGAGTCGATTGAGCCATTATGCCTTCGAGGATGATGCGGCGCCGGGCGGTACCTCGCCCGCTGCCTGGCTGGGCGCACTGGTAGCCTGCCCCGCCTGCGCGGCTTGCACGTTCTGGGCGCCGCCGGGCTCGTCTGCCGCCTGTTCGAGCGAACCGGCGTTTTCTTCCATGGCGTGCGCGAGGCGCTCCAGCACGCCATTTTTGACGGCATCATACCCGCGATTGATCGCACACTCAAACGCGTAGGCATCGGCCGAGCCGTGGCTCTTGATGACGAGGCTCTTCAGGCCGAGCAGCGCAGCGCCGTTGTACTGGCGATGGTCGACACGCTTCTTGAAGCGCATGAGCACGGGCAGTGCGGCAATCGCCATGAGCTTCGTGAGCCACGAGCGGCCGAACTCTTCCTTGATCATGTCGTTGAGCATCTGCGCGAGGCCCTCCGACGTCTTGAGCGCGACATTCCCAACGAAACCGTCACAGACGATGACGTCGACGGTGCCCTTGTAAATGTCGTTGCCTTCGACGTTGCCGCGGAAGTTCAGCGTGCTCGCGCGCAGGAGCTCGCCCGCGCGCTTGATGGTGTCGTTGCCCTTGATGACTTCTTCGCCGATATTCAGGAGCCCGATGGTTGGGCGATCCTTGCCCTCGAGCGCCGCGACGAGCGCGTGGCCCATCTCCGCGAACTGCAGCAGGTGCTGCGGTTCGCAGTCGACGTTCGCGCCGAGGTCTAGCATCGTCGTATAGCCGCGCGGGTTCGGCAGCGCGAAGGCGATGGCCGGGCGTTCGATGCCGGGCAACGTCTTGAGCACGTAGCGCGAGACGGCCATTAGCGCACCGGTATTGCCGGCCGAGATGCAGGCTTGCGCCTCGCCCTCTTTCACGCGATTGAGCGCGACGCGCATCGACGAATCTTTTTTCTTGCGCAGGGCGACTTCAACCGGATCGTCCATTTCGACGACCTCGGTGGCGGGCACGACGGTAAGCGCGGGATGGTCCGACGCCTTCAGCTTCTTCAACTGGGCGCGAACCGCCGACTCGACGCCCACGAGCATGAGATGCGCGTCGGGGTGCGAGCGGACGAAATGGACTGCGGCAGGCACCGTCACAGACGGGCCGTGGTCGCCTCCCATGCAATCTATCGTGAGCGTAACAGTCATGGAATGCGACGGATTTCAGGCATAAAAAAGCGGCAGTTGAATGCCGCCTTTTTGCCGAGCCGAAATATGGTCAAGCGAACGGAATCGTCAGATGCGGCGCCAGGTGTCAAACACCGCGCCGCACGCTGAAACGATTAGTCGTTCTTGGTCTTGACGACTTTCTTGCCGCGGTAGTAGCCGTTCGGGCTGATGTGGTGACGCAGATGCACTTCACCCGTGCTCGGCTCGACGGCCAGCGGCGCGCCCGTGAGGAAATCGTGCGAGCGGTGCATACCGCGCTTCGACGGCGACTTCTTGTTTTGTTGAACTGCCATGATAACTCCTGAAAATTTTCCGAATTCTAACACAGCCCGATCCGGCCGCCGCCACCCTTGGGGGATGGCCGGACTCCGGGCTCAGGCCCACGCGTCTGGTACTGCCTGCCCCGCACAGCCGCCCAAGGCTTCCCTTAGTGCTTGCTGCCAGGACCGTCCTTCTTGAGCGATTCGAGCGCCGCAAACGGGTTGACGCGCTCTTCCGGCTCGATTTCCTGCTCCGGCACGTCGTCTACGGAATCCACGCCTTCCGCGCCGTCGGGACCCGAGGCGAGGCTTTCGTGAATTTCCGGACAGACTTCGTGCTTCGGCACCAGCGGCAGCGCGAGCAACAGCTCCTCTTCGATCAAGTCGACGAGATCGAAATGGCGCGAGCCCACGATCACTTCGACTTCATCGTCGTCGAGCGGAAACTCGTCCGCCTCTTCTTCCGTCTGGACGATACGGAAGGTCGCATCCGCATTGAATGCCTGCTCGTAGGGAGCGAGGCACCGCTGGCACGTGAGCCACGCGCCACCGTGAACAGCCAGCCGCAGGTATGGCTGCGGCCCTTCGGTGCCGTCGTCCTGCAATTCCTGCTGGGTAAAGCCCGCAGCCTGCCAGGTGAACGCGGTGTCGCGATCTGGCGCCTCGGCCGGGACTTCGTTTAACATGCGCGGCAGTTGCGAGACGCGCACGACGCCTGCCGCTTCGCGCTCGCTGCGCGCGAATTCGAAGATATCGAAGTCGCGCGGATTCAGTTCGGCGCCAGCAGGCTTGCCAGTGTGTTCGATCATGTGCGCTCTCCTGCTTCAAGGCTTAGGGCGCGGCGAGCGATGCGCGAAAGCCGCCAGCGGCCCGCAGCAATCCAGCCTGGCCGGCCCGCACGGGTCGCACGGGTCGCTATCGACCTGCGCTTGCCAACATTCGCCATCGACACGCTACTGCCGGCAAGGTCATTCGAGCCGTGACGCCGCGAAATTCAGGCGCCCGCACAAGACGTGCGACGAGAGCGTACCGATGAAAAGCCCAAAATCATATCGCCTTTATCTTTGTGAGTCAAACACTTAAGCTCGCGTACGCAAGTGTCTGTGCAAGCGCGGTTTTCGGGAGCCTCTGACGACGTTTTGCGGGATATCCGCCCCCGTTTTCACGGCGAAATCCGCCCGAAAATCGCCAAACCACAGCCGCCTTTTCTCCAGTCGCAAATGCAGCCACATTCGCAGCCGCTCTTCCATACTCCGATACTCAGATCGAACATGCAGGATTCTCCCTCGCAGGCCCCGCGCACGGGCCGCCCCGCCCTCATCCTCGCCTCCAGCTCGCGCTACCGGCGCGAGTTGCTCGAGCGCCTGCGCATTCCCTTCGACACGGCCGTGCCCGCCGTCGACGAAACGCCGCAGCCCGGCGAAACGCCCGAAGCGACGGCGCTGCGCCTGGCTGCCGCGAAGGCCCGCGCCGTGGCCGCCGCGCTGCCCGCCGGCGCGGCGCGAACGCTGGTAATCGGCTCCGACCAGGTCGCCACCTTCGATGGCCGCCAGATCGGCAAGCCCGGCACGCACGAGCGCGCGCTCGAGCAGTTGCTGGCCATGCGCGGCCGCGAAGTGTTGTTCCATAGTGCCCTGAGCGTGCTCGACACCGCGACTGGCCAAACGGATACCGTCGACGTCGTCACGAAGGTGCGCTTTCGCGACCTGCCCGACGCCGCGCTCGACGCCTATCTGCGCGCCGAAACGCCTTACGACTGCGCGGGCAGCGCGAAATCGGAGGGACTCGGCATCGCACTGCTCGAAGCGATCGAATCGGACGACCCCACCGCCCTGATCGGCCTGCCGCTCATCGCGCTCACGCGCATGCTGCTTGCCGCGGGATACCCGTTGCTGGAGACGCAAGCATGAGCCTGGGCACCCTCTACCTGATCCCCAACACGCTCGGCGAAGGCGACGATGCCGCGCTCAACGCCGTCCTGCCGACGCCCGTGCGCGAACGCGCGGGCGCGCTCGCCAGCTATATCGGCGAAAACGCGAAGACCACGCGCGCCTTCCTCAAGCGCGTGGGCACGACGCGGCCGATCCAGGAAATCGAGATCCGCGAACTCAATGTCAACACGCCCGCCGGCGAGGTCGAGAAGCTGCTCGCCCCGCTGCTCGCGGGCATCGACACGGGGCTCGTTTCCGAGGCCGGCGTGCCCGCAGTCGCCGATCCGGGCGCGCTGCTCGTGCGGCGCGCGCACGAGCGCGGCATCAAGGTCGTGCCGCTCGTGGGTCCGAGTTCGATTCTGCTCGCGTTGATGGCGTCGGGCCTGAACGGCCAGAGCTTCGCGTTTCACGGGTACCTGCCCGTCGACGCGAACGAGCGCGTGAAAAAGCTGCGCGATCTCGAGCAAATCTCGCGCAAGGGCAAGCAGACGCAGATCTTCATCGAGACGCCCTACCGCAACCGCACGCTGCTCGACGCGCTGCTCGCGACCTGTGCGCCCTCCACGCTCGTGTGCGTCGCCGCCGATCTCACGCTGCCCACCGAGACGATCGTGAGCCGCGCCGTGTCCGACTGGAAAAAGAAGCCCGCGCCCGAATTGCACAAGCGGCCGGCAATCTTCCTGCTGCTCGCGCACTGAACCCTTCGGCGCGCAAAAACGAATCGGCCGCTGCGCAACCCTCGCGCAGCGGCCGATTTTTCTCGAGGACGACCGGCGGCTAACGCGCCGCCAGTGCTCAGTGCACCGACAGCTTGCCGCCCATCAGCAGCGAATGCACAGCCGCCGAGCCGATGTTCGCGCCCACGCGCTTCGCCACGCGATCGGTGAGGCTCTGCTTGACCGTGTAATCGACGACGTCCGGCGCCTTGATGACCTCGCGCGCCACGTAATCGGTGTCGCCGTAGCCGTCAGCCAGACCGAGATCCACGCTCTTCTGCCCGGTCCAGAACAAGCCCGAGAAGACATCCGGCGAGTCCTTCAGACGCTTGCCGCGGCCCGCCTTCACGGCGTCGATGAACTGCTGGTGGATCTGGTCGAGCATCTCCTGGGCATGCGCGTCCATTTTCGGCGTGTCGGGCGAGAACGGATCGAAGAAGCCCTTGTTTTCTCCCGAGGTACGCAGGCGCCGCTGGACGCCGAGCTTGTCCATGAGGCCGGTAAAGCCGAATCCGTCCATCAGCACGCCGATCGAGCCCACGATGCTCGCCTTGTTGACGTAGATCTTGTCGGCGGCGGCCGCGACGTAATATCCGCCCGAAGCGCACATGTCGCCCACCACCACATACAGCGGGATGGCCGGATATTTGATCCGCAGACGGTGGATCTCGTCGTTGATGATGCCGGCCTGCACCGGGCTGCCGCCGGGGCTGTCGATATGCAGGATGACGCCCGCGGTGCCGTCGTCGTCGAAGGCGCTGTCGAGCGCGCTGATGATGTCCTCCGCGTTCGCCGGGGTGTCGGAGCCGATTTCGCCGTCGAGCGAAACGAGCGCCGTGTGGCGCCCTTCACTCTCCACGCGCGCGCCCGACAGATCGAGGATCGCCCACGCGATCACCACGAACACGGCGAGAAACGCGAAGCGAAAGAAAATACGCCAGCGCCGCGCCGCACGCTGCTCGGTGATGGCCGCGAGCGCGATACGTTCGAGCGCCTCGCGCTCCCAGCCAGGCGCGGGCGCGCCGCGGTCTGACGAAGCCGCGCGTGGCGCTTCGTTCGAATCAGGGGTCGGATTGTCGGACATGCGAGCGGGTTACGGTCGAAAGGGTCGAAAGTGAGGAATCAGGTTGGGGTCGGACGCAAAGCGTCGTCCGGCAGCCAGAATACCGCACGCCCCTCGGGCGTGTCGCGTTCCTCGACTTGCACGGGGCGCAAACGCCCGCCGCGGCATGGGCCGCCCACGCACTTGCCCGTGTCGGGCTGGTAGATCGCGCCGTGCGTGGCGCACATCAGATAGAGCCCCGAGGACTCGAAGAACTGGCCCTCGACCCAGTCGAGTTCCATCGGCACGTGCGCGCAGCGGTTCAGGTAGCCGTACACCTCTCCACCGTAGCGCACGAAGAACACCACCGCGTCGCCGCCCGCGTAAATTGCAGTCATGCGCCGACCCTCGCCGCCCTCGGTGAGTTCGTCGGACGCGCAGACGCGTACCGGCTCGAGCGCCGCTGTCTCGGGCGCCGCGCTCATGCGTTCTCCCGCAGCCAGCCCGCGAGCGCAGCAACGTCGGGCGCGACAAAGCGCGGCTCGAGCTTTTCGAGTGCGCCGGATGCGTGCGCGCCATACGCCACGCCAATGGCAGCCGCGCCCGCGTTGATCGCCATCTGCAGATCGTGGGTCGTGTCGCCGATCATCACCGTGCGCCCCAGATCCTGCCCCAGTTCGCGCGTGAGCTCCTGAAGCATGGCCGGATGCGGCTTCGAGAAGGTTTCATCGGCGCAGCGGGTGCCGTCGAAGAGGCTCGTGAGCCGCGAATCCGCCAGCGCGCGGTTCAACCCCACGCGGCTCTTGCCCGTCGCCACGGCGAGCAGGTAGCCGGTGTCGCGCAGTTCCGCGAGCATCTCGCGCACGCCTGCGAACAGCTCGGTCTGCTGGTCCTTCAGCAAATAATGGATGCGATAGCGCTCGACGAGCCGCGGGTAGTCGGCCGGATCGAGCGTGGGCGCGGCGATCTGCAGCGCCTCGCGCAGGCCGAGGCCGATCACGTAGCTCGCCGCCTCGTCGCCGGGCACGGGCAAGCCGAGGTCGCGGCACGCCGCCTGGATGCTGCGCGTGATATGGGCGGTCGAGTCCATCAGGGTGCCGTCCCAGTCGAACACAATCAGGTCAAATAACTCTCGAGCCATGCAGGACTTCTCCAAACGCTGTCAGATTCGGTGTCATTCGGGACGCGCCGCGTCAGGTTGGGCCGCGTCAGGTCGGGCCGCGTCGGTTGCCGCGCCTTGCTCGCGCTGCGCGCGCAGCGCGTCGACGAAGCCGCGGCAATCCGCCGGCAGCGGCGCCTCGAACTGCAACGGGACGCCCGTGATCGGGTGAGCGAGCTTCAACCGGTGCGCATGCAGGAACATCCGCTTGATGCCCGGCCGCGCGCCCGTGCGCGCGAGATCCTTGTTGAGCGCGAAGTCGCCGTACTTGGCGTCACCGACGATCGGTAGGCCGAGGTGAGCGAGGTGCACGCGGATCTGGTGCGTGCGGCCCGTCTTCAGTTCGGCTTCGAGCAGCGCGTAGCCCGGCCAGCGCTCGACGAGATTGAACACCGTATGCGAGGGCAAGCCGTCCGGCTGCACGCGCACACGACGCTCGCCTTCCGGGGTCAGATACTTGTGAAGCGGCTCCTTCACAGCGCGCCGACGGCCCCAGTCGCTCGCCCATTCGCCGTGGACGCAGGCGTAATAGCGCTTGTCGGTCTGGTTATCGCGCATCTGCGCATGCAGGCCCACGAGTGCGGCGCGCTTCTTGGCGAGCATCAGCACGCCCGACGTTTCGCGGTCGAGCCGGTGGACCAGTTCGAGGAACTTGCCCTGCGTTCGCGCCGCGCGCAACTGCTCGATCACGCCGAACGCCACCCCGCTGCCGCCGTGCACGGCCACGCCGGCAGGCTTGTCGATGACGAGCAGCGCGTCGTCCTCGTAGATGATGGGAAACTGAGCCGCCGGCACGGGCGTGGCGCCGGCCGGCGCATTCGACTGCGACGTGCGGATGGGCGGCACGCGCACGATGTCTCCTTCCGCGAGCCGATACTGCGCGTCGACCCGGCCCTTATTTACGCGCACTTCCCCGCTGCGCAAAATGCGATAGATGTGGCTTTTCGGCACGCCTTTGCAGACGCGCACGAGAAAATTGTCGATGCGCTGACCGGCCGCGCCCTCGTCGATTTCGACGAACGAAACCTGGTCGCTTGCGACCTGATTCTGGGATGTTTTGCCTAACCCTTTCATTCTGAATATAATTTGCCCAGCGCCGACGCAACGGTAGGCCAAATGGCCAAATGTTCTGCGAACCACCCAATGGACACCCCAAGGGGGTTATCCTGGACTTGGACCACGCGGCGAGCGCAGGCTGCAAGCGATAAACGGTTATTTTACTTGCGCCCGGGGCTGGTTGCTCACCCCGTTTGATGAGAAGCAACGAGTTGCACGCACGGATCACCACTCCGGCAGGGACGGCGCCCACAGGCACGTTCGGTCAGGGGCGGCTCCGACGGTAACGGAACATTGGTATAAAGAATTTATCCGGCGCGTCCCGCCGCGCGGTCGAAGTGACCGCTGCAGGAGGCGCTGGTGGCGAAAATACGGCGAGCGCCCGAAGCGTCCCGGCAATGTGCGGGACACGGCGACGTCAAAAGTGGCGAGACACCCCGAGGGGGAAGACGGGCGTTCCTGAATAGCTTCCCGTGCGCGGCCCTGATTGAATCTTGAGGCCGCGAACCTGATCCAGTCGCAAGCGCGCGCGGTTCGCCGCTGCGGCCGGCGTCTGTCACGGCCAGTGCGATGGGCACACCCATCGGCACGTTCATGGTCACGGCAGCCAGGTGGATTGGAAGCGCAGGAAAACGTTGCCGTCGCGAACCCGCGGCATGTCTCTTCTCTTCTTGAAGACGTATTTCGCATGTGCCCACGCGGCCCCGTCCACGGCAACGCAACGCCGGACCGGCGCCCAGGAAAGGCAATTCTCCCCGCCATCGTTCCCGCTCCAGCGTGCTTGTGACAACACAATAAGGCGCGGCTCGCCGCTGCCCGCACCGTGCTGCCTGGCGTCACCGCCGCGCACCGTGCGGCTCGCGCGCGAACGCACTGGAGTCGTTCAATGAAACGAATGCTGTTCAACGCGACACAGCAGGAAGAACTGCGTGTCGCCATCGTCGATGGACAGAAGCTCATCGACATCGACATCGAAACCGCCGGGCGCGAACAGCGCAAAGGCAACATCTACAAGGGGATCGTCACCCGGATCGAGCCTTCGCTCGAGGCGTGTTTCGTCAACTACGGCGAAGACCGCCACGGCTTCCTGCCGTTCAAGGAAGTCGCCCGCCAGTACTTCCGCGAAGGCATCGACATGCGCGGCGCGCGCATTCAGGACGCCCTCAAGGAAGGCCAGGAGCTGATCGTCCAGGTCGAGAAGGAAGAGCGCGGCAACAAGGGCGCCGCCCTCACCACGTTCATCTCGCTCGCCGGCCGCTACCTCGTGCTCATGCCGAACAACCCGCGCGGCGGCGGCGTCTCGCGCCGCATCGAGGGCGACGACCGTCAGGAACTGCGCGAAACCATGGCGCAGCTGCAACTGCCGGACGGCATGAGCATCATCGCGCGTACGGCCGGCATTGGCCGCTCCGCCGAAGAGCTCCAGTGGGACCTGAACTACCTGCTGCAACTGTGGCGCGCCATCGAAGCCGCGTCGCAGGCCGGCCAGTCCGGTCAGCCCATGCTGATCTACCTGGAATCGAGCCTCGTCATTCGCGCGATCCGCGACTACTTCCAGCCCGACATCGGCGAAATCCTCATCGACACCACCGAGATCCATGACCAGGCGCGCGCCTTCATGGATATCGTGATGCCGGACAATGTCAATAAGGTGAAGCGGTATCACGACGACGTGCCGCTTTTCTCGCGTTTCCAGATCGAGCACCAGATCGAGACGGCGTATTCGCGCACGGTGCCGCTGCCCTCGGGCGGCGCGATCGTGATCGACCACACCGAAGCCCTGGTCGCCATCGACGTGAACTCGGCGCGCGCCACCAAGGGCGCCGACATCGAGGAAACCGCCGCGCGCACCAACCTCGAAGCCGCCGACGAAGTGGCGCGCCAGCTGCGTCTGCGCGACCTGGGCGGCCTGATCGTGATCGACTTCATCGACATGGAGTCGGCCAAGAGCCAGCGCGAAGTCGAGCAGCGCCTGAAAGACGCGCTGCGCCACGACCGCGCCCGCGTGCAGATGGGCAAGATCTCGCGCTTCGGCCTGATGGAGCTGTCGCGCCAGCGCCTGCGCCCCGCCCTCTCGGAAGGCAGCCACGTGACCTGCCCGCGCTGTAACGGCACGGGTCATATCCGCGATACGGAATCGTCGGCGCTGCAGGTGCTGCGCATCATCCAGGAAGAGGCGATGAAGGAAAACACCGCGGCAATTCATTGCCAGGTGCCGGTCGAAGTGACCGCCTTCCTGCTCAACGAAAAGCGCTCGGAGATCAACAAGATCGAGTCGCGCTTCAAGGTTGCGGTCGTTCTGATCCCGAACAAGCACCTCGAAACGCCGCACTACAAGCTCGAGCGCCTGCGTCACGACGATGCGCGCCTCGACGACCCGCGCGCCTCGTGGAAGATGGCCGAGGAAGCGGCTCGTGAACTCGAGTCGGAAACCGGCTACAGCAAGCGTACCGCCGAAGCCAAGCCGAAACAGGAAGCGGCGGTGAAGGGCATCACGCCGGAGCGTCCGGCGCCGAGCGCGCCGGTCAAGCCGGCCGAAACCGCGCCCGTCGCGGCACAACTGGCTGTCACGCCCGCGGGCGGCGGCTTCTTTGGCTGGGTCAAGCGTCTCTTTGGCGGTGCACCGGCTGCGGCGCCCGCGCCGGCACCGGTCGCTCAACCCGAAAAGACTGCCCGTCCGACCCGCGAAGCGCGTACCGAGCGCGGTGAGAAGACCGGCGGCGATCGCAACCGCAATCGCCGCTCCGGCGGCCGCGACGCGGCAGCCCGCGGCGAAAGCGCAGGCGGCGCACGTGCCGGCCAGCCGGCTGGCCGCCGTGAGGAACGCGAACAGCGTGAGCCGCGTGAAGCACGCGAAGGCCGTGGTGTCCGCGAGCCGCGCGAGCCGCGTGAACAACGCGAACCGCGCGAACCGCGCGAGCAACGTGAACCGCGTGAAACCCGCGAAGCGCGCACCGAGCGCGAACAGCGCATCGAACGCGTCGAGCGCGGTCAGGAACGTAGCGATGTAACGGCGGAAGCCGGCGCCGCACGTGGCGAGCGCCGCGAGCGTGGTGAACGTGGCGAGCGCGGTGAGTCGCGTCGCCGTCAGCAAGCCGAGGCCGCTGAAGCCCAGGAAGCGCGTCTTGACGCCGCATCGGCAGGCGCCGAAGGCGTCGAAGCGCCGCAGACGGAAGACCTGCTCGAAGGCGTGAGCGCCGGTGCCGACGAAGATGGCGCACCGCGTGAAGGCGAAGAACGCCGCCGCCGCCGCCGCGGCCGCCGCGGTGGTCGCCGCGAGCGCGAGACGGATGCAGCCGGCCTGACGCCGGGCGCAGATGCACCGGAAGGCGAAGAGCAAGCCGCCCCCGCCCAACCGGCGCTCGAGCAGCCTGCCATTGCCGCACAAGTGCATGAAGCACCGGCCGTAGAAGCGCGCACCGAGGCGGCTGCCGAGCCTGTCGTGACCGCACTGCCGGCCGCAGCCGCCGTCGTTGAAGCCGGGCACGTGCCTGCCGCTGCAGTGACGACGGCGCCCGTCGAAACCGTCGCGCCCGCTGCAGAGCAAGCTCCGGCTCCTGCCGAGCCGGCTCCGGCACCTGCCGAAGCCGCACCGGTGAGCGTCGAAACCGCACACGCGGTCGAGCCGAAGGCCGAAGAAGCTGTGGCACCTGTCGCTCCTGTGGCCCCTGCCGCAGCGGACGAACCGGTCGCGCCGGCAGCCCCGGTGGAGCCGGTTCAGGCCGAAACGCCGCCTGTCGTGCGCGAAGATCGCGTCGAAGCACCGCGGACCGAAGAGCCCGTGGCAGCGTCAGCAGCGCCCGTCGCTCAACCGGAGCCGGCACAAGAAGCGGTAGCCGCCGCTCCGGCGGTCGTCGCGATCACCGAGCCGGTTGCCTCGCATCCGGCCCCGGTGGCAACGGCGGCGCCCGCGGCTGCCCCCACCGCAGACACGCTGCGCCCGATGCTGGAATCGGCGGGTCTCGTCTGGGTCAATACTGACGCCGACAAGCTGCGCGCTGCGCAGCAAGCCGCCGCGCAGCTGGTCAAGCCCGCACGCACGCCGCGCGAGCGCAAGCCGCTGCCGCCGGTCGACAGCACGCCGATGCAGCAGGTCGAGACCACCCGCCTGCCGTAAGCGCTGCAAGGCAACTGGCCGCCGGGCCCCGATTCCGGCGCACCCCGAAAAGCCCGCCCCTCCCGGCGGGCTTTTTTTGATATATCAGCGTTCTCCCTTGTCTGAAGGCAGGTCCTGGTTCGGCTAAAATCGAACTAACGCGAGAACGAAGAGACCATGACACGACGCATCATCCCTGTTGCCGACGTTCGATCGCTGCCGCCCGAATTGCCCCGGACGGCCGCGGAAGCCGTGCGCGCGCCTTCTGGCGCGGTCTTCGACGCGCTCGCCAGACCCCTGCGCGACCTTCGCATCTCGGTCACGGACCGCTGTAATTTCCGCTGCGTGTACTGCATGCCGCGAGCCGTGTTCGACAAGGATTACCCGTTTTTGCCCCATTCCGCGCTGCTTTCGCTCGAAGAAATCGAGCGGCTCGCGCGGCTTTTCGTCGCGCATGGCGTCACCAAGATCCGCCTCACGGGTGGTGAGCCGCTGCTGCGCAAGAACATCGAATTCCTGATCGAGCGGCTCGCCGCGCTGCGTACGCCCGCAGGCGAACCGCTCGATATCACGCTCACCACCAATGGCTCGCTGCTTGCCCGCAAGGCGCGCGCGCTGCGTGACGCGGGCCTCACACGCGTGACGGTGAGCCTGGACGCCCTCGACGACGCCCTCTTTCGCCGCATGAACGACGCCGACTTCGCGGTGGCCGACGTGCTCGACGGCATTGCGGCGGCACAAGCCGTGGGTCTCGCGCCGATCAAGGTCAACATGGTCGTCAAGCGCGGCACGAACGACGGCGAGATCGTGCCGCTTGCGCGGCATTTCCGCGGCACGGATGTGACGCTGCGCTTCATCGAGTACATGGACGTGGGCACCTCGAACGGCTGGAACATGGCCGAAGTGCTGCCGTCGGCGGAAGTCGTCGCGCGCATTTCCGAGCACTGGCCGCTCGTGCCGCTGGAGCCCCACAACGCCGCCGAAACGGCGCAGCGCTGGGGCTACGCAGATGGCGCGGGCGAAATCGGCGCGATCTCCAGCGTGACGCGCGCGTTCTGCGGCGACTGCACGCGCGCGCGCCTTTCGACCGAGGGCAAGCTGTACCTGTGCCTCTTCGCCTCGATGGGTTACGACCTGCGCGCGCTGTTGCGCAACGGCGCCACCGACACGGCAATCTCCGGCGCGATCGCGCAGGTATGGGAAGGCCGCGCCGACCGCTATTCGCAGCTGCGGGGCAGCGCGCAGGCGCCGGCGGCCTCCGACGAGCGTCGCATCGAAATGTCCTATATCGGCGGCTGAGCAGCCATGACGCCGACGAGCGCCAACCCCATTCCCACGGCATCGATCACGGGCCTCGTGCTCGCGGGCGGCCGCGGCCAGCGTATGGGCGGCGCGGACAAGGGCTTGCAGATGCTGCACGGCAAACCGCTTGCCGCGCACGTGCTCACGCGCCTCGCGCCGCAGGTCGGCGCCCTCTCGATCAGCGCGAACCGCAACGGCGATGCTTATGCGGCGCTCGGCGCACCATGGCGAGCGAGCGTGCTCGCCGATACGCTGCCCGACTTCCCCGGCCCGCTCGCGGGGCTCCTCGCGGGACTGCGTGCGGCGCAAACCGAATGGCTCCTCACGGCGCCCTGCGACTCGCCCTGGCTGCCGGCCGATCTCGCCGAGCGCCTGGGCCACGCCGCGCTCTCGGCGCGCGCCGACATCGTGACCGCGACCACGACGAATGCCGAAGGCGTGGTCTCGCTGCACCCGGTATTCGCGCTCGTACGCACCTCGCTCGCCGACGACCTCGCCGCCTTCCTCGCCGCCGGCGAGCGCAAGGTGCGTGCGTGGTACGCGCGCCACACGGCCACCGAAGTCGCCTTTGCCGACGAACGTGCGTTTTACAATATCAATTCCTTACAGGAACTGGCCGAACTCGAACGCGCCTGAATTGCAATCGGGCGCCGCCCGGTCGGCCGCCGTCCCCGGCACACGGCCGGCACGCCCGCCTGGACGATCGCCGCACACGCCGTGCGGATGCGACGCTTCCTCACTCGATGACCACGCTTAACCATCCCTCCGGCAGCGCCGGCTGCATCAGCCAGTACGATCCGCAAGCTTTGCCCGTCAGCGCCGCCCAGGCCATCGTGCTGCAGTGGGCGACGCCGCTTGCGGCGAGCGAACGCGTGCCGCTGCGTGAAGCGCTCGCGCGTGTGCTGGCCGAAGACGTGATTTCGCCCATCGACGTTCCCGCGCACGACAACGCCGCGATGGACGGCTACGCGTTCGATGGCGCGACCCTGGCCGACATCTCCGGCGCCCTCTCGCTCGCCGTATGCGGCAAGGCCTTCGCCGGTCACGCTTACCCGGGCGACGTTGCCGCGGGTGCGTGCGTGCGCATCATGACCGGCGCGCCGATGCCCGCGAACTGCGACACCGTCGTGCCGCAAGAGCATGTGTCTGTGCAGGGCGACGTCGTCACTTTCGAAGCAAACGCCGTCAAACGCGGCGCGAACGCGCGCCGTAAGGGCGAGGACCTCGCGCGCGGCGGCGCGGCGCTCGCGGCCGGCCGCGTGCTGCGCGCGTCCGACATTGGCTTGCTGGCGTCGCTCGGCCTCATCGAGGCGCACGTGAAGCAGCGCCTGCGCGTGGCCTACTTCTCGACCGGCGACGAACTGCGCTCGCCAGGCGAGCCGCTCGAAGCGGGCTGCATCTACGACAGCAACCGCTACGCGCTCGGCGCGATGCTGCAGCGCCTGAACGTCGAGGCGATCGATCTGGGCGTCGTGCGCGACGACCCCGCGGCGCTGGCCGCCACGCTGAAACTCGCTGCCGAATCCGCCGATGTCGTGCTAACCTCCGGCGGCGTCTCGGTCGGCGAAGCCGATTTCACGCGCACCCAGTTGCAAACGCTCGGCGACGTCTCGTTCTGGGGCCTCGCCATGCGTCCCGGCCGCCCGCTTGCGTTCGGCCGCATCTGGTCGGGCGAACGCCCGGGCGCGGGCCGCGCGGCGCTCCTGTTCGGGCTGCCCGGCAACCCGGTCGCGACGATGGTCTCGTTCTACCAGATCGTGCGCCCCGCTCTCTTGGCGATGGCGGGCGCGCAAGCGCAGCCCGTCCCGCTCGTGCCGGCATTGAGCGATCAGCCGATCAAAAAGCGCGCGGGCCGCACCGAATTCCAGCGCGGCCTCGCGCGCCGCGACGCCAGCGGCCAGTGGCGCGTCGCGCCGACCGGCTCGCAAAGCTCGGGCGCGCTCAGCACGATGAGCGAGGCGAACTGCTTCATCGTGCTCGCCCATGAGGCCGGCGATCTCGATGCCGGCGACGCGATCGACATCATGCTGTTCGATGGACTCGTCTAGCGCGGCGGCGCCCGAGAGGTCATCAAAACCAACCACACGTCCACACCTGCATAACGGACCGACTACTATGAAAAAACAGATCTCGTTCATCGCTGCGGGCCAGACCGCCAAGGCGCTCATCCTCGTGTACCTGACCTTCAGCGTGCCGATCGTGCTGCTTGGCGTGCTCGTGGCGTTCGTGCGCTATGGCGCGGTCGAACTCTCGACCATCTTCAGCGCGCTGCTGCTCAACGCGATCGTCGGCTTCATCCTGCTGTGGATCGCCTGTCACGCCTACAACTGGGTGGCCTCGCGCTTCGGCGGCATCGAGATCCATCTTTCCGACGTGCCCGAGGAAGCGTGATGACCGCGACGATCCGCGCCGCCACGCCCGCCGACGTCGGCGCGATGCACGCGCTGATGTACGAGCTCGCGGAGTTCGAAAAGCTCACGCATCTGTTCACGGGCACGGCCGATGGCCTCGCCGACGCCCTGTTCGGCACGCGCCCGGCCGCTGAAGCGCTGGTGGCGGAAGACGCCGGCCGCATCGTCGGCTACGCGCTCTTCTTCCACAACTACTCGACGTTCCTGAGCCGCCGCGGCCTTTATCTCGAAGACCTCTACGTGCAGCCGTCGCAGCGCGGCACCGGCCTCGGCACCGCGATGTTGCGCGCGCTCGCGGCGATCGCCGTCGAACGCGGCTGCGCCCGCTTCGAGTGGACCGTGCTCGACTGGAACACGCCGGCCATCGGCTTCTATGAAAAGCTCGGCGCGACCGTGCTGCCCGACTGGCGCGTCGTGCGCATGACCGGCGATGCGCTCGAAAAGCTCGCCGCAGCTGGTGAAACGATGATCGGTTAAGCCAACGCACCGCACACGCTCGAATGCAAACGGGCCGCCTGAATCGGGCGGCCCGTTGTCTTTTGGCGCGCGGGTTGCGGTCACTCGTCGCCGAAGCCCGTTTCGCTTTCTGCGTCGCCGTTGCCGTTGCCATTACGGAGCGCGTCGCCGAGAAGATTCGCGGCGGCCTCGCCCGGCAGCGCCTCGACGTCGCGCAGCTTGCGGTTCATCGCACGCGTGCGCACCTCCGCCGCCTCGATGGAACGCGTGACCGTTTCGAGCTGTGTCTTGGTGCGCGCGAGCACGTCGCCGAACTTGCCGAACTCCGTCTTCACCGCGCCCAGCACCTGCCACACCTCGCTCGAGCGGCGCTCGATCGCGAGCGTGCGAAAGCCCATCTGCAGGCTGTTGAGAAGTGCCGTGAGCGTGGTCGGACCCGCCACGCTCACGCGGTAGTCGCGCTGCAGGACATCGGTCAAGCCCGGGCGGCGCAGGATTTCGGCGTAAAGGCCTTCGGTCGGCAGGAACAGCAGCGCGAAATCGGTCGTGTGCGGGGGCGCGACGTACTTCTCGGCGATGGTGCGCGCCTCCGCGCGGATGCGCAGTTCGAGCGCGCGCCCGGCCTCCTCGATCGCGAGCACGTCCGCGCGCTCCTGCGCATCGATGAGACGCTCGTAGTCTTCGCGCGGGAATTTGGCGTCGATCGGCAGCCAGACCGGCTCGCCTTGTTCCGCGCCGCGTCCGGGCAGGCGAATCGCGAATTCCACGCGCTCCGTGCTCTTCGGCACCGTCGCGACGTTCTTCGCGTACTGGTCGGGCGTGAGCATCTGTTCGAGCAGCGCTTCGAGCTGCACTTCGCCCCAGGTGCCGCGCGTCTTCACATTGGTGAGCACCTTCTTCAGGTCGCCCACGCCCGCGGCCAGCGTCTGCATCTCGCCAAGCCCGCGATGCACCTGCTCCAGCCGATCGGAAACGAGCTTGAACGATTCGCCAAGGCGCTGTTCGAGCGTGGCGTGCAGCTTCTCGTCGACCGTGCGGCGCATTTCCTCGAGCTTCGCCGCGTTGTTCGCTTCGATGTCCTTGAGGCGCTGTTCGAGCGTCGCGCGCACTTCGGCGAAGCGGCGGTCGTTGACTTCGGTGAGTTGCCCGAGCTGCTGCGTGAGCAGCGCGCCGAAGTGGCGCAGCGCGGCGCCCTGCTCGTCTCGCGCCTGCTGGGCTTGCTGATGCAGACTCTGGCGCACGGCATCGAGCTGCTGCGTATTGGCGGCGGTGAGTTTGGCGAGCTGCTGGGCGAAACCGTCGATCTGGCTGTTCTGCACGGTCGCGATGCTGCCGAGCTGCGCCGCCAGCGCCTGCTGGACCTGCGCGAAGCCGCCGCCGAACTCGCTGCGCGAGCTTTGCGCCGTGCGCGCGATCTCGTTGCGCAACTCGCGCTCGATGCGCTCGGCCGCGCGCGCCTGCGTGTCGGTCGAGGCCGCGAGGCGGTCGCTCAGTTGATCGAGCGCGTCGAGCGTGGCTTCGGCATCGCCGTCGCCATGGCCTTGACGCGCGCGCAGCAGCGCCACGAGCGTCACGACGAATGCAATCGCCAGCGCGACGATCGCCAGCGACATGACTGCGAGCGGACTCATTTACGGGCTTGCCCCAGCACAGCGGGGTTGACCGGATTGGGCGGCTGGCCGGCGCGCGGTCCCTCGCCGAGCGCCGCGATGAGGTTGTCGGCGGCGAGGTTCGCCATCGCGCGGCGCGTGGCTTCGCTCGCACTCGCGATGTGCGGCGTGAGCACGACGTTCTCCACTTCGAGCAACGCCGGATGCACGCGAGGCTCGCCCTCGAACACGTCGAGGCCCGCCGCCGCGATCTGACGCGTGCGCAGCGCGTGTGCGAGCGCCGCGTCGTCGACGATGCCGCCGCGCGCGATGTTGGTGAGCGTCGCCGTGGGTTTCATCAGCGCGAGTTCGGCTGCGCCGATCGTGTGATGGTTTTGCGCCGTATAGGGCAGCACGAGCACGACGTGGTCGGCCTGCCTGAGCAGGTCTTCCTTCGACAGATATTCGGCGTTCAGCTCGCGCTCGATCTCAGCCGCGACGCGCGAACGGTTGTGATACACCACGCGCATGTCGAAGCCGCGCGCACGACGCGCGAGCGCCTGGCCGATACGGCCCATGCCGATCACGCCGAGCGTGGCGCCGAAAATGTCCGAACCGAGGAACGCGTCGAACGACCACTTGTCCCACTTGCCCGCGCGCAGGAAGTGCTCCGATTCCGTCACGCGGCGCGCGGCCGCCATCATCAGCGCCCAGCCGAAGTCGGCCGTGGTTTCGTTGAGCACGTCCGGCGTGTTGGTGCCGAGCACGTTGGCCGCGTTGAAGGCGGCCATGTCGAAGTTGTTGTAGCCCACGGCCATGTTCGACACCACGCGCAGGCGCGGCGCCGCGGCGAGCGTTGCGGCGCCGATCGGGTCGCCCGCGGTGAGCGCGCCGTCCTTGTCGGCGAGACGCTGGTGCAACGCCTCGGGCGAAAGCGCTTCGCCGTTGTTCCAGTCCACGTCGAAATACTGCTTGAGCCGATCGATCACGTCGGGAAAGATCGGGCGCGCCACGAGAATCTTTTGCATCGTTGCTCTCCACACTTCAGTCGATGTCCGTCATTGTTGCGCGTGACGGGGCGCTCAGGGAAGTCTCGCGCGCTTTTCGCAGTCCGGCTCGCTAGCGCCTTGCCGCTAGACGAAAAAGAGCCAGGTGGCCGCGAGAAACACCGGCGCGAGCAGCACGCCCGACCAGCCAAGATAGCCGAAGAAGCCCGGCATGCGCACGCCGCGCGACTGCGCGATCGCCTTCACCATGAAGTTCGGCGCGTTGCCGATATAGGTGAGCGCGCCCATCCACACTGCGCCTGCCGAGATCGCGGCGAGCGTTTTCGCGCCGCCGGACATGAGCGCGTTGGCGTCGCCGCCCGCGAGATTGAAGAACACGAGGTAGGTGGGCGCGTTGTCGAGAAACGACGAGAGGAGCCCCGTCGCCCAGAAGTACATCGCTTCGTTGGGGCGGCCCGGCGCGTCGTTCACGAACCGGATCAGCGACGCGAACGCGCCCGCCTCGCCTGCGCGCAGCATCGCGATGACCGGCGTGATCGTCACGAAAATGCCCGCGAAGAGTTTGGCCACCTCGACGATCGGCGCCCATTCGAAACCGTTGTCGGCGCGCGCTGCTTTCGACGTGAACACGAGCGAAATGAGTGCGAGCGCAACGAGTCCCGCATCGCGCACGAGATTCTGCAACTGCAGGTGCCCGCCCGCGACCTCGAAAACGATACCGGGACGCCACACGCCGCTCATCAGCACGAGCACGACGAGTAGCGCGAGCAACACGAAATTCGCCTTGCCGCCGATGGAGAGCGCGTCTGTGTCCGGCGTCGGGTCGAGCGCAGCGGCGTGCACTTCCCCGGCGCGGCGAAAGTACCAGCTATCGAGCGCGTAGAACACCACAAGCAGCACGCCGCACACGAACAGCATCGGCAGCGCGAGATGCTGCGCAGTCCAGAAGAATCCCACGCCGTTGAGAAAACCGAGGAACAGCGGCGGATCGCCGAGCGGCGTGAGCAGGCCGCCCGCATTCGCGACGAGAAAGATGAAGAACACGACCACGTGCACGTTGTGCCGGCGGTTGTCGTTCGCGCGCAGGAGCGGGCGGATCAGCAGCATCGCGGCGCCGGTCGTGCCCATCACGCTCGCGAGCACGGTGCCGAGCGCGAGGATCGCCGTGTTCATGCGCGGCGATCCGCGCAGATTCCCGTACACGCAGATGCCGCCCGCTATCGTATAGAGCGCGCCGAGCAGCACGATGAAGGGCAGATATTCGTCGACGACGGCGTGCACGAACAGCGGATACGTCACGCCGACACCATGCGTGGCCGCGAACGGCAGCAGGAACGCGAGCGCCCAGGCCGCCGAAACCTTGCCGAAGTGGTGATGCCAGAACGTGGCCGCGAACATCGGGAAGAACGCGATCGACAGCAGCATGCCGGCGAACGGCAGCGCCCACGCGGCGCCGAGCGATGCGCCGTCGAAGGCCGCCGCGTGTGCGCTCGTGCTGTAGAGCGTCAGCGCCGCGCAGAGCGTCCCCGCGCAAGCGCTTGCCGTGTTGCGCTTACGCGCCATGCACGACGATCACATGCACGCGATACGGCCCGTGTGCCCCAAGAATGATGGTCTGCTCGATGTCGCCGGTGCGCGAAGGCCCCGAAACGAAGTTGACCGCGCGCGGCAGCTCACCGCGTTCGGCGCGCATGAGCGCGAAGGCGTCCTCGTGGCCCGCGACGATGCGCGAAGCGGGCACGACGGCGATGTGCGTTTCGGGCAGCAGCGCGCCCGAGGCCCACGTCTGGGGGCTGGAGAGCAGGACCAGCGTGCCGGTTTCAGCGGTGGCGCAAAAGCAGCCCGTGAGGCCGACGAGATCGCGATCTTCGGGCTTGCGGAATTGCACGGCGAGACCGGCGCCGGCCCAGTCGAGCGTGTCGAGCGTCTGCCACGCGACGGCCTGCATCGGCAGGCTGCGCTCAGCGAGATAGCGTTGCGCGGCGGCGGGCACATCGGCGAGTTGCTGGATTTCGTCGACGGTGCTCGACATCTTGCGCGCCTCGCCGACGAAGCGCGCAACGAGATCGCCTTCCAGCGGCGGGCGCGGACCCTCGGGATGTAGCGCGAGGTAGTCGGCCACGGCTTCCCGCTCATCCGCCGCGGGCGTGGCCTCGCGTCCCTGCGCCGCGCGAATGCGCGCGAGTATGCTGCGGCGGGCGGCCGTCGTGTCCATGAACGTCCTCGTCAGATGAAGAAAGGCGACGCGCCGATTATACCGGGGCGTCGCCTGCGATCTGCGGGTCAAGCGTGCGGCGTTTTTCACACGCCTGGTTGCCCCCCGCACTCTTCCTCTACGGGCTGCTCGATGCCGAACACCTGGCGCAGATAGGCGAGATATGCCTTGTCGTCGCACATGTTCTTGCCCGGCGAATCGGAAAGCTTGGCGACGGGCTGGCCGTTGCAGCGGACCATCTTGATGACGATCTGCAGCGGCTGGTAACCCAGGTCGTTGGTGAGGTTCGTGCCCACGCCGAACGCGAGGCGGCAGCGGTCGCCGAAACGCTCGTACAGGCGCAGCACCTTCGGAATGTCGAGCGCGTCCGAGAAGATCATCGTCTTCGTGCGCGGATCGCAGCGATTGTCCTCGTAGTGCTTGAGCAGGCGCTCGCCCCACTCGAACGGATCCCCCGAGTCGTGCCGCGCGCCGTCGAAGAGCTTGCAGAAGTACATGTCGAAGTCGCGCAGAAACGCCTGCATGCCGTAGACGTCCGAGAGCGCAATGCCCAGGTCGCCGCGGTATTCCTTCGCCCACATCTCGAAGCCGAAGATCTGCGAGTCGCGCAGACGCGGCCCGAGCGCCTGGCACGCCTGCAGGTACTCATGCGCCATCGTGCCGAGCGGCGTGAGGTTGTGCTTCATCGCGTAGTAGACGTTGCTCGTGCCCGTGAACTGCTCGCCGAGATCGGCCTTGAGCGTGAGGATCACCTCCTCGTGCCAGCGCTTCGAGAAGCGGCGGCGCGTACCGTAGTCGGCGATCTTGCAGTCGGCGAATTCGGGCTTCGCGCCAAGTAGCTCGATCTTGTGGCGCAGGCGCTCGCGCCCCTCCTCGTACTGCGGATGATGCTGCGTGTTGCGGAAGTACACCTCGTTGACGATGGCGAGCACCGGGATCTCGAAGAGGATCGTGTGCAGCCACGGCCCCTGGATCGCGATGTCGATCTCGCCATTGGCCTTGGGCGACGGCGTGACCGAGATGTACTTTTCGTTGAGGTGAAAGAGCGCGAGAAAGTCGATGAAGTCGCTCTTGATGAAGCGCATCTTGCGCAGGTAGTCGAGCTCGGTTTCGGCGAAGCGCAGCCTGCACAGCTTCTGGATCTCGCTGCGGATCTCGTCGACGTAGGGCACGAGATCGACGTTCGGCGTGCGGCAGCGGAAGCGGTATTCCACATTGGCCGCGGGGAAATGATGCAGCACCACCTGCATCATGGTGAATTTGTAGAGATCGGTATCGAGCAGCGAAGTAATGATCATGATGGGCCGGCCGGACTGCAATCGGATAGCGCCCGCGAAGCGGGAACCGGACATGTTGCCGGGCAGATGCCCCGCAGCGGTTCCGGGCGGCAGGCGCCAGCGGTGCGTCCATGTTACCCGAATGCCCGCGCGCGCCACGTGCCCGGCGGCACGGCCCCTCGCGCGCAAGGGATAAAACGCTGCGGATCGCCCGGTCTTATAAACTAATCACGAAACGATCTAAGGACGGTCGCGGGCCTGTGGTTGGGGTAATTCCTCATCAGTTACAATAGCGCTTTTGGCGAACCGCCATCCCCCGATACAAAAAGCTTGCAGGAGCTGCCTGAATGACTCACGTTGTGACCGAGAGCTGCATCAAGTGCCGCTATACCGACTGCGTCGATGTGTGCCCGGTGGACTGCTTTCGCGAAGGTCCCAACTTCCTCGCGATCGACCCGGACGAGTGCATCGACTGCGCCGTGTGCGTTGCCGAGTGCCCGGTGAACGCCATCTACGCCGAGGAAGACGTGCCTGGCGACCAGCAATCGTTCATCGAGCTGAACGCCGACCTCGCGAAGGGCTGGCCGAGCATCACGAAGACCAAGGCCCCGCTGCCGGAAGCCGACGAATTCAAGGACGTGAAGGACAAGCTCGCGCTGCTCGCACGCTGATCGCTTGTTCGGGGTGTCCTCCCGCCGCCGTCGCTTACACGGACAGTCCCTCGCGCAGCGGATTGCCCTAAACAGATCGCGACAGGGTATTGACAGGCCCAGCCAAACCCCATAGAATCTCGTTCTCTGCTTTTGTTGATCCCCGATAGCTCAGTCGGTAGAGCGCCGGACTGTTAATCCGTAGGTCCCTGGTTCGAGCCCAGGTCGGGGAGCCAAGATTCGCAAAAGCCCGTTGGCGTTCACAACGCAAAACGGGCTTTTTTATGACGTAAAGTGTTGTCGCTGTACTGCTGGTCCCCGATAGCTCAGTCGGTAGAGCGCCGGACTGTTAATCCGTAGGTCCCTGGTTCGAGCCCAGGTCGGGGAGCCAAAATATCGAGGGGTTGCGTGGTTGCACGCAACCCCTTTTTCTTTTGCTGCGCGCGTGGCGCACGCTACCCTCCCCGATAATGTCGCTTCGTCATCTTCGGGAATCCGCATGAAATCCACCCGCCTCTGCGCTTGCCTCGCGCGCCCGCTGCTTGCCTGCGCGAGCCTCGTCGCCTGCGCCGCCGCCCACGCCGAGCAGATCGGCAGTGTGAACACCAACTTCCGCGTGACCGGCTCGGACAAAGTCGTCGTCGAGGCCTACGACGATCCGCAGGTGCCAGGCGTGACCTGCTACGTCTCCCGCGCACGCACGGGCGGCGTGAAGGGCACGCTCGGCATTGCGGAAGATCCGACCGAGGCATCGATCGCGTGCCGGCAGGTCGGGCCGATCTCCTTCGCAGGTCCGCTCAAACAGCAAGACGACGTCTTCAACGAGCGCATGTCGTTCCTCTTCAAGACGCTGCACGTCGTGCGCGTGGTCGACGCGAAGCGCAACGCGCTCGTGTATCTGACCTACAGCGACCGCGTGGTGAGCGGCAGCGCCAAGAACAGCGTCACGGCCGTGCCGGTGCCCACGGGCACGACGATTCCGCTGCGCTAAACTGGGGATCCGTGCAGGATCCTTCACCATGACCGGTTCCCGTTTTCGAGACTCCGCCCGCTACTGGCGCACGCCGCTTCTGCCCGGCGCGGATCTCGTCACGGCCGAATACAACCAACATACGTTCGCGCCACACTGGCACGAGGCCTACACGATCCCCGTGATCGAGGGCGGCGCGGAATGCTTTCGCTATCGCGGCACGCAGCATGTCGCCGCAACGGGCAGCGTGCCGGTGATCAATCCGGGGGAGCTGCATACGGGTTCACGCGCCGTCGAAGAAGGCTGGAGCTATCGGGTGATGTATGTGCCGATCGACTTCCTGCACGAGCTCGCCGGCGAAATCGCCGGGCGCACGCAGCCGCTGCCGTGGTTCGACGCCGAGGTGATCCACGATCTCGATCTCGCGCACCGGCTCTCGCGCGCCCACCGGCTGCTGGAAGCCGACGCGGACTGGCGGCGCGGCGCAGCCGTGCCCGAACCCGGCGCGAGCGCCAGTCCGGCATCGCCTTCGGCGCCTTGTGCCGATCTGCTCGCCGTGGAAGGCTCGCTGCTCGACGCACTCTCGACGCTGCTCACGCGCTACGGCCGCACGCGCGAGGCGGCGCTCAAACACGGCCCGAACGATCCCCGCGTGGAAACGATGAAGGCGCTCCTTGCCGCCGATCTCGCCACGCCGCTGCGCGTGGCCGATCTCGCCCAAGCGGTCGGCCTCTCGCCGTTTCACGCCACGCGGCTCTTCACGCAGGCAACCGGGCTGCCGCCGCACGCCTGGCGCACCCAGTTGCGCCTGCAACGCGCCCTCGCCCCGCTGCGCGAAGGCGCTACGGTTGCCGAGGTCGCCGCCGCGAGCGGTTTCACCGACCAGAGCCATTTCACGCGACACTTTCGGCGCATGTTCGGCGTGCCGCCGGGGCGCTGGCAGTCGTCCTGAACGCGCCAACCCGCATCCGGCCGCAAGAACGTACAAGCCACGCGTAAGGCGGCCCGCTATGCTGTCCCCTTGTATCAGGAGGACAGTTTGACCACGCATCCCAACCGCCTTGCCGAATTCATCGCTGGCGCGCGCGACACGATCCCCATGATGATCGGCGCCGCACCCTTCGGCGTGATCTTCGGCACGCTCGTCACCTCGGGCCCGCTTTCGCTCTGGCACGGCCAGTTCATGTCGCTCGCCGTGTTCGCCGGCTCCGCGCAGTTCATCGCGCTCGGGCTGATCGCTTCGCACGCGAGCTTCGCGGTGATTTGGGCCACCACGTTCATCGTGAACCTGCGCCACGTGCTCTATAGCGCGACGCTCGCGCCCTATATCTCGCACCTGCCGCTGCGCTGGCGGCTCGTGCTCGGCAGCCTGCTCACCGATGAGGTCTTCGCCGTCGCGTGGGCGCATTTGCGCCGCCATCCGCCCGGCGACGACGTCTCGCCGTGGCATTTCCTCGGCTCGGGCCTCTCGATGTACCTGAACTGGCAACTCTGGACCGCGGCCGGCCTGCTGTTTGGCGCGGCGTTCCCGGGTCTGCAGTCGCTCGGCCTCGACTTCGCGATGGTCGCGACCTTCATCGCCATCGTCGTGCCACAGCTGGTTGCCTTGCGTTACCTCGCCGCCGCCGCGACGGCGGGCGCGCTCGCCTTTTTCTGGCAGGGCTGGCCGTACAAGCTCGGGCTGCTCGGCGCCGTGCTCGCGGGCGTGATCGTGGGTGTCGTGCTCTCACGGCCAGGTTCGTCGCGCGGCGCCCGCGCCGGCAGCGAGTCGTCCCGCAAGTCCCCCAACGTCCAACGCACCGCAGGAGCCGGGCAATGAACTACGTCGTCCTGATTCTCGGCATGGCCCTCATCACCCTGGTCATTCGCACTGCGGTGTTCGTGCTCGGCGACCGGCTGGTATTCCCGCCACTCGTGCGCACCGCGCTCGGCTTCGTGCCCGTCACCGTGCTCACGGCGATCATCGTGCCGATGGCGGTCTCGCCCCACGGTCAGGGCGCCGAGCTGACCTGGCGCAACCCGCAGCTCGTCGGCGCGCTCGCGGCGATCGTCGTCAGCGCGCTCACGAAGCGCCCGCTCCTCACCATCGCGATCGGGCTCGGCGTGTTCTTCCTCTGGCAAGGCGTTGTCCTGCGCTAGAGGCAAGCGTCGCCCCTTACGCTCAAGTTTCACCCCGGAGCGCCGTTAAACCCGTCAGGGCCTGCTCTGGCAGGCCACTGCTCGAACGGCGAGAGCACGCGAGAAGCGACAAGGATTACACCGGGGCAACCACAATGGGGCATATCACCCTTAACCTGAAGGACGAAACGCTTGCGTCGCTGCGCAAGGATTTCGACGCGTTCCTGCGCGTCTCGCTCAAACTCGACCCGCAATTCGCCACGCCGGAATTCGAGGACTACCTGCGCGCGAAGCTGCTCGACAACATGACGCCGCTCACGGAGCACGCCGTCCAGCGGCTCCTGCAAGGCGGCCAGTACGCGTGGGCCAAGCGCACGCTCGACAAGGAATTCCCCGAGGTCGTCTCGATCCTGATGCGTCAGGCAGGCGAATTCGGTTTCGGCTTCGCGTCGCGGCCCGAGTGGACGCCCGACGAACTCTCGAAGCAGTGCCGCGACTGGGCGGCGGCCATCGTGAGCGAAGCACAGGGCGACGACACGCTGGTCGACCCGCTGGCGGCGCAGATCAAGTCGGGCGTGCAGGACATCCAGGCCCTCGAAGAGTCGATGCAGACGCCCGCGTGGCGCCTCACCGAGTCGTTGCGTCAGCGTGTGTACGAAGCGAAGATCGGCTGTGAACAGGCGAGCGGCAGTGCGGCGCGCGAGCGTCTGGGCGAGCTGCGCGGGCTGCTGAGGCTCGGCGTGACGCATGGCGTGTTCCAGAAGCAGGAAGCGCAACAAATCATGGAATATCTGCGCCTGCTCAAGCCCGAGATTTTCGTCGAGGAGCCCGACGATGTGTTCACGCGCCTCGCCGCGTGGATGCGCAACTTCTTCATGCCGCCGCAGCGCAGCACGGCACGCGAGCAGCGGCGCTAAGCGCTGGCGCGCCGCCTGAAAACGGCGCGCGCCCCGCTTACCCCCTCAACCCCACATCTTCCTGAGCTTCGCGGCGATCTCGACCTTCGCCTGCGCGGCTGCGGCGAGTCCGGCCGCGCTCGGCGCGCTCGCCACGGGCGCGGGCGGCCATGCGCGGGATTCGAACAGCGGCAGCATGGGCGTCGCGATGAAGCGCGTGCGCGAGGCCCACACGTGCCGGTCGCCCGACGCCACCTGGTTGTGCACATAAAAGCGCTGCGGCACGACGATGTGCAGATCCTCCTTCGCGCGCGTCATCGCCACATAGAGCAGCCGCCGCTCCTCTTCCAGCTCCTCGTCGCTGCCCGCGCCGAGATCGGACGGAATGCAGCCGTCCACGCCGTTGAGCACGAACACGTTGCGCCACTCCTGACCTTTCGCCGAATGGATCGTCGAAAGGATCAGGTAGTCTTCGTCGAGCAGCGGATCGGCCGATTCGGCGCTCGTCGCGTCGGGCGGATCGAGCGTGAGTTCGGTGAGAAAGCGCTCGCGCGAGGCGTAGGTGCTCGCAATGCTCTCCATCTGCAGCAAGTCGGCGAGACGCACTTGGGCGTCTTCGTGATTGCGCTCGAGATGCGGCTCGTACCAGCGCCGCACGCGCTCGAACTCGGCCGGCCACGGCGTCGAGCGCATCGAGAGGCCGTCGATGAGCGACGCAAACGCCGGCCAGTCCTCGGCCGCGCGCGGCGGCGGCGCGAAAGCCGCGAGCGCCTCGGCGGCGCGATACGCGCCCGTGCACGCGGCCACCTGGTCGAGCAGGCGCGCGGCGTTGGCGGGCCCGACGCCCGGCAGCAACTGCGTCACGCGAAACCCCGCCACACGGTCGAGCGGATTCTCGGCCCAGCGCAGCACCGCCAGCACGTCTTTCACGTGCGCGGCGTCGAGAAAACGCAGTCCGCCGAACTTCACGAACGGGATATTGCGTCGCGCCAGTTCGATTTCGAGCGTCGCGCTGTGGTGCGCCGCGCGAAACAGCACGGCCTGTTGCTTGAGCTTCATGCCCGCTTCACGCGCCTCGAGAATCTGCTCGACGACATAGCGCGCCTGGGTGGCCTCGTCGGCCACCGTGACGAGGCGCGGGCGCTGCTGCGAGGGGCGTTCGGTCCACAGGTTCTTGGTGAAGCGCTCGGCGGCGGCGTCGATCACGGCGTTCGAGGCGGCGAGGATCGGCGCCGTCGAACGGTAGTTGCGCTCGAGCGTCACCTGACGCGCGGGCGGGTCGAACTGCGCCGGGAAGTCGAGGATGTTGCGCACGGTCGCGCCGCGAAACGAATAGATCGCCTGGGCGTCGTCGCCGACCACGGTGAGGCCGCGGCCATCGGGCTTGAGCGCGAGCAGGATCGAAGCCTGCAGGCGATTGGTGTCCTGGTATTCGTCGACGAGGATGTGATCGAAGCGCCCCGCGAGATCGGCGGCGATGGCCGGCTCTGCGGCCATGTGCGCCCAGTAGAGCAGCAGGTCGTCGTAGTCGAGGACGTTCTGCTTCTGCTTGGCGTCCACGTACGACGCGAACAGCGCGCGTAGCTGCGGCTCCCACTCGAGGCACCACGAGAACGAACGGTTGAGTACATTGGCGAGCGAGTCGCCCGTATTGACCGCGCGCGAATAGATCGCGAGGCAAGTCGATTTCGAGGGGAAGCGCTTTTCCTTGGCCGAGAAACCCAGCTCGTGGCGCACCAGATTCATAAGATCCGCGGAATCCTCGCGGTCGTTGATCGTGAACGCCGGCGACAGGCCGATGTGATCCGCGTACTCGCGCAACAACCGCGCGCCCACGCCGTGAAAGGTGCCCGCCCAACTGAGCCCTTGCGCGAGCACGGCGGCCGCGCCTGGAGCGCTGGCAGCGATACGCGCCACGCGCCGCGTCATTTCCTGCGCGGCGCGCCGCGAGAACGTGAGCAGCAGGATGCGGTGCGGGTCGGCGCCACCCGCGATCAGATGCGCGACGCGGTGCGCGAGCGTATTCGTCTTGCCCGACCCGGCGCCCGCGATCACGAGCAGCGGGCCCGGCAGCGCGGAACCCGGCGCGTAGCCCGCTTCGCCGCCGTGTTCGACGGCCTCGCGCTGCGCATCGTTGAGTTTCGCGAGCCACGCGCCAACGGCATTGGCTGCTTCGGCGCGCGCCTGGCTGGCATCGGAGACGGAGGAATCGGCAACGGAAACGGTGGACACGGCGGGCGCTGGGACGATGAACGTGGCGAATCGGGAAGGAGCGACGCATACTGTATATCCATACACCATGCGTCCGCAAGCGCCTGATTCCACGGCGATCTGGCGGGATTTAACGACAACGCCACGGCGCGTTTCGCCGCCGCCGACACCCGGGAGCCGCCAGACAAAACGGCGGCGCCCGTTGCCGGACACCGCCGCTCACAAGGCCAGGCACAAGGCCGGCGCCCCCAAAAGGCGCGGGCGCCTTCGGCATCAGCCGATCGTTACTGCGACTGGCCGCCCTGCTGCGGGGCCGACATGCCGTTCATCTGGTCCTTCATTTCCGAGTCGTTGGCCTGACGGTCGGCCTTGTGGTTGATCTTCGCGTCCTTCACCTGCGCCTTGTACTGCGACTTCGCCTGCTTCTTCGCGTCGCCGTACTCGGCGTTCGCCGACTTCTTCGCGCTGCGGTATTCGGCGTTCGCCGCCGCGTTCGCGTTGCGCTTTTGCACCAGCGGGTCGGCGGACTGCGGTGCGGTCAGGGCCTGCGGCGCGGGCGCGGGCTGCGCGATCCCTGCGGCCGCCGGCGCCTGGCTCGGCGCCTGCCCGGTCATCTGGCCAGGGGCAGCGCCCGGCGCCATGGCCGGCGCGCCGGAAGGCGCCATCGTTGGGGCTTCGCCGGCCTGTGTCGCGCCCTGGGTCGCGTTTTGGGCATACGCGCCCTGCGCAAATACGGCGGCAGTGGTCACGGTGGCAAAAGCGGCGGTAGCAGTGAGCAGCTTGGCGATCTGGGTCATGGCGTATCCTCTTTGCAGTGGTTCCGAAGGCGCTTATGCGGTGGGCAAGCCCGCCACAATCGCGCCCCGGCTCGACGGAACCGCACCAGAAAAACTCGGGCGGCGCTGTCGATCCGGGTGAAACCATTTTGGTATGAAGATCGCCGATGGGTCCCGCGACGTTACTCAACGTTTCATTTACTGACGAATTCATAACATCTGGCCCCTGGATGTAACGATGCGATGGCAGGCGCTGCCGCGAGCCCGCCATCGCTTATGATGCTCACCCGTCCCGCGCTAGCCGCACGCCTTTCGAATTTGAATCCGCCATGCCCAATCTCGATTTCACGCTGACCGGCGACTACGTCGAACTGCACAACCTCCTGAAGATCACCGGACTCGCCGACAGCGGCGGCTCGGCCAAGCAGATCGTCGCCTCGGGCGCGGTGAAGGTGGACGGCGAAGTCGAGCTGCGCAAGACGTGTAAGATCCGCGCGGGCCAGGCCGTGCTGCTCGGCGACACCCGCATTGCCATCAAGGCGAGCGAGTGAACCCCGCCGGAACTTGCCCGCAGGCGCCGGCTATGCACCAGATTTGAGCATCTGGATCGACAAGGTCGCTGTCTCGCAATAAGCTTTCAGTTTTGACAGACGAACCCTGCCTCGCGGCGCGCTTATCTCGCGCCGCTTGTTTTTCATGACTCGAACTACGCTTTCCCGCCGCGCCGTTGCCGCGCCGCCCACGCTGCGCCGCCATGCCGCCGACACCGCCCGCCTCGCCGGGCCGCTCGCAATCGCCCAACTCTCGCAGATGGCGATGAGCGTGACCGACACGGTGCTGCTCGGCTCGCTCGGCGCCGACGCGCTCGCCGCGGGCGGCCTCGGCGCCAACCTGTTCTTCGTGGTGGTGACCGTGCTGCAAGGCGTGCTGACCTCGGTGAGCGTGAGCGTCGCGCAGGCGCGCGGCGCCGACAACGAAAGCCACGTGCCGCACATCTACTGGACCGGTTTCGCGCTGTCCCTGCTGCTTTCCGTGCCGGCGTTCGCGTTGCTCTCGTTCGCCGAGCCGATCCTGCGCGCCCTCGGAGAGCCGACGCTGCTCGCGCATCACATCGGCGAATACACGGCCGTGCTGCGCTGGGGCGCGCCCGCCAGCCTTATCGGCGTGGGGCTCATGCGCTCGTTCCTGCCCGCCATCGGCGCGGCGCGGCGCCTCCTGTGGGTGTCGGTGGCGTGCGTCTTCATCAACGGCTTTCTCAACTTCGGCCTGATCCACGGTGCCTGGGGCCTGCCGCGCCTCGGCTTTCTCGGCTCGGCGGTAGCGACGACCATCACCGTGTGGCTCACCGCGTTCGTGCTGATGGCGCTGCTGCACCTGCGGCCTTCGCACCAGCGTTTCGTCGTCGCGCGCCGACCGACGGCGCCGCTGATGGGCGAACTCTTCACGATCGGCTGGCCGGTTGCGATCACCTATGCGGTCGAAGCGACGCTCTTTCTCGCCACCGGCCTGCTCGCCGGCCTGCTCGGCGAGACGCCGCTCGCGGCGCACCAGATCGCCCTGAACGTGGCCTCTGTCACGTTCATGGTGCCGCTCGCGATCGGCCAGGCGGCCAACGTGCGCGTGGGTTACTGGTCCGGCGCGGGTGTGCCGAGCGCGGCACGCCATGCGGGCTTCGTCGCGCTCGGGCTCGGCGTCGGCTTCATGTCGCTCTCGGCGCTCGTGATGGTGCTGGCGCCGCACTGGATCGTCGGGCTCTACCTGCATCTCGACGACCCGGCCAACGCGCACACGGTCTCGCTCGCCGCCACGCTTCTCGGCGTCGCGGCCATCTTCCAGATCGTCGACGGCGCGCAGACCGTGGGTTCGGGCTGCCTGCGCGGCCTGAAGGACACGCGCGTGCCGATGCTCGCGGCCACGCTTGGTTACTGGGGGATCGGCTTTCCGCTGGGCTACGCGCTGGCGTTTTACTTCGGCCTCGGCGCGCTCGGGCTCTGGTGGGGGCTGGCGGCCGGGCTCACCACCGTCGCCGTGCTCATGACATGGCGCTTTCACCGGATGAGCCTGCGCTCGCAGGCTCACGCCGCCGCGGCGGGCCGCGCGGGTTGAAGCGCGGGTTGAAGCGTTTACTTAACCGACCGGGCCGCACCGGCTCGACCGGTTAAAATACGCGCCAGGCGCCGCAAGCGGCGTCCGTCCCACGAGGGCAAGAACAGTACGCTGCATGGGACTGGAGCGGGCGCTAAAGCGCCAACGCCAGTCGACACAGGAGACAGCCGCGCCCCGCGAGCGCCGCCGGCCACCCCGGCACCGCTTGCCGTGCGCCAACGCACAACGAACCCATTCACGGACCGCCCCTTCATGCTCGCCCCGATTACCCGACTCTTCCCGCTCTGGGCCGTCCTCGTTTCCCTGCTGGCCTACTTCGATCCGGGCCTCGTCGCGCCGATCGCGCCGCACGTCACGACGCTCCTGATGATCATCATGCTGGCGATGGGCGTCACGCTCTCGTTCGCCGACTTCCAGCGCGTCTTCACGCGGCCCGCGCCGGTCGCCGCGGGCATCTTCCTGCACTACCTCGTCATGCCGCTCGCCGCATGGGCGATCGCCAAAGTGCTGCACATGCCGCCCGACCTCACGGCGGGCATGGTGCTCGTGGGCAGCGTGGCGAGCGGCACGGCGTCGAACGTGATGATCTATCTCGCGCGCGGCGACGTCGCGCTTTCGGTGACGATCAGCGCGCTCTCCACCCTGGTCGGCGTATTCGCGACGCCGCTGCTGACCCGTCTTTACGTCGATGCCTCGATCGTCGTCGACGTGCACGGCATGCTCATGAGCATCCTGCAGATCGTCGGCCTGCCGATCGCCATCGGCCTCGTCGTGAACCGCCTCGCGGGCTCGCTCGTGCGCCGCGTCGAGCCGGTGCTGCCGCTCGTCTCCATGGTGTCGATCCTCGCGATCATCGCCGCCGTGGTAGGCGGCACGCATGCGAGCATCGCCACGGTCGGTCCGCTCGTCGCGCTCGGTGTGGTGCTGCACAACGGCATCGGCCTGCTCGGCGGCTACTGGGGCGGCCGCCTGCTCGGCTTCGACGAATCGGTGTGCCGCACGCTGGCCATCGAAGTGGGCATGCAGAACTCGGGTCTCGCCGCGACGCTCGGCAAGCTCTACTTCTCGCCGCTCGCCGCCCTGCCCGGCGCGCTTTTCTCGGTATGGCACAACCTCTCGGGCTCGGTGCTCGCTGGCTACTGGGCCGGGAAGCCGGCGCGCGGCAGCACGCGCGATGCGCAAGGCGCTGAGAACGCGTCGACCGCGCGCGTTTGATCAACCGCAGACCTTTCCGGCCGCGCGCAATCGTCAGTTGCTTGCGGCCCGGAAATTGCATACGCAGCGTGTCCGCCGCCGCAAGACAGGCAGGCCGCTTCCCGTAGAATCTTCGCGAAGCCGTGCAATGAAAACGAACCATCATGCGGCGCGCCGCCATGGAGAATCCGTTTGCCCGTGCATCCCGCCCGATCCGAAACCGTTTCGCAACGCATGACCTTGCGGCGCGTCCCGCCGCAAGCCCTGCCTGGAGCCCCACGGCGAGCCTGCTTCGCGCTCGTTTGCCTCGCGCTGATCGCCGGTTGCGCGACGCGCCCGCCCGCCACCGACTACCCGCGCGAGACGAGCGCGGCGCTGCCGGCACAGCAAGCCAGCGCCACGCCGCTCGGCGCCGCGCTCGCCGCCCCCCTTGCCGCTCACCCCGACGAATCGGGCTTTCGCCTGCTCGCCACCGGCACCGACTCGCTGCAGATGCGCGTCGCGCTTGCGCGCGCGGCGACGAAAACGCTCGACATGCAGTACTACATCGCCAACGAGGACACCACCGGCAAGCTGCTGCTCGGGTCGGCGCTCTATGCGGCCGATCGCGGCGTACGCGTGCGCATGCTGGTCGACGACCTGAATTTTCACGACATCGACCGCCTGATGGCCGCGCTCAACAGCCATCCGAACATCCAGATCCGCGTGTTCAATCCGTACGGCAGCACGAGCGAATCGATGTACCTGCGCACGCGCAACTTCTTCACGAACGTCGACCAGTTCACGCGCCGCATGCACAACAAGGCGACGATCGTCGACAACGAAATGGCGATCGTCGGCGGCCGCAATCTCGGCGACGAGTACTTCAACGCGAGCCCGACGATCGACTTCCGCGACCTCGACGTGCTCACGGCGGGCCCGGTCGCGCAAAGCGTCTCGGCAAGCTTCGACGAGTACTGGAACAGCTCGATCTCCTACCCCCTGCGCGTGCTCAATCATCAGAAGTTCGACGCACACGATCTCGACGCCGCGCGCGACGACCTGCGCCGCCACTGGCACGAGAGCGCCGAACCCTACAACGCCAAGCCGCTCAACGCCACGCCGCTCGCGCAGCAGATCGCGGGCAACACGCTCGGGCTCGTCTGGGCGAAATGGGCGTTCGTGGCCGACTCGCCCGGCAAGATCGCGGGCACCGACAAAGGCGAGCTGGGCGACGCCATGCGCGCGCTGCTCGATCGTATCCATCAGGCGCACAGCAGCGTGCTGGTGTTCTCGCCGTACTTCGTGCCGCACGACACGGGCGTGCAAACTATCCGCGCGCTCACCTCGCATGGTGTGCGTGTGGCGATCCTCACCAATTCGCTCGCCGCCACCGACGCCGTGGCGGTGCAGGCCGGCTACAGCCCCTACCGCGTGCCGCTGCTCGAGGCCGGCGTCGAGCTCTACGAGTTCAAGCCGCAGCAGGAGGAGCACGACGACGAGCAGCGCTTCGGCGTGGTCGGTTCGCGCTCGCGAGCGAGCCTGCACGCCAAGGCTTACGTGATTGACGACAGCACGCTCGTGATCGGCTCGCTCAATCTCGATCCGCGCTCGGCACGCCTGAACACCGAGCTTGCGCTCACCATCGAGAGTCCGCCGATCGCGCATGAAGTCGCCGACCTGTTCAAGCGTGCGACCTCGCCGCAGGTGAGCTACCGCGTGACGCTCGCGACGCCCGAACAACTGGCGCTGCTCAAAGGCACGACGGTCAACTCGGCGCTCGTCTGGACCGACGAGGAGAACGGCATGATCCGCACCTACAACCTCGACCCTGGTGCGGGTTTCTACAGAAATGTCCTAACCGGGCTATTCTTGCTGTTGCCGGTCGATAGCCAGCTTTGAAGCGGCTTTGAGCGCACGTCGCTATCGGGCGAGCAAAACGTAGAACGCTTGACTCGCAAGCCGCGGGAGCCGAAGGCGCCGCCTCAATCACCGGAGGATCAAATGACCGCAAGCAACGAAAGCGTCCGCATGGAGCGCGACACGTTCGGCGAAATCGCCGTGCCCGCCCAGCAGCTTTGGGGCGCGCAGACGCAGCGATCGCTGCAGAACTTCCGCATCTCCACCGAAAAGCAGTCGCCGGAACTCATCACCGCGCTTGCGACGATCAAGCGCGCTGCAGCCGAAGTGAATCTCTCGCTAGGCGTGCTCGACGAGACCAGGGCGCACGCGATCATGCAGGCCGCCGACGAGATCATCGCGGGAAAGCATCCGGGCGAATTCCCGCTTGCGGTCTGGCAAACGGGCTCCGGCACGCAAACCAACATGAATCTCAACGAGGTGATCGCGAACCGCGCGAGCGAGATTCTGGGCGGGGAGCGGGGCGAGGCGCGCAAGGTGCATCCGAACGACGACGTCAACCGCGGCCAGTCGTCCAACGACGTGTTCCCGACCGCGATGCACGTGGCCGCCGCCTACGGCATCGTCAAGCATCTGCTGCCGGCGCTCAAGACGCTGCGCAATACGCTCGATGCGAAGGCGAAGGCCTTTGCCGACATCGTGAAGATCGGCCGCACGCACCTGCAGGACGCCACGCCGCTCACGCTCGGCCAGGAGTTCTCGGGCTATGTTGCGCAGCTCGATCACGGCATCAAGCACGTGGAATCTTCGTTGCCCCATCTGTATGAACTCGCGCAGGGCGGCACGGCCGTAGGCACGGGCCTGAACGCGCATCCGCAGTTCGCGCACAAGGTGGCGGAAAGCATTGCGAAGCTGACGGGCGTGCCCTTCGTCACCGCGCCCAACAAGTTCGAGGTGATGGCCGCCGCAGACGCGCTCGTGTTCGCGCACGGCGCGCTCAAGACCGTGGCGGCGAGCCTCATGAAGATCGCCAACGACATTCGCTGGCTCGCGAGCGGTCCGCGCTGCGGCCTGGGCGAGCTGTCGATTCCCGAAAACGAGCCGGGCAGCTCGATCATGCCGGGCAAGGTGAACCCTACGCAGTCGGAAGCCGTGACAATGCTCTGCTGCCAGGTGTTCGGCAACGACGTTGCCGTGAACATGGGAGGCGCGAGCGGCAACTTCGAGCTGAACGTGTTCCGCCCGATGATCGCGCACAACGTGCTGCAGTCCATCCGCATGCTCGCCGACGGTGCGCTCAGCTTCAACGATCACTGCGCGGTGGGGATCGAGCCGAACCGCTCGCGCATCGACACGCTGCTCAACGAATCGCTCATGCTCGTGACGGCGCTCAATCCGCACATCGGCTACGACAAGGCCGCGCAGATCGCCAAGAAGGCGCACAAGGAAGGCACCACGCTCAAGGCCGCCGCGCTCGCGCTGGGACACGTGACCGAGCAGCAGTTCGACGAATGGGTGAAGCCCGGCGAGATGGTCGGCAACGCGAAGAAATAAGGTCTATTTGCAGGGCTGAAATGCAAAACGGGCGGCGTGGTTCAAACCCTCGCCGCCCGTTTTTTCATGCTGGCGCAACAGCGTGCCTGCGTGTCGACCCTGCTTAAACCTGCCCTTTCGCCACTTCCTCGGGCTTGAGTTCGACGATCGCGTCGAGCGCTTCCTTCACGTCGAGCGCGTACTTCGCGAGGCGCTTCTGCTCGTCCGTTTCCGGCACGTACGTGGGCACGGGAATCGGATTGCCGTTTTCGTCGACGGCCACGAACACGATCAGGCAGTCCGTGGTGAGCCGTAGCTGGCCGCTCTTCGGATCGCCGGCATGCACGGTGATGTGAATATGCATCGACGTGCGGCCCGTGGCGACCACGCGCGCGCGCAGCTCGACCATGTTGCCGACGAGAATCGGCCGTCGAAAGCGGATATTGCCCACGCTCACCGTGACGCAATAGCGGCCGGACCAGACCGCGGCGCACGCATAAGCCGTCTCGTCGATCCACTTCATCAGCGCACCGCCGTGCACTTTGCCGCCGAAGTTCACCGAAGTCGGCTCGGCGAGGAACCGGAACGTCGTTTCCGAACGGTCCAGCGGCTGGGTAGGCGTCTTCATCTCGGCTTGGCTCATGGCGAAAAGCCGCGTACGGCGGCTCGTATGGTGGGGTAAGGAGGCGTTGATTATACGAGCGCAATAAGACAGAGAGCCGCAGCCGCCTGCCAAACGCCATCGGCGGTGTTTCTAGCTCGCCGCGAATCGCGCCCGATAGTCGAGGGGCAGCACGCCGTAGGACCTTTCGAACGCGCGCCGCAGATTCTGCTCGGTGCCGAAACCGCAGTCGGCCGCAATGCGCTTGAGCGGGCGGCGCGACTGCACGAGCGCGTGGGCGGCGGCCTCCACGCGCATCGCCGCGACCGTGCGCGCAGGCGTGCGCCCCACTGCGTCGACATATCGGCGCGCGAACGTGCGCGGGCTCATGCGCGCTTCTTCGGCCAGACGCTCGACGCTCAGCTCGCCGTGCAGGTTGGCGGCCATCCAGCCGTGCAGCGCGTCGAACTCCGCGCCCGCGCTGGCCTGGGCCGCGAGTGCCTCGCTGAACTGCGACTGGCCGCCGGGCCGCTTCATGAACACGACGAGGCGGCGCGCCGCCTGCATCGCGACCGCATGGCCGCAGTCCTCCTCGATCAGCGCGAGCGCGAGATCGATGCCCGCCGTCACACCCGCCGACGTCCACACCACGCAGCCGTCGCGCTCGTCGCGGATAAAGATCGGCTCGGGATCGACTTCGATACGGGGAAAACGGCGCGCGAGCTGCGCCGCGTTGCGCCAGTGCGTGGCCGCGCGGCGACCGTCGAGCAGCCCCGCTGCCGCGAGATAGAACGCCCCCGTGCAGACCGACGCGACGCGGCGCGCGTGCGGCGCGGCCGCTGCGATCCAGGCGACGAGTTCGGGTTGCAGCGCGGTGGTGTCGTCGATGGGGACGCCGGGGACGATCAGCGTGTCGATCGTGGCAGGGTCGAGCGTGTCGAGCCGCTCGGTGACGATGGGCATGCCCGCGAAGGTGGGCAGCACGCCGCCGGCGACCGAGGCAAGCGTCGTGCGGTAGGCGCAGGGATCGCCGCCGCGGATACCGCTCGCGACACGCATCGTCAGCTCGGCGCGCCAGAACGCCTCGACGGGACCGCAGGCGTCGAGCAGCACGAGCTCCGGCGCGACGGCGAACACGACATGGCGTGCGGGCGTTTGGGACGGCGGTTGAGACGGCATGGCGGCGGACTCGATGCTGACGATCTGTCTGCATCATCGCACGCGCGCCTTTGGCAGTCAGGCCAAAGCAACATCAAAAACTGCCAGATGATGCCAGGCCGCTCACTTGTGGAACGTGATGCCCTCGTCGATCGTGCCGTACATCGTGATGCCGCTGGCACCGCTCGACGACGGCGCGGAACCGCCTGCGCAGGCGGTGCACAAGGCGGCGAGCGCGGCGACGGCAAAAAGAGCGAGGAAGCGTTTCATGAAAGGCCGGGCCGATTGCGTGAATGAACGATTTTAGCGCGGGGCTCTGGCGCACCGCAGTATGTACCGCCGCAGGCAATGCCTCGACCTCACCGCGGGGATCTCGAGTGGTTGCAATCGACACTTCACCATAGACTGAAACGTCGAATGCGACAATTCGCTAAAGTCACGGTGTGGGCGGCGTCAGCCGCCATCGCAACCATGAAGGAGCCGCCATGAACCTTCCCGCCACCGACGAGTCGAGCCACTTCCCGGGCCTCGCACGCGTTGCCGCACTCCTCGCCGATCCGGGCCGCGCCGCCATGCTGTGGGCGTTGATGGACGGCAGCGCGCGGCCCGCGGGCGAACTCACGATGATCGCGGGGCTGTCGCCTTCGGCGGCGAGCGGCCACCTCGCGCGCCTGACCGACGGCGGGCTCCTCGCGCTCGACGTGCGCGGCCGCCACCGCTACTACCGCATCGCCAACCCCGAGATCGCTGCGGCGATCGAGGCGCTCATGAACGTCGCGCAGGTGTCCAACACCGTCACCTCGCAACGCCCGGCGCCGCGCCCCGCGCGTACGGTGCCGCTCGAGATGCGCCATGCGCGCACCTGCTATGACCACATGGCCGGAGAAGTGGCCGTGCGGGTGTTCGAACGTCTCGTGGACGGCGGCCTGCTGGTGCGCGACGGCGACACCCTCGAAGCCACCCCCGAAGGCGCAACGCGTCTCGCGGCCTGGGGCGTGGACGTGGCGGCGCTGCGCGCGCGGCGGCGGCGCTTCGCCTGCACCTGCCTCGACTGGAGCGAGCGCAGGCCGCACCTGGGCGGCGCACTCGGCGCGGCGCTGCTCGATTCGTGGACGCAGGGCGGCTGGATCGAGCGCACGAGCCGCCCGCGCGTGTTGCGCATCACACCCAAGGGACAGCGCGAGTTCGACGCAATCGCCGGTGCCTGAGACACCGGCTGCACGCGCGGAATTAGCTGACAATTACCGTACAACATCGCCGATTTCGCGCGCAAAAATGCGAGTTTCGCGCGCGGTCACACGTTCTGTTACATCTGGTGCATAAGCCTTAACAAATCCGTGAGCATGGAAACAAGCCCGCCGGATACAGTGCCCTGCATGGGATAGCGCTAAACGCTGCGGCAGCCAAGCGCCAAATCCCATCGACAGGAGAACAATGATGACGCGCACACCTACGATCACCCAGTTTCGGCTCACTTCGCGCCGCACGCTGTTTGCGCTCGCCGCGCTCGCGGCGCTGAACCTCGCAGCCGCGCCCGCGGTCTTCGCGCAGGCAGCGCCGCCCGATGCCGCGACCGCCCCCGCTGCCACGGGCGGCGATCCGCCGAGCCGCGTCGCGCGTCTGGACTACATGGCCGGCGCCGTGACCACCGAGCCGGCCGGCGCGAGCGACTGGTCGTACGCGCAGCTCAACCGCCCGCTCACGACCGGCGACCAGCTCTGGAACGACGCCAATGGGCGCTCGGAAATGCACATCGGCTCGACGGCGGTGCGCCTCGGCGCGCAAACGAGCCTCGACGTCCTCAATCTCGACGATCAAACCGCGCAGCTCAAGATCGCGCAGGGCACGCTCTCGACGCGCGTGCGCGAAGTGGCGCCCGGCAGCTCGTATGAAATCGACACGCCGAACCTCGCACTCGGCGTGACGAGCCCCGGCGACTATCGCGTGGATGTGGCACCCGACGGCAGCAGCACGACCGTCACCGTGCGCAGCGGGAGCGTGACCGTGTACGGCGAAAACGGTCAGACGCCGATGACGGCCGGCCAGCAGATGCGCTTCGCCGGCACCGACCTGCAGCAGGTGGCGAGCGACCAGACGCCGCCGCCGGACGCCTTCGACCAGTGGGGGCTCGCGCGCGACGCCGCCGAGGACCGCTCGGTCTCGGCGCGCTATGTCTCGCGCGACGTCCCGGGCTACCAGGACCTCGACAACAACGGCACGTGGCGCAACGATCCGCAATACGGCGAAGTCTGGACGCCGAACTCGGTGCCCACCGGCTGGGCGCCGTATCACGACGGCCACTGGGTGTGGCAGGCGCCGTGGGGCTGGACGTGGGTCGATGACGCGCCCTGGGGCTTCGCGCCATATCACTACGGACGCTGGGCTTACGTCGACGATTCGTGGGCGTGGGTGCCCGGGCCGGTCGTCGAAAGCGCGCCGCCCGTCTATGCGCCGGCGCTGGTCGCGTTCGTGGGCGGCGGCGACGGCGGCACGGACTGGGGCGTCAACCTCGCGGTAGGCGGCGTCGCGGCCGCGGGCGTCGCGTGGTTCGCGCTCGGGCCGGGTGAGCCATGGCATCCGCACTGGGGCGGCTGGAGCCCGCACTACTACGAGCGCGTGAACCAGACCGTCGTCGTCAACAACTACCGGCGCGACGTCAACATCACGAATATCAACGTTCACAACACCTACGTGAACTATCGCGCGCCGGGTGCGGTGACGGCGGTACCGGCCACGGCGTTCGTCCACGGTCAGCCGGTCTCGCGGTTCGCGCAGCGTGTCGATCCGCAGCAATGGCGCAATGCGCGCATCGACCCGGGCACGCCTGGCATCGCGCCTGTGAAGGGCAGCTTCGGGCCCAACATGCGCCGCGCCGACTACCGGCCGCCCGCGGCGCTCAATCAGCGTCAGGTCGTCGCCACGCGCGCGCCCGTCGCACCGCCCGCATTCCACGACAACCTCGCGCAGCGCTTCGCCCACGCCGGCGGCACGGTGCCGGGGGCAGGCGCGCCCGTGGTGCGCGTCTCGGCGCCGGCGCATGCGCCGTCCTCGCCGTTCTCTGCCGCAGCTCACGGCGCGTGGCCCGCACAGAACGTGCGTGTCGTGCCGCCGCACTCACCGGTGCTTGGTGCGACGGGCAGGCCGGCGGCCCCGCAGGCGCAAGCCGGTCGTCCGGACATGCCTGGCGGCGCCCCCCAACCGGGCGCCGCAGCCGCCAACGCCATGCCGCGTGGCCCCGAACATGGCCAGGCGGGCATGCCGCCTGCTGCCGCGCAGGAACATGGCGTGCCGCGTCCGCCGCAGTTTGCGGGCCGGCCCGGAGGCGGCGCGCCTGCAGCCGGTCAGCCCGGCCCGGGCGCGATGAACGCGGCCAACGCGGCGCGCGGCGAAGTGCATCAACCGGCCTGGACACAGCCGCACGCGCCGATGGCCACACGAGGCCAGCCGGGCAGCAACGAGGCAGGCCGCCCGCCCGCCGTCGCGATGCAGGAGCAGCGTGACGCGGCGCGTGGCCAGCCGCAGCCGCAAGCGCAGCAACGGATGCCCGAGCCAGCCGCGGCGCAGCACGGCCAGCAGATGCCGCAGCAAGCCGAGGCGCGGCCGGCGCAGCAGCCCGCGGCGCGCCCCGAGTTTCATCCGCAAGCGCAAGCGCAGCCGCAGCCGCAACAGCGTGCCGAGGTCCGTCCGCAACCCCAGCCGCAACCGCAGCAGCGCGCCGAGGTCCGGCCGCAGCCGCAGCCCCAGCCGCGTCAGGAATTCCATCCGCAGCCTCAACCGCAGCAGCGCGCCGAAGCCCGTCCGCAGCCGCAACCGCAGCCGCGCCCGGAATTCCATCCGCAGCCCCAGCCCCAGCCGCAGCAGCACGCGGAGGCCCGCCCGCAGCCGCAGCCCCAACCGCGTCCGCAGCCGCAGCCCGCGCCTCATCCGCAAGAGCGTGCAAGCGGTGGCAATCACGACGATCGCCACCACGGCTGATCGACGCGCCGCCAACGAAAAAGCCCGCGAACGTCGCCGTTCGCGGGCTTTATTCATGGCGCGGTCATACCGGCCACTCACGCAAATGCAAGCGCCTCACACTGCCATCGGCGCGGTCAGCGGCTCGTGATGCCGGTAGTCGACGAGCGAGAAGTCCGACGGCTCGACCTTTTCGAGCCACTGAGGCTCGTAGACGCCCGTCTTCGCGTACTCGGGCACGCGCTCGGAGATGGCCAGACGCGGGCTCGCGTACGGCTCCCGGCGCAGCTGCTCGTTGAGCATATCGAGCTGGTTCTCGTAGATATGCGCGTCGCCGATGAAGTACGTGAACCAGCGCGGCGTATAGCCCGTGAGCCGGCCCACCAGGTGCAGCAGCACCGCGCCTTCGGTGAGGTTGAACGGCGTGCCGAGGCCCACATCGTTGCTGCGGATGTAGAGGCACAGCGAGATTTCGCGCTTTGTCGGGTTCGGCAGGAACTGGTACAGCAGATGGCAAGCCGGCAGCGCGATCTCTTCGAGCACGGCCGGATTCCAGCCATGAAACAAAATTCGCCGGTCGGTGGGGTTGCTCATGATCGTATCGAGGCACTGACGCAGCTGGTCCACCGCCTTGTAGAGCAGCACCTTGGAGCGGCCATCCTCGGTAAATTCTGCCACGCGCGCATAGCCGCGCGACTGCGCGTCGGCGAGCTGTGCGGCGGCGTCGCCGTCGAGCACCTTGTAAGCAGGCCAGCGCCGCCATTGCACGCCGTACACGTCGCCCAGGTCGTCCGTGCCCTGGCGGTACGGGTTGGCGAGCCACTGGGCGTTCTCGTTCGCGTTGGCGTCCCAGACCTTGCAGCCCAGCGCCCGGAAGTCGGCTGCGCTGCGCGAGGCGCGCAAAAATCCGATCAGCTCACCCACGGCCGACTTGAATGCCAGCTTCTTCGTCGTCACCGCGGGGAAGCCCTCCTGCAGGTCGAAGCGCAGCATGGCGCCCGGCTGGCTGATCGTGCGGATGCCGGTGCGGTTTTCCTGCCAGGTGCCGGTGTCGAGAATCGAGCGGACGAGCTCGAGATACTGTTTCATGCGCGGTTCCCTCGTCGGGCACGTGGCGCCCGGTTCGGATTCAGGATGGAAAAGGAGGATTTTACCCGGCGCGCGCGTCCCGGGTCGGCCGCGCCGAAAGCGCAAGTGCATCACGCAACGGTGACAAGGGCGGAACGCCCACAGGACGGGCTATGACGAGCCCGGAGAAAGTCTCGCGACGCTATAAGACGCAGCGAGATGAAACGCATGGCAAAGGCTGCGCAAAGCGACGGCGCGCGATCCACGCGTGGAGCACGAAAGTGCCGGTCGCCTCAATCGACGTCAATCGCCCTCAGGCAACCCCACCCCGCCTCAACCGCCCGAAACCAGGCCGCCCGGATGCGGCGCGAGCGGCTCGCTTTCCATATGGCGCATGCCATGCGCGCACAAGAGCCGGTACAGCGTCACGCGCGAGATGCCGAGCTCCTGGGCGGCGTCACCGAGGCGGCCGCGGTGGCGCAGCAGCGCGAGTTCGATGGCCTGGCGCTCGGCGGCTTCGCGCGCCTGGGCGAGCGAGACCGGCACCACCTCGACGTAGTCGCCGAGTTCGAGATCGCGCGCCGTGATCGCACGGCCCTCCGACATCACGATGGCGCGCCGCACGCGGTTGATCAACTCGCGCACGTTGCCGGGCCAGCTGTAGTTGTGCAGGGCGGCGATGGCGTCGGGCGAAAAGCCGCGCAGGCGCCGGCTGCCGTCCTTCTTGAAGCGCTCGAGCATGTGCCGCGCGAGCAGCTCGATGTCCTTGCCGCGCGCGCGCAGCGGCGGCTCGTCGATCTGCAGCACGCACAGACGGTGATACAAATCCTGGCGGAAGCGCCCTTCCACCATCGCCGCGCGCATATCGACGTGCGTGGCCGAGATGATGCGCACGTCCACGGGAATCGACTGATGACCGCCCAGGCGCTCGATCTTGCCTTCCTGCAGGAAACGCAGCAGGCTCGCCTGGCTTTCCATCGGCAGGTCGCCGATTTCGTCGAGAAAGAGCGTGCCGCCGTTGGCCGATTCGACCCGGCCGATCTTGCGCTGGCTCGCGCCCGTGAACGCGCCGCGCTCGTAGCCGAACAGCTCGGACTGCAGCAGGTGCGGGGGAATGGCGCCGCAGTTGATCGGCACGAACGGCGCGCTGCGGCGCGCCGAGCGCTCGTGGATCGCCACCGCCGTGAGTTCCTTGCCCGTGCCCGACTCGCCGGAGATGAACACCGGCGCATCGGTCAGCGCGACCTTGCGGATCGAGCGGAACAGCGCCAGCATCGCCTCGCACGAGCCGACCATTTCGCCTTCGGTGCCGCCCGTGGTGTCGTTCGAGGCGACTTCGCAGAGCGAGACCATGCCATACGCGTGGCCGACGGAATCGACGATCCGATCGCCGTTCCAGGGGACCGTTACGTAATCGAAACAGTAATCGCGCACCAGACGGCGCAGCGTTGCGTCCTGCAGCTGGCCCGTCGTGGTCGCAGCCACCCAGCCGACATTGGGCAGCGTGAGGCACGGCTCGAACGAGCCGATTTCATGCAGATGGAATTCGCTGGAAAGATCGAGCAGCCCGCCCGCAGGCATCCCTGCGCGCAGAGCGCGCCGCGCGTCCCGTGCGTTGCCGACGATCTCCACCTGCCAGCCACGCTCGTGGAACCGCTCGTTCAACGCTTCGACCGGTTTTCGCGTCACGTACACCAATTGCCGCGTTGCAGGTTCCATTATTCAGATCCTCTTGCCAACACCATCGTTTGGGAATGACGGCACGCACCTGAATGTACAGACACGCAGCAAAAAGCGGCTTTCGCGTACCTGAAAAACAGTGAACGCGCATGCTTTTGCTGACAGTGAATCCCCGAGTTGTGGCGTGTGTGTCAACTTGCCCAGTTGCGGGCGTTTTCTTTTAGGCATTACGGCTTTTTCTGAAGCTTACTATAGCCTCGTGGCACTTGGATAGAATTTATGCAATGGGAATGGATAAGGGACCGATGGAAATGTTTCCACTAGTTTTCCGGCATTTTGTCAGTGCAGAAAGAATTACGGATGTTTCCTTTCTCTCAATAGTTAAGTGTCTGGCGCGCAAACGTTCTCCTTTGAAACCCGTATCGCATTCCAAACGGGTTTAAACAGCCCCACGTTTCAGCGCTGAAACATTTTGGCGAATATCCGCCATTCAAAATTTGCAGAGAATAGTGCGGTTCGAAGCGTATCAATGGATTGCGGGCGATGGCACACGTTTCGCTAAATGTCTCGCATCAGGAGATACGCCATGCGACTCAACATCCAGCAGGTCCGGCGCAGTGTCATTGGCTACGGCAGTGCATGTGCCGCCATGCTCGTTCCCGCCGCCCTCCTCCTACTCTCGCCCGGTGCTCGCGCACAGGCAGTGGACGATGCACCTGCCGCGCCAACTGCGGTTGCCAGCGTCGCCAGCGCCACCCCGGATGTCGTTCCTGCAACACCTGCGGCACTCGTTCCCGCCACGCTAGCAGTGGGCACGCCGGCCAGCGACGCGACTTCGACCGCCGCGGCCCCGGCCAGCAACACGGCCGCCAGCGCCCCCGCCCCGGCCGACCCCGTCGCCTTTGGCAATGACGGCGTCTTCGCGGGCATCGGCTCTCTCGACGACCAGACGCTTTCGCGCCAGCGCGGCGGCGCCGTCGGCATGGTGATGATGGCTGCCACCCCGCAACTGATGCGCGGCAACAACAACGTGACGCTCTGGGACGAAATCGCGCCGCCCGCACCGCTGCCGATCCCTGTCGACGCGACCCAGAACACGCAGGGCAACCTCGCGAGCTACACGAGAAAGTAACGATGAGATAGCACCCGCGCCGCTTGCTGCGCGGTGTCCTGGTTCGCTGCGAACACGCGCGGCCAGGACGAAATGACCGGACAAGGCGCCGATGTGCCGACTCCGGCCAGGAGGAGACCAGCATGAGAGCACGCAATGCGACGCGCGGCACCAGCCGCCGGTCGGCCCAGTTCGCCGCCGCCCTGTGCGGCTTACTGGCCGCGAGCGTCACGGCGGGCGTGGCCGCCCAGCAGGTCACGAATCCCGGCGACGTCATCGTCGAACGAGACATCACGCCGCGCAGCGCTTTCGACAACGTGCCGAAGAATCAGGACCCGGTGCTCGTGCGCGCCACAACCTTCCCCAAGAACAGCTTCGACCCGGCGATGGCGACGCTCGTCACCGACACCGATCTCACCAACGCGCACGGCTCGAGCGGCGTCAACGCGAACGGCGCATTGAGTGCGCAGACCGCCGGCGTCCAGGCGCTCACGCGCATTCTCACGGGCAGCGCAACCGGCTCGAATGTGGCGGCCGGAGCCGGCGCGACCGGCGGCGTCGGCGCCGGTCTCGGCGGCACGATTTCCTCGACGATCACAGGCGCGCTCGCCCCACTCTCGGGCGCCATGGGAGGCATGAAATGAGCCGTTCGATCCAGACGTCACGCGCGTGGCGCACGGCGCTTTCCGGCGCGCTCGCCGGCGTCGCCGCGCTCGCCTTCGCGAGCGCCGCGCAGGCCCAGGTGAGCGTCGGCGCGACGGCGAGCATCGCCCCGGGCGCCGCCACCTCGACGACCGGCGCGCTCACGGTGAACGAGACCGCGGGTGTCGACAACGCGCAGGCCAACCAGCTGACGATCACGACCGGCAACGTGTCGATCAACGTCAACGGCGACGAGCAGCTCGCCAGCGTCACGGCGCGACTCAAGGGCGCGAGCGCGACGATAGGTGCAGGAGCTTTTGCAAACGCGAACGGCGCAATGATGGTGAATCAGTCGGCGGGCGTGGGCAATGTCCAGCGCAACACTGCTCTCATCAGCAGTGGTGCGATTGGTGTAGTGGCGGTCTCGGACGGGGAACTGTCCGCGGCGGCTGCTCAAAACGGCGGTCAGGGGCAAATGGCCCAGGCAGGGGGTATTCGTGAGGTACGCATCGACAATGCGGCATTCAGGAATGCGACGGGCCTCGTGCAGGTGAACCAGACGGCCGGCGCCGGTAACGCTACGGCAAACAGTTTTGTGCTCCGTCCCCCGGCGGGCACTCTTTTTTAACTGACCACTCAGTATCGGAGCGAAATCATGAAGCGCACCCTCATAGCAGCGGCAGTTCTTGCGTCGGCGGTAGGCTCCGCTCACGCGGCAAATTCGGCGTATCTCTTCAACGCCACAGGCGTCACGCAATACGTAGGCATCGAAGGCTTTGTCGCGCTGTTCGGCTGCGTCTCGGTTTCGAGCACCGCCGGCGCCGTCATCAACAACAACCAGACCACCGGTGGCGGCACGCTGCTTCCGCAAGCGCAAAGCTACAACAGCGGCAAGATCACCACGGCAGTGAACAACACCACGTGGAGCGTGACGGGCACGGGCAGCAATTCCTTCTCGAAGTCCTCGAGCTCGAGCGAGTCGAGCAGCTCGTCGTCGTCGAGCAGTTCGTCGCATTCGCATCAAGTGAATGCGTCGAACTCGAAGAGCTCGTCGAGCAACTCGAGCTTCAGCAAGACCTTCAACGCAAGCGCGAGCGCCGACTATCACGTCGCGACCGACAATGGCAGCACACATGACCACACGACTGCCAGCACCTATAGCGACACGGGCAGCGCGGCCCTTGGCACGAGCTACAGCAGCGTAGGCAACAACACGTCGACGAAGTCGCAGAGCGGCAATGGCAGCCTCCAGGCCAACGCATCGTGGTCGCACACCGGCAACCACCGGAACGGCTCGGCCGGCATCGACCTCACTGGCTCGGAAAGCACGTCGCACACCACGACCAACTCGCACAACAACAGCGACACGACGAACGTCGGCGCGGCCTGGTCCGTGAACAACAACAAGAATACGAGCAACAGCTCGACGACCGCCAATACGGCTCATGCTGACGGCACGGCCAGCGCCGCGCTTTCGACGAGCGTGAACGGCACGAGCGAAAAGTCGAAGAACTCGTCGAGCACGTACGCATCCATGTACAGCTCGTCGAGCTCCAGCTCGGATTCGGATAGCCACTCGTCGTCGCGCAGCTCGAGCTCGAGCAAGAGCTGGGGCTACAACGTGAGCGACTCGCTCAACACCGTCGACGAGCACACCACCGGCTCCGTTACGCAGCATATCAACACACAACAGGCGGGCACGCTCGACGCCAATACCGGCAACGGCGCAGCAACCGGCGTGACGGGCAACCTCGGCGTGAACATCGCTGAAGGCATCAACAACGCGCAAAGCAACGACGTCGCGCTCGCTTCCGTCGACATGGGCAACGTGTTCGGCAACGCGCAGATCTTCAACACGCAGGCGTCCAGCGGTAGCGCCCACGTGAAGAACTTCAACCTGAACGCGTCTGTCGGCGACGGCTCTCTCGCCAACGTATCGGGCAACGTCGGCGTGAACGTCGCATCCGGCATCGGCAACGCGCAGAACAACAGTCTTGCGGGCTCGGTGACGACGGCAACCCCGGGTGCCTACTCGACGGTTGCGATGGTCGCGACGGATAACAGCTCGCAGAACGCCAACATGTCGGCAGTCGGCCAGTTCCAGGGTACGGCCAGCCTCGGCGCCAATACGCTCACCGGCGCGCAAGGCAACATCGGCGTGAACATTGCCGGCGGCATCGGCAACCTGCAGCACAACGGCATGGCAATCGCCGCGATGAACAACGGCCACTAAGCACGGTTGGCAGCACTGCAGGAACTGGGCTCGCCCCAGGCAGAAAACGCAGCAAGCAACGCGCGCCGGCTGTCCCACCGCAGCCGGCGCGCATACCAGAAGGCAGGAGACCACCATGTCCGGGCCCGTATCGACCCCGGCATCAAGGATGTTTGTCGTCGCGCTGACGCTCTCGGCCAGCGCAGCCCTTGTGCCTGTGCATGCGCAGCAGTCGACGCTCGACGCGACCCACCTCGTCGGCGTGCCGGTGAAGCTGCCGCTCCACTCGATGCGGGACCTGCGCTATCGCAGCATCGTCAGCCAGCAGTACGACTACAGCTGCGGCGCCGCCGCACTCGCCACACTGCTCAAGTATGGCTACGGCATCGACATCCCCGAACCTGAGCTGATCCGCCAGATGATGGTGTTCTCCACGCCCGAGGTGGTCGTCAAGAACGGCTTCTCCATGCTCGACATGAAGAAGTTCGTCGAGACGATCGGCTTGCGCGGCCGCGGTTTTCGCGTCAATACCGACGCGCTCTACCACCTGCAGATTCCCGTGCTGGTGCTCATGAACATCGATGGCTACGAGCACTTCGTGATCGTCAAGCACGCCGAGAATGGCCGCATCTTCATTGCGGACCCCGCGCTCGGCAACCGGATCGTCGCCGAAGACGACTTCGCCAAAACATGGAACGGCCTCGTCTTCGCGGTGCTCGGCAAACCGTTCCTGGAGGACTCTCCGCTGTTGCAGAACAACGAGTCGCTCGCGCTCAAGCTGCGTGAACAAGCCTTGCTCAATGGCACCGCGGCGACTCCCTTCTTCGAGTACGGCCTCGATAAGGCCGTCATGTTCTGAAGTCCGAAGAATCATGAAACGCAACCTCTCACAGTGTGGCATCGCGGCAGCCGTCTGCGCGCTCGCCTGCGCTTTTTCGAGCGGTGCGCTAGCGGCTGAAGGCATCGGCTCGCCGCAACCGGTGCCGGCGTTTCTCGCGAACGCCGACGGACAGGCGCAAGGCATCCGCTGCGAAGCCGTCGGCGACGACGTGCTCGCGCATCAGACCGGCAAATATGCCGGCAGCGACATGATTTCCGGGTTCGTTCTGAACCTGCTTTCTCAATGGCAATTGCCAAACGGCGCGACCGCAGTCGCGCAAGGCGCGCTCGCGGTCGCCCAGAACGCGGCCAACCAGGTGAGCGCGCAGGTGAAGACCTACGCAACCGTGATCGACCCGACGCAGAGCGGGGCCACGGGCGCAAACAGCGGCGCCAACCCGAACGCGACGGCCACCGGCGGCCAGAACGTCTCGATCAACGGCGTCTCGCAGATCACCCAGGTGGCCGGCAACGGCAATACGGGCGCCAATGCCGCCACCATCTCCTATGACAACAACGCGCCGCACCTCGCGAATCTGCCAGGCGCCGCCAACCAGTCGAGCGCGTCGGCATCGAACGCGACCGGCAGCATAAGAGCGGGCATCTCGTTCGGCAGTAACGGCGTCAACGTGACGCTGCAGACGCCGGCGGGCATCGCCACGCAGAACATCGTGCCGGGCAACTTGCAGCAAGCCGGCGCGATCGCCCAGTTACTCCAGGTCGCAGGCAATAACCAGCAGGTCGCCAACCAGTTGCAACTGAGTCTGCAGACGCAGCAGATGACGTCGCAAATGATCCGGCAGACCGGCGTATTACAGGCTCTGCGAAATCTCCACTAACCGAGGGCCTACACGAGACGTGCCAGTCAAGGAGACCACCACGCGGGCAAGGACCCGCGCGAGAAGCAGCACTTTGAATGAGGAGCATCGACGTGCGCGGGCGTGGAACCAGGGGGTTCCGCCGGGCGCCCGCATTCGATCCCGGGGGAAGAACAATGAAGATGATGTCCAGGGCGGCCGCGCCACACGTGTCGCTGGCCGCCATTCCAGCAGCCGTTTTACTATTCGCGCTCTCGCAATCCGCCCACGCGCAGGCGCTACAAAGCCAGTCGATCGAGGACCGCCTGAATACGCTCATGCGCGTCGTCGACGAGCAGCAGAGGCAAATCCAGTCGCTGGAGCGCCAGGTGACGAACCTCGAAATGGCGCAACGCGGCCGCGGCATGCCGGGCGCGGGCGCGCCTGACGCCGCGTCGGGCGCGACGGTCGCGGAACAGCCGGGCGCAGACGGTCTGCCTGTGCCCCTGCCGCCGCTCGCCCAGGCGCTGCCGGGCGCGACGGCGCCGGGTTCGCTCACCGGCACGGCCACGGGCGTGCCGGTGAACCCGCCCTCGCCCGACGCGGGCGCGACCAATGGTGCGACCGGCACTTCGGCCGCGAGCGGGCCGCAGCAGGGCGCGCCCGTTGGTATCAACCCGGGCGTCAATCCCAACACTGGCAGCCCGACCGTGGGCGAGACGCAAAAGAGCGCCGAGCCGTCGCGCACGCAAGCCGAAGAGGCGGTCGTGCAGCGCGAGCACGCGCCGCTCTTCGACCACAAGCTGACGTTGGACTGGGGCATCAGCGACAGTTACTACGATCGGCGCCAGCTCCAGCTTTCGGGCTTTCTTGCACTCGACGCGATCTTTCTCGGCAACATCAATCTGGGGCAGACCAAGTCGCACACGATCACCGCCGACCTCGACACGCGCTACGGCCTCACGGACCGCATGAGCATCGATGTGGACGTGCCTTATGTCTACCGGCACAGCACCTTCATCGTGGGTGGCGCGGGCGGCTCGGCCAGCACGCTCACGGATGCATCGGTCAATTCGAACGCCATCGGCGACGTGAACTTCGGGATCTACTACCAGCTCCTGAAGGAAACCAACAGCATTCCCGACGTGGTCGGCAGCCTGCGCGTGAAAACGGCGACCGGCACCTCGCCGTTCGGCATCAAGGTTCAGCAGATCACGCCCGACAACACCAATCTCGTCGCTCCCAGCAAGCTGCCTACAGGCACGGGCTTCTGGAACGTCACGGCCGGCATCTCGGTGCTGAAGACCTACGACCCCGTGGTGCTGTTCGGCAGCTTCTCATACACGTACAACATCTCACGCTCGTTCGCCGACATCTCCTCGGTGATCGGGCAGACCGAGCCTGCCGAAGTGAAGCTCGGCGACATCATCCAGTTCGGCGGCGGCGTAGCGCTCGCCTTCTCGGACAAGGACTCGGCGAGCATTTCGTACACCATGGCCATCGAGCCGCAGTCGAAGACCAAGTCGCCGGGCGGCACCTGGACCGGCGTGCCGGGCAGCCAGACGACCGCCTCGGTGCTCAACTTCGGCCTGAACCACGTGGTGAACAAGCACCTGACGATCAACGGCGCGGTGTCCGTCGGGCTCACGCCCGATGCACCGAACTTCGTCGTCGGCGTGCGATTCCCTTACACCTTCTGATCACATGAGGCCGATCGTGCGCGAATCCTCACATCTGGGCGCCACTGTGACACCACTCGCCGGAGCCGGGCAGCGTCTCGCCGTGGGCGGGCCGCCGCTTGCCGAAGATGTCCCCGACGTGGGCCGCGCGCGCGATGCGAAGCCCGAGGCGGGCATCGAGCGCACCCTGCTGTATGTCGCGCGTACACCCGACCCGCTGCTGTGTGCCTACCTCAAGAGCCGTGGCTGGGAAATCTCGACCGCGCGCACGGTGCACGAGGCCTCGCGCCTCGTGAAGCCGGAGGAGGCCTACGCCGGCATCATCGATCTCACGGGTTTCGCGCCGCGCGAGTTCGCGGGCCTCGAGACGATTCTGCGGCTGCAGCAGGTGGGATGGATCGCGCTCACCGACGATACGCGCCTCACCGACGCCGAAGTGCGGCGCTTGATCCGCCACTATTGCTTCGACTACGTGCACGTGCCGGTCGCGCATGCGACGCTCGACTACCTCGTGGGCCACGCGTTCGGCATGGTGTCGCTGTGCGATCTCGACACGCCGGCCGCCGCCGCGAGCCAGGACGATGACGAGATGGTCGGCACCTGCGAAGCGATGCAGCAGCTCTTTCGCACGATCCGCAAGGTGGCCAACACCGATGCCACCGTATTCATCTCGGGCGAATCGGGCACTGGCAAGGAACTCACGGCGCTCGCGATCCACGAGCGCTCCGCGCGGCGCAAGGCGACCTTCGTGCCGATCAACTGCGGCGCGATTCCGCACCATCTTCTGCAATCCGAATTGTTCGGCTACGAGCGCGGTGCGTTCACGGGCGCGAACCAGCGCAAGATCGGGCGCGTCGAATCGGCCAACGGCGGGACGCTCTTTCTCGACGAAATCGGCGACCTGCCGCTGGAAAGCCAGGCAAGCCTGCTGCGCTTTTTGCAGGAAGGCAAGATCGAGCGGCTGGGCGGCCGCGAGCAGATTCCCGTGGACGTGCGCATCATTTCGGCCACGCACGTCGATCTCGAGGCGGCGATGCGCGACGGACGCTTTCGCGCCGACCTCTTTCACCGCCTGTGCGTGCTGCGCGTGGACGAGCCGCCGCTGCGCGCGCGCGGCAAGGACATCGAAATTCTCGCGCATCACGTGCTGCACAAGTTCAAGCAGGACAGCGCGCGCCGCATCCGCGGCTTCACGCCAGACGCCATCGAGGCCCTGTACAACTACAACTGGCCTGGCAACGTGCGCGAGCTCATCAACCGCGTGCGCCGCGCGATCGTGATGGCCGAAAGCAAGCTGATCTCGGCGGAGGATCTCGATCTCGCGCACTTCACCGCGCAGCAGACGGTCACGCTCGCGCAGGCGCGCGAGGCCGCGGAGCGGCGCGCGATCGAAGCGGCGCTGCTGCGGCACCGGCACCGGCTCACGGAAGCCGCTGCCGATCTCGGCATCTCGCGCGTGACGCTTTACCGGCTGATGGGCACGCACGGCCTGCGCGATGAAAAAACGTTCTTTGGCGGCGATGCGGAAAACCAGGCGGAATTGCCGCCCGACGGGCAGGACTGAAAGAGCCGATACCGCAGGGGAAGCGCGTCGGGGCGCCCGGCGCGCTCGGGTAGAATGACTGCGAACAGCTTACAACCTCGCACCTCTACCCTTTCGATGACGACGCTCACTCTCATTGTCGCGCGCGCCCGCAACGGCGTGATCGGCCGCGACAACGCGCTGCCCTGGCGGCTCCCCGAAGACCTCGCGTTCTTCAAGCGCACCACGATGGGCGCGCCCATCATCATGGGCCGTAAAACGCACGAATCGATCGGCCGCGCCTTGCCGGGCCGCCGCAACATCGTCGTGACGCGCGACGCGGGCAAGCGCTTTCCCGGCTGCGACACCGCCACGAGCCTCGACGAGGCGCTCGCGCTCGCGGCCCAGGACCAGGCGCCCACGGCGTTCCTGATCGGCGGCGCGCAGCTCTACGGCGAAGGACTCGGGCTTGCGCGCGAACTCGTCGTGACGGAAATCTCCGCGGACTTCGAGGGCGACGCCACCTTCCCCGCGCCCGACCCCGACGTGTGGCAGGAAACGTCGCGCGAGTCGCTGCATGCGAATGCACCGAACGACTTCGATTTCGCTTTCGTGCGCTACGTGCGGCGGGATTGATCGACGGAGGCGCGCAGCGCGGCCTACCAAAAGCAAAACGGCACGCCAGGGCGTGCCGTTTTTCATCGAGCCAGCGCAGAAGGCGCTAAAGGGCGCTTACTGGCCCGCCACCGTCATCCGCTCGATCAGCACCGAGCCGGTCTGACGCGTGCCGCGCGCGAGCGTATCCGCGCCCACGGCGACGATGTGGTGGAACATCTCCTGCAGCGTGGAAGCCACCGTGATTTCTTCCACAGGGTACTGGATCTTGCCGTTCTCCACCCAGAAGCCCGACGCGCCGCGCGAATAGTCGCCCGTCACGAAGTTCACGCCCTGCCCCATCAGTTCCGTCAGCAACAGGCCCGTGCCGAGCTTTTTCAGCATCTCCTCGAAGTCGTCCTCGGGCTTCGTGAGCGAGCTCTGGAACTGCAGGTTGTGCGACCCGCCGGCGTTGCCCGTGGTCTGCATGCCGAGCTTGCGCGCCGAATACGACGACAGGAAATAGCCCTGCACGATGCCGTCCTTCACGACTTCGCGGCGCTGCGTGCGCACGCCCTCTTCGTCGAACGGCGCGCTGCCGGCCGCGCGCGGCACATGCGGGTCCTCGACGATCTGGATGTGCGGCGCGAACACCGGCTTGCCGAGGCTGTCGACGAGGAACGACGTCTTGCGATACAGCGCGCCGCCGCTCACAGCCTGCACGAACGCGCCGAGCAGGCCCGCCGCGAGCGGCGCCTCGAACAGCACCGGCACCTTGCGCGTGTCGAGGCTGCGCGCGTTCAGGCGTGAAAGCGCACGCTCGGCCGCATAACGCCCGACGGCTTCGGGGGAGGCCAGCTCGGCCGCGCTGCGCCGCGAGGTGTACCAGTCGTCGCGCTGCATGTTGCGGCCGACGCCTGCGATAGGCGCACAGGAAACGTAGTGGCGCGAGTACGGATAGCCGTGCATGAAGCCGCCCGAGGTGGCGAGCACGAACTGCGAATGCTGCGCCGACACGCTCGCGCCTTCGGAATTCTTCACGCGCGGGTCGACGGCGAACGCGGCGTCTTCGGCGCGGCGCGCGATTTCCACGGCCTCGTCGGCGGAGAGATTCCACGGGTGATAGAGGTCGAGGTCGCGCGGCGCGGTTTCGAGCAGATCGCGCTCGGCGAGGCCCGCGCAGTCGTCGTCGGCGGTGAAGCGCGCGATGTTGTACGCGGCCGCCACCGTGTCCTTGAGCGCCTGCGGCGAAAAGTCCGAGGTGCTCGCGTTGCCGCGCTTGTTGCCGATATAGACGGTCACGCCGACCATCTTGTCGCGGTTGTGCTCGATCGTCTCGACCTCGCCGCGCCGCACCGAGACGGACAAACCGTCGCCTTCGGAAATCTCGGTCGCGGCGTCGCTCGCGCCGAGCGCGCTGGCATGCCGCAGGATGTCTGACGCGATCTCCTTCAGCTCGTCCTGGGTGTGGGGGAAAAAGCGTTGCCGGGCTTCGATGTCTGCTGCCATTGTCGTTACGGTCCGGTATTGGGCCGGTGCGGCCCGCTGATGTCGTGTTTCGCTGGTGTCGATTCAGGTGCCTCGGAACGCGCAGCGTTCGCAAAGCGCATCCCGCGATCATAGCAAGGTATGTGAACACGCATCACAGGCGCTTTCGCCGCCTGGCCCCCGCACCAACCGCCGTACCAATGCCCGCACCCGCATCGGGCCGCCGGCGCCGCTTTCCGCCGACTTCCAGCCCGAGCCGCACGCGCGCGCACGCTACAATACGCCCCATGAAACGCAAAACCCGCATTCAACCGATGAACGACGCTGTCGCCGAGCAGGACGACAACGGCTACGATCGCCCGAGCAAATCGCAGCTCAAGCGCGACATGGAAGCGCTCCAGGAACTCGGCCAGGCCCTCGTGGAACTGCCCAAGGACGCGCTCAAGCGCATGCCGATGACCGAAGACCTCGCGGACGCCGTCCACGAGTGCCGCCGCATCACCGACCACGAAGGCCGTCGCCGCCAGCTCCAGTATGTGGGCCGCATGATGCGCGGGCTCACGGAGGCCGAAGTCGCCGCGCTGCGCACGAAGCTCGACGAGCACCGCGGCGTGAACAGGGCCGCCACGGCGCGCCTGCACTGGATCGAGCGCACGCGCGACAAGCTGCTCGCGGACGACGCCGCGCTCACCGAATTCATCCGCCAGCACCCCGCCGCCGACCCGCAGGAAGGCCGCACGCTGATCCGCAACGCGCGCCGCGAGCAGGAGCAAGGCAAGCCGCCCAGGTCCTTCCGCGAGCTGTTCCAGTGGATCAAGGACGCGAGCGCCCAGGGCGCCGGCGAGAGCGAAGACCAGGACGACGAGCGTGCCGACGAGGACCGCGAAGATGACGAAGCCTGAGCGCAGCCATCCTGACGAACTCGTGATCGGCCTCGTGTCGGTCAGCGACCGCGCGACGAGCGGCGTCTACGAGGACAAGGGCATTCCCTCGCTGATGGAGTGGCTCGGCAACGCGCTGAAAACGCCGTGGCGCGCCGAAACGCGCCTGATCCACGACGACGCGGGAACGATCTCCGCGACGCTCACGGCGCTCGTGGACGGCCTCGGCTGCGACCTCGTGTTGACGACGGGCGGCACCGGCCCCGCACGCCGCGACGTGACGCCCGAGGCGACGCTCGCGGTCGCGACAAAGGAAATGCCGGGCTTTGGCGAGCAGATGCGCCAGATCAGCCTGAATTTCGTGCCGACGGCCATTCTGTCGCGCCAGGTTGCCGTGATCCGCGAGAACGACGACCACGCGGCGCTCATCATCAATCTGCCGGGGCAGCCGAAGTCGATCAAGGAAACGCTGGAAGGCTTGCGCGACGATCAGGGCGCGGTGAAGGTGCCGGGTATTTTTGCTGCCGTGCCGTACTGCATCGACCTGATCGGCGGACCGTATATCGAAACCGATCCGAACGTCGTGGCGGCGTTCCGGCCCAGGAACGCGCAGCGGGCGCCGCGCGCTTGACACTCGAACTTCAACGATCGCGCAGCAGCGGCAGCGCCGCTGCTGCTGCGTGTCTCAACGGCGCTCAGAGCGCCGGGCCGGCCTCGCCTGCCGCCACGTCGGGCACGATGCCCGGCGCCGGAACGAGGAAGTGCTCGCGGTAGTACTTGAGTTCGTCGATCGACTCGTGGATGTCGGCGAGCGCCGTGTGCATCGCGCGCTTCTGGAAACCCTTGTAGAGGGTGGGCTGCCAACGGCGGCACAGCTCCTTGAGCGTGCTCACGTCGAGATTGCGGTAGTGAAAGAAGCGCTCGAGCGTGGGCATCCAGCGCGCCATGAAGCGGCGGTCCTGGCAGATCGAGTTGCCGCACATCGGCGACTTGCCCGGCGGCACGTATTGCGAAAGGAACGCCATGATCTGCTCGGTCGCGGTTTCTTCCGTGACGGTCGAAGCGCGCACGCGCTCGGTGAGGCCCGAGCGGCCATGTGTGTTGCGGTTCCATTCGTCCATGCGGTCGAGCACCGACTCCGGCTGATGGATGGCCAGCACGGGGCCTTCCACGAGCTTCTCGAGCGTCGAGTTCGTCACCACCACGGCGATCTCGATGATGCGGTCGTTGTCGGGATCGAGGCCCGTCATCTCCATATCGAGCCAGATCAGGTTCATGTCGGTGCGCTCGATGAGCGGCGCGCCGGCAGCGGTAATGTCAGTCATGAAAGGCAACCCGAAGAGCGTTGGTGGCGCGGCGCGTGCGCGGCATCGACAGGATGCGATGCCCGGCCGGCGAGAACATATAATTGTCGCATAGATACCACGGACTTCCTGGATGCCTAATCTGTCCCCCTCCCCTGCGCTGTACTTCAGCGTGCTGTTCGTCGTCGGCGTGCTCGCCATGGTCGCGACCAAACTCTGGCTCGCGTCGCGCCAGATCCGCTTCGTGGCCGCCCACCGCGGCGCGGTGCCGGCGCAGTTCACCGCCACCATCCCGCTCGCCGCGCACCAGCGCGCCGCCGACTACACGGTCGCGCGCACGCGCCTCGGCATGATCGAGATCGTGCTCAGCGCCGTGGTGCTGATCGCGCTCACGCTGCTCGGCGGCGTGCAGGCGCTCGATCTCGGCATCTCGGACGCGATCGGGCGCGAATATGTGGGCCAGATCGCGCTGGTCGGGGCCGTGCTCGCCATCTCCGGCCTGGTCGAGCTGCCGCTCGACTACTACCGCCAGTTCGTGGTCGAGGAGCGCTTCGGCTTCAATCGCATGACGAAGCGCATCTTCATCATGGACCGCATCAAGGGGCTCCTGATCGGCGCCGCGTTCGGCATTCCACTGCTCTTCGTCGTGCTCTGGCTCATGAAGCAGGCGGGCAGCCTCTGGTGGCTCTGGACGTGGGCCGTATGGGTCGCCTTCCAGATGCTCGTGCTGGTGCTCTACCCCACCTTCATCGCGCCGCTCTTCAACAAGTTCGAACCGCTGCGCGACGAAGCGCTGCGCTCACGCATCGAGGCGCTCATGCAGCGCTGCGGCTTTGCGGCCAAGGGCCTGTTCGTGATGGACGGCAGCCGCCGTTCCGCGCACGGCAACGCCTATTTCACGGGCTTTGGCGCATCCAAGCGCATCGTGTTCTTCGACACGCTGCTCGCGCGCCTGTCCGGCAGCGAGATCGAGGCCGTGCTTGCGCACGAACTCGGTCACTTCAAGCGTCGTCACGTGATCAAGCGCATGGTCGTCACGTTTGCGATCAGCCTCGCGCTGCTCGCCCTGCTCGGCTGGCTCTCGCAGCGCGTCTGGTTCTACGAGGGGCTCGGCGTGCGGCCGTCGCTGCTCGGCGGCAATGAAGGGCTCGCGCTCGTGCTGTTCTTCCTCGCCGTGCCCGTGTTCCTGTTCTTCGTTACGCCGCTTGGCAGCCTCTCCTCGCGCAAGCACGAGTTCGAAGCCGACGCCTTCGCCGCCACGCAAACGGACGCGCAGCATCTCGTCAACGCGCTCGTGAAACTCTACGAGGACAACGCGTCGACGCTCACGCCCGACCCGCTCTATACCGCGTTCTACTACTCGCATCCGCCAGCTTCGCAGCGGATCGACCGACTGCTCGCGCACGCATGAACCGGCGCGCATCCAAAGCCGCCGGCAACGCAAAAGCTGCAGGCGCCACGCTGCACGGCGTGGTGATCGCCGCCCATGGGCGCCATTATCTCGTCGCGCCCGACGGCGGCGGCGCGCACCTGCAATGCTTCCCGCGCGGCAAGAAGAGCGAGGTCGCGGTGGGCGACCGCGTCGAGTATCAGTCGACTTCCGCCGACCAGGGCGTGATCGTCGCGATCGGCGAGCGGCGCAACCTGCTCTATCGCTCCGACCAGTTCAAGTCGAAGCTCTTCGCGGCGAACCTCGACCAGTTGCTGATCGTGCTCGCCACCGAGCCGCACTTCAGCGAGGACCTGCTCGGGCGCGCGCTCGTGGCCGCCGAGGCCAACGACCTCAAGCCGCTCATCGTGCTCAACAAGATCGACGTAGAGCCCGCGCTGCCGCTCGCGCGCCAGCGCCTCGAACGCTATCGCGCGCTGGGCTATACGGTGCTGGAGGTTTCGGTGAAGGGCCGCCCCGAGCAAGCACACGCGGTGCTGGCCGAGCATCTCCACGGCCATCAGACGATCCTGCTCGGCCAGTCGGGCATGGGCAAGTCGACGCTCGTGAACCTGCTGATCCCCGACGCCGAAGCGGCCACGCGCGAGATCTCGACGGCACTCAACAGCGGCCGTCACACCACGACGTTCACGCGGCTCTACACGCTGCCCGAGGGCGGCGCGTTGATCGACTCGCCGGGCTTCCAGGAGTTCGGCCTCTATCACCTCACCGAAGGCAAGCTGGAGCGTGCGTTCCCCGAGTTCCGGCCGCTGCTCGCGCATTGCCGCTTCTACAACTGCCATCACCTGCACGAACCGGGCTGCGCGATTCTGGAAGCGGTGGACGACGGCCGCATCGCGCCCGAGCGCCAGGCGCTCTACGCGCAGCTCATCCACGAGATCAGCCAGGTCGTGCGCTGACCGCCACCTGCCCCAACGCCTATGCTCAAGCTCGTGCGCGCGCCGAATCTGCTGATCGCCCAGCACTGGATGAACATCCTGGCGACGGCGGGCGTGCCCTGCGAGCTGCACAACCGCTATCTGAGCGGCGCGATGGGCGAGATTCCGGCCGAGCAGTGCGCGCCCGAACTGTGGCTCGTGGACGAGCGCGACGAGAAGCTCGCCCGGCGTCTGATTGACGAAGCCGTGAACGGGCCGCCGCCGGGCTCGCCCACGTGGCGCTGTGCGCGCTGCGGCGAGGTGCTCGAGGCGCAGTTCACCGTGTGCTGGAATTGCGGACGCGATCGCGACGTGCGCGACGAGTGACGGCGTGAGTTGCTGATCCAGACGAAAATGGGCCGCTGGAAGCGGCCCATTTGCATTTCTGCGATTCAGCGTCGGGCGCTCAGAGCCAGACGGCAATCGTCAGCATGAGCAGCAGGATCATCCACAGGATCACGGCGCGCCACACGAGGCCCACGGCCGATTGCAGCGTACGCGGCGTGCAGTCGTCGCCCACCGTGTACGGACCGCCCTCGCCCGGCTGCGCGAGCACATCGACGCTGGACTGCTCGGCGAGCGGGCCTGACAGGCGCGCGCCCAGCGCGCCGCTGCCGGTGGCGAGCAGCACGCCTTCGTTGGTGTCGGGCCACTGGTTCGTGTGGTTGCGCCAGGCGTAGATCGCGTCCTCGAAGTTGCCGACGATCGCGAAGCCCAGCGACGTGAGCCGCGCAGGCACCCAGTCGATCACGAAGAACACATGCTGCGCGAAGTTCGAGAACGCCTCGGTGCGGTCCTCGGCCGGACGTGCCCACTCGCGCGCGAGGTATTCGGCGATGCGGTACAACACGGCGCCCGCGGGTCCGATCGGCACGAGAAACCAGAAGAACACGCCGAACACGTGCCGATGCGAGGCGATCACCGCATGAATCAGCGTGTGGCGCACGATCTCGCTCACGGGCATGTCCACGGCGTCGATGCCGGTCCATTCGCGGAGGATTTCGCGCGCGCGCGGCACGTCGTCGTTGTTCAGCGCGAGATGGATGTCGGTGAAGTAGTGGCTGAACTGGCGAAAACCGAGCGTGAAGTACACGACCGCCACGTTCCACAGGAACGCCAGCACGAAGCTGATGTGGTACAGCACGTAGTAGACGAGCGCCGTGGCGAGCGTCCACGGCAGCACGACCACGAGCCACGCGATGAGGCCATGCTTCTGCTTGCCGGCGTCGAAGCCGTGAGCGGCCCACTCCGCATTGAGGCGCACGAGCGCCATGACCGGATTATTGGGCGACAGCGCCCGCACCTGTTCGATGACGAGAGCCAGCAATACGGAAAAGAAGGTCATGCGACGCGCCGTGCAGATCGGGTTGCGAAAGGGGTTTTATGAAAATGTTGCAACGATATCACAGGGCCAGATGTGCCTGACCATCGCAGGCAATTCGGGCGGCAAACTCGCAACAGTGCGCAGCGACGCTTGCACGCGCCGCCAGACGTGTTACGCGAGCAGGAAACGGTAGAAGTTGCGCAGCATACCGGCCGTCGCCCCCCAGATGAAGTGCGAGGAGCCGACACCGGAAGCGACGACGGGTTCGGGCACGTCGAGGTCCGGCGAATTGCGGTCCGGATACGGCATCGCATAAAAGCGCCGCTCGCCGCCTTCCCAGCGGAGCACGCGCACCTGGTGATGCACCGGGTTCATGAGAAAGCTGAGCGGCACTTCGAAGATGCTTGCCACTTCGAGCGAGTCCGCCGCGAGACTGAACGGCTCGTGCACGAGACCGACCACGGGCGTGACCCTGAAGCCGGTGCCGGTGAGGTAGTCGGGCAATGCGCCGAGCACCTCGACGCGCGCGGGGTCGAGGTTCACCTCCTCGTGCGCCTCGCGCAGCGCGGCGGCGATGGGGGTGGGGTCGGAAGGTTCGCGGCTGCCGCCGGGAAAGCTCACCTGTCCCGCGTGATTGCTGAGGTTGTCGGCGCGCTGGGTGAGCAGCACGGTCAGGCCGCCCGGGCGCATGGCAATGGGCATGAGCACGGCGGCCTCGCGCGGATCGCGCATCTCGAACAGACGGGCTTCCTGGGGTTCGGGGTCCCACGGCAGGCGCTGCTCGAAGCGCGTGCGCAAGCCGGCGGCGGTCAGGCGTTCCGCGGCGACCTGCGGAAGGCTCGCGCCCGTCGATTCGATCGGCAGGCTTTCGGGTTCAAATACTGGGCGGATCAACGGGCGTCCCGGATTACACGTACACGAGATTATTTTGCGGCCAAAAAGAAAAAAGCACCCCGGAGGGTGCTTCTTTCTTACAGCTTTTACGCCTGTTCGGCCGGAGCAGCTGCGCGGTCTTTCGACACCAGCTTTTCCTTGATACGTGCCTTCTTGCCCGACAGGTTGCGCAGGTAGTACAGCTTCGCGCGACGCACGTCGCCGCGACGCTTCACCACGATGCTGGCCAGCAGCGGCGAGTACGTCTGGAACGTACGCTCGACGCCTTCGCCCGACGAGATCTTGCGCACGATGAACGACGAGTTCAGGCCGCGGTTACGCTTCGCGATCACGACGCCTTCGTATGCCTGAACGCGCTTGCGGTTACCTTCAACCACGTTCACGTTGACGATCACCGTATCGCCGGGGGCGAATTCGGGGATGGTCTTCTCGCCCAGCACGCGCTGGATTTCTTCCTGCTCGAGTTTTTCAATCAGATTCATGGATTGACTCCGTATGCCATCTTGTCGGCGTTCGTACCTGTGCAGGGTTGCTGCACTACGGCCCCGATAGAGGATGGATTCACAACTGGCGCCGTTCACGCATGAAGCGGCACCGCCTTTTGCGCCCCTTGTCGCGCACGCCCGAAGCCTTACGCTTCGTTCGAGCCCTTCGCGAGACTAGCGAGCCACGCCTCGTCGGCCCGGCTCAACATCTTGTTCTTTCTGGCCCGCGCGATCAGATCGGGCCGCTTGTTCCACGTGTTGCGCAACGCCTCGCGGCGACGCCATTGCTCGATTTCCGCATGATGGCCGCCAAGCAGCACATCGGGCACGCGCACACCGTCGTATTCCTCGGGGCGCGTGTAATGCGGACAGTCGAGCAAACCGTCGACGAAGCTGTCCTGCACCGCCGAAAGCGCATCGCCCAGCACGCCCGGCAGGTTGCGCACCACGGCGTCCATCAAGGCCATCGCGGGCAATTCACCCCCCGAGAGCACGAAGTCGCCGAGGCTCACTTCTTCGTCCACGCAGCGGTCGACGAGACGCTGGTCGATCGCTTCATAGCGGCCGCACAACATCACGAGACCCGGCTCCTGCGCGAACTGCATGACGCGTTCGTGCGTGAGCGGTTTGCCTTGCGGCGACATCAGCAGCACACGCGGGGCGCTCACGCCGGCTTGCGCCTGCGCGGCCTTTGCCGCGTCGATCGCCGCTTCGAGCGGCCTGGCCAGCATGACCATGCCGGGCCCGCCGCCGTAGGGGCGATCGTCGATCGTACGGTAGTTGTCGGTCGTGAAATCACGCGGATTCCACGTGCGCAACGTGTAACGCTGCTGCTTCGCCGCCCGGCTGGTAATACCCCAGTCGGTCAGCGCGCGGAACATCTCGGGAAAGAGCGTGACGACATCGAACTGCATCGCTCTCTCCGTTCAGCGAAATTGAATCAAGGCGCGCGGCGGGGTTGCCACAGCGTTGCCGCTGCTTAGTAGTCGGCTTCCCAGTCGACGACGATACGCTTCGCCGCCAGGTCCACCGTCTTCACGAACACGCCTACAAACGGGATCAGGCGCTCGCCGGTGGCCGGCTTGCCATCCTTGTCCGTGGACGCATACGTGACACGCAACACCGATTGCGCGCCATTGTCGATCAGGTCGGCAACCTTGCCGAGCTCGACGCCCGCCTCATTGGCGACATCGAGGCCGATCAGGTCGACCCAGTAATATTCGTCGGCTGCGGGCGCCGGGAATTCGGCCCGGCTCACGTACACGCGCGCGCCGCGCAACAGCAGCGCGGCATCGCGGTCGGCCACGCCCGAAAGCTGGCCAACGACGCTGTCACCATGAACCTTGGCGCTCACGCGCACCGCGCAATGACGCTCGCGATGCGCCTGACCCTCGCGGCCCTTGAGGAGCCACCAGCGTTTAGCGGAAAGCAGCGCCTGGCTATCCTGCGCGTGCGGCGCGATCTTCAGCCAGCCCTTGAGGCCGTAGGCGTCGATCACGGCGCCGACTTCAACGGCGTCGGCAGGCCAACTCGCCTCGGTTTCGGCGCGCAGGCCACCGGCTGTCCCGGTTGCGGGCACAGCTTTCGCGGCGCTCTCGCGCGCAGGCTTGCGCACGAACGCACCAAAGGACGGCGCGCCGCGGGCGGCAGCCTTGCCGGCGCCGCTGGCTGCAACTTCGGGCGCCCCGCTTTCCGACGCGTCGTTCGCCTCTACGGCAGATTTGGCGTCATGCGCGGACATCGGCACCCCTTGCGACCAGCTTGATATTGCATACGCGGATCATGCAGCGCGTACACAGGTGAAACACGGACAACAGACTGAAAAGACGCTTAAAGACTTAAGCAGCCGGCGCAGCGGCGGCGGTCTTTTGCGCTTCCTTCACGAGGCGCTCGACGGCCGGCGACATTTGCGCGCCGTTTTCCTTCCAGTACGTCACGCGATCTTGAGCGATACGCAGCGTTTCACCCTTGGTAGCGACCGGGTTGTAGAAGCCCACGCGCTCGATGAAACGGCCGTCGCGACGGTTGCGCGAGTCGGTTGCGACGATGTTGTAGAACGGGCGCTTCTTCGAGCCGCCGCGTGCCAGACGGATGATGACCATACGAAAATCCTTGAAAACCGGGGGTTCGGGACTACTGAAACATGCGATTATAGCCCGAAACCGGAGGCATAACAAACACTTAACGGGAAATTGCACGCCGGCGCGCGGAAAGCGGCGAGACAAAGCGGTCAAACTGCGGCTCATGCCCACGATGGGCGGGCCCTGGAGCGAATTGTGGCGACTTTCAGACGACTCGTGCAATGGCCGCGTCGCGTTTGTGGCGGCGGCGTGGGTGGCAGCTCCTTTTTTCCGGTGTCTCGCGAGTCGGCCCGACGCTTTGCAGCGGCGTGTCTCGCCTTTGCCGCCGCCCTGCTCGCGGCGCCGTTCGCTCAAGCGGCGCTTCCCATCGAGCGCATCAAGCTGCCGCCGGGCTTCCACATCGAGGTGCTGTCCGCCGACTTGCCCGGTGCGCGCCAAATGACGCTGTCAGGCAACGGCACCCTCCTGTATGTGGGGAGTACGGACGGCGACGTCTACGCGCTCGAACTCAAGGACGGCAAAGCCATCAAGCGCCATATCGTGGCCTCGGGACTGACGATGCCGGTGGGCGTGGCCTGGCGCAACGGCGCATTGTACGTTTCAGCGGTGTCGTCTATCGTGCGGCTCGACGACATCGACCGTCATCTCGACGATCCGCCCAAAGCCGTCGTCGTCACGGATTCGCTGCCCGCCGAGCGCCACCACGGCTGGAAGTTCATCGCCTTCGGCCCCGACGGCAAGCTCTACGTGCCGCAAGGCGCGCCGTGCAACGTCTGTCTGCCGGCCAGCGACCCGCAGCGCATGCATTTCGCGATGATCGGGCGCATGGAGCCCGACGGCTCGCACTACGAGACCATCGCCCGCGGTGTGCGCAACACGGTCGGCTTCGCGTGGCATCCGCAGACGCATGAGCTCTGGTTCACCGACAACGGCCGGGACATGCTCGGCGACGACATCCCCGACGACAAGCTCAACCGCCTCGCGCACGTGGGCGAGGACTTCGGCTTTCCCTATTGCCACGGCGGCAATGTCGCCGACCCCGAGTTCGGCGCAGGCCATCCGTGCAGCGGCTTCACGCCCCCCGTCCTCAAGCTCGGCGCGCACGTGGCGTCGCTTGGCATGCGCTTCTATACCGGTTCGATGTTCCCGGCCGACTATAAGAACAGCATTTTCATCGCCGAGCACGGCTCGTGGAACCGCAGCGAGAAGGTCGGCTATCGCGTGGTGCGCGTGATCGCCAACCCGGACGGCACGAACGCACGCCAGGAAGTGTTCGCGCAGGGCTGGCTCAATTCAGACGAGACCCAATGGGGCCGCCCCGCCGACGTGCTGCCGCTGCCCGACGGATCGCTCCTCGTCAGCGACGACTATGCGGGCGCGATTTATCGCGTGACCTACACGAAACCGTGACGCGGGCAGACCATGGTGCCGGGCATAAGCGTGCGCTTGTGCTGCAAGCGCGTCGTGCGGCATACAATGCCCGGCGGCCCGTGCGCGTTCGACGTAATGCGCTCATGGCGGCCGACGCCCACGTTTTGCCCGAGCCCATGCCCAACGACAAGAACCTCGCACGCTTTCGCTCCAAGACGCTCACCGCCGCCCTCGCCTTCCTGTTTGGCAGTCTCGGCGCCCACCGCTTCTACCTGTATGGCCCGCGCGACGTGTGGGGCTGGGCGCATTTGTTGGGCACGCTCCTCGGCATTCCGGGCGTGATGCTGCTCGTCGCCACCGAGCGCGCCTCGATTCCTGGCTGGGTGCTCGCCGTGATCGGCGCGGTGTCCGTCCTCTCGGCGTTTCTGGCGGCAATCGTCTACGGACTTCGCCCCGACGCCAAATGGGACGCGCAGTTCAACGCCGCGTTCGTGGAGAAAGGCCGCACGAGCCGCTCGGGCTGGACGGTGATTTTCGTCGTGATCTTCTCGCTGCTGATTGGCGCGTTCCTGCTGATGACGGGACTCGCACTCTCGTTTCAAACGTACTTCGAGTCGCAAGTCGAGGCCGCGAAGGCGCTCTCGCAGTAAATCGCGCAGTAACGGCTCAGAACAGGTCGAGCTGAGGCTTCTCGCGCACGGTCTTCGACTGCACGAACGCCGACATGTCCAGAATGCCGTGGCGCCGCTCGTTGAGCCCGAGGCGCCGCACGGCATGATGAAAGCGCTGCTTGAGCAGGTCGGCCCACAGCCCCGTTCCCTTCATGCGCTGCGAAAACGCCGATTCGTAGTCTTTGCCGCCGCGCATGTCGCGCACGCGGCTCATCACGCGCTCGGCGCGCTGCGGGAAGTGCGCCGCCAGCCAGTCCTGGAACAGCGGCGCGACCTCCCACGGCAAACGCAGCACGATGTAACTCGCGCTTGTCGCACCGGCCTCGGCGCAGGCTTCGAGCACGCGCTCCATGTCGGGCTCGGTCACGAACGGAATCACGGGTGCGATGCTCACGCCGACCGGCACACCGGCTTCGGCGAGCGTGCGGATGGTACGCAGCCGCCGCGCGGGTGTCGCCGCACGCGGTTCGAGCGAGCGGGCGATATCGGCGTCGAGTGTGGTGATCGTGATTGCCGCCATGAACTGCTGGCGCGCGGCCATCGGCGCGAGCAGGTCGAGATCGCGCTCGATCAGCGAGGATTTCGTGATGGCCGCGAACGGATGCTGCCGTTCCGCCAGCACTTCGACCACGCGGCGTGTGATGCGCAGGTCGCGCTCCACCGGTTGCCAGGCGTCGGTATTCACGCCCAGCGCAATCGGCTCGGGCTCGTACGACGGCTTGGCGATTTCCCGCGCGAGCAACTCCGCCGCATTGACCTTGGCGTAGATTCGGCTCTCGAAATCGAGCCCCGGCGAAAGGCCGAGATAACTGTGCGTAGGCCGCGCAAAGCAATAGATACAGCCGTGCTCGCAGCCGCGATACGGATTGAGCGAGACGTTGAATGGAATGTCCGGCGACTGGTTGCGTGTGAGGATGCTCTTCGCGCGCTCTTCGAAGACTTCGGTGCGCAGCCTGGGCTCGCCGGTTTCATCGCCATCACCATCACGCTCCCCGCCGACACCCGTGGGCTGCCAGCCGTCGTCGAACGCTTCGCGCTGGTCGACTTCGTAGCGCCCTTGCAGGTTCGTGACCGCCCCGCGCCCCTTGCGCGCGGTGGGCGGTGCAACGGGATACCAGGCGTCGGGATCGGGGTGATGGGAATCAGTCACGGGTAGAGAAAATGGACATGAAAGCGCGGATCGATACTGTATAAATATACAGTATCGATCCGCGTTGTCGAGTCCTAAAAACGGGGCCGCCTTCAGCCCGCTGTTACCCGTTCATTCCCCCACGGCGATGGTCAGCGTCTCCTTGATCTCTTCCATCACCACGTAGCTCTTCGACTGCACGGCGCCCGGCAGTTGCAGCAGGATGTCGCCGAGCAGCTTGCGGTAGTCGGCCATCTCGCCGATGCGCGCCTTGATGAGATAGTCGAAGTCGCCCGAGACGAGATGGCATTCGAGCACTTCGGGAATCTTCTGCACCTCGCGGCGGAACTGGTCGAACATGTTGCCGCTCTTGTGATCGAGCGTGATCTCCACGAACACGAGCAGCGCCGCACCCAGCACCGAGGGATTCACGCGCGCGAAGTAACCCGTGATCACGCCGTCGCGCTCCATGCGCTTGACTCGCTCGATGCACGGTGTGACCGAGAGCCCGACCTGCTCCGCGAGGTCCTTCATCGCCATGCGGCCGTCCTCCTGGAGCAGCTTCAGGATGCGGTGATCGAGCCGGTCGAGCGCGCGGACCGGTTGGCGCTGCGTTCTCATGATTTCTTCCCGAAAATCTGAAAAATACGATAACAAAACCTGGACATACAACAATAGCATAGCTACAAATACTGGCTACACCCGGATTTTCATGCCTTCTTCCCTATCGGTGCCAAAAGACGGCTTCCAAGGGCCCGGCAACGCGGCGTAGCTCAACGAAACTATATGGAGCAGCTATGCGAGTCGTCGTGTTGGGCAGTGGTGTGGTCGGTGTGGCCAGCGCCTGGTATCTCGCCCGCGCGGGCCACGAAGTCACGGTGATCGACCGCGAGGCCGGTCCCGCGCTCGAAACCAGTTTTGCCAATGCCGGACAGATCTCGCCGGGCTACGCCGCACCGTGGGCCGCGCCGGGCGTGCCGCTCAAGGCGATCAAGTGGATGTTCGAGAAGCACGCGCCGCTCGCCATTCGTCTGGACGGCACGAAGTTCCAGCTGCAGTGGATGTGGCAGATGCTGCAGAACTGCACGGCTGAACGCTACGCGCTCAACAAAGGCCGCATGGTGCGTCTCGCGGAATACAGCCGCGACTGCCTGCAGGCGTTGCGCGCCGACACGGGCATTCAGTATGAAGGCCGCACGGGCGGCACGCTTCAGGTGTTCCGCACGCAGCAGCAGTTCGAAGGCGCAGCGAAGGACATCGCCGTGCTCAAGGACGCGAACGTTCCGTACGAACTGCTCACCGCAGCCGAACTCGGCCGCGCAGAACCGGCGCTCGCCGCGGTGTCGGGCAAGCTCACCGGCGGCCTGCGTCTGCCCGGCGACGAAACCGGCGACTGCCAGATGTTCACCACGCGCCTCGCCGCCATGGCCGAACAACTGGGTGTGAAATTCCGCTACAACACGCCGATCGACGGCCTCGCCATGCAGGGCGACCGTATCGCGGGCGTGCAATGCGGCAGCGAGCTGGTGCGCGCCGATTCGTTCGTGGTCGCGCTCGGCTCCTTCTCGACGAAGATGCTCGCGGGCCTCGTGAAGATTCCGGTTTATCCGCTCAAGGGCTATTCGATCACGGCGCCGATCGTGAATGCGAGTGCCGCGCCGGTTTCGACCGTGCTCGACGAAACCTACAAGATCGCGATCACGCGTTTTGACGACCGCATCCGTGTGGGCGGCATGGCCGAGATCGTCGGCTTCGACAAGACGCTCAAGCAGGCGCGCCGTGAAACGCTCGAAATGTGCGTCAACGACTTGTTCCCGGGCGGCGGCGACACGACGAAGGCCACCTTCTGGACCGGCCTGCGCCCGATGACGCCGGACGGCACGCCGGTTGTCGGCCGCACGCCGATCTCGAACCTGTTCCTGAACACGGGTCACGGCACGCTCGGCTGGACGATGTCGTGCGGTTCGGGCCAATTGCTCGCCGACCTGATCTCGGGCAAGCAACCCGCCATCCGCGCCGACGATCTTTCGGTGCACCGCTATCTCGGCGACACGCAAGGCTCGCATCGTCCGGCGTATGCCTGAAGCCAGCCACGCTGCGTGAACGAACACGGCGCCGCCAGGGCGCCGTGTTTCATTTCTCGCTGTGAGTAGCGCGCGGCTGCGTCAGAACTGATCCTCCGCTAGCGCCAGCACGCCCTCGCTGCCGTTTGCGCTGACGATCGCCGCTTCGAGCGCCACCGCCTGCGGCAAGACATGTTGCGCGAAGAACTGCGCGGTGGCGATCTTCGCGCCATGAAACTTCGGGTCCTCCCGCATGAGACGCTGCGAGGCGAGCATGGCGCGCGCCATCTGCCAGCCGCCCAGCACGATGCCCGCCAGCTTCAGATACGGCACGCTGCCCGCGAATACCGCGTTCGGATCGCTTTTCGTCTTCGCGAGCACGAAGTCCACGGCCGATGCCAGCGCATCCTTACCCGCCGCGAGATGCTTGCGCATCGACTCGAACGCCGCGCCTCGTTGTGCGGCCAGCGCGTCGACGGTCTGCGCGATATCGGTGAGCAGCGCCTTTGCCGCCGCGCCGCCGTCGCGCAGCGTCTTGCGTCCGATGAGATCGTTCGCCTGGATCGCCGTCGTGCCCTCGTAGATCGGCAGAATGCGTGCGTCACGGTAGAACTGCGCCGCGCCCGTCTCCTCGATGAAGCCCATGCCGCCATGCACCTGCACGCCGAGGCTCGTCACTTCCAGCGCGAGTTCGGTGCTCCAGCCCTTCACGATCGGCACGAGGTACTCGTAGCGCGCCTGATGCCGCGCACGGGCCGCCTCGTCGGGGTCGCCATGCGCGCGGTCGCTCTCGCCGGCCGCCACGTAAGCGAGCGCACGCGCGGCTTCGGTGAGCGCACGCATCGTGGCGAGCATGCGGCGCACGTCGGGGTGATGGATGATGCTCACCGCGGCTTTCGCGGAACCGTCCACCGGGCGGCTCTGCACGCGCTCCTTCGCATAGGCGAGCGCCTTCTGGTACGCGCGGTCGGAGACGGCCACGCCCTGCATGCCCACCGCAAAACGCGCGGCGTTCATCATGATGAACATGTATTCGAGGCCGCGATTCTCTTCGCCGATCAACTGGCCGATCGCGCCGCCATGGTCGCCGAACTGCAGCACGGCGGTCGGGCTCGCCTTGATGCCGAGCTTGTGTTCGATCGATACGCAGTGCACATCGTTGCGCGCGCCGAGCGTGCCGTCGTCGTTGACGAGGAACTTCGGCACGATGAAGAGCGAAATGCCCTTCACGCCTTCGGGCGCCGTGGGCGTGCGCGCGAGCACGAGATGGACGATGTTCTCCGCCATGTCGTGCTCGCCCCACGTGATGAAGATCTTCGTGCCGAACACCTTGTACGTGCCGTCGCCTTGCGGCTCGGCGCGCGTGCGCACGGCGGCGAGATCGGAGCCCGCCTGCGGCTCGGTGAGGTTCATCGTGCCGGTCCAGTCGCCGGAGATGAGCTTCGGCACGAAGCGCTGCTTTTGCGCTTCGCTGCCGGCGGTGAGGACCGCTTCGATGGCGCCGTCGGTGAGCAGCGGACACAACGCGAACGAAAGGTTCGCCGCGTTGAGCATTTCCACACACGGCGTGCCGACGAGCTTCGGTAAACCTTGTCCTTCGTATTCCTGAGGATGCTGCACGCCTTGCCAGCCGCCTTCCACGTATTGCCGGAATGCCGCCTTGAAACCGGGCGTGGCGTGCACGTTGCCGTTTTCCCAGCGGCTCGGATTGCGGTCGCCTTCGGCGTTCAGCGGCTCGAGCACTTCGCCGCACAGCTTCGCGGCTTCGTGCAGCACCGCTTCGACCGTTTCGGGCGTGGCGTCTTCGCCGCCCGGTAAGCTGGCGATTTCTTCGAGGCCGGCCAGTTCCTTCATGACGAACAGCATGTCGCTCGTGGGCGCCTGGTACATTTCAGTCTCCTCCTGTCGGTATGCGGTTCCTCAAATGACAAAGGGGCGCCGCGGCGCCCCTTTGTTGCTTCGTCTCACGCCACGCGTTCAATCATGATACGCGGCGCTCGTCGCTCGATACACCGGCCGGATTCAGCCGAGTTCCTTCACGAGTTCCGGCACGACCGTGAACAGGTCGCCCACGAGGCCGTAATCGGCCACGCTGAAGATCGGTGCTTCTTCGTCCTTGTTGATCGCGACGATGACCTTCGAGTCCTTCATGCCGGCCAGATGCTGGATCGCACCCGAGATGCCGACCGCCACATACAGTTGCGGCGCGACGATCTTGCCAGTCTGTCCGACCTGATAGTCGTTCGGCACATAGCCCGCGTCGACGGCTGCGCGCGATGCGCCAAGTGCTGCGTTGAGCTTGTCCGCGAGCGGCTCCAGCACCTTCGTGTAGTTCTCGCCGCTGCCCAGACCCCGGCCGCCCGAGACGATGATCTTTGCGCTCGTGAGTTCCGGACGGTCGAGCTTCGTCACTTCACGGCCGACGAACTGGGTGAGGCCGCTGTCCGCTGCCGCGTCGAGCTTCTCGACTGCCGCGCTGCCGCCAACGGCTGCAACTGCATCGAATGCCGTCGTACGCACGGTGATGACCTTGATCGGGTCGACCGATTGCACCGTCGCGATGGCATTGCCCGCGTAGATCGGGCGCTCGAACGTGTCCGGCGCATCCACGGCGGTGATGTCGCTGATCTGCGCGACGTCGAGCTTCGCGGCGATGCGCGGCGTGACGTTCTTGCCCGCTGCCGTTGCCGGAGCCAGGATGTGCGTGTAGTTCTTCGCCGCATTTTGCACAAGCGCGAGGACCGTCGCTTCGACGTTCTCGGCGAGACCCTGCTCGAGTTGCGGCGCGTCGGCCAGCAGCACCTTCGCAACGCCTGCGATCTTCGCGGCGGCATCCGCTGCGGCTTGCGCATTGTGGCCCGCGACCAGCACGTGCACGTCGCCGCCAATTTTCTGTGCTGCGGCGACCGTGTTCAGCGTCGCGGCCTTGATCGAGTGATTGTCGTGTTCAGCAATAACCAGATTCGTCATTTTCGTCTCGCTCCTTACAGCACCTTGGCTTCCGTCTTCAGCTTCTCGACCAGCGTCTTCACGTCCGGCACCTTCACGCCTGCGCTGCGCTTGGGCGGCTCGGCAACCTTCAGCGTCTTCAGACGGGGCGTGACGTCGACGCCGAGGTCTTCGGGCTTGACGGTTTCCAGCGGCTTCTTCTTCGCCTTCATGATGTTCGGCAGCGTGACGTAGCGCGGCTCGTTCAGGCGCAGATCCGTCGTAACGACTGCGGGCAGCTTGAGCGACAGCGTTTCCGCGCCACCGTCCACTTCGCGCGATACGGTCGCCTTGCCGTCGGCCACGACCACCTTCGAGGCAAACGTAGCCTGCGGCAGGTTCGCCAGCGCGGCGAGCATCTGGCCGGTCTGGTTCGAATCGTCGTCGATGGCCTGCTTGCCGAGGATGACGAGTTGCGGCTGTTCCTTGTCGACCAGCGCCTTCAGCAGCTTGGCCACAGCCAGCGGCTGGAGGTCTTCGTTCGACTCGATGAGGATCGCGCGATCCGCGCCGATGGCCAGCGCCGTACGCAACGTTTCCTGCGCTTGCGTCACGCCCGCCGAAACGGCGATGACTTCGGTCGCCACGCCCGCTTCCTTCAGACGCACCGCTTCTTCCACGGCGATTTCGTCGAACGGGTTCATCGACATCTTCACGTTCGCGATGTCGACGCCCGTGCCATCCGACTTCACACGAACCTTCACGTTGTAATCGACTACGCGTTTGACTGGCACAAGGACTTTCATTCACATGCTCCGAAGTTACGAATACGTCAACCTGGCGGACATTATAGCGATAGCCCTGTCGGGCCGATCTGCCACCAGCAATTTTCCCGAACCACCGCTGCCGCACCCCGGTCATCAGTAGCGAACGATCGTGCGATTTTACGGTGGAAAAAACCCGGGCATCAAGCCCGGGCGCCGAAAAATATCTCTAATTTCACGGCCCAGGGGGTCCTACCAGGAGGTGATGACCGCCCCGCCGAACGTCGTTTCGACGTAGCGCTTCACTTCCGGCGAGTGGTACGCGGCGACCAGCTTCGCCACCCAGGGCTTGTTGCGGTCGGCCTCGCGGATCGCGAGGATATTCACGTACGGCCCCTTCGGGTCTTCGATTGCGATCGCGTCCTGTTTCGGCTTCAGGCCCGCTTGCATGGCGAAGTTCGTGTTGATCGCGGCGGCGTCCACGTCGTCGAGCGAACGCGGAATCTGTGCGGCGTCGAGCTCGACGATTTTCAGCTTCCTGGGGTTTTCCACGATGTCGAGCGGCGTCGCCTTCAAACCTGCGTCGGCGCGCAACTTGATGAGACCCTGGCTCTGCAGCAGCAGCAACGCACGGCCGCCATTCGTCGGATCATTCGGCACCGCGATGCGCGCGCCCGGCTTCAGTTCGGAGAGCGATTTGATCTTCTTCGAGTAGATGCCCATCGGGAACGTAACGGTGTCGGCGATCTTGATCAGCTTGTAGCCGCGATCCTTCACCTGCGCGTCGAGATACGGCGCGTGCTGGTAGCTGTTGGCGTCGAGATCGCCGCCCGCGAGCGCCGCGTTCGGCTGCACGTAGTCGGAGAACTCGATGATCTTGATGTTCAGGCCGCTCTTCGCGGCCACGCTCTTCACGACTTCCATCACCTGCTCGTGCGGGCCGCCCGTCACGCCCACCTTGATGGTTTCGTCCGCGTGCGCAGCAAGCGGTGCGATGAGCGAAGCCGCGCCAAGCGCCGCCGCGAGCCGGATCATGAAACGACGTTGCATACCCAACCTTTGTCTTGTGTAGTTATGTTGATCGAAAAACCGCTTGTTTTAAGGCCTATTTGTGGCTCAGGCGCCGCACGAGCCAGTCGCCGAACGACTGCACGAGCTGCACGAACACGATCAGGATCACGACCACGATCAACATGACTTCGGGTTCGAAGCGCTGATAGCCGTAGCGGATGCCGAGGTCGCCAAGACCACCGCCGCCGATCGCGCCGGCCATCGCCGAATAGCCGACGAGCGAGATGAACGTGATGGTGAGCCCCGCCACGACGCCTGGCAGCGACTCGGGCAGCAGCACCTTGAAGACGATCTGGCTCGTGCTCGCGCCCATGGCCTGGGCCGCTTCGATCAGGCCGCGATCGACTTCGCGCAGCGCCGTTTCGACGAGCCGCGCGATAAACGGCGCAGCGGCGATGGTGAGCGGCACGACGGCGGCCGCCGTGCCGATCGACGAGCCGACCACGAGGCGCGTGAACGGAATCACGGCAACGAGCAGAATGATGAACGGCGTGGAGCGCACAGCATTGACGATCACCCCCATCACGCGATTCGCGGCGATGTTCTGCAGCACGCCGTTGCGGTCGGTGAGATAGAGCAGCACGCCGAGCGGCAGGCCGATGGCCGCGCCCACGAGTCCCGAGATGCCCACCATGACGAGCGTCTCCCAGAACGACTGGACGAACATGTCGAACATTTCACTCCACATGGGACAGTTCCTCCACCACGACGCCTTGTTCGCGCAGCCACGCCATGGCCTGCGCCACCTTCACCGGATCGCCGCCCGCGAGCACCGCGAGCGAGCCGAACGCCTGCCCCTGGATCTCGTCGATCTGGCCGTGCAGGATGTTGAAATCGAGTTCGAAGCGGCGAATCGTCTCCGAGAGAACCGGCTGGTCGACGCCCGTACCCTTGAACGCGAGGCGCAGCAAGTGGCCGCTGCCCTTCGCGAGATGCTCGGCCACACGCGCCTTGAGCGCGGGCGGCAGTTCCTGGGCGATCACGTCGCCGAGCAGCGCGCGCGTGACTTCGTGGCGCGGCTGCAGGAACACGTCGATCACGGGACCGCTTTCCACCACGCGGCCCGCGTCGAGCACGGCCACGCGGTCGCAGACCTGTTTGATCACTTCCATCTGGTGCGTGATCATCACGATGGTCAGGTTCAGTTCGCGATTGATCTTGCGCAGCAGGTCGAGAATCGCGCGCGTGGTTTCGGGGTCGAGCGCCGAGGTCGCCTCGTCCGAAAGCAGCACCTTCGGCTTGCTCGCGAGCGCGCGCGCAATGCCCACGCGCTGCTTCTGGCCGCCGCTGATCTGCGAGGGATAGCGGTCTTTCTGCGCGGTCAGGCCGACGAGTTCGAGCAGCGGCAGCACCGTCGCTTCGATCTCGGCGCGCTTCACGCCGGCCAGTTCGAGCGGCAGCGCGACGTTGTCGAACACGGTGCGCGACGACAGCAGGTTGAAGTGCTGGAAAATCATGCCGATCTCGCGGCGCGCTTCGCGCAGCTGGGCCGAAGAGAGCGACGTGAGCGTGCGAGCGTTGACGACGATGTCGCCTTCGGTGGGCCGCGTGAGCAGGTTGATGGTGCGCACCAGCGTGCTCTTGCCTGCGCCGCTGCGCCCGATGATGCCGAACACTTCGCCCGGCGGAATCGTCAGATTGACGTTGTGCAGCGCCTCGATCCAGCCTTGTGGGCCGGCGAAGCGCTGGGACACGTTTCGAATTTCGATCATGGAAAAAAAGCAAAACGGCGGGTGTGCCGCGCGCCGCTCGCGCAGGCCGCTCCTTTTCAGTAGCGGAAAACGCGTCGCGCCGGCAGACAGCCGCCGTTTGATGGACTGGATTTAGCCCCGCATTTTACCCTGGCACGCAAAATTCCTTTTAATAATCAATTTCGATAATTTCATAACTCATTTGCATTAGAGGCTTCTGGCAGCGCGTGGCCGCCCGCGCGGCCGCTACACTGCTGCCGACAGACTGATGCCGAAAACGAACTACCGTGAACCGCCACGCATTGCCCAAACAGGGAGCGAGATGGAGACCAGTCAGAACATCGCCATGGCGCAAGCCGCCGAACCCGCCGCGCAAGCGACGCTGCGTACGCGTGACCGCGTCGAGTTGCCGCTCTACGTCTGGCGCGCGAGCGCGCCGCCGCGCGCGGCCATCGCGCTGATTCATGGTCTCGCGGAACACGCGGGCCGGTATGCGGCGCTCGCCACGCGGCTGACCGCCGCGGGCATCGATGTCTACGCAATCGATCTGCGCGGCCACGGGCATGCCCCTGGCCGCCGCACCTGGATCTCGCACTTCGACGACTATCTCAACGACGCCGAGGCGCTCCTCGCCCACGCGAGCGCGCAATGCGCTGCACAGGGCACACCGCTCTTCCTGATGGGGCACAGCATGGGCGGCGCGATCGCCGCGCTCTACGCCATCGAGCGCCTGCCGCAAACTCGCGTGCCGCTCGCGGGCCTGCTGCTCTCGAGCGCGGCGCTCGCGCCGGGCCGCGACGTGCCCGCATGGAAAATCGCCGCGAGCCGCGTAATCAGCGCGATCTGGCCGACCTTTCCGGCCATGAAGATCGACGCGGCGCTGCTCGCGCGCGTGCGCGACGTGGTCGAAGCCAATCGCGCCGATCCGCTCGTGCATCACGGCGCGATTCCCGCCCGCACGGGGGCGCAATTGCTGGAAGCGATGAAGCGCATCGAGACGGGACGCGCGCAACTGCGGCTACCCGTGCTGATCTGGCATGGCACCGAGGACAAGCTCACCGAGCCCGAGGGCAGCCGCGCGTTCGGCGCGAACGTGGGATCGCCCGATCGCACGCTCACGCTATATGAAGGCAGCTACCATGAAACGCTCAACGACCTCGATCGAGAGCGCGTGATCGGCGCGCTGATCGACTGGATCGACCAGCACTCCTGAGCGGTCAGGCGCGTTACTTCGCGCTGCGTTTCTCGATGAAGGCCTGCACGCCGTCGAGCGCTGGGTCGGTCATCATGTTGCAGGCCATGGTCTGCCCGGCCAACTGATACGCGGCGTCGATGCCCATTTCGAGCTGCCGGTAGAAGAGCCCCTTGCCTGCCGCGACGGCCTCGCGCGGCTTCGCGCAGATGCTCGCGGCCAGTGCGGTCACGGCGGCGTCGAGTTGGTCGGCGGGCACCACGCGATTCACGAGGCCTTCGCGCAACGCCTTCTCCGCATCGATGAATTCGCCCGTCATCAGCATCTCGAAGGCCGCCTTGCGCGAGACATTGCGCGAGAGCGGCACAGCGGGCGTCGAGCAAAAGAGCCCGAGATTGATGCCCGACACCGCAAAGCGCGCCGAGTCCGCCGCCACCGCCAGATCGCACATCGCGACGAGCTGGCAGCCCGCCGCCGTCGCCACGCCCTGCACGCGCGCGATGACGGGCTGCGGCATCTTTTGAATGGCGAGCATCATCTTCGAGCAGCGCTCGAACAGCTTCGTGTAGTACTCGTGCGAGGGCGCCGCGCGCATTTCCCTGAGATCGTGGCCCGCGCAGAACGCGCGCCCTGCCGCTGCGATCACGACCACGCGCGCGTCGGATTGCGCCAGCGCGGCGAGTTCGCCCTGCAACGCATCGATGAGCGCCTCGGAAAGCGCGTTGAACGCATCCGGACGGTTCAGCGTGAGGCGCACGACGCCCGACACGCCATACGCATCGCGTGTAATTTCGACTAGCGCTTGCGATGAAGAGGGAATGGCACTCACGATGCGTGTCTCCTTCGTTCGAATGTGTGCGATGCGGGTCCGCGCTCGGGGCCGCGCCGGCCGCCTAGATATCCGCCAGCGCGCGCAGATGCGCCACCACGCTGCGGCCGAGCGCCGAGAGGTTATAGCCGCCTTCGAGGCTGCTCACGATGCGCCCCTTCGCATAGCGGCCCGCGATGTCGCGAATCTGGTCCGTGATCCAGGCGAAGTCGTCCTCCACGAGGCCCATGTTGCCGAGATCGTCTTCGCGATGCGCGTCGAAGCCCGCCGAGACGAACACCATCTCCGGTTTGAACTCGTGCAGCCGCGGCAGCCACATGATGTCGATGGCCTCGCGCACTTCCATGCCTTTCGTGCGCGCCGCGATCGGCAGGTTGACCATGTTCGGCGCCGGATTCTGGGCCCCCGAGTACGGATAGAACGGATGCTGAAAGAAGCTGCACATCAGCACGCGCGAGTCGCCCGCGAACGCGGCCTCGGTGCCGTTGCCGTGATGCACGTCGAAATCGACGATCGCCACGCGCTGGAGGCCGTGGACTTCGAGTGCATGGCGCGCCGCGATCGCGATGTTGTTGAAGAAGCAAAAGCCCATCGCGCGCGCGGGCTCCGCGTGATGGCCGGGCGGGCGCACGCTGCAGAATGCGTTCTCGTAGCGCCCGGCGAGGACCGCGTCGGTGGCCGCGATCGCCGCGCCCGCCGCACGCAGCGCCGCCTGCCACGTGTGTGGATTCATCAGCGTGTCCGGGTCGATGCTCGCGTAGCCTTCGCTGGGCGCCGTGTTGCGGATGAAGTCGATATGCGCCTGGGTATGCACGCGCAGGAGGTCCGCCTCGGTCGCGAGCGGCGCCGATTCGTCGCGCTCGATCAGCGCGTCGATGCGGCTCGCGATCAGTTGGTCTTCGATAGCCTGCAGACGCGCGGGGCATTCAGGATGCCATTCGCCCATCTCGTGCAGCAGAAAATCGGGGTGAGAGAAGAAACCGGTCGTCATGAGTCGCACTCGCCGCGGGCTTCGCGCATGCGCGCGGCCGCGGGTCTCCTTCTGTCTTTAGTCTGGCGGCACGCCGGCTGGCGCGCGAACAGACACCACGTTACCACAGCGATCTGGTGCTCACGCGCCACGCCGGCGCGCAACGGCCCGATTCCCCGAAGGCGCTCGGTTATACTGCCCGGGTTCTTCCTGGACCGCTCTCCCTCCGCTCTCTCATGACCCTCAAGACCGCTCTGTCCGCCTCCAGCCGCCCACGTCGCACGACCCTCGCACTCGCGCTTTGCGTCGCGGCGGCGTTGTGCACCGGCGCGGCGCGCGCGCAAACTGCCGCGCCGAAATCGCGACAGACGCCGCTCACGCTCGCGCAGGCGCAACCGCAAACGCCGACGCAGGGCCAGACGTTCGAAGAGGAAATCGTCCCGCAGCGCTACGCGAACAATCCGGACGTCGACGGCTTCATCAACGACATGGTGGCGCGCTACGACTTCGATCCCACCGCACTGCATGCGCTGTTCGCGAGCGCGAACTATTCGGCGACGGCGGTGAAGCTCGTGACGCCCTCGCCCGTTCCGGGCGTGAAGAACTGGCGCGCATATCAGGCGCGCTTCCTCGACCCGGTACGCATCAATGCGGGGGTACGCTTCTGGCGCGCGAACCAGGCCACGCTGCAGCGCGCGTCGGAGGAGTTTGGCGTGCCGCCCGAGGTGATCGTCGGCATCATCGGCGTGGAGACGATCTACGGCCGCTACATGGGCAACTTCCGCGTGCTCGATGCGCTCACCACGCTCGCCTTCGATTATCCGGACACGCCGAACCGCGCCGAGCGCATGGCGACGTTCCGCAAGAATCTCGAGGACTACCTCGTGTGGACGCGCGACGCGCAGATCGATCCGTCGTCGGTACTCGGCTCGTACACGGGCGCGATCGGCATTCCCCAGTTCCTGCCGAGCAGCATCGTGCAGTACGCGGTGGACTACGAGGGCAACAATCACATCGACCTGCGCGGGAGCACGGCCGACGCGATCGGCAGCGTGGCGAACTATCTGCGGCAGAACGGCTGGGAATCGGGGCGGCCCGTGGTGTGGAATATCGCCACCGATGCGGGCAGCCTCGGCATCGCCCAGGCCGCCGCCGACGGCAAGCCCGAACCGCGCTGGCCGCTGAGCCAGTTGCTGCGCTCGGGCCTCGTGCTCGACCAGCCGGACGTGGATATCGCCGCCGAGGCGGGCACGCCTGTCACGGTGATCGACCTGCCCTCGCCTGGCCGCGGCACCGAGTACAAGCTCGGGCTCAAGAACTTTTATGTGCTGACGCGCTATAACCGCAGCTTCTTCTATGCGCTCGCGGTGTATCAGCTGGGCATGCGCGTGAAAGCGCAGATGCTGGCGACGCAGCCAGGCGTGGGGGTGGGCCCGGCGAACGGAAACGGTGGAAATGGCGGCAACGGCGGCAACAACGGTGGCAATGGCAACGGGATGAACAGCGCCCCGAACGGCACGGGCGCGACGCCACCCGAACAGCAAGAGTAACTTCAGCGATACAAAGCAAAACGGCCTTCGGAAACATCGAAGGCCGTTTTTTTGCGTCCACGCTTCAATCAGGCGGGAAACACACCCGTCGAGAGATACCGGTCGCCACGATCGCAGACGATGAACACGATCGTCGCGTTCTCGAGCTGGCGCGCAAGACGCGTCGCCACCTCACATGCGCCGCCCGACGAGATCCCCGCGAAGATACCTTCGACCGAGGCCAGACGGCGCGCCATGTTCTCGGCGGCGGCCTGGCTCACGCTCTCCACGCGATCCACGCGGCTGCGATCGAAAATCTTCGGCATATACGCTTCGGGCCACTTGCGAATGCCCGGAATGCGCGAGCCGTCTTCCGGCTGCGCGCCGACGATCTCGATCGCCTGATTCTTTTCTTTCAGGAACTGGGACGTGCCCATGATCGTGCCGGTCGTGCCCATCGACGAAACGAAGTGCGTGATGCGCCCTTCGGTATCGCGCCAGATTTCCGGGCCGGTGGCCTCGTAGTGCGCAAGCGGATTGTCGGGATTGCCGAACTGGTCGAGGATAATCCCCTTGCCGTCGCGCTGCATTTGCTCGGCGAGATCGCGCGCATATTCCATGCCGCCCTTGACCGGCGTAAGCATGATTTCGGCGCCGTAAGCCGCCATGCTCTGACGGCGCTCGACCGAGAGGTCCTCCGGCATGATGAGCACCATCTTGTAGCCGCGGATCGCCGCCGCCATGGCGAGCGCGATGCCCGTGTTGCCGCTCGTCGCTTCGATGAGTGTGTCGCCGGGCTTGATGCGGCCGCGCTCTTCGGCTTTACGGATCATCGAGAGCGCCGGGCGGTCCTTCACGGACCCAGCCGGGTTGTTGCCTTCGAGCTTGGCCAGCAAGACGTTGTTGCGGGCGCGGATTTCGTCGTCCGGCAGGCGGACGAGCTGCACGAGCGGGGTATTGCCGATCGTGTCTTCAATGGTCTTGTAGGGCATGGGGATGGCAGTGAGGCGCGATGACGTGACCCGTCGATTCTAAACCACGCGGGCAGCGACCGCAGGGGACCCATGACGCCGGTATGGACGCCGGCTGGCGACTCGACCATCATGGGCTGCAAAAAGCCCGCGGCCCGGGCCGCGGGTCAACGTCGCGGATCGACTTCACCTGAGCGACACCTGAAGGAAACTGCGCCCCGCGACGGCGCAGCACGACGCGCGGGGTAACACACGAGCGCGAGCGGCCTGCTACTTCTTGACCGCCACGGCAGCCTGAGGTGCGCCCGCCTTCGCGGGCGTTGCCTGCGCAACCTTCGCCTGTGCTGCATGGGCATTCGCGGGACCGATCGCCAATCCTTCGGCCTGCAAACGTTCGACGGTATGGCCGCCCATGCCCTTCACGCGCTTGCCGAGGTCACTGGCATCCTTGTACGGGCCGTGCGCGCTGCGCTCGTCGAGAATGGCCTTGGCGCGCGCGGGCCCCACCCCCTTGATGCCGCGAAGCGCGTCTTCGTTGGCGGTGTTGACGTCCACGGCCGCAAAGGCGTGGCTGAATACGGCCAGAAGCGCGGCCGCCGCAAGGACTTTTCGGAACATGCTGGATCTCCCTCAAAACGCCGGCGACCATCGCCGGCGAGGAGAGTCCAGTTTATGAAGTCAGGGCTTCGCGTTACACCTGGCCAGAAAGCCAACGTACGTAACGATCCACGCCTTCCTGCACCGTCAGGAACGGCGCGTCGTAGCCTGCCGCGCGCAGCTTCGACTGGTCCGCCTGCGTGAAGCACTGATACTTGCCGCGCAACGCGTCCGGGAACGGGATGTACTCGATCAGCCCTTCCTTGACCTGCTCCGCGAGCGAGAGCGCAGGCTTGCCTTCCATCGCACGCAGCGTGTTCACCACGGTCGTGGCGATGTCGTTGAACGGCTGGGCACGGCCGCTGCCCAGATTGAAGATGCCCGTCTTCTCCGGATGATCGAAGAAGAACAGGTTCACCTTCACCACGTCCTCGACGGAGACGAAGTCGCGCGTCTGCTCGCCCGGCGCATAACCGTTGTATTCGCCGAACAGCTTCACGCGGCCTTCGGCGCGGAACTGGTTGAAGTTGTGGAACGCCACCGACGCCATGCGCGCCTTGTGCGTTTCGCGCGCACCGTACACGTTGAAATAGCGAAAGCCCGCAATCTGGCTTTGCGCGGTGGGCAGCACGCGGCGGATCACCTGGTCGAACAGGAACTTCGAATAGCCGTACACGTTCAGCGGCGCTTCCACTTCGCGCTCTTCGACGAAGCGCGTCGAGCCGCCGTAAATCGCCGCCGACGACGCATACAGAAACTGCACGCGCTGCGCGAGACACGCGTCGAGCACGGCGCGGCTATAGCGGAAGTTGTTGTCCATCATGTAGCGGCCGTCGGTTTCCATCGTGTCCGAACAGGCGCCTTCGTGGAACACCGCGCGCACGTCGCCGAAATCGCCGCGCGCAAAGCGCTCGACGAACTCGGTCTTGTCGATGTAGTCGTCGATCTCGCAATCGACGAGATTCCTGAACTTGTCCGCGCGGGTGAGATTGTCGACGGCGATGATGCGGTCTTCGCCGCGTTCGTTCAGCGCCTTGACGATGTTGCTGCCGATGAAGCCGGCCGCGCCGGTGACGATGAGGGTCATGATAGGTCTGCGGTGACGAGGTTCACGCGAGGTTGATGCCCCGCCGGAAAAACGCTGCGGAAATTCCGGCCGGGGTGCGAGCGCTGCGCGCTCGCATGCACAACGTTATTGAAAGAGTTCGTCGTAGTCGACGGTGGCCGTGCCGAGCTTGCCGACCACGATGCCGGCCGCGCGATTCGCGAGCGCGACGCCTTCGACGAGCGGCAATCCCGCGCCCAGCATGACCGCGACGGTCGCGATCACCGTGTCGCCGGCGCCCGAGACATCATACACTTCGCGCGCATCGGCCGCCGCGTGCAGCGCGCCGTCATCGGAAAAGAGCGTCATACCCTCTTCCGAGCGCGTGAGCAGGAGCGCATCGAACTGCAGTTCGTGGCGCAGCTTCGTCACGCGCGCGTGCAGGTCCTCCTCGGACTTCCACGTGCCCACCACTTCGCGCAGCTCCGCGCGGTTCGGCGTGATGAGGCTCGCGCCGCGATAGCGCTCCCAGTCGTCGCCCTTCGGATCGACGAGCACCGCCTTGCCCGCCGCGCGCGCCTTCGCGATCATCTGCGTGACATGCGTGAGCCCACCCTTCGCGTAGTCGGAGAGCAGGATCACGTCGTGCGTGGGCAGCAGCGCGTCGAAACGCGCGAGGCCGGCGAGCAGGATCTCGTGCGCGGGCGTGTTTTCGAAGTCCACGCGCAACAGCTGTTGCTGGCGCGACAGCACGCGCAGCTTGATGGTGGTCGGCAACGCGGGATCGCGCTCGAGATACGCGTTCACGTTGCTTTCGTCGAGCAGCTCGACGATACGCTCGCCGGGTTCGTCATGGCCCACCACGCACAGGAGGCCCGCGTGAGCGCCGAGCGCCGCCGCGTTGCGCGCGACGTTCGCGGCGCCACCCAAACGGTCTTCCTTGCGCTGCACATGCACGACCGGCACCGGCGCTTCCGGCGAGATGCGGTTGACGTCGCCGAACCAGTAGCGGTCGAGCATGACGTCGCCCACCACCAGCACACGCGAGGTCGCGAGCTTTTCGCGCGGCACGACGCGCACTTCCGGCGCGATGGCAGCAGCAAGCGCGGCGACGGGCGCGGCTTCAGGCTGCGGAGTTTGCGAGATTGACATGGGGCCGCCCAATCGAGTGATAGTCAATGCCGAGCTCGGCCATGGCGTCGGGCTCGTAGAGGTTGCGTCCGTCGAAGATACGCGGTGCCTTGAGCACCTTCTTCAAATGCGCGAAATCGGGCGCCTTGAAGGCGGTCCATTCGGTGACGATCACGAGCGCGTCGGCACCCGTGAGCGCGTCGTCCTGGCTCGATGCGAACGTCAGGCGCGCGTGCTGCTCAGGCGCGTGTGCGAGATCGAGCGCGAACACGCGCTGCGCCTCTTCGGCTGCGACCGGGTCCCACGCCGCCACCGTGGCCCCGCGCGAGAGCAGGTCGGCGATCAGACGGCGGCTCGGCGCTTCGCGCATGTCGTCGGTGTTCGGCTTGAACGCGAGGCCCCACACGGCGAAGTGCTTGCCGGTGAGGTCGTCGCCGCACACGCTGGCGATCTTCTTCACGAGCACTTCCTTCTGGCCGTGATTGACCTCCTCGACGGCTTCGAGCACGCGCAGGTTCTGGCCCGACTCGGCGGCCGTGCGGATCAGCGCCTGCACGTCCTTCGGGAAGCACGAGCCGCCATAGCCGCAGCCGGCATAGAGGAAGTGATAGCCGATGCGCGGATCGGAGCCGATGCCGCGGCGCACCGACTCGATGTCGGCGCCCACGCGGTCGGCGAGATTCGCCATCTCGTTCATGAACGAGATGCGCGTGGCGAGCATGGCGTTGGCCGCGTACTTCGTGAATTCGGCGGAGCGCACGTCCATGTAGATCGTGCGTTCGTGATTGCGGTTGAACGGCGCGTAGAGGCGCTTCATCTTCTCGCGCGCCACGGTGCCGTTCTCGTCCTCGTCGAGACCGATGATGATGCGGTCCGGACGCATGAAGTCGTCCACCGCCGCGCCCTCTTTCAGAAACTCGGGGTTCGAGACGACCGAGAAGCGGTGATCCACGCTATGCGAGAGGCCGCGCTTCGCCAGTTCTTCGGCCAGCACGCCGTGCACGCGCTGCGCCGTGCCGACCGGCACCGTCGACTTGTCGACGACCACCTTGAAGCCGTTCATGTGGCGGCCGATGCTGCGCGCCGCTTCGAGCACGTACTGGAGATCGGCCGAGCCGTCTTCGTCGGGCGGCGTGCCGACGGCGATGAACTGCACCTCGCCGTGCTCGACGCTCGCCGCGATGTCGGTGGAAAAGGTAATGCGCCCGGCCGCGCGGTTGCGCGCGATGAGTTCGAGCAGGCCCGGCTCGTGAATCGGGACGCCGCCGCCATTCAGGATATCGATCTTGCGCGGATCGACATCGAGGCAAAACACGTCGTGGCCGATTTCGGCAAGACACGCACCGGTGACGAGGCCGACGTAGCCGGTACCGACAATGGTGATCTTCATAGGCGCTCCGGTGACAGATACGGATGTTGGAATGACTGTGGGCGCGGCCGGCTAGGTGCCGGGCTCGGCACGCGCGCCCTTAGGCTCAGCTCGACGCGGGAACCGGCTCGACACGGCGCGGCGCATAGGTTTCCCAGCCGCTGCAGCCCGGACACTGCCAGTAGAACAGGCGCGCCCGGAATCCGCAGTTCTGGCAGGTGTAGCGAGGCAGGTTCTTGGTGCGCTGCTGGAGCAGCTTGCGCATCAGCTCGAGTTCGCTGCGGCGCGGCTCTTCGGCCGTGGCCTGCTGCGCTTCGAGCAGGCGCGCCATGCCGGCGAGGTTCGGTGACTTCTGCATCTGCGTGCGGGCCAGCGCATGCGCCGCATCGGGGCCGCGCAGCGCGGCGACATACTTGTAGGCGACGTCGAGCAGATCGTTCGACGGATACGCGTCGACCCACGTCGTGAGCAATTGTGCGCCCTCTTCGGCGCGGCCGAGCGTCTCGTAGGCCTTCATGACCTTTTCGGCGACGAGCGGCAGATAAGCGGGGTTTTGCGCTTCGACATCGCGCCAGTGGCCAAGCGCAGTCTCGCAATCGCCGCTTGCCGCATCGACGTCGCCTGCGAGGATCGTCGCGCGCACGTTCTGCGAATTGGCCTTGAGCGCGAGCGCCAGTTGACGGCGCGCTTCGTCGGGCTTTTTCTGCTGGAGCGCTTCCTGCGCGAGTTCGCAGTGGAACTGGGCGATCTCGAGGTCGAGCGACGCCGCGCCCATCGTTTCGAGATGACGTGCCGTGTCGATGCAGCGGTTCCAGTCCTTCTCGATCTCGTAGATCGCGAGCAGTGCACGCTGAGCGCCGAGCGCGAAGTCGCCCGACTTGAGCTTGCCGAAGGTCTCTTCGGCGCGGTCGAGCATGCCGGCCTTCAGAAAATCCTGGCCGAGTTCATAGAGCGCGTGGTCGCGCTCGTTCACGGGCAGGTCGGAACGCGAAAGCAGATTCTGATGCACGCGGATCGCGCGGTCGGTCTCGCCGCGGCGGCGAAACAGATTGCCGAGCGCGAAGTGCAGCTCGACGGTTTCGGGGTCGAGCTTGGCGACCTCGATGAACGCGTCGATGGCCTTGTCCGGCTGCTCGTTGAGCAGAAAATTCAGGCCGCGAAAATACGAGCGCGGCAGGTTGGCGCTTTCGGAAAGCAGTGCCTTCAGGTCGTAGCGCGACGCCATCCAGCCGAGCGCGAAAGCCACGGGAATGACGAGGAGCCACCAAAAATCGAGATCCATGCGAGCGATGGTATGAGCGGAAAATCAGCCGCACGCGTTCAGGCGCGCGGCACGGCAATACAAATCAGATAAGCGGCGGCAGCGGCGGCTCGACGCTCGGCGTGGGCGTTTCACGCGCCACCCGCAAGTCGCGCTTGAGGCGGCCGTTTTCCATGCGCAGCCGGAACACGCCGGGCAGCGCGGAAAGCAGCCCCGCCAGCAGCCCCACGACAAAAAACGCGAGGCCGATCAGGATCAGCGGGGCCTGCCACGAATATCCGGCCAGAAAGTTCAGCGTCGCGGTTTGCGTGTTGGCGAGCGCAAGTACGAGCAGCAGTACGAACACCAGCACACGGAGCACCCAGGCGATCAATCTCATTGAAGGATTCTCTTGGCAGTTGAGAAAGGCGCCGGCACGGCGGACATGCTGCGCCGCAGCACAAGCCGCGCCGAAGTGTCCCGTATTGTAATTGAACGGCTCGCGGGCCGACACGTGTGAGCGAGCACTGAGCCAGGCAACCTGGCTTGCCGGAACTAACCGCGTCGAAAAGGCGCAGACGAAAAAAAAGCGCCGGGGTTGTTCACCCCAGCGCTTTTTACCGGTCCATGCATTCTGGCCATCTGGCATTGACCGCCGACGACCGCAATCGCCCGATCGAAAACGATCCAACGCTTACAGGTCGTCGTCCGGCTCGTCCGCCTTCAGCGGCTCGCCCGAATTACGGTCGACGCGCTCGCGCAGTTCCTTGCCCGGCTTGAAGTGCGGCACGAACTTCTCAGGCACCAGCACCTTTTCACCCGACTTCGGATTGCGACCGACGCGCGACGGCCGACGATTCAGGCCGAAGCTGCCAAAGCCACGAATTTCGATGCGATGGCCCTTGGCAAGCGCCTCGGACATCGCATCGAGCATCGTCTTGACCGCGAAATCCGCGTCCTTGAGAACAAGTTGCGGAAATCGCGTAGCCAGCTGCGCGACCAATTCAGATTTGGTCATACTTCAGCTTGCCCCCGTTTGAGGCTTACTGGTTCTGGCCGTCGAGCTTGGCCTTGAGCAGCGCGCCGAGGTTGGTCGTGCCGGTGGCAGCCTGACCCGAATCAGCCGACATGGTGCGCAGGGCTTCCTGCGTTTCAGCCGAGTCCTTCGCCTTGATCGACAGGTTGATGCCACGCGACTTGCGATCGATGTTGATGATCATCGCGTTGACCTTGTCACCTTCCTTCAGCACGTTGCGAGCATCTTCCACGCGGTCTTGCGCGATTTCCGAAGCACGCAGGTAGCCTTCGACATCGGCGTTCAGCGTCACGACTGCGCCCTTGGCGTCAACCGACTTGACCACGCCGTCGACGATCGAACCCTTGTCGTTGACAGCAACGAAGTTGCTGAACGGGTCGCCTTCGAGCTGCTTGATGCCGAGCGAAATGCGTTCCTTCTCGACGTCGATGCCCAGAACCACGGCTTCGACTTCGTCGCCCTTCTTGTACTTGCGAACGGCTTCTTCGCCAGCTTCCGACCACGACAGGTCCGAAAGGTGAACCAGACCGTCGATGCCGCCAGGCAGACCGATGAACACGCCGAAGTCGGTGATCGACTTGATCGCGCCCTGGAGCTTGTCGCCCTTCTTGAAGTTGCGGCTGAAGTCATCCCACGGATTCGGCTTGCACTGCTTCATGCCGAGCGAGATGCGGCGGCGGTCTTCGTCGATCTCGAGGACCATGACTTCGACTTCGTCGCCCAGCTGGACAACCTTCGACGGAGCAACGTTCTTGTTGGTCCAGTCCATTTCCGACACGTGAACCAGGCCTTCGATGCCCGATTCGACTTCGACGAACGCGCCGTAGTCGGTGATGTTCGTGACCTTGCCGAACAGACGCGTGCCCGACGGGTAACGGCGCGAGATGCCTTCCCACGGATCGTCGCCCAGTTGCTTGATACCGAGCGAAACGCGGTTCTTTTCCTGGTCGAACTTGAGGATCTTCGCGGTGACTTCCTGGCCAACCGAGAGAACTTCGCTCGGGTGACGCACGCGACGCCATGCGATGTCGGTGATGTGCAGCAGGCCGTCGATGCCGCCGAGGTCCACGAACGCGCCGTAGTCGGTGATGTTCTTGACCACGCCGTTGACGATCGCGCCTTCCTTGAGCGTTTCGAGCAGCTTTGCGCGCTCTTCGCCTTGCGTGGCTTCGATCACTGCGCGGCGCGACAGCACGACGTTGTTACGCTTGCGGTCGAGCTTGATGACGCGGAATTCGAGGGTCTTGCCTTCGTACGGCGTCGTGTCCTTGACCGGACGCGTGTCGACGAGCGAACCCGGCAGGAACGCGCGGATGCCGTTGACCATGACGGTCATGCCGCCCTTGACCTTGCCCGTGATCGTGCCGGTCACGAGTTCGTTGTTGTCGAGAGCCTTTTCCAGCGACAGCCACGAAGCGAGACGCTTCGCCTTGTCGCGCGACAGGATAGTGTCGCCGTAGCCGTTTTCCAGCGCGTCGATCGCGACGGAAACGAAATCACCCGCCTGCACTTCCACTTCACCCGCGTCGTTCAGGAATTCTTCGAGCGGAATATAGGCTTCGGACTTGAGACCAGCATTGACGACCACGAAGTTGTGGTCGACGCGCACGACTTCGGCGGAAATCACTTCGCCGGCGCGCATGTCCTGGCGGGTCAGCGACTCTTCGAACAGAGCCGCGAAAGATTCGGTATTCGGGGTGGAGGTTTGCAGGTCGGACATAAAAATCTGGATTTGCATGGTTTTCGCTACCTCGCCAGTCGGTCTTGACTGCCGGGCGTTGAGGCCGGAACACGATGCTCGCGGCGCAGATGCAAAAGCCATACGGGGTTAAAGGGTTTAACACACGCCCTGTTGCTTTCCAGGGCACCTACTCGTACTGCTTACTGCTTTCTTTACTGCGCTTTGCCCCGTTCGCGGATTACCGTACGGGCCGCAGTTGGCTAGACTCCTGATACCACTGCACCACCTGTTCGACCGCCTGGTCGACGGAGAGCGCCGAAGTATCGAGAAGCTGCGCATCTGCTGCAGGCTTGAGCGGTGCGGCCGCGCGGTTACTGTCGCGCGCGTCGCGTCCACGCAAATCCCGAAGCAAGTCATCCATATTAGCAGAAAAACCTTTTTGGATCAATTGCTTATGCCGGCGGGCCGCACGGGCCTCCACGCTGGCCGTTAAAAACACCTTCAGAACGGCGTCCGGGAAGATCACGGTGCCCATGTCGCGGCCATCCGCAACGAGCCCGGGAAGCTTGCGAAACGCCCGCTGGCGCGCCACGAGCGCGGTGCGCACGGCCGGATGCGCAGCGATCATCGAGGCGCGGTTGCCCACTTCCTCGGCACGGATTTCGTTCGAAACGTCAACGCCATCGAGCTGCGCAAGCCCCTCGCGGAACGTGATATGGAGATCGTCGATCAGCTTCGCAAGGTTCTCGGCGTCGTCGGCCGCAATCGCGTAGCGCATGCTCGCGAGCGCCGCCAGGCGGTACAGCGCGCCACTGTCGAGCAGGTGAAAGCCGAGCTGCGCGGCGACCAGCGCGGCCACCGTGCCCTTGCCGGAAGCAGTCGGGCCGTCGATCGTGATGACGGGCGTCGGATAAAAGGGACGGGTCGATTTCATGCGGCAAAGGTACTCGGCTTCATTTGAATCAAGGTTGCGCGAGCGCCAGGAAGCGCTCGAAGTAATCGGGGAACGTCTTGCCGACGCACTTCGGGTCGTTGATGCGCACCCGCACGCCGCCGAGGCTCACGAGCGAGAAGCACATCGCCATGCGGTGATCGTCGTAGGTGTCGATCGCTGCGTTCGGCGTGAGTTGCTCGGGCGGACGCACGATCAGGTAATCAGGGCCCTCTTCCACGTTCGCGCCCACCTTGCGCAGTTCCGTGGCCATCGCGGCGATGCGGTCGGTTTCCTTCACGCGCCAGCTCGCGATGTTGCGTAGCGTAGTTGCGCCGTCGGCGAAGAGCGCCGCCACGGCGATCGTCATCGCTGCGTCGGGAATCAGGTTGAAGTCCATGTCGATGGGGTCGAGCTTGCCGTGATCGTTGCCGATCCCGCGCACCTCGATCCAGTCATCGGCGACCGTGACGTTCGCGCCCATGCGCATGAGCGCCGCGGCGAACGCAACGTCGCCCTGGATACTCGATCGTCCCACGCCTTCCACACGCAGCGGGCCGCCGCCGATCGCGCCCGCGGCAAGAAAGTACGACGCGCTCGATGCATCGCCCTCGACCATGATCTTGCCCGGCGACTGGTAGCGCACGCCCGCCGGGATCTCGAAGCGGTGCCAGCCGTGGCGCTCGACCTTCACGCCGAAGCGCTCCATCAGCTTGATCGTGATTTCGATGTAGGGCTTGGAGATCAGCTCGCCGTCCACTTCGACGATCGTCACGCCGTCCTTGGCGCGCACGAGCGGCAGCGTCATCAGAAGCGCCGTGAGGAACTGGCTCGACACATCGCCGCGCACGCGGATGGGCGCCTCGACCGAAACCGGCGCGGGGCGGATGCGCAGCGGCGGATAGCCTTCGTTTTCTTCGTAATCGATCTTCGCGCCGATCTGGCGCAGGCCGTCCACGAGGTCGCCGATGGGTCGCTCGTGCATGCGCGGTACGCCGTGAATGCGGTAGTCGCCGCCGTTCACCGCGAGCGCGGCCGTGAGCGGACGCACCGCCGTGCCTGCGTTGCCGAGGAAGAGATCCGCGCGCACCGCCTGGAACGCGCCGCGCGTGCCCTGCACGACGCAGGTGTCGTCCTCTCGTTTGAGCTTCACGCCGAGCTTTTCCAGTGCGTCGAGCATCACGCGCGTGTCGTCGGAGTCGAGCAGGTTCGTGATGGTCGTTTCGCCCTCGGCCAGCGCGGCGAGCAGCAGCACGCGGTTCGAGATGCTCTTCGAGCCGGGCAGACGGATCGTGCCGGACGCACGGGTGAACGGTCCGAGATCGAGGTGTTCCATGAGCGTGTCCTGAGAATGCCTGGTGTTACCTGAGGTTGCCTGGGTTGCGGCGCTCGCGCCGTCGGGCTGGGTCCTGCTTGCTTATTTGCCTGGTGCTGTATCGATGGCCGCCGCCGCGCCCTTGCCGCCGCGCTCCTGCCACGCCTCGCGCGCCGCGCGCGAGCGCGCGAACACGGTTTCGAGCGCTGCGCCGTCGCCGGCGTCGATGGCCGCGCGCAGCTTCGCCAGCACTTCAGTGTAGCCGTCGAGTTCGGCGAGCAGCGCGGCGCGGTTCGCGAGGCACACGTCGCGCCACATTTCGGGGCTCGACGCGGCAATGCGCGTGAAGTCGCGGAAACCGCCTGCCGCGAACGAAAATTTCAGTTGGGCGTCGGGCGAAGCGAGAATCTGGTCGACGAGCGCAAACGACAACACATGCGGCAAGTGACTCACCGAAGCGAACACGCGATCGTGCTGCGCGGCCGGCATCTCGCCGATCAATGCGCCCGTGGCGAGCCACATCGCGGCGATGCGCTCGACCGATGCCGGCGCGTTTTCCGCGAGCGGGCACAGCACGACGTTGCGGCCGACGTAGAGATCGGGCAACGCGGCGTCGACGCCGCTCGATTCGCGCCCGGCGATGGGATGCCCCGGCACGAACTGGGCGATGCGCGCGCCGAGCGCGGCACGGGCCGCGGCGATCACGTCGCTCTTGGTGCTGCCGGCGTCGGTGACGATGGTTGCTTGCCCCAGGTACGGCGCGATGCGCTCGAGCAGGGCCTGGGTTTGCGCAACGGGAGCGGCGATCAGCACGATGTCGGCGCCGTCGAGCGCGGCGGCGAGCGCCGCTTCGTCGTCGAGCGTCGCGGCGGCATCGATCACGCCCAGTTCGAGCGCGCGCGATACCGACTTTGCACTGCGGCCCACACCGATCACCTGCGCGCCTTCGCCGCCGTGCGAGCCTCGCTCGCGCAACGCGCGCGCGAGCGACCCGCCGATCAGGCCCACGCCGAAAATCACCAGTTTGTTAAACGAAAACGCACTCACGACGTCACCGAAAAAAGTAAGGGTTGCGCGCTCATTGCGCGCCAAGCGCTCGCTCGAGGGCCGCGACGAATGCCGCGTTCTCCTCGGGCAAGCCGATCGTCACACGCAGCCATTGCGGCAGGCCATAGTTGCCCACCGGACGCACGATCACGGCTTGTTTGAGCAGCGCGAGATTCACGCGCTCGCCGGCGCCGTCGTCCGTTGCGTCCTTCGCCACGCGCACCAGCACGAAATTGCCGTCCGAAGGCACGTATTCGAGGCCGAGGCGCTCGAACGCCGCGGTAAGCGTGCGATAGCCCTCGGCATTGAGCGCCGCGCTGCGCTCGAGGAACGGCGTGTCGCCGAGCGCGGCAATCGCAGCGGCCTGCGCGAGCGTGTTGACGTTGAACGGCTGGCGCAGACGGTTGAGCAGATCGGTCAGTTCCGGCTGGGCGATCGCGAAGCCGATACGCAGGCCGGCGAGTCCGTAGGCTTTCGAGAACGTGCGCGAAACGAGCAGGTTCGGATAGCGGCGCACCCACGCGATCGAGTCATAGCGCTTCTCAGCCGCGAGGTACTCCGTGTACGCCTCGTCGAGCACGACCGCGACATGCGCGGGCACCTTCGCGATGAACGCCTCGAGCGTCGCGCCGTCGACGAACGTGCCGGTCGGGTTGTTCGGGTTCGCCACGAACACGAGACGCGTGTCTTCGTCGATCGCCGCCAGCATCGCGTCGAGATCGTGGCCGTAGTGCACGGCCGGCGTCACGATATGGCGCGCGCCGAGGCCCTGGGTCGCGAGTGCGTAGACCGCGAACGAGTACTGCGAATAAACGATCGCCTGACCGCGCTCGACGAACGCATGCGCGGCCATTTCGAGAATGTCGTTGCTGCCGTTGCCGAGCGTGATCCACTCGGGCGGCACGTCGTAGCGCGCGGCCAGCGCAGCCTTCAGCTCGAACGCGTTCGAATCGGGATAGCGGCCCAGTTCGCTCGCGGCCTGCACGATCGCGCGCTGCGCCGATTCGGGCATACCGAGCGGATTCTCGTTCGACGCGAGCTTCACGATGCGCGCTTCGTCGAGTCCAAACTCGCGCGCGACTTCGGAAATCGGTTTGCCGGCGATGTAAGGCGCGATGGCGCGCACATACGAGGGGCCGAATTGCGTGGTCATGCGTCTCTCCAGGGCTCAAGGCGCCGGGCGTACAACGGTCTCTACCGGACGGATCGGAAAGGCGCGCCGCCCGGCATTCTCATGCGGCGGGCGGCGATTGGCGGCGGGCCGCCCGCACCTTCCACGCCTTAGCGTGCGCGCGGATACGAACCAAGGATCTTCAGATACGCGGCTTTCTTGCTGAGTTCGTCGAGCGCGGCGGCCACGGCGGGTTCGTCACGATGACCTTCGAAGTCGATGTAGAAGTAGTACTCCCACGTGCTGCCAAGGCGCGCCGGCCGCGACTCGAATCGCGTCATCGACACGCTGTGGCGCGCGAGCGGCTCGAGCAGCTTGTACACCGCGCCCGGCTCGTTCTTCACCGACACGATCATCGAGGTCTGGTCGCGCCCCGTCGCGCCCGCCGGCTGCTTGCCGATCATGACGAAGCGCGTGCGGTTGTGCGGGTCGTCCTGGATCAGCGCGTTTGCGATCAGGAGACCGTAGTGCGTGGCGGCGCGATCGCCCGCAATCGCGGCGACCGTCGGGTCGGCGGCGGCGAGGCGCGCGGCTTCCGCGTTGCTCGACACGCTCTGGCGCTCGAGCTGCGGCGCGTTCGCCGTCAGCCAGTGCTGACACTGTGCAAGCGCCTGCGGATGCGCGCACACGCGCGTAACGCCTTGCAGGTTGCCGCTTTGCGTCATCAGATTGTGCTGAATCGGCAACGCGATTTCGCCGCCGATGACGAGCTGCGTTTCGAGGAACAGGTCGAGCGTGCGCGAAACGGCGCCCTCGGTCGAGTTCTCGACCGGCACGACGCCGAACTCGGCGGCGCCCGCCTCGACCGAGCGGAACACCTCATCGATCGACGGGCACGGCAGGCCTTCGATCGACTGACCGAAGTACTGGTACATCGCCTGTTCGCTATAGGTGCCGACCGGGCCGAGGAACGCGGCCGAAATCGTCTTTTCGAGCGAACGGCTCGCGGCCATGATCTCGCGCCAGATCGCGCTGATGTGATCGTTGCCGAGCGGGCCGTCGCTCATGTTCTGCAGGCGCTCGATCACCTGTTGCTCGCGCTCCGGGCGAAACACCGGCGCGTTGAAGTGCTTCTTGACCTCGCCGACTTCGAGCGCGACCGAGGCGCGCTGGTTCAGGAGCGCGATGAGCTGCGCGTCGATCGCATCGATGCGTTCGCGCAGCGGCTTGAGTTGGGAGTTGAGTTCGTCGTCCATGCGTGAAACCGGCAATCTGAAAGGATGCGCGCGGCGCCGCTTCGCCCGTGAGCGAGGAGCGCTTACGCGTGCTTCGCCTCGAATTCCTTCATGTACTCGACCAGCGCATTCACTGCTTCGAGCGGCACCGCGTTGTAAATCGATGCCCGCATGCCGCCGACGGACTTGTGGCCCTTCAGCTGCAACAGCCCGCGCTCTTTGGCGCCGGCGAGGAAATCTGCGTTACGTGTTTCGTCGGCGAGGAAGAACGGCACGTTCATCCGCGAGCGCGCGCGGCGCTCCACCTTGTTGATATAGAAGCTGCTCGCGTCGATCGTGTCGTAGAGCAGCTTCGCTTTTTCCACATTGCGCGCCTCGATGACTTCGAGACCGCCCTGACGCTTCAACCACTTGAACACGAGCCCGGCGATATAGATCGCGTAGGTCGGCGGCGTGTTGAACATCGAGTTGTTCGCGGCCACGGTCTTCCATTCGAACGCCGAAGGACAGATCGGCATCGAGCGGTCGAGCAGGTCCTCGCGCACGATCACGACCGTCACGCCCGCCATGCCGATGTTCTTCTGCGCGCCGCCGTAGAGTACGCCGTATTTGGCGATGTCCATCGGGCGCGAGAGGATGTGCGACGAGGCGTCGGCCACGAGCGGAATGTCGCCCAGGTCGGGAATCTCGAAGGTCTCGACGCCGTCGATCGTCTCGTTCGTGCACAGGTGCACGTAGGCGGGGTCGCTGGAGAGCTTCCACTCGCTCTTCGGCGGTGAATGCGTGAAGCCGGCCTCGGTGCGGCCCGTGGCGGCGATATGCGCTTCGCCGTACTTGAGCGCTTCCTTCTGCGACTTCTGCGACCAGGAGCCGGTCACGACGAAATCGGCGCGCGGCTTCGAGCCAAACAGGTTGAGCGGCACGATCGCGTTTTCGCCGATGCCGCCGCCCTGCAGGAACAGAATCTGGTGACTTGCGGGGACCTGCATCAACTCACGCAGATCGAGCAGCGCCTCGGCGTGGATCTGCATGAATTCCGGGCCGCGATGGCTCATTTCCATCACGCCCATGCCGCTGCCGTGCCAGTCGAGCATTTCGTCAGCGGCCTGACGCAGGACTTCCTCTGGCAACGCTGCCGGCCCGGCTGAGAAGTTGTAGACGCGCATCGTAAAGAGATCCCCGAGGCAGGCGCTGTGGCAAAAACCGCCGGAAAACACGCCAGAAAAAAGAAAATGGCCGCTTGCGCTCATCGCGCAAACGACCATTATCGCATTGTCGCCGGGAACCCGCCACGCACCGCGCGGCAGTGGGCTTCCCGGTCTATGCGGCCGATCCGGCCCCGCGACCGTGCATCATGGCTGCGGACCTGAAGGGCTTAAGTGCCGGGCTCATTTGCCAGGCTTACTTGCCGACCTTGACCGAAGCGACTTCCTTGTCGGCCTGGTCGCGCGTTGCCTTGATCGACTGCGGCATGTACTTCTGCATCAGGCTGTTCACGACGTCGCGGCCAACCTGGTCTTGAACCTGAATGAACTTGCGGCCGGTCGGGCTGCGGTAGAACGTCGTCAGGTCCTTGATTTCCTGCGTGCTGTAGTACTTCGCGTAGGCGTCGTACTGAGCTTGCATGGCGTCCGTCTTGAACGAGTCGGTCGCGAAGACCTGGCCTGCCGAGTCAACCAGCTTCGGCACGGCGTTCTTTTGCAGCGACGGCACGGCAGCTTGCTTCTGCTTGTCCGTCATCGTCTTGTTTTCCGAGAGCGCGTCCGACAGGATGGCCGGGACGAGCTGCTTGGCTTGCATCTGGGCGCTGTTGCCGATTGCGCCGACGAGCTTCTGTGCGTCGATCGCGTCGAGCAGGTCCTTGATCGCGGCTTGCTTGGCCGGATCGACGGGTGCTGCAGCCGCTGCCGGTGCCTGGGGGGCGGGCGCCTGGTTCTGGAGCGCCTGAGCCATGGCAAACGTCGGCACGAGAGCGGCCAGCAACATCACCTGCTTGAATCGTTTTTGCATCATTACTCCCTTTGAGAAATTAATCGATTTGCGCTGCCGCGCGGACTGCGGGGCGCCGCATTGCGTTCTGCGCCCGCTCACCGGTCCGCCCGGCACACCATTCATTTCGCTGACACTAACAAGGTTCGCTGAAACCCACCTTAAAGTCCGCGTAAGCGCATCGATTGAACACGCTTGTGCGGGCCAGGATGACGCATCACTCTTCGCCTTCGCCCGGTTCGCCCTCACCTTCGGCGTCCACTTCTGCGTCCGCTTCGGCGACCTGCTGCAGTCCGGAAAGCTTCGTACCTTCGTCAAGGCTGATGAGTGTAACACCTTGCGTTGCACGGCCCATTTCGCGAATTTCCGACACGCGGGTGCGAATCAAAACGCCCGTGGTGGTGATCAGCATGATCTGCGCTTCGGAGTCGACGAGTGTGGCCGCAACCACCTTGCCGTTGCGCTCCGACGTCTGGATCGCGATCATGCCCTTCGTGCCGCGGCCGTGGCGCGTGTACTCCGTGATCGGGGTGCGCTTGCCATAACCGTTCTCGGTCGCGGTGAGCACCGACTGCTGCTCGTCGCCCGCCACGAGGAGCGCGATGACCTGCTGATTGTCTTCGAGCTGCATGCCGCGCACGCCGCGCGCTTCGCGGCCCATCGGACGCACGTCGTTCTCGTCGAAGCGCACCGCCTTGCCGGCGTCGGAGAACAGCATGACGTCGTGCTCGCCGTCGGTGATCGCGGCGCCGATCAGATAGTCGCCGTCGTCGAGACCGACCGCAATAATACCCTTGCGCAACGGGCGGCTAAAGGCTTCGAGCGGCGTCTTCTTTACCGTGCCCAGCGCCGTGGCCATGAAAACGAACTTGTCGGCCGAGAATTCCTTGACCGGCAGCACGACCGTGATCTTCTCGCCGTCCTGCAGCGGGAACATGTTGACGATCGGACGGCCGCGCGAGTTGCGCGAACCCTGCGGCACTTCATACACCTTCACCCAGTACACGCGACCGCGATTCGAGAAGCACAGGATGTGATCGTGCGTGTTGGCGATGAAGAGCGTGTCGATCCAGTCGTCGTCCTTCATCGAAGTCGCCTGCTTGCCGCGACCTCCGCGCTTCTGGGCGCGATATTCCGACAACGGCTGCGATTTCACATAGCCGGCGTGCGACATGGTCACGACCATGTCCTGCGGCGTGATCAGGTCTTCGGTGTTGAGCTCCGTGGCGTTCATCTCGATCTTCGAGCGGCGGGCGTCGCCGAATTCGCTCTTGATCGAGGTGAGTTCGTCGGAGATCATGACAGTTACGCGCTCGGGGCGCGCAAGGATGTCGAGCAGGTCGGCGATCTGCGCCATCACTTCGCGGTACTCGCCGATGATCTTGTCCTGCTCCAGGCCGGTCAGGCGCTGGAGGCGCATTTGCAGGATTTCCTGCGCCTGCGTGTCGGACAGACGGTAGAGGCCGTCGGCCTGCATACCATATTGCGGGTTCAGCCCTTCCGGACGGTAGGCTTCGCGCCCGCCTGCCGCCGCATTGTCCTGCTCCGCGCGCGTGAGCATCTCGCGCACGAGCGACGAATCCCACGAGCGATTCATCAACTCCTGCTTCGCGATGGGCGGCGTGGGCGCGGCCTTGATGAGCTCGATGAAATCATCGATGTTCGCGAGCGCAACGGCGAGACCTTCGAGCACGTGGCCGCGTTCGCGCGCCTTGCGCAGCTCGTACACCGTACGACGCGTGAGCACTTCGCGGCGATGCGAGAGGAAATGCTCGAGCATTTCCTTCAGGTTCAGCAGCTTCGGCTGGTTGTCCACCAGCGCGACCATGTTCATGCCGAACGTGTCCTGCAGCTGCGTCGCCTTGTACAGATTGTTGAGGATGACCTCGGGCACTTCGCCGCGCTTGAGCTCGATCACGACACGCATGCCGCTCTTGTCCGATTCGTCGCGAATATCGGAGATGCCTTCGAGCTTCTTCTCGTTGACGAGCTCGGCAATGCGTTCGAGAAGCGAACGCTTGTTCACCTGATACGGCAGTTCGTCGACGATGATCGCCATGCGTTGACCGCGATCAATTTCCTCGAAGTGCGTAGCCGCGCGCATCACGACGCGGCCGCGGCCGGTGCGATAGCCGTCGCGCACGCCGGCGACGCCATAAATAATGCCGGCGGTCGGGAAATCGGGTGCGGGAATGATCTCGATCAGCTCGTCGATCGTTGCCTGCGGACTCTTCAGCAGATGCTGGCACGCGTCGACGACTTCGTTGAGATTGTGCGGCGGAATGTTCGTGGCCATGCCGACCGCGATACCCGACGAACCGTTGATGAGCAGGTTCGGGATGCGCGCCGGCAGGATCTGCGGCTCGCTCTCGCTGCCGTCGTAGTTCGGCCCGAAGTCGACCGTTTCCTTGTCGATGTCGGCCAGCAGCTCGTGGCCGATCTTCGCCATGCGGATTTCGGTGTATCGCATGGCGGCGGCGTTGTCGCCGTCGATGGAGCCGAAGTTACCCTGGCCGTCGACCAGCATGTAGCGCAGGGAGAAGTTCTGCGCCATCCGCACGATCGTGTCGTAGACAGCCGTGTCGCCGTGGGGGTGGTACTTACCGATTACGTCGCCGACGATACGCGCCGACTTCTTGTAAGCGCGGTTCCAGTCGTTATTCAGCTCGTGCATTGCGTAGAGCACGCGCCGGTGGACAGGCTTCAGGCCGTCACGAACATCCGGAAGTGCTCGCCCGACGATCACGCTCATCGCGTAATCGAGATACGAGCGGCGCATTTCCTCCTCGAGGGAGATTGGCAGAGTCTCTTTGGCGAATTGATCCATTATCGATGTCTTATTTGGGCACGCGGTGTGCTAGCGCCTCGCCCCAACTTGTAGAGCGGAGGTCGCCGCAGTCACCGCGGGACGCCCAGCTGTCGCATGGACGCCGCGGACGCAGCGCATCACGCGATTCTACCATGCACGACACCCTCGCCCGCCGCCTGCGTATACCTATTAGAGGAGTGAAGCCGAAGGGCTCAAAAGCGCCTTGAGCGTGGCGCAAACGCCGCAGTGCGAACCGGAATCAGATGCATCGCCACTGATTTGGATGACAATGTGTGACGCTCCCGCTACCCAGGCGCAATACCAGGTAAAATTAAGGGAACTTTTTTGTTGCGGGCGTACCACGTTCGACCAGCAGCAGTGAAAGGGGCGGATTTTTTTTATCGTCGGAGGGGAACGATATGGCAAAATGCCAACGCACAAAGTTAGACACTGCTCGAAGTCTACACAACGCAAAGCGTTCCCCACAACTTGCCAATGTTATACTTCGAGCAATGTATGACTTGTCTTCGTCATATGGCTCGCAGTAAACCTGCGGTAATCTCAATTTCGAGAGGAGAAATATGAATAAACTTTCAAAGCTCGCGTTCATTGCAGCTACCGCAGTTGTGGCTGCATCCGCTCAGGCACAATCGGTGCCGGCGTCGCGACAAGCCGTCAATGACAACTGGGTGAATGGTACCGGCGAATACGTGTGGATGAACGGCACGAACGAGCTTTGCTGGCGCGATGCATTCTGGACGCCGGCCACCGCCAACGCCAAGTGCGATGGCGCCCTGGTCGCCCAGGCACCGCAGCCGCCGGTCGCTCCGCCGCCGCCGGCCATCACCAGCCAGAAGATCACGTACCAGGCTGACGCCCTGTTCGACTTCGACAAGGCCATCCTGAAGCCGGCTGGTAAGGAAAAGCTGGACGACCTGGCAAGCAAGATCCAGGCTCTGAACCTCGAAGTCGTCGTCGCGACGGGCTACACCGACCGTATCGGCTCGGTCGCCTACAACGACCGTCTGTCGCTGCGCCGTGCGCAAGCCGTCAAGTCGTACCTCGTCAGCAAGGGCGTTCCGGCAGAGCGTATCTACACGGAAGGCAAGGGCAAGCGCAACCCGGTTACGACGGGCTGCAACCAGAAGAACCGCAAGGCTCTCATCGCCTGCCTCGCACCGGACCGTCGCGTGGAAGTCGAAGTCGTCGGCACGCAAAAGCAGTAATCGCGAGCGCTCGACCGCAAGTCTCAAAAGCCCCGCTTCGGCGGGGCTTTTTTTATCCCGCGCTTTATCCTTCTTTCATTTCGCCTGTCTGCGCGCGGCGTCATCGCTCCGGAAAGCCTGACGGCACGGCGCGGCATTTTGCTGCCCTGTGCACCCGCCTGTATACTCTGGGCTTATTCTTTCCGACCCGCACCGCGCTTCAGGCTGCCACGACATGACGAATGCCGATCCCCACGAGCTGCAGAAATTCAGCGATCTCGCTCATCGCTGGTGGGACCCGAACGCCGAATTCAAGCCGCTGCACGAACTCAACCCCATTCGCCTCGCCTGGATAGACAGCCATGCGCATCTGCCTTCCAGGCGCGTGCTCGACATCGGCTGCGGCGGCGGCATCCTTTCCGAATCGATGGCGGGACTCGGCGCAACCGTAAAAGGCATCGACCTGTCGCGCGAGGCGCTCGGCGTGGCCGACCTGCATAGCCTCGAGAGCGGCGTGACGGTGGACTACGAGCTGATCGCAGCCGAAGCGATCGCCGCGCGCGAACCGGCGTCGTTCGACGTCGTGACCTGCATGGAAATGCTCGAACACGTGCCGCAGCCCGCCGAAGTCGTGAAGGCCTGCGCGACGCTAGTGAAGCCTGGCGGCTGGGTGTTCTTTTCGACGCTCAATCGCAACGTGAAGTCGTATCTTCTCGCTGTGATCGGCGCGGAATACATCGCGCAGATGCTGCCCAAGGGCACGCACGACTACGCGCGCTTCATCCGCCCCTCGGAGCTTGCCGCGTTCGTGCGTGACGCCGGCATGCACGTCGCCGAGATCAAGGGCATCACGTATAACCCGCTCACGCGGCACTTCGCGCTGTCGAACGACTCCAGCGTCAATTACATGATCGCTTGCCGGCGCGGCGCCTGACGGCTCTTGCGCGAGCGGCGCCGCCGGATCACCCTGCTCCGGCGGCATTCCCTGCACACCGGCGCGCCGCGCCATCGCTTCCAGACATGAATTCACCCACGAACGCCCAACCTGCCGCGGAGAGCGCCGCAGCGCTTGCCGCCTGCGACGCCGTGCTGTTCGACTTCGACGGCACGCTCGCCGATACGGCCCCCGACCTCGCCGCCGCCGTCAACCAGATGCGCCACGCGCGCGGTCTCGTGCCCACGCCGCTCGAGAAGCTGCGTCCGCTCGCTTCGGCGGGCGCACGCGGCCTGATTGGCGGCGCGTTCGGGATCGGCCCCGACGATCGCGAGTTCGCCGCGATGCGCGAGGAGTTTCTCGCCAACTACGAGGCGAATCTGCGCATCGAGACGGCGCTCTTCGCCGGTATCGATGCGGTGCTCGACGACCTCGACGCACGCGGCGTGCGCTGGGGCATCGTGACCAACAAGGTCGCCCGTCTCACCGAGCCGCTCGTGAAACTGATGCATCTGGACACGCGCGCTAGCTGCGTGGTGAGCGGCGATACGACGCCCTATTCCAAGCCGCATCCGGCGCCATTGCTGCACGCGGCCGAGGCGCTCGGCATCGCGCCGCAGCGCGTGGTCTATGTCGGCGACGATCTGCGCGACGTGCAGGCGGGCGCCGCGGCGGGCATGGCGACGATCGCCGCCGCCTACGGCTACTGCGGCAACGACGTACCGCCCTCGCAGTGGGACGCGCAATATGTCGCGGACACCACGGCGGCACTGTTCGCCCTGCTTCAGCACATCGGCAAGGCGGCCTGAGGCGGTGCTACAGCGGCTTTTGATCGCGAAGAGCCCCGCGCGCCCTTGAACCGGGCACGGTTCGCCTCATATGGCGAACTATGGGATAATTGTTTCATCCTCTGGGGCCGACCTGGTTTCGACAGGGGTTATGAAGTAATCAGGGCATGCCGAGGACCCGTCACCTCGTTAATCAATGGGAAAAACGTAACTGCAAACGACGATACGTTCGCACTGGCAGCCTAAGGGCCGCCGTCCTCTGCCTGGCTCACTGACGGGCTAGCGTCGCAAGACCGGTAGCAATACCGCCAGAGGTCATTTACGTCAGTTAAGCCTTGGTGGCGTCACGACGCCAAGGTCGAAAATCCAGTGAATCGCCGTAGCGCAGCGTGTTCGTCCGCGTCGCTCCGGTTAAATCAAACGACAGAACTACGCATGTAGAACTGGTTATGGACTGCTTCTGGACGCGGGTTCGATTCCCGCCGGCTCCACCAGAATTTGACGATAAAACCCCGTAAGTTCAAGACTTACGGGGTTTTCTTTTTTCTGGCCCATCATCTGGCGGGGGCTAGGCGACTCGTTTTTATGTCGTGGTTAGGGAAAGTCCCTTTTGGACACCCTTGGTACGCGCTGGCAGGTTTTGGCGGGTGCCAGGGTAGCCCCTCCGGCGTTGCGCGAAGCAGGAACCGCACAACCCTACGTCGACACATGTTCGGGCCGAAAAAGGATATCGACGCGTACTCGCAGCGCCTGACCGTGCTGGCGGACACCATCATCGAGGGCGACACGCGCGGCGTCGCTTCCGGCCAGAAAAAAAGACGGCACACCCCCGCCCTGTGCGCGGGTCCTTCCAAGCCGGATTGCAATGCGGGTTGCGGAGGCGCGATATTGCACCAGCTACGCGGTGCAAAACTTGTCCTGGGACAACAGCATGAGCGAACGAATCAGCGCATCGGAATTCGCACGTCGCGCAGGTTGCGATGTGAAACAGGTTCGCCGTGCGCTCGCACGCGGGACGCTTGAGCGCGGCGCAGATGGCCTGATTGACGCGGCGATGACCGGGGCTGCGTGGCGCAAGGCGAATCGGCGCACGCTCGCGAAAGGCGCGCTGGCGGCTCGTACAGACCGGGGCGAGCGGACACGGCAACGCGACCGCAGAGAACCCGGCAGGAAGCGCAATCGACCCGTTGCCTAGGATGTTGCCGCTGGCGGAAGCGCTACGCCTGAAAGAGCACTATGCGGCGATGTTGCGCAAGTTCAATACGAGCAACGCGAAGGCAGCCTGATCGAACTTGCGCAGGCCGAGGCCGTGGTGTTTGACGTGTTTCGTGCTGCGCGCGATACATGGCTCGCGTGGCCATCGAAGGTCGCACCGTTCATTGCCGCCGAACTGGGGCGTAGTGGTAGACGCGGTGACGATGCCGCTCAGTGAGTACGTGTACCGCCGGCTCCAGGAGCTTGCCGATCCGCAGCCGCATTCACCGAAAGTTGAACCGGGCCGCCAGCATTGAGCTCCATCAACAGGTGCCACACTTTCGAACTTCGTCTGATTGAGTCCATGCCGTCCGTGCGCTAGAAGTCCCAGGCGGGATGAGATATCGCCCCGCATCGCGGCCTCCCAGCCTGTGCAGTCCTGATGCGTCAGGCCACATGCTGGAAACCCGTCTGGGTGCGCTGCTCGCAAATGGGAGAAATCTGCATTGGCTACACAAGAACGCATTATCCAGCCGAAGATCGCCGACGACGGATCGGTTCACTATTCGTCGGTCATGTCCGCGCCTGACGACAGCACGGCAGTCTGCTACATGGTGCCGGATCGGGTCATTCCAGTGGTCTTTGTGCCGGGTGTCATGGGCACCAATCTGGAATCCAACGGCACGCAACCGAAGCCTGTCTGGCTGCTCGACAGCCTGTCTACCGTCAAGCCTTGGATGACGAAAGGTCCAGACCTGCGCCAGCGCATTCTGTATCCGGATGGAACCCAGGTCCACGGTCGCGGCAAGATCGCGCCCGGTACGGCGCAGACCGACGATGAACTGCGCCGTCGAGGCTGGGGCGAAGTCGCGTACATGAGCTACGGCGAGTGGCTGGTATGGCTTGAAAACGCGCTGAACGACGCTCATGCCGCAACGGATTACGGGCGCAAGGGACTGCGCGAAAGCCTTTGCCATATCGTCACGCCTGGCCTGGAAAAGCTGGAGCGCGATGAGGTGGCGCTCTCGTACAGGTATCAGTTTCCAGTGCATGCGGTTGGCTACAACTGGCTGCAATCAAACGCCGTGTCGGCGCAGCGCCTGAAAACGCGAATCGATGAAATCACGGCCTGGTATCGAGAGAAATTCGGCTGGCGATGCGACAAGGTGATTCTCGTCACCCATTCGATGGGGGGACTGGTAGCCCGCTACTATTCCGAAGTCGCGGGGATGCGGGACAAGGTTCTCGGGATCGTGCATGGCGTGATGCCCGCCACAGGCGCAGCGACCACGTATAAGCGGATGAAGGCGGGCACCGACGGCATGGCAGGGCTGGCACTGGGCCCAACCGCTGCAGCGATGACTGCAGTAGTTGGCAGTGCGCCCGGCCCGCTGCAACTGCTGCCGAGCCGGGACTACGGCATGGGCTGGTTGCAGATTCGGGACGGTGACCGGTTCGTTGCCTTGCCGCAACCGGACAAGGACGGCAACATCGATCCATACAGCCAGATCTATACGGTACGCGGTACCTGGTGGGGGCTGTGCGATGACTCGCTGCTCAATCCGCTCGATCCCGCCAAGAAAACCGTCGATCAAGATTGGAAAGCCTTTGTGGACCTGGTGCTAGGCGATGTTCAGCCATTCCACGAGGACATCAGCGGCAAGTATCACGGCAACACCTATGCCTTTTACGGCGACGATGACAAGCACAGGGCGTACGGCAATGTCACAGTGGACACAGCAAACCCCGCCGCTCCTGCGCGGTGGCACGCCTCCCATTACCGACCTGCTGCGAGCGCGTGGCAGTGATGACCTCTCATCCGGCGGGCAGACGGTCAAGACGACGCTCAACGGGCAATCCATATATTCCACGTTTGTCCTTCGGGATGCGGACGAGCATGGCGACGGGACGGTGCCTGTGCGCTCGGCAGGCGCGCCCGGCCACAAGGTGCGTGCCTGTGTCGCCTTTGCGGCTATCGACCACGAGGGAGGCTTCAAACTGGATGCGACCCGACGCTTCACGCTTCACGCCATTACCCGCATCGCGCAGAGCGTGAAAGGTACGGCACTGGACTACCAGGCATGAGGACAACGCGCGCAATGCTCGCTGTTGCCTGCCTGATATTTACCGTTGCCGCATGCGATCACAAGCCGGCACCGTTGAGCCAACAGGAAAAGCAAATCGTGACTGAACTGACTGCGAATATGAAAACGCGGTGCGTGGGCCGCTATCTGGTTGACATGCCGGGCGATGCCTGGGAATGGGGGCGCGCAAAGATACGGGGCGTCAGCATCGAGGCGAAGGCGATGACGGAAGACGCCTGGCGGCAGGAGGTCGCGCAACGCGAGGCGGCATTGAAAGCCACGACGAGCCGCGATGCGTATCCGTTCCTGTATGCCGCTGGTAAGGCACGGGGAGATAACACCAACTACTTTGTCCATCGCGGCACCATCTACGAAGCTCCGAACAGACGATATATCGAGGGCTACAAGTGGGATCGCGGTTATCGCTTCTTGCTAAAGGTGAAAACCTACGACTACACCCGTCCGGACCGGACCAATGATCCCATCGTCAAGCAGTTCGATGTGAAGAATGAGGTACCCGAGAAAACAGCCGTGGTGTTCAGCCTGATGGATAAGCTGCGAGGCCGCGCACCGGACGAAGTTCCAACGGAGCCAGGCGTGTGCTTTGCAGGCGGGTTTCTGCCAGCGCCTGCGGGGAGCAACGAAGAGGTGGACGCCCAGTTTGGCTGGGACAACATGCAAGATGTGAGTTTCGACATGATGACCACGCCAGATATTCGCGAGAGCACGACCCTGCTGCAACGAGCCGACGGCGCTGAAATGCACGCAGAATTAAAAGCGGCAGACGGTCATCTGGTTCGCACGGGGCCAGTCGCGCTCACTGGCATGAAGGCCGAGGAGTGGCTGGCAGAAAGTCGGATGGAGGGAGGCGGGCGCGGCAACTTGTTCTCGCTCTTCATCAACGAGACCACGAGTGGACCTTCCACGCCGTACCTGTCGCTAGACCTGACCACTGGCGGGCAGATCGAACTTCAAGGGAAGCTTGTAAAACTCGAAAAGGGGTCGCTCACCACTGGCGAAGCCATTGCCTTATGGGACGCCGTATCGCGAACCTTGCGTATGAGGCCCGGCGCGCTATGACGCGCCTCCGAGTTACGTCAGGACGAGAGAACATGCCCCGTCCATGCTTCCATCATCGGGTAGCGCTGTTCGAGCAGGTCTGTGCGGTGATAGGCCGCTTCGACCTTGTTCGCAACCGTGTGTGCGAGCGCCCGCTCGGCATAATCGCGGGCGTAGCCGTTTTCGCTGGCGCAATCCCTGAACGAGCTTCTAAATCAGTGCGCAGTCGCCTCGCGCCGAGGCGTATCGCCTTTCCCTTTCACGCGGCGCAATAGCGCCGTCAAGGTCATATCGGACAGCACCATGCCGCGCACCGATGGAAACACCAGCGTCTTGTGACACTCAAGTTCTTTCAGCGTCTTAAGCATCGCACCGACCGGTACCGCCATCGGGACGCGATGCGGTTCCCCCGCTTTCATCCGCTCGCCGGCGATCGTCCAGATTCCGGCGTCGAGGTCGAACTCGCCCAGGTCGCGCTGCGCACCGGCACAGCGCAAACAAAAAAACTCGCGACGGCCCGTTCAGGCCTCGCGAGTTTTTCTTTACTCCACAAGCGGCGCAACTTTCGCGTGCGCCCCGTGATCATCAATTGTCCTGCGGGCACTGCAGATTACAGCCGTTCTGATCACCCAGATCGCCACGCTTGCGTGCGGCAGTCGGCTTGCCATGCTGATACTTGGCCGACGGCGCCGAAGCGGCGAACTGCATCTGCGGATGCTCGTTAAACTTGAACTGATCGCTCAGAATACCGCCAGGCACGCCCGGCGAATTCTGCGCAAAGGCAACGTTGAACGTAGCAAACAACACTGCCGCCGTTGCGGCCGCGGCACCAACTTTGAGGACAAATTTCATGGTCGATCGGCGCGACGGGCGCGCATCTGAAACGTGAGAGCGAATACAAACTGAAAGTATCACAAAAAGCGCCTCAGTCTGCAGCATAGTCCGACCATTCCATTGCCTTCTGTTACAACGGCCGCGCCTCGCCCTCGAGCGGCCCGCCCCATGCGGCTTCGAGTTCCAACACGTCGCCGCACGACGCCGGATCGTATCCCTCCAGTTGCGCAACGGATGCGCGGAACCCCGCACCGCGCAGCAAACCGAGCACGGTCGCCAGCGGCTCGTGCGCGAGGTGGCCGCGATCACACGCGAAATAGTAGTCTTCGTCGGCGATTTCAATGAAATCGAGCCCGAAATGGTGCGCCGCCGGCGCAACGCCGAAGCCCACGTCGGCCATTCCGCTCGCCACAAATGCGGCGATCGCCGAATGCGTGAGTTCCGACGACGCATAACCGTTCACGCGCTCAGGATCGACGCCGATACGCGTGAGCAGCAGATCGATCAGCATGCGCGTGCCCGAGCCCGGTGGCCGGTTCACGAAACGGATATCGCCGCGCGCGAGGTCGGCGAGACCTGTGATCTGCTTTGGGTTGCCGCGCCCGACGAAGAGTCCCTGCTTGCGCTGCGTGAGATGGATGAGCACGTGCCGCTGCGGGTCGAGCCAGCTCCGGTAGGCGTTGGCGCAGGCGGCCCGAAAATCGCCGCGCGGTAGATGAAAGCCGGCAAGATCGCATTCGCCGCGCGCGAGCGCCGTGATCGCATCGACGCTGTCGCGGTACTTGATCTCCACGGGCACCTGGTCGGCGACGAGCGCCGTCACGAGCGCCGCCACCGCGTAGCCGTGCGAAGCATGGATGCGCAGATCCTGGGCGTCGGGCGCGAGCCAGCGGTTCAGGTCGCTCGCCACTTCACTGGCCAGCGCCTCGAGGTTGCCCTGCAGCCGCTCCCCGCACAGGCGCTGGGAGCGCAGCACAGCCTCGCCCAATTCGGAGAGAACGGAGCCGCGGCCACGCGCTTTCGCGATCAACGCGCCCCCCAGGCGCTCCTCGACTTCACGCAAAACGCCCCACGCATGGCGATAGGACAAACCCTTACGCTGCGCGGCCTGCGCAATGCTTCCTTCCTCGGCGACGAGCGCAAGCAACGGCACAACGTCCGTCAGGCTTGCCTCGCGGCCGTCCGCGTCGCGCACGACTAGCTGCGCATGGCACTCGACCTTGATCATTATGAAATTTTCCTTCCTATTGCGTCTGCCTTTCCACGGGCCTATTGTTCGGTCAGACAACAAGACAACCGCAGCATAGATGCACACTTTATGAATAACAAGTGCATATATGCCCAGGAGAAGCCCCATGATGGAAGAGACAGCTGTTAGCGCGCCGGACGATCTCGTCCTGCGTCACGCACAACCAGGCCGCACGCTGCTTGCGATCCTGCATGCGATCCAGGACGAAGTCGGCTTCGTGCCGCCGTCCACGGTCGTGCCGCTCTCGAAGGCGCTGAATCTCTCGCGCGCCGAGGTCCACGGCGTGATCACCTACTATCACCACTTCCGCACTGCGCCGCCCGCGCCGGTCACGGTTCAGCTGTGCCGCGCCGAGGCCTGCCGCAGCATGGGCAGCGAGGCGCTCGCGCAGCACGTCGAGTCGCATACCGGCTGCCGGTTCCGACAGCACGGCCACGACGCCGAACACGCGCACGCGCACGAAGGCCCGGTCGCGCTCGAATCCGTCTATTGCCTCGGGCAATGCGCGCTCTCGCCCACCATGATGATTAACGGCACGCTGCACGCAAAAGTGACCCCGCAGAAGTTCGACAAGCTCTACGCAGCCGCGCTCGCGACCGTGCGCACCGAGGAGGCCGCATGACTCGCGTCTACGTTCCCCGTGACTCCTCGGCGCTTGCGCTCGGCGCGGATGCCATCGCCGAGGCCATCGAACGCGAAGCCGCCGCGCGCGGCGCGAGCATCGAACTCGTGCGCAACGGCTCGCGCGGCCTGCTTTATCTCGAACCGCTCGTCGAAATCGAAACGCCCGATGGCCGCGTAGGCTATGCGAACGTCGAACCCGATGAAGTCGGCGCACTCTTCGACGCCGGCTTCCTGCAAGGCGGCCAGCACGCACGCAGCGTCGGCCTCGTCGAGCAAATTCCGTATCTGCGCAAGCAGCAGCGCCTCACGTTCGTGCGCATCGGCATCACCGACCCGCTTTCCACCGACGACTACGTCGCCCACGGCGGCCTCGAAGGATTGCGCAATGCGTTGAAGATGACCGGCGCCGATATCTGCGAAGCGCTGCTCGAGTCGGGCCTGCGCGGCCGCGGCGGCGCGGCGTTCCCGGCCGGCATCAAGTGGCGCACGGTTGCGAACGCGCATGCCGACCAGAAGTACATCGTCTGCAATGCAGACGAAGGCGATTCGGGCACGTTCTCCGACCGCCTCGTCATGGAAAGCGATCCGTACGTGCTGATCGAGGGCATGACGATCGCGGGCATCGCGGTGGGCGCGACCGTGGGCCATATCTACGTGCGCAGCGAGTATCCGCATTCGATCGAAGCGCTCGAAGAAGCCATTCGCCGCGCACGTGCTGCCGGCTGGCTCGGCGACGACGTGCTCGGCAGCGGCAAGCGCTTCGAACTGTTCGTGGCCAAGGGTGCGGGCGCCTACGTATGCGGCGAGGAAACGGCGCTGCTCGAGTCGCTCGAGGGCAAGCGCGGCATCGTGCGCGCCAAGCCGCCGCTGCCCGCGCTCGCCGGCCTGTACGGCAAGCCCACGGTCATCAACAACGTCATCACGCTCGCCACGGTGCCGATCATCTTCGCGAAGGGCGCGGCGTTCTACAAGGACTTCGGCATGGGCCGCTCGCGCGGCACGCTGCCGTTTCAGCTCGCGGGCAATATCGCGCGCGGCGGGCTTGTGGAGCTTGCGTTCGGCGTGACGCTGCGCGAGCTGATGGTCGACTACGGCGGCGGCACCGCCAGCGGCCGTCCGGCACGCGCGGTGCAGGTGGGCGGCCCGCTCGGCACCTATCTGCCCGAAAGCCAGTGGGACATTCCCATGGACTACGAAGCGTATGCGGCCGTTGGCGCGGTCGTGGGCCACGGCGGCCTGGTCGTGCACGACGACACGTCGAATCTCGCCGAACTCGCCCAGTACGCGATGGAGTTCTGCACGCTCGAATCGTGCGGCAAGTGCACGCCGTGCCGCATCGGCTCGACGCGCGGCGTCGAGGTAATCGCGAAGATCCGCAAGGGCGACACGTCCGAAAAGCAGGTCACGCTGCTGCGCGACCTGTGCGACACGATGGTGTCCGGCTCGCTGTGCGCGATGGGCGGCATGACGCCCTACCCCGTGATCTCCGCACTCAACCATTTCCCTGAAGATTTCGGTCTCGAACCCGTCGCCCAACAAGCAGGCCAGCAACCGGCGGCCGCCTGAACGAGGAACCACCATGTCCGACACGCTCATGTCCCAAGCCGGTGGTTGCGGTTCCGGCAATTGCGCCTGCAAGTCCCAGGCAAAGAAGCAACGCTCGCCCTTCGACGATACCGATTTCGGCACGCCGCTCGTTCACGCCGACGTGGACGTCACGCTCGAGATCGACGGCCAGTCCGTCACCGTGCCGGCCGGCACGTCGGTGATGCGCGCCTCGATCGAGGCCGGCATCAACGTGCCGAAGCTCTGCGCCACCGACTCGCTCGAACCGTTCGGTTCGTGCCGTCTGTGTCTCGTGGAAATCGAAGGCCGTCGCGGCTATCCCGCTTCGTGCACGACGCCCGTCGAAGCGGGCATGAAGGTGCGCACGCAAAGCAACCAGCTGCAGAAGCTGCGCCGCAACGTGATGGAGCTCTACATCTCCGATCACCCGCTCGACTGCCTCACCTGCCCCGCCAATGGCGACTGCGAGCTGCAGGACATGGCCGGCGTGACGGGCCTGCGCGAAGTGCGCTACGGCTTTGACGGCGCGAATCACCTGAAGGACAAGAAGGACGAATCGAATCCGTACTTCACGTATGACCCGTCGAAGTGCATCGTCTGCAATCGTTGCGTGCGCGCCTGTGAAGAGACGCAAGGCACGTTCGCGCTGACCATCGCCGGGCGCGGCTTCGAATCGCGCGTCGCCGCCGGCGCGAGCGAATCGTTCATGGACTCGGAATGCGTGTCGTGCGGCGCCTGCGTGGCCGCGTGCCCGACCGCGACGCTGCAGGAAAAGACCGTCGTGATGCTGGGCCAGGCCGAGCACTCGGTCGTGACGACCTGCGCCTATTGCGGCGTGGGCTGCTCGTTCAAGGCCGAGATGAAGGGCAATGAAGTCGTGCGCATGGTCCCGCACAAGAACGGCCAGGCGAACGAAGGCCATGCCTGCGTGAAGGGCCGCTTCGCGTGGGGCTACGCTACACATAAGGACCGCATCAAGAAGCCGATGATCCGCGCGAAGATCACCGATCCGTGGCGCGAAGTGAGCTGGGACGAAGCGATCAACTACGCCGCGAGCGAGTTCCGCCGCATCCAGGCGAAGCACGGGCGCGATTCGATCGGCGGCATCACGTCGTCGCGCTGCACGAACGAGGAAACCTACCTCGTCCAGAAGCTCGTGCGCGCCGCGTTCGGCAACAACAACGTCGATACCTGCGCACGCGTGTGTCACTCGCCCACCGGCTACGGTCTCAAGACCACGCTCGGCGAATCGGCGGGTACGCAGACCTTCGCTTCGGTCGATCACTCCGACGTGATTATCGTGATCGGCGCGAACCCCACCGACGGCCATCCGGTGTTCGGCTCGCGCCTGAAGCGCCGCGTGCGTCAGGGCGCGAAGCTCATCGTCGTCGATCCGCGCCGCATCGACATCGTCGATACCGCGCACGTGAAGGCCGAGCATCACCTGCAACTGCGCCCGGGCACCAACGTCGCGATGATCAACTCGATCGCGCACGTGATCGTGACCGAAGGGCTCGTGAATGAGTCGTTCGTGGCGGAGCGCTGCGAGACGCGCGCGTTCGAGCAATGGCGCGATTTCGTCTCGCTGCCGGAAAACTCGCCCGAAACGATGGCCGAAGTGACCGGCGTGCCCGCCGAGCAGGTGCGCGCCGCCGCGCGCCTCTATGCGCAGCAAGGCAATTCGGCGATCTACTACGGCCTCGGCGTCACGGAACATGCACAAGGCTCGACGATGGTGATGGGCATCGCCAACCTCGCGATGGCCACGGGCAACATCGGCCGCGAAGGCGTGGGCGTGAATCCGCTGCGCGGCCAGAACAACGTGCAGGGTTCGTGCGATATGGGTTCGTTCCCGCACGAGCTGCCGGGCTACCGCCACGTGGGCGATTCGATCGTGCGCGGCGAGTTCGAGGCGGCCTGGAACGTCGCGCTGCAAAGCGAGCCGGGCCTGCGCATTCCGAACATGTTCGAAGCGGCGCTCGACGGCACCTTCATGGGCCTCTACTGCCAGGGCGAGGACATCGTTCAGTCCGACCCGAACACGCAGCACGTGGCGGCGGCGCTTGCGTCGATGGAATGCATCGTCGTGCAGGACATCTTCCTGAACGAGACGGCGAAGTACGCGCACGTGCTGCTGCCGGGCTCGTCGTTCCTCGAAAAGGACGGGACGTTCACCAACGCCGAGCGCCGCATCTCGCGCGTGCGCAAGGTCATGCCGCCGATCGCCGGCTACTCGGACTGGGAAGTGACGATCCTGCTCTCGCGTGCGCTCGGCTACGAGATGGACTACACGCATCCGTCGCAGATCATGGACGAGATCGCGCGCCTCACGCCTACGTTCCACGGCGTCTCGTACAAGAAGATCGACGAGATGGGCAGCATCCAGTGGCCGTGCAACGAAGATGCGCCCGAAGGCACCCCGATCATGCACATCGACGAGTTCGTGCGCGGCAAGGGCAAATTCGTCATCACGAAGTTCATCGCCTCGCCGGAGAAGGTCACGCGCCGCTTCCCGCTCCTGCTCACGACGGGCCGCATCCTCTCGCAGTACAACGTGGGCGCGCAAACCCGCCGCACCGAGAACTCGCGCTGGCACGAGGAGGACCGCCTCGAGATCCATCCGGTGGACGCCGAAGACCGCGGCATCCGCGACGGCGACTGGGTGGGGATCGAATCGCGCGCGGGCCATACGGTGCTGCGCGCGCAAGTCAGCACGCGCATGCAGCCGGGCGTGGTCTATACGACGTTCCACTTCCCCGAGTCGGGCGCGAACGTCATCACCACGGATGCCTCGGACTGGGCCACGAACTGCCCCGAGTACAAGGTGACGGCCGTGCAGGTCAGCCACGTGCAGCAGCCTTCGGAGTGGCAGCGCGAATACTCGCGCTTCAACACCACCCAGCTCGAGCTGCTCAGCAAGCGCGAACCGCTTACAACCTCAGGGAAATAAAGCGATGAAAGCGGATCACTTGATCGAAATGGCGAACCAGATAGGCATGTTCTTCGACTCGCTGCCCGATCGCGAGGAAGCGCTCACGGGCATCGCGGAGCACATCCGCAAGTTCTGGGAGCCGCGTATGCGCCGCACGCTGCTCGCGGCGCTCGATGGCGAAGGCGAACAAGCGGGCTTCACGGAGATCGTGCTCGCCTCGCTCACGAAGCATCGCGAGGCGCTGACGCCCGCGGCGGCTTGAGCGGGGCCAGCCGGCCCGTCACATGAGACGCACGGCGCCGCGCGGTTCAAACCGCCGGCGCCTGGGCAAAGCCCGCAGCCGCGTACCACGTCTCGCAGTGGCGCAGCAGGGCATTGAGGTCCGACGCGGGACGCCCCCGCGCGCCGATATAGCCGTCGGGCCGCATCAGATAAAACGCGGGCCGCGTGCGCCCGTACGATTCGGTGAGCGTTGCCGCGCCCTCGCCCGCCAGCGGCGTCTCGCCATTGGCGAGATCGGCGATCCACCACACTCGCAGCGCCTGCGGAAACAGCCGCTCGACGGCTTCGGCAAGACGCTTGAGCATTGCGCTCACCTCTGCACCGTTTTTCGCCGCTGCCGCGTCGGCGTCGCCCTCCACCAGCAGGAACAACGAAAAGCACGCTGGGTCGTGCAGATCGAAGATGCGCCCCTTGCCCGGCGCCTTGCCAAGCGGACCGTTCACCACGCGCACGAATGCATCCGGGGCGCGCTCGCCCGCGCGAGGGCCGCCGTCCAGCACGCGCTCGAGCGTGAGCGGGCTGCGGCGGTACTGGATCGACAGCTCGCTCACCGCCTGGCGCGCCGCGTCGCGCAGCGGCCCGAGCGCGACGAGCGCCGGCATCACGCGCTCGCGCAGCAGCTTGAGCGGGCCGTGATCGGCTTCCACCAGTTGCGTCATGAAGCTCGTCTGTTGCAGCACGAGCCGCTCGATCGGATAACGCTCCGCATGATAGGTGTCGAGCAGGCGCTCGGGCGCGCCGCGCGCGTGCACGCGCGCGATCTTCCAGCCCAGATTGAAGGCTTCCTGGATGCCGGTGTTCAAGCCCTGCGCGCCCGCGGGGCTGTGCACGTGCGCGGCGTCGCCGGCAAAGAAGGTGCGCTCGACGCGCAGCTGCCGCACCATGCGGCTGTTCACGCTGAAGTACGAAGCCCAGCTCATGTCCGAGACCGACACCGGATGGTGCACGCGCTGCAGGATGATGTCGCGGCATTCTTCCAGCGTGGGCACGGGGATCGTGCCTTCGGGCGCGGCGGGCAGCATGGCCTTGTGATCGGCGATCAGGCGGTAACGGCCGTGGCCGAACGGAAAGAGCGCGGCGAGACCGTCGCCCGAGGCGAAGATGTGGAACTCGTCGTCGGACCAGGGCGTGCTCGCGCTCAGGTCGGCGAGCAGGAACGACTGCGCCATCGTCTCGCCGTCGAACTTCATGTCGAGGCGATGGCGCACGGTGCTATGCGCGCCGTCGGCAGCGATCACGTAAGCGCAGCGCACCGACTCGACGCGCCCGTCCGGGCGGCGCACTTCCGCGCTCGCGCCGGCCGAGCCCTGGGTGTACTCCAGCAGTTCGCAGCCGCGCTCGATCTCCACGCCGAGCGTCGCGAGATGCCCGCCGAGGATGCGTTCGGTAACCGTCTGTTCAATGAAGAGCAGATAGGGATAGCGCGTGAAGAGCGGATCGAAGTCGAGCCGCGCGCGGCGCTGACCGTTCGAATAGAGATTCGCAATATGGGCGCGGTGGCCGAGTTCGAGAAACGGCTCGACGATGCGATGCTGCTCGAACAGCTCGAGCGTGCGCGCCTGAATGCCGATCGCCCGCGAGTGGCGTCCGGGCTGCGGCGCGCGATCGATCAGCCGCACGGGGATATGCGCGCGCGCAAGACTCATCGCGGCGGCGAGCCCGGTGGGTCCCGCGCCCACAATGAGCACGGGCGCGAGAGAAGAAGCCACGGCCATGCAGACCTCCATGCGCTCGACACGATACAAGGGCCTGCTCACATGAACAACAGGCTTGCGAACGCGCCTTGCCGGCTGCAGTGCAAGGAGGGCGGCGCGCCGTTTGGCCGAGCCAATCAAGCGACGCGCGACGCTGCAATGCGGCCGGCAAGGCACGTTCCCCAAACCAACTAATTGCATTACAGGGGCTGGCCACCAGAAGGGCCGATCGCTGCGTCATGCTCCTCACGAATACGTTGAGTATTCGCTTCGTCGCAATCCTTGCGCTCGGCCCTTCTGGTGGCCAGCGCAAGCCTGTTATTCATGTGAGCAGGCCCTTAGTGTATCGCCCGCGCCGGGACCGGTCGCGCGGCAGCGCATCAAATGCGCTTTGAATCGAGCGGGAAGTCGCTGCGCGAATGGCCGCGCTTCAGTGCGCGTGCGGATGCCCGCGCGTTGGCGTGTGCCTGTGCGCGACGTCCGGCATCTCCAGTGCGCAGCGATGCTCGCTCGTGCCGAGATCCACCTGCAACGTCACGTGCCGCATGCCGAAGCGCACCTGGAGCGACTCGACCATATGATCGAGCGCGGCGTCGCCGGGGTGCCCAGCCGGCATCACGAGGTGCGCGCTCAACGCACAGCCCGTGGTCGAAAGCGCCCAGACGTGCAGGTCATGCACGTCGACGACCCCCTCCTGCTGCACAAGGAAGCCGCGCACGCGCACGATGTCGACGTTCTCGGGCACGGCCGCGAGGGCAAGCCGCACCGACTCGCGCAACAGCCCCCAGGTGCCGTACACGATCACGAGCACCACGGCGATCGACATGAGCGGATCGATCCAGCTCCAGCCGGTCGCAAGAATCAGCAGACCGCTCACGGCCACGGCGGCGGAAACACCGGCGTCGGCGGCCATGTGCAGGAAGGCGCCGCGAATGTTCAGGTCGTCCTTTTGCCCGCGCATGAAAAGCCATGCCGAAAAACCGTTGACCACCATGCCGATGGTCGCCACGACGAACACATCGAAGCCCGCGACCGGTGCCGGATGGAACAGCCGGCCAAGCGCCTGCGCGAGGATCGCGCCGCACGCGAGCAGGAGCAGCGCGGCGTTGGCGAGCGAGGCGAGGATCGACGAGCTGCCGAACCCGAATGTGAAGCGCGCCGACGGACGGCGCATGGCGAGCCACCCGGCGCCCCAGGCGAGCAGCAGGCCGAGCACGTCGGAGAGATTGTGGCCGGCGTCGGCGAGCAGCGCGGTGGAATGCGCGAGCACGCCGTACACCGCCTGTACGACGACGATGAAGACGTTTAGCGCGACGGCGATGGCGAACGCGCGGCCGTGGCCCGCGACGCTCGCGTGATGATGGTGATGGTGGCCGTGCGCGTGAGCCTGTCCGTGCGGCGCGTGGGCGTCGTGCGCAGGGTCGTGCTCGCCCTCGTGCTTCCCGGCGCCCTCGCCGTCATGCGCGTGTTCGTGATCCGCTGCGCTCATGCGCCCTCCTGCCATTGCGCCGAGGGCTCGGCCACGTGTTCCAGCATGCCGGCGATCATCGCGCTGATATGCGCGTCCGCGGCCGTGTAGAACATCTGTTTGCCCTCGCGTTCGGCGCGCACGACGCGCGCGGCGCGCAAAAGCCGCAGATGGTGACTCACGAGCGACGGCGAAAGACCGAGCGTGTCGGCGATCGCCCCCACCGCGATCCGGTCCTCAACACAGGCGAGCACGATACGCAGACGGGTTGCGTCGCCGAGCAAACGAAAGAGGTCGGCGAGCGGTACGATGCGCTCGTCATCGGAAACTGGGGTCATGACTACACACGATACATATGAACAGATGTTCATATGTTAGTTCGGCAACAGCGGCAGGTCAACTTTCATTCAACATTCGGCCAACTTCGGGAACGGGTCCGCGAGTGTGGGAAAATGCCGCCTTTGTGTCTCGATCGTTTTGCTTCTTCAGTCATGGAACAGCTTTTTGTCCGCGCGTACGCCGCACATCGCGACGGCCGGCTGGACGACGCCGAGCGCGACTACCGCGCGACGCTCGCCGCCGATCCCGTGCACGTCGATGCGCTGCATCTGCTCGGCGTGCTGCGGCATCAGCGAGGCCAGCACGCCGAAGCCGCGGACCTCGTGCGTCGCGCGGTCGCCTTGCGCCCTGACGACGCCGCGCTCCAGCTGAACCTGGGCAACGCGCTCAAGGCACTCGGCGAACTGGAAGGCGCGATCGAGCGCTTTCGCAACGCGCTCACGCTCGCACCCGCCTTTGCCCTCGCGCATTACAACCTCGGCAACGCCTATGCGGCGATAGGCCGGCACGAGGACGCGATGTACGCGCTCGGCCAGGCCGTGCGCCTGCAGCCCGGCGACGCCTCCTCGCACAACAATCTCGGCAACGCGCTGCATGCGCTCGGCCGCCATGCTGAAGCCGCCGACTCGTTTCGCCGCGCGCTCAAGATCCGCCCGGGCCATGCAGGGGCGCACAACAATCTCGGCATGTCGCTCAACGCGCTTGGCGACAGCGCGAGCGCGATCGAACAGTTCCAGAAGGCGCTGCGCGTGCAGCCGCGCTTCGTCGCCGCGCATTTCAATCTTGCGAATACGCTCGATGCGACCGGCCATCACAGCGAGGCCGTGGCCGCCTTCGAAACGGCGCTTTCGCTGCAGCCGCATTTCGGGCCTGCCCTCTTCGGGCTCGGTAATGCGCTCGCCGCGCTCGGCCGCCACGACGCTGCCATCGGACCCTACGAGCGCGCGATCGGCTTCGATCCGAAATTTGCCCTCGCCTGGCTTGCGCTCGGCGTGGCGCATCACGCGCTCGGCCGCCATGCGGCCGCGCTGCGCGCCTTCGACGAAGCGCTGCGCGTGCGGCCCGATCTGGCCGCCGCGCATTTGAATCGCGCGCTCACGTGGCTCACGCTCGGCGACTTCCGGCGTGGACTGCCCGGGTACGAATGGCGGCTCGATCCGGCCGCACGCGACGAGGCGCACGCCAACGCACCGCGCGGCGCGGGCTACACCCCGCCCCCGCAGGTGAGTGCACCGATTGCGCCGCGCACGCCGCAAAGTGCGCTGCCACGCTGGCACGGCGAGCCCCTGAACGGCCGCACGCTGCTGATCGAGGCCGAGCAGGGTTACGGCGACACGCTCCAGTTCGTGCGCTTCGTGCCGCAAGTCGTGGCCGTGGCACAGAAAGCCAGTGCGCGCGTCGTGCTCGAAGTGCAGCGCGCGCTCGTGCCGCTCATCGCGCCCGCGGCCGAGGCCTGGCGTGTCACGCTCGTCGAGCAGGGCGCGCCGCGGCCGGCCGCCGACCTGCACTGCCCGCTCCTCTCGCTGCCGCTCGCGCTCGGCACGAGCATCGACACACTGCCGGCGCGCACGCCCTACCTCAACGCGAGCACTGCCTACAGGCGCAAGTGGCGCGGCTCGCTGGGCGGCCAGGCGCGGCGCAAGATCGGCCTCGCGTGGTCCGGACGCATCCAGAAGCACGAAAATCGCGCGATTGCGCTCGCCGCGCTCGGACCGCTCTTCGCGCTCGACGGCATCGACTGGATCGTCCTGCAGCCCGAACTCAGCGCCGCTGAGCACGCGGCGCTCGACGCGCATCCGCGAGCGCGCTCGATCCACCGGCTGGGCCGCAAGCTGCAGGACTTCGCGGATACCGCCGCCGTGATCGAACGTCTGGACGCCGTCGTGTCGATCGATACGTCGATCGCCCACCTCGCGGGCGCGCTGGGCGCAAAACTTTGGGTCATGCTGCCGTTCGCCGCGGACTGGCGCTGGTTTGCGGGCACCGACGAAAGCCCCTGGTACCCGCGCGCGCGACTCGTGCGTCAGCCGCGCCCGCATGCGTGGACGGAAGTCGTGGAGACGGTCGCGCGCGAGTTGCGCGACGCGTAAGCGACACAATGAAAAACGGGGCGCCTGAGCGCCCCGTTTTTTATTGCTTTTGCCGCGAAATCGCAGATCAACCGATCCGCAAATCAAGCCGCCTTGTACTGATTGCGCGCTTCCGGCGTGCGATAGAGCACGAGCGTCGCGATCAGGCCGCACACGCCCGCGACGCCCATCCACGCCCCCGGCGCAGCCTTGTTGCCGCTCACGTGAATGAGGTAGGTCGAGATCGCCGGGGTGAAACCGCCGATCGTCGTCGCGAGGCTGTAGGCAAGCGAGAAGCCGGCGGTGCGCACGTCGGCGGGCATGACTTCGGTGAGCGCCACGACCATCGCGCCGTTGTAGCAGGCGTAGAGGAACGACAGCCACAGCTCGACCGTGAGCAGGCGGCCGAACGACGGTTCCGCCACGAGCCACTGCACCGTGGGATAGGCGGTGAGGATCGTGAGCACGGTGAAGGTGATCAACATCGGGCGGCGGCCCACACGGTCCGAAACCGCGCCGGAAACCGGCAGCCAGAAGAGATTCGACAAGCCGATGCAAACCGTCACGATCAGCGTGTCGATCTCGTTCAACCTGAGCACTTCCTTGCCGAAGGTCGGCGTATAGGCGGTGATGAGGTAGAACGACACGGTGGTCATGATGACCATGCCCATACCGGCAATCACGACGCCCCAGTTCTGCACCATCGACGCCATGATTTCGCCCATCGAGGGACGATGCTTCCTCTTCGCGAACTCCTCCGTTTCCTGGAGCGAGCGGCGAATGATGAAGAGGAACGGCACGATCAGGCAGCCGATGAGGAACGGCACACGCCAGCCCCAATTCGTCATATGCTCGACCGGCAGCAGGCGATGCAGCAGCACGCCCAGCAGCGCGGCAAACACCACGGCGACCTGCTGGCTGCCCGACTGCCACGAGACGTAGAAGCCCTTGTTGCCCTTGGTCGCGATCTCGGAGAGATAGACCGAGACGCCGCCCAGTTCCACGCCCGCCGAGAAGCCCTGCAGCAGGCGCCCCACCAGCACGAGCGCCGGGGCGAGTATGCCGATGGTCGCGTAACCCGGCACGACGGCAACCGCGAGCGTGCCGAACGCCATCAGGCCGAGCGTGAGCATGAGGCCCTTGCGGCGGCCGTGATGGTCGATGTACGCGCCGAGGATGATGGCGCCGAGCGGACGCACGAGGAAGCCTGCGCCGAACACGGACAGCGTGAGCATCAGCGAAGCGAACGCATTGTCACTCGGGAAGTAGGTCCGGGCGATCGCCGAAGCGTAGTAGCCGTAGACCATGAAATCGTACATTTCCAGGAAGTTGCCGCTGACGACGCGGAAAACTGTCCGGAACTTTGATTCGCTTGGGGATGCGTGGGACGCGGTAGACATGACACTCTCTGAAGAGACTGTCCGGGAAACCTGAGCGGCTCGCGGGACAGTGAAAAACAATCACTCGCGGTAAAGCGAGGGTCGCGCGGGCGCGCGCGCGGGCATTTTATTGTGCGGTACGCGCCGGGACTCAGATATTCGGGCATTTCCTTAAAAGAGGCTAGCAAAAAGCATCAACGGAAGTCATTTCTTCCATTTTTATTACTATTTCACTTCGTCATGCTTTCATGCGTGGCAAGCCCGCCGCGAATATCCTCGAATGGGGCAAAATATCTTGCAGCAGGGCTCGGCGCGCGGCCCCCGACGCGCACCCTGATCCAGACGCCCACACGTCCGCCATCCGCATGCCCGAAATCCCCGCCCTCACGCTGCGTCCGGCCACCGTCGCCGATGCTACCTTGCTCGCCGCCATGCACGCGGCAAGCTGGCAGGCCACGTATCGTGCGCTGCTGCCCGCTGCGTTTCTCGAGCGCGAAGTCGACGCCGAGCGCGCGGCTTACTGGCGCGCGCGCATGGAGGCGCCAGGCGGCGAACGGCGGCTCGTTCTGATCGCCGAGCTTGCATCGGGTGCGGCCGTGGGCTTCGTGTGCGTCGAACGCCAGCCAGGCTCTCCCTGGGGCGTGTTGCTCGACAATCTTCATGCGCTGCCGGCGCATCAGGGCACCGGCGTCGGCAAGCGGCTCATGCGCGCAGCGCAGGACTGGGCGCGCGCCCAGGGCGAGACGCAGCTCTATCTGTACGTGCTCGACGGCAACACGCCCGCGATTGCGTTCTATGAGCGCCAGGGTTGGACCTATTCCGGCTCGGAGCCCGACCGCATGGGCGGCATCGACATTACCGCACTGCGTTACGTATACCGGCTCGACGAGCTCGGAATCGGGTAGGACTCCGAGGAAGGCGACCGAAATAAAAAAGCCGCACGCAGGTTGCGCGCGGCCGGGATGGGGTTGCAGCGTGGTTGGCAATCAGAAGCGGGTTTCGCGCGCGGTTCGCAAGAAGGTGTCGAGCAGCGGCGTGCAGTCGAGCAGTTCGGGACCGCCTGCGCGATGGAACTCCGGGTGCCACTGCACGCCCACGACGAACGGCGAGCGCCGGTAACGCACCGCCTCGATGAGCCCGTCGCCCGCCGAAACGGCCTCGACGGTCAGATCGCGTCCGAGATTCCTCACGGCCTGATGGTGAATCGAGTTGACGATCGCCTCGCGCCGCCCCGGGAACATGGTCGCGAACGTCGAGCCCTCCGGGAACGTGACCGCGTGTCGATGCTGGTCGTAATGCTCGCTCACGTGCACGCCGGCCGTCGGCACGTCGCTCGCGATGTCCTGGTAAAGCGTGCCGCCGAACGCCACGTTGATGAGCTGGCAGCCGCGGCACACACCCAGCACCGGCTTGCCCGATTCGACGAACTCGTGCAGCAGTTCGAGTTCGTACATATCGCGCACACGGTCGCCCGGCCATTCGGGGCGTGGCGAGATTTCCGCATACGTCTGCGGCGAGACGTCGGCGCCGCCCTGGAGCAGCAGGCCATCGAGGTGCTTCGCGTAATCGCGCAGGCGGATATTGCTCGGGTGCAGCATCCCCTGGTGCCCGACCGTCGGAATCATGAACACGATGACGTCCCGGGACATCACCCAGTGTGCGATCGATTCCTCCAGGTACTGCAACGTCTTGCCGCGCAGCCCTTGCGCGCCCGGCTCCGGGTGGAAGATCCGCGCCGAGACGCCGATGCGCAGCGTGCGCTGCGTGATGCGCTGTCCGGCGCGGTCGAACAGTTGCCGCGCTCGCGCCACGACGATGCGGCCGAACACCGCCCAGGCCGAATCGCTCGCGCGCAGATAGCGCGGCGGTTCCGGCGGAATGGCACCGGGCGGCGGAGGATGATGTGCCGTAAAGTCGGGTGCCTGGCCGAAGCCGGCCGGCGCGGCACCAGGACGTTGCGGCGCAGCAGACGCTGCCGCCTCGCCCGTGCTCGCCGGTTCGGTATGCGGGGCCGGCGCGGGCGCGGCCTTGCCGGCCTCGGCGGTTTCGCTGATCGGAATACTCGGCGTCGTACCCGCCGGCGTCTGCTTCGGCAACTCGCCGGGCGTGGAAGCCGCTGCTGCCCCCCCAGCGCTGGGCGTAACGGTCGAAGCGCTTTCGGGCGCGTCGGTCGAGGCACGTTGCGCGGCCTCCCCAGAGGGTGAACCGGAGGGCGATGCGGAGGGAGAACCAGCAGAAGTGCCGGGAGAACCGGCGGGAGGAGAGGACGGGGCCGCGGGAGCGCCGGCGGGACCGGCATCGGCAGGACGGCTTGCGCCGTCAGGGACCTCGGGTTGGTCTGATTTGTTATCGCTCATGACGTGGGGTCAGGCGCGCGGCGCGCGAACGAATGAACAGGCTTTGATTATCCGTCGCACGGCACGCCGCCGCCACCCCCGCACACAATTGCTCACATCCCGTCACACCAGCGGCGTCTCGACCGTGCTCAGGTCAGGCATCCGGACGCTCGTCGAAGGTCTCGCGCAACGCAATCTGCATCGACGCGTGGATCCTCACGCACCAGCGCCACAGCAGCATGGTCAGCGCCGCCGCGCACACCAGCACGCCGACGAGGAACCCCGTGGGCGGCAGGATCGTCCCCGAGAGCGCCGCCACGAGCAGGAACACGCCGAACATCGAGACCACGGGCACCAGTTCCGCAATCACATGACGAATCGCACGTGTGAAGCGCCCTGCCTTCTCCGGCTGCACACTCACTTCGGCGAGCAACAGCGCGAGCGACTGCGTCTTGCGCCACACCGCCACGAGAAACGGCATCGCGAGCACGAGCGCGGCGCTCCAGAGCACGACGCGCTGAATGCGCTCGTCGCCGATCCAGTGTGCAAGCAACGGCGACGCGTAGCGCGCGCCATACGACACGCCGATGAAGATCGCCGAGACGAGCGCGAGATTCACGGCAATCTGCACGACGATGCGCTTCGTGAGCGAAAAGATCGTCGGCCCGTCCGAGCGCGGCACGAGGCAGCGCAGCCATTGGCTGTACATGCCGAACACGTTCGAGACGGCGGGCGGCATGGCGCGCGCGAGGCGCTGCGAGAGCGGATCGGCAATGCGGATGAGGTAAGGCGTGGTGAGCGTCGTGATGGCCGAGACGGTCACGGCGATCGGATAGAGAAACCCGCTCGTCACCTTCAGCGTGAGTCCGAGCGAGGCGATGATGAACGAGAACTCGCCGATCTGCGAGACGGTCATGCCCACGCGCATGGCGGTGCGCCCGTCGCGGCCCGCGAGAAAGGTGCCGAGGCCGCACGACACGAGCTTGCCGAGCACCACGGCAATCGAGATCACGGCGATCGGCCAGGCGTAATCGACCAGCACGAGCGGGTTGAGCATGAGCCCGATCGTCACGAAGAAGATGGCGGAGAACGCATCGCGCAGGGGCGCGACGAGATGCTCGATGCGGTGCAGATGGCGCGACTCGGCCATGACCGCGCCGATCAGGAATGCGCCGAGCGCGATCGAATAGTCGAGCTTCACGACCAGCAGGCAAAAGCCGAAGCAAAAGCCCAGCACCGAGACGAGCAGCATCTCGTCGTTGCCCACGCGCGCGATATAGCCGAGCACGCGCGGCACGATCAGGATGCCCGCGAGCAGCGAGACCAGCATGAAGAGCAGCAGCTTGCCGAGCGTGATGAGCGCGATGCCCGGCGAAAGCTCGCCCGTCTGCGCGATGCCGCCCAGCAGCACGAGCATGGCAATGCCGAGAATGTCCTCGACGATCAGGATGCCGAACACGAGCTGTGCGAACGGCTCGCGCTTCACGCCGAGATCGGAGAGCGCCTTGACGATGATCGTGGTCGAAGAGATGGCGAGAATCGCACCGAGGAACAGGGAATCCATCGTGGCCCAGCCGAACGCGCGACCGATCTCGTAGCCGATCCACAGCATCAGCACGATTTCCGAGAGCGCCGCGACGATGGCGGTCGCGCCCACCTGGAAGAGCTTGCGCAGGCTGAATTCGAGCCCGAGCGAGAACATCAGGAACACCACGCCGAGCTCGCCGAGCGTCTGGATGGTCTGCTCGTCGTGAATGAGCTGGAACGGCGGCGTGTACGGCCCGATGATCACGCCCGCCGCGATATAGCCGAGCACGACCGGCTGCTTCAGGCGATGAAACAGCACGGTGACGACGCCTGCGAGCGCCATCACGACTGCCAGGTCCTGAATGAAGCCGATTCCGTGGTGCATGAAGGTCTTTCCTTACAAATAGCTATCGAGTCTGAGCATGTTACCCGATGCACGGCGTGAGCCAAATCGCACGCGAGGAAAAAAGCCGACCTACAATGATGCGACCCTTGCAGGCGCCGACCGCCCTCGGCGCCCTTCGCCGGCGGCCCGCCCGCCTGCTTTGCTGAACTTCGCGCAGCGCGCCGCCGCGCATTGACCGAGTCTTCCGCCGCCATGACCACCGCTTTTACCCCGTTCCCTCCCCTCGCCCAGCTCGCGGCCGATCTCGCCGCGGGCCGCACGACGAGCCGCGCGCTCGCCGAAGCCGCGCTCGAGCGCATCGCCGACCCGGCCGGCCAGGGCGCGACCGTCTTCACGGAGGTCGACGCCGAGCGCGTGCGCGCCGCCGCCGACGCGCACGACCGCCTGCGCGCGTCCGGCACGGTGCTTTCGCCGCTCGCGGGCATCCCCGTCTCGGTGAAGGATCTGTTCGACGTGGCGGGCGAAGTCACGCGCGCGGGCTCCACGGCGCTCGCGAACGCGGCGCCCGCCAAAGAGGACGCCACCGCCGTCGCGCGGCTGCGCCATGCGGGGGCGGTGCTGATCGGCCGCACCAACATGAGCGAATTCGCGTTCTCGGGGCTCGGCCTGAATCCGCACTACGGCACGCCGCTCTCGCCCTGGCGCCGCGGCGTGGCAGGCGACGCGCGCGTGGCGGGCGGCTCGTCCTCGGGCGCGGCGGCCTCGGTCGCGGACGGCATGGCCGCCGTCGCGCTCGGCACCGACACCGGCGGCTCCATTCGCATTCCCGCCGCGTTCTGCGGTCTCACGGGCTTCAAGCCCACCGCCGGGCGCATTCCGAAAACGGGCGGCGTGCCGCTCTCCCCCACGCTCGACTCGTTCGGCCCGATCGGCAACACGGTGGCGTGCTGCGCGCTCACGGACCGCGTGCTCGCCGGGCTGGCGCCGCACGTACCGGCCACGCGCCACCTCGAAGGCGTACGCCTCGGCGTGCTCACCCACTACGTGACCGACGGCGTGGACCCCGAAGTCGCGGAAACGATCGATACGGCGCTCAAGCATCTGGATGCCGCCGGCGCGATCGTGAGCGAAGTCCGCTTCGCCGCCTTCGAGCGCTTCGCCGAGATCAACCGCATCGGCTTCTCGCCGATGGAAGCGTATGCATGGCACCGCGAGCTGATTGCGAAGCATCGGGACCAGTACGACCCGCGTGTGCTGGTGCGCATCCTGAAGGGCGAGCACGCGACGGCCGTCGACTATCTGGATCTGATCGCCGCGCGCGCGTCGGTCATGGCTGAGGCGCAGGCTACGCTCTGGTCGCGCTTCGACGCCGTGATCGCGCCGACTGTCCCCATCGCGCCGCCGCCCGTCGCCCCGCTTGCCGCCGACGACGATGTCTTCGCGCGCACTAATGCACTCGTGCTGCGCAACCCGAGCGCGTTCAACTTCCTCGATGCCTGCGCGCTCTCGCTGCCATGCCACCACTACGGCGCAGCGCCAGTCGGGCTGATGCTCGCCGCCGCGCCCGACAACGATGACGCGCTGCTCGCCATTGGCCGCGGCGTCGAGGCCGTGCTCGCGCCGCTGCGCTGATTTGAGCGGGAATCGCTTGAGCCCCCCTGCGCGCGGGCAAGGACACGTCCGCGCCGCGCGCAACCTTCGCGCTAGAATCCCGTCACGCCGTCGCAGCCGCCTGTGCGCTGCGCCAGATAACCCGAACGAACGAGCCTCATGAACGACGATAACGCGCTGTTGCGCCGCGAGCGCGGCCTGCTGGTCCTCCTTGGCCTGATCTGCCTCGCGCTCCTGGGCGGCGCCCTGTACTTCCAGTATGTCGAGCATCAGGACCCGTGCCCGCTGTGTATCCTGGGGCGCTATTTCCTGATCCTGATTGCGGTCTTCGCCTTTCTCGGCGCGCGTATGACGAGCTGGCGCGGCGTGCGCGTGCTCGAAGCGCTCGTGGTGCTTTCGGCGGCAGGCGGCGCAGTCGCGTCCGCGAAGCTCGTCTGGGTGCAGGCGTTCCCCAACTACAGCTGCGGTTTCGACACGCTGCAGCCCATCGTCGATAGCCTGCCTTTCGCGCACTGGCTGCCCGGCGTGTTCAAGGTCCAGGGTCTTTGCGAAACCACCTACCCGCCGACGCTCGGCCTGACCATGCCGGTGTGGTCGTTGCTCGCCTTCATCATCGTGTTCCTGGCCGTGATTCTGAGCCTGTGGCGCAACCGGCGCCGCCAGGTGTCGTGGCCCGGCATCCGCCGCTGACCGGTTAAAGGGCGCACCGCGCCATTTCAGGCTCCGCCGGCTCTTCAAACGCTTGCGCCGCCCAGCCATCGGGCGGCCCGCCCGCCAGCGCGAGGCGAGCGTGAGCCTTGCACCATAGCATCGAATCGCGCACGACTTGCGCACCTTCCCCGTCCATCCGGGCGCGATTGCCGCACGCAACGGCGTTGCGCCGCCGTGCGCGCTGTGACGGCGTCATGACCCAAGTCACATAACCCCCATCTTGCGGGGGAAATACTTTCCTGCGGCAAGCGGTGCTATCTTCGGAACTGGATGGCGATCTACGTGCGCGAGGCCGGTGTTGGCGCGCCCCTCTCGTAACGCGCGCCTGATCCGCAATGTCCCCGGGTTCACCATGACAACGCAAACCATCCGCTTCCTCCACCGAGGCGCCGTGCACGAAGTGCGCGACCTGCCTCCCACGCGCACGGTGCTTCAGCATCTGCGCGAGGATCTGCATGCCTGCGGCACCAAGGAAGGCTGCGCGGAGGGCGACTGCGGCGCGTGCACGGTCGTCGTGGGTGAACTCGACAGCGAAGGTCATCTCGCGCTCAAGGCCGTCAACGCCTGCATCCAGTTCCTGCCGACCCTCGACGGCCGCGCGCTCTATACCGTCGAAGACCTGCGCCAGCCGGACGGCGCACTGCACCCGGTCCAGCAGGCGATGGTCGATTGCCACGGCTCGCAGTGCGGCTTCTGCACGCCGGGCTTCGTCATGTCCATGTGGGCGCTTTACGAGAACCAGCCCATCGGTGCGGGCCTGCCGACCCGCGAGGAGATCAACGAGGCGCTCTCGGGCAACCTCTGCCGCTGCACCGGCTACCGGCCGATCATCGAAGCGTCGCTGCGCATGTTCGACGAGACCTGCCATGCACGCGTGGCGCTCGATCGCGCTCGCGTCGAAGCGCAGCTGCGCGCGCTGCAGCGCACCGGCACCTTCGAATATCGCGGCCCCGACGTGCGAGGCGCCGCGCACGGTGAAAGCACGTTCTACGCGCCGCGCACGCTCGCCGCGTTCGCGGCGCTGCGTGCCGCGCATCCTGACGCGCGGGTGCTCGCGGGCAGCACCGATATCGGCCTGTGGGTCACGAAGCAGTTCCGCGACTTGGGCGACCTCATCTACACCGGCAACGTCGCGGAACTGGCGACCGTTTCGCGCGACGCGCAGACGCTCACGATCGGCGCGGCCGTCTCGCTCGAAGCTGCCTACGCCGCGCTCGCCATCGATTACCCCGAACTCGCGGAACTGTGGGCGCGCTTCGCCTCGCTGCCGATTCGCAATGCGGGGACGCTCGGCGGCAACGTCGCGAACGGCTCGCCGATCGGCGACTCCATGCCCGCGCTGCTCGCGCTCGATGCCACGCTCGTGCTGCGCCGCGCGGCGCACGTGCGCACGCTGCCGCTCGCGGCCTTCTACACGGGCTACCAGCAGAACGCGCTCGAAGCGGGCGAATTCGTCGAAGCGGTCCGCGTGCCGCGCCCCGCGCCGACACTGCGCTTTCGCACCTACAAGGTCTCGAAGCGCTACGACCAGGATATCTCGGCGGTGTGCGCCGCGTTCGCACTCGACGTGCGCGAGGACGGCACACTCGCGAGCGCACGTATCGCCTACGGCGGCATGGCCGCGATCCCGCAGCGCGCCGCGCTTGCCGAAGCCGCGCTAACCGGCGCACGCTGGGACGAAACCAGTGCGCAGCGCGCGATGGATGCGCTCGCCACCGACTATCAGCCCCTCACTGACATGCGCGCGAGCGGTGCCTATCGCCTGAAGGTCGCGCGCAATCTGCTGTGGCGCTGCTGGCTCGAAACGCGCGACGAGGCCCCGCTCGCGCTGTGCGACGTCAACGCGTTCGCTTTCGCCGAAGGCGACGACGATGACCAGGGCACTGCAGCCGCGGGAGTCACGCCATGAACGATCAGGCCGAAGCGCTCGTCATGCGCCCGCAGCAAGGCGATGAGCACGCCCACGAGCGCGCGCTCGGCGCACCGCTGCCGCATGAATCCGCCGATGCCCACGTGAGCGGCGAGGCGCGCTACACCGACGACATCCCCGAACTGCACGGCACCGTGCACGCGGCGCTCGGCCTGGCGCGCCATGCGCACGCGCGCATCGTCGCGCTGGATCTCGACCGTGTGCGCTCGTCGCCGGGCGTGCTTGCGGTGTTGACAGCCGCCGACATCCCCGGCGAGAACGACTGCGGCCCGGTCGTGCACGACGATCCAGTGCTCGCGAGCGACGTCGTCCAATATCTCGGGCAACCCGTGTTCGCGGTGATCGCCACGAGCCACGAGCTCGCACGCCGCGCTGCAGCGCTCGCCGCCAGCGAAGACGTCGTGCGCTACGCGCCGCTCGAACCCGTTCTCAGCATCGAAGAGGCGCGCACGCGCCAGCATTACGTGCTGCCGCCGCTGCGTCTCGTGCGCGGCGCACCCGATGCCGCGCTCGCCGCGGCGCCGCATCGCCTCGCGGGCACGTTTGCCGTGGGCGGCCAGGAGCAGTTCTATCTCGAAGGCCAGGTGGCCTACGCGCTCCCGCAGGAGCAGACAGGCATGCTCGTCTACAGCTCGACACAGCACCCGAGCGAAATGCAGCAGGTCGTCGCGCATCTGCTCGGCTGGCCCGCGCATCGCGTGAGTTGCGAATGCCGGCGCATGGGCGGCGGCTTCGGCGGCAAGGAATCGCAGTCGGCGCTGTTCGCGTGCGTCGCCGCGCTCGCGGCGCACAAGCTGCAGCGGCCCGTGAAACTGCGCGCGGATCGCGACGACGACTTCATGATCACGGGCAAGCGCCACGACGCGCTCTACACGTACGAGGCGGGCTACGACGACGAAGGACGGCTGCTCGGCGCGCGCGTCGAGATCGCGCTGCGCGCGGGCTATTCGGCCGATCTTTCGGGCGCGGTCGCCACGCGCGCGGTATGCCACTTCGACAACGCCTACTTTCTTTCGGATGTCGAAATCGTCGCGCTCTGCTGCAAGACGAACACGCAGTCGAACACTGCGTTTCGCGGCTTCGGCGGCCCGCAAGGCGCGCTCGTGATGGAGGTGATGCTCGACGAGATCGCGCGCGCACTGGGCCGCGATCCGCTCGATGTGCGGCGCGCGAACTATTACGGCATCGGCGAGCGTGATGTCACGCCGTACGGCCAGCGCGTGGAGGACAACGTGCTCGCGCCGCTGACCGACGAACTGCTCGCGTCGAGCCGCTATCACGAGCGCCGCGCGGCCATCGCCGCGTACAACCGCACGAGCCCCGTGCTCAAGCGCGGCCTGGCGCTCACGCCGGTCAAGTTCGGCATCTCGTTCAACGTGCCGCATCTGAATCAGGCGGGCGCGCTCGTGCATGTGTACCGCGACGGCTCGGTGCTCGTGAACCACGGCGGCACGGAAATGGGCCAGGGGCTCAACACCAAGGTCGCGCAGGTCGTGGCGGGCACGCTCGGCTTGCCGCTCGCACGCGTGCGCGTGAGCGCCGCCGATACCTCGAAGGTCGCCAATACGTCGGCGACGGCCGCCTCCACGGGCAGCGATCTCAACGGCAAGGCCGCCGAAGACGCAGCGCTCACGATCCGCGCGCACCTCGCGGCCTTCGCGGCGGCGCAATACGGCGGCTCGCCCGAAGACGTCGCGTTCGAAGATGGCCAGGTGCGAGCGAACGGTAAGGCGATTGCGTTTGGCGAATTCGTCGAACTCGCCTACATGAAGCGTGTGCAACTGTGGTCCGATGGCTTCTACGCCACGCCCAAAGTGCATTGGGATGCACGTACGCTGACCGGCCATCCGTTCTATTACTTCGCCTATGGCGCAGCGGTGTCCGAAGTGGTCGTCGATACGCTCACGGGCGAATGGAAGCTCGTGCGCGCCGACGTGCTGCACGACGCGGGCCAGTCGATCAATCCGGCCATCGATCTCGGCCAGGTGGAAGGCGGCTTCATTCAGGGCATGGGCTGGCTCACCACCGAGGAGCTTTGGTGGAACCGCGACGGGCGGCTCATGACGCATGCCCCGTCCACCTACAAGATTCCAGCGGTGAGCGACACGCCCGAGGCGTTCGACGTGAGGCTCTATCGCAGCGGCGGCAACGACAACGTGGAACCGACGGTGTTCCGCTCGAAGGCCGTGGGCGAACCGCCCCTGCTGTTGCCGTTCTCGGTGTTTCTCGCGATTCGCGAGGCCGTGGGCGCGGCGGTGCCCGAGGCGCGCGAGGCCGCGCCGCTGCGTGCGCCCGCGACGCCTGAAGCGATTCTCGATGCGTTGGACGCGCTGCAGGCAAACAGCCGCAAAATGAACTGACCGCGCGAACCGGCCGGCGCCTCGCACACTCCAACCGCGAAGCGCCGCCCGCGCGAGGCCACGAAGATTAACCGGCGGCACAGGCAAGAACGTGCCGCCCCGTAGGGAGAAGCGCCAGATGCAAACCTGGCTTTCCGATCTGCAGCAACTGCTCGCGCACGGCGACGCCGCCGTGCTGGTCACCGTTGCGCGCGTCGAGGGATCGGCGCCGCGCGAGGCCGGCACGAAGATGATCGTCACGCGCGAAGCGGCCCGCCACACCATCGGCGGCGGCCACCTCGAATGGAAGGCCATCGAAATCGCGCGCCAGGTGCTGCGCGACGGCATGCGCACGCCGCACGCGCGACGCCTCGAGCGTCTCGCGCTCGGGCCGAGCCTCGGCCAGTGCTGCGGCGGCGCCGTGGTGCTCGCGTTCGAGCGCCTCGACGTGGCCGACCTCGGCTGGCTCGCCACGCTCGCGCGCCGCCTCGCGGCAGGCGCGTCGACCGTGCGTAGCGTATCATTTCGCTCCTCGCGGAACGGGAGCCCGGAGGGCGAAGGCACCGCGGCCGATCCGGCCATGCTGTCCGAGCCGGAACCGGGCGTGGAAGCGCCCGACTGCCTGCTTTGGGAAACGGGCGGCGCGCTGCTCCTGACCGAAACCATCGCGCCGAACGACTTTCCCGTCGTGCTGTTCGGCGCGGGCCATGTGGGCGCGGCCCTCGTGCGTGTGCTCGGCACGCTGCCCTGCCGCGTGCTGTGGGTCGATGAGCGCGACGCGGCGTTTCCGACGCCCGAGGCGTTCGCGCTGCTGAACGCGCCCAACGTGGCGATCGACGCCAACGACGCGCCCGACGAAGCCGTCGACACGGCCCCGCCCGGCACGAGCTTCATCGTGATGACGCACGATCATTCGCGCGACCTCGATCTCGCCGAGCGCATCCTGCGCCGCGGCGACTTCGTGTTCTTCGGCATGATCGGCTCGCACACGAAGCGCAAGCAGTTCGAGCACCGGCTCGCCGCGCGCGGCATCGATCCCATGCAGATCGCGCGCATGCACTGCCCGCTCGGCGTGGACGGTATCGTCGACAAGTCGCCCGAAGTCATCGCCGTGTCGGCCGCCGCGCAACTGCTGCAGGCGATCGAAGCGGCGAAGCGGGCGAGCGCGGCGCATGCCCCCGCCACCCATTCCGCGTGATGTCAAACACTGAAGAACCCATCAGCGAATCGAACCTAACATGACGATCACGACCACCGCCAACACCGCCGCCAACGCAAAGGCGCTCGTCGAAAAGGCCGCCAATGCGCCGAAGGCCGAGCTGCACATCCATATCGAAGGCTCGCTCGAACCCGAGCTGATCTTCGCGCTCGCGCAGCGCAACAACGTGAAGCTCGCCTACGACTCGATCGACGCGCTGCGCGCCGCCTACGCGTTCACCGACCTGCAGTCGTTCCTCGACATCTACTACGCGGGCGCGAGCGTGCTGCTCTCGGAGCAGGACTTCTACGACATGACGATGGCGTACTGCGAGCGCGCGCTCGCCGACAACGTCGTGCACACCGAAATTTTCTTCGATCCGCAAACGCACACCGAACGCGGCGTGCCGATCGAAACCGTGGTCGCGGGCATCGACCGTGCGCTTGGCGACGCCGAAAAGCGCGGCCTCACGAGCAAGCTGATCCTGTGCTTCCTGCGCCACCTGAGCGAAGCCGATGCGCTCGCCACCTTTGAAGCCGCGCGCCCGCTGTTCGAGCGCTATGCGCGCCTGATCGGCGTGGGCCTCGACTCGTCGGAGCGCGGTCATCCGCCTTCGAAATTCGAGCGCGTGTTCGAGAAGGCGCGGGCGTTGGGGCTGAAGCTCGTCGCGCACGCAGGCGAGGAAGGCCCGCCGTCCTACATTTACGAAGCGCTCGACCTGCTCAAGGTCGACCGCGTCGATCACGGCGTGCGCAGCATCGAAGACGCGGCGCTCGTCACGCGTCTGGCCGACACGCGCGTGGCGCTCACGGTGTGCCCGCTCTCGAACACCAAGCTGTGCGTGTTCGACGACATGACGCAGCACACGCTCAAGGCTCTGCTCGACAAGGGCGTCGCAGTGACCGTCAATTCCGACGATCCCGCCTACTTCGGCGGCTACGTCAACGAGAACTACCGCGCCATCATCGAAGCGCTCGAGCTCGACGACGACGAGGTGTACACGATCCTGCGCAACGGCTTCGAGGCGTCGTTCGTCACGCCCGAAGAGCGCGCCGCGCTGATCGCGAAGCTCGACGCGAACTGGCGTCGCGCAACGGCTTAAGCGTCGACTCAGGCGCAAACTGAAAAGCGGACTCGTTCGCACAGCAAGCCCCAGCCCGGGCTGTCACACGAATCCGGTCCAGCGCGCGAGCGCCGGACCGTGGGCCCTCGCGCGTGCCTTTCTGGCATGGGACCAGAGTAAGCGCTGAAGCGCCAACTCTGGTCGACACGTTTTCAGGAGCGGCACGCGCCATGCGGGCATGCATTGGACGAATACCTGAATTTTTCGGAGACGAAGTTCCCATGACTCAATCGGCTTACCGCGCGAAACTGTTGACGTTCACAGGCGACCCTGCGCAATCGTCCGACGCCGCTGTCTTTGACGAGGACGGCGTCGTGATCGTCGAAGACGGCCACGTGGTCGCCTCGGGCGCGTGGTCCGCGCTCAAGTCGCGCGTCGATGAAAACGCGACGGTCCACAATCTGCGCGACAAGCTGATCGTGCCGGGCTTCATCGACACGCACATCCACTACCCGCAGACGGACATGATCGCCTCGCCCGCGCCGGGTCTGCTGCCGTGGCTGAACACATACACGTTCCCGACCGAGCGCGGCTTCGAAAACGAAGCGGTGGCGCAGGACACGGCGCGCTTTTTCGTCGACGAGCTGCTCGCCTGCGGCACGACTACGGCGCTCGTGTACTGCACCGTCCACAAGCAGTCCGCCGACGCGCTCTTTACCGCGAGCGAAGCGAAGAACCTGCGCATGGTCGCGGGCAAGGTGCTGATGGACCGCCATTGCCCCGAGTTCCTGCGCGACACGCCGCAAACGGGCTACGACGACAGCGCCGAGCTGATCGGGCGCTGGCACAACCGCGGGCGCCAGATGTATGCGCTCACGCCGCGCTTCGCGCCCACTTCGACCGAAGCGCAGCTCGAGGCGTGCGGCGCGCTCGCGAAGGCGCATGGCGATATCTTCATCCAGAGCCACGTGGCCGAAAACCCGGACGAGGTGAAGTGGGTCAAGGAACTGTTCCCGGGCCATCGCAGCTACCTCGACGTGTACGATCACTACGGACTCCTGCGCAAGCGGGCCGTGTATGGCCACTGCATCTGGCTCGACGACGAAGACCGCCGCCGCATGGCGCATACGGGTACCGTCGCCGCGCACTGCCCGACCTCGAACCTGTTCCTCGGCAGCGGTCTGTTCGACTTCGACAAGGCGGGCGAATCGTCGATGCCCGTCACGCTCGCCACCGACGTGGGCGGCGGCACCTCGTTCTCCATGCTGCAAACCATGAACGAGGCGCACAAGGTCGCGCGCATGGGCGGCCACCACCTCACGGCCACGCGCATGTTCTGGCTCGCGACGGCGGGCGCGGCGCAGGCGCTCGATCTCGCCGACAAGATCGGCACGCTCGCGCCCGGCAGCGAAGCGGACTTCGTCGTGCTCGATGCGCAGGCCACGCCGCTGCTCGCGCGGCGCACGGCGCGCGCCGAATCGCTCGAGGAGTTGCTGTTCGCGCTCGCCCTGCTCGGCGACGACCGCGCCGTGTTCGAGACCTACGCGGCAGGCAAACGCGTGCACAGCCGCGACGGCGCGCGGCGCTGAAAGCCCCGCCCAGCGCGGGTTGCAGGAAAAAGCGTCAGACTGCAATCCGCGCCTGGGCGCCGGACACGAGGCCCGGCGCGTCGCTTACTGGGCGAGCACGACGATACGTGCCTATTTCGCCGGCGCGTTACCCGTCGCGGCCGCCCCGCCCTGCCCCGCACCCGCCGCAGCAGCTGTCTCGTTCGGAGCGCCGCCGTTCTTGCCGACCGGGATCTTGACCTCCGTGACCGTGCCGTTGGCCAGCGGGAAATTCCCCAGCGCGCTCTGCACGAGAAATGGCATCACTCGCACGAGCGAGGGATCGTCGCCCGAGGTGCGCGCCTGCACGTTATAGATCTCCTTGCCGCTCGCCTTTTCCGTGATGCGAATGCCGAGCGCATGCGAATACACCGGATAGCTCTGGTTCACGTAGGCGGGCTGATACGGTCCCCACGCGCCCCACGGGTTCCACGGCCCCCAGTACGGGCCCGGCCAGGGGTTGTAGAACACGGGCTGCGCGACCGTCACCGTGTCGGTGCGGCTGCCGTAGGCGAGGCCCACCAGATAGCGCGCCTGCGGCTCGGGCACGAGGCGGAACGCGTGCATGGCGAGCCCGTTGGCCACGAACTGCTCGTAGGTGCTCTGCTCGATGCTCTGGTTCTGCTCGGGGCTGCGTTTGAACGCGAAGGTGCGCGCGGCGTCGCTGCCGCCGTCCCATGCGGAGAAAGCGGTCACCTGGCTCGTCACGTACGTCGTGCAGCCGGAGAGCGTGAGAGCGAGCGCCGCCAGCATCAGGAGGGCGCGGCGGGTCCATCTGTCGTGCATCATGGTCTTCTCGTAGCAGGGTTGCTTCAGTTGGAAAAGTGCAGTCGTGGGGGCCGCTCTCTCCGATACGATCGTTGCGCCGCGCTTATTCCGTGTCCGCTCCGTGCGCATTGCGCGCCGGTCGTGTCTTGTTTTGCGCTCCGCCAGCCGCGCGGCAGGGCCTGATCATACTGACTTGCGGCCCGGCGCGAAAGTTCGGCGGCCGTGCCCCGACGGACAAAGCGGCCCGAGCCTTTGTACAATGAGGCGATCCGCCGCGCCCCCGCGACGGCTGGCAGCGCCCGCTGGCGCGCACGCCGCCGCGGCCGGCCCATTCGATCAACACCGAGCGATCCCCCCCGATCCGACCCGCCCCTATCCAGACCATGTCCGATACCGCCACGCCCACCGTGATCCGCCGCGAAGACTACGCGCCGCCCGCGTTTCTGATCGATACCGTCGACCTCGAATTCGACCTCGTGCCCGAGCGCACGATCGTCAAGAGCACGTTGCGCGTGCGTCGCAATCCCGACGCGCAGCCCACCGCGCATCTCGAACTCATGGGCGAGCAACTCGAATTCATCGGCGCGGCGATCGAGGGCAAGCCTTACGCGAATGTGCGCGCACACGAACACGGGCTCACGATCGAGAACGTGCCCGAAGCTTTCGAACTCACGCTCACCGGCGCGTGCGCGCCCGCCGCCAACACCACGCTCTCGGGCCTGTACGTGTCGAGCGGCAACTTCTTCACGCAATGCGAAGCCGAAGGCTTTCGCCGCATCACCTGGTTCCTCGACCGGCCCGACGTGATGGCGACCTACACGGTGACGCTGCGCGCAGACAAGACCGCCTACCCGGTGCTGCTCTCGAACGGCAACCTGATCGCCGAAGGCGAGCTGCCCGACGGCCGTCACTATGCGAAATGGGAAGACCCGTTCCGCAAGCCGAGCTATCTGTTCGCGCTCGTGGCGGGCAAGCTCGTGGCGCTGGAAGAGCGCATCCAGAGCGGCTCGGGCAAGGAAAAGCTGCTGCAGGTCTGGGTCGAGCCGCACGATCTCGACAAGACGCGCCACGCGATGGACTCGCTCGTCCACTCGATCCACTGGGACGAGCAGCGCTTTGGCCTCGAGCTCGATCTCGACCGCTTCATGATCGTCGCCGTGAGCGACTTCAACATGGGCGCGATGGAGAACAAGGGGCTCAACATCTTCAACACGAAGTACGTGCTCGCGAATCCGGAAACGGCCACCGATGTCGATTTCGCCAACATCGAGGCCGTGGTCGGCCACGAGTACTTTCACAACTGGACCGGCAACCGCGTGACCTGCCGCGACTGGTTCCAGCTGAGCCTGAAGGAAGGCCTCACGGTGTTCCGCGACCAGGAGTTCTCGGCGGCGATGTCGGGCGGCGACGAGAACGAAGCGGCGCGCGCGACTAAACGCATCGAAGACGTGCGCGTGCTGCGCCAGATGCAGTTCGCCGAAGACGCAGGCCCGATGGCGCATCCAGTGCGCCCCGAGAGCTACGTCGAGATCAACAACTTCTACACGATGACCGTCTACGAAAAGGGCGCGGAAGTCGTGCGGATGTATCAAACGCTGCTCGGCCGCGATGGCTTCCGCAAAGGCATGGACCTGTACTTCCAGCGCCACGACGGCCAGGCCGTGACCTGCGACGACTTCCGCCACGCCATGGCCGACGCCAATGGCCGCGACCTCGCGCAGTTCGAGCGCTGGTACAGCCAGGCGGGCACGCCGCGCGTGAGCGTGAGCACGAGCTATGACGAAGGCACGCGCTGCTACAGCGTGACGCTCACGCAGGGCTACGCCAACGGTTCGCCCGCCGCGCGCGAAACGCAGAAGGGCCCGCTGCACATTCCGTTTGCGATCGGCCTGATCGGCCCGGACGGCGCGGACCTGCCGCTGCGCCTCGAAGGCGAAGCCGCCGCGCACGGCACGACGCGCGTGCTGGAGTTGACCGACACACAGCAGACCTTCACGTTCGCCGATGTGATGGCCAAGCCCCTGCCCTCGCTGCTGCGCAACTTCTCGGCGCCGGTCATCGTCGACTACGACTACGGCAACGACGAACTCGCGTTCCTGCTCGCGCACGACAGCGATGCGTTCAACCGTTGGGAAGCGGGCCAGCGCCTCGCCACGCGCGAACTGCTCGCGCTCGCCGGGCGCGCCGCCGCGGGCCAGCCGCTCGACATCAACGACGCGCTCGTCGATGCCTTCCGCCGCGTGCTGACCGACGAATCGCTCTCGCCGTCGTTCCGCGAGCTTGCGCTCATGCTGCCTTCGGAAACGTATCTCGCCGAGCAGATGACCGAATCCGATCCGGCCGCCGTGCATGCCGCGCGCCAGTTCGTGCGCAAGCAACTGGCAACGGCGCTGCAAGGCGAATGGCTCACGGCCTATGAGCGCAATGTCACGCCTGGCGCGTACGAGCCGACGCCCGAGGCGGCCGGGCACCGCGGGTTGAAGAACCTCGCGCTCTCGTATCTCCCGGAACTCGACGACTCCGCGCAAGCGGTACGGCTCGCCACGGCGCAGTACGACGCCGCGAACAACATGACCGACCGTTCGGCGGCGCTTTCCGCGCTGTTGAACGTGCAGGCGGCCACGGGCGGCGACGTCGCGCGCCGCGCGCTCGAAGACTTCTACGTGCGCTTCGAGAAGGAACCGCTCGTGATCGACAAGTGGTTCGCGCTGCAAGCCACGCAACGGGGCACTGCGCAACGCCCGACCATCGAAACGGTGCGCGCGCTGATGGGCCACCCGGCGTTCAACATCAAGAACCCGAACCGCGCACGCTCGCTGATCTTCAGTTTCTGCGCGGCGAACCCCGCGCAGTTCCATGCCGCCGACGGATCGGGCTACGCGTTCTGGGCCGACCAGGTGATCGCGCTCGACGCGCTCAATCCGCAGGTCGCGGCGCGCCTCGCCCGCAATCTCGAACTGTGGCGCCGCTTCACGCCCGCACTGCGTGACGCGATGCGAGCGGCGCTGGAGCGCGTCGCCGCCGAAGCCAAATCGCGCGATGTACGCGAGATCGTCGAAAAAGCGCTGGCTTGATCAGACGAAACATAGCGATTCGGCGAACAACGCGCGGCGGCCGGGCAGCGCCGCGCGGCGATACACGAACCGGCCTTCGCGCCGGTTTTTTTGCGCATTTTTTCACGATTATTTTGGCGGGGTGAAGCGATCCGTCGCCGCGCGAAAAGCCGCTCCAGCAAGCCCAGCCGCGCCCCGGCGCTTTATTTTGCGTGGCTGTGCGGCGGGCGGTCACAGTCGAGCGGGTAGAATTGCGACATCCCTAAGCGTATCCGGAGTACTGCAATGGCTTTGCAACGTCGCACCACCCTCACCAAGTACCTGATCGAGCAGCAGCGCCAGCACAGCAACCTGCCCGCCGACCTGCGTCTTCTGATCGAAGTCGTCGCGCGCGCGTGCAAGGCGATCAGCTTCAACGTCAGCAAGGGCGCGCTCGGTGACGCCCTCGGCACGGCCGGCAGCGAGAACGTCCAGGGCGAAGTGCAGAAGAACCTCGACATCCTCTCGAACGAAATCCTGCTCGACGCCAACGAATGGGGCGGCAACCTCGCCGCGATGGCCTCGGAGGAAATGGAAACGTTCTTCCCGATTCCGGCCAACTATCCGAAGGGCGAATACCTGCTCGTGTTCGATCCGCTCGACGGCTCGTCGAACATCGACGTGAACGTGTCGATCGGCACGATCTTCTCGGTGCTGCGCTGCCCGGACGGCCAGCAGGCAACCGAGGAATCGTTCCTGCAGCCCGGCACGAAGCAGGTCGCCGCAGGCTACGCCGTGTACGGCCCGCAAACGGTGCTCGTACTCACGACCGGCCACGGCGTGAACTGCTTCACGCTCGACCGTGAACTGGGCTCGTGGGTGCTCACGCAGAGCAACATGCGCATTCCGGAAGAGACGCGCGAATACGCGATCAATGCGTCGAACGCACGCCACTGGTATGAGCCGGTGCAGAAGTACATCGGCGAGCTGAACGCCGGCAAGGACGGCGCGCGCGGCGAGAACTTCAACATGCGCTGGATTGCCTCGATGGTCGCGGACGTGCACCGCATTCTGAACCGCGGCGGCATCTTCATGTACCCGGCCGACAAGCGCGATCCGTCCAAGCCCGGCAAGCTGCGCCTGATGTACGAAGCGAACCCGATGTCGTTCATCGTCGAACAGGCAGGCGGCATGGCGACCAACGGCGAAGAGCGCATTCTCGACATCCAGCCGAAGAGCCTGCATGAGCGCGTTGCCGTGTTCCTCGGCTCGAAGAGCGAGGTCGAGCGCGTCACGCGCTACCACCACGAAGCGAAAAAATGAAAAAAGAGGAGGGAAGGGCTTGCATAGTTCGCGGAGACTTCCTATAATCTTTCTTCTCTGATGCGCGCCGGAATAGCTCAGACGGTAGAGCAGCGCATTCGTAATGCGAAGGTCGGGGGTTCGATTCCTCTTTCCGGCACCAGGATTCAAAGCAAAAAGCCCAGTCTTCGACTGGGCTTTTTGCTTTGTGGCGTCGGCGTGCGCGCAGCGGCCTCGCCCGCCTCTGCCATCCCATCCTCCCATCGCCCCCCAAGTCGCGCTACCTGAGCTTAAGCGCCCTCACGCTTCTCGCGCAGAAAGTCGATGAACGCACGCAGCTTGGGCGGCAACTGCGCACGTCCGACCGTATACAAATAGAACCCCGGAAACGATGCGCCCCACGGCTCGAGCACCGGCACGAGCCGGCCTTCCTCCAGCGGCGCGCGCACGTAATCCTCGATCACGTGCAGAAGACCCACGCCCTGCTCCGAGGCGCGCACCATGGTACGCAGATCGTTCGTCACGAAGCGGCCCTCGGTGACCACTTCGAACACGCGCCCAAGGTCGCCCGGCTGCGCGAACTCCCATCGGTAGACCCCGCCCGTCGTGAAGCGATAGTGCAGGCAATCATGCGCGGCCAGGTCGTCGGGGGTGACCGGCCGGCCGTGGCGTTCGAAGTATGCGGGCGAGCCCACCACGACGATGCGAATCGGCCCGCCGATCGGCACCGCCACCATGCCCGGCGCAACCGATTCGCCCAGGCGAATGCCTGCATCGAACCCGTCGCCGACCAGATCGGCAAAACCATCGTCGAGCGCGAGTTCGAGCTTGATCTGCGGATAACGCGTCATGAATTCCGCGAGGTGCGGCATGACGAGCAGCTCGCTCGCCACGCGCGGCAGGTTGATGCGCAGCGTGCCGGCCGGCGCGTCGCGCGAGGCGTCGAGCGCCTCGAACGCCGCCTCGATCTGTGAGAGCGCGGGCTGGACGCGCGCGAGAAACTGCGCGCCGGCCTCGGTCAGCGCGACCCGGCGCGTCGTGCGATTGAAGAGCCTCACGCCGAGTTGCGCTTCGAGCGCACGCACGGTTTGCGATAGCGCCGACGTCGAGAAGCCCGCGGCGGACGCCGCACGCGTGAAGCTGCCGTGGCGCGCGACAGCAGCCACCGCCAGCAGTGCAGGCAGGCGTCCCGCCAGTCCCGAGGTGACGGGCGGCGCTAACGCCGGAGTGGAAACCGGGCTCATCTCGTCTCCATTGTGAAGCCTGACTTCACAGTGCTTTCAGGTGAACCCGATTTTTCCACAAAAAGGAATAGCGCAAGATGAGTTCGCGTTCGCCAATCACTCTTTGAGGAAACCGCCATGAAACTCGACAGCTATACCCTGCTCGGCCGCTCGGGCCTACGCGTCAGCCCCATCGCCCTCGGCACGATGACGTTCGGCACCGAATGGGGCTGGGGCGCCGACGAAGCCGCCGCACAGCGACTCTTCGACCTCTATGTCGACGCAGGCGGCAATTTCATCGATACCGCCGATCTCTATACAGAAGGCACGAGCGAAACCTGGGTCGGGCGCTTCGCGGCGGCACGCGGTCTGCGTGAGCGACTCGTCATCGCCACCAAGTATTCATACAACGCGCAAGCGGGCAATCCGAACGCCGGCGGCAACCATCGCAAGAACCTGCTGCGTGCGCTCGACGGCTCGCTCAAACGCCTCGGCACCGACTACATCGATCTCTATTACCTGCATACGTGGGACCGTATGACGCCCGTCGACGAAGTGATGCGCGCCATGGACGACGCCGTGCGCGCCGGCAAGATCCGCTACGTGGGCCTCTCCGACGTGCCCGCCTGGTACGCGGGCCGCGCGCAGACGCTGGCCGACTGGCGCGGCTTCGAGCCGGTAGCCGCCATGCAGCTCGAATACTCCCTGATCGAGCGCAACGCGGAACACGAATTCGCCGATCTCGCGACGCAACTCGGCATGGGGCTCGTGCCCTGGAGTCCGCTCGGCATGGGCGTGCTGTCGGGAAAATATCGGCCGTCGCAGGCAAGCGAAGGCGTGAGCGGTGCGGGCCGCTTGCACACGATGGGCGCCAAGCCGCCGCCCGGCTTCGACAAGCTCTCGGCGCGCAACTTCGCGATCGTCGCCGAGCTCGAGCGGGTCGCGCACGAGGCCAACCGGCCCATGGCGCAGGTCGCGTTGAACTGGCTGTATCAGAAGCGCGGCGTGGCGAGCATCATCGTGGGCGCGACCAGGTCGGAGCAACTCGAAGAGTCGCTTGGCGCGCTCGACTTCACGCTCGCGCCCGAACTGGTCGCGCGTCTCGATGCGGCCTCCGAGCCCGCACACCCGTTCCCGTACTACATGTTCGCGGACGTCCACCAGTCACGTATTCACGGTCAGGTGGACGTGCGCGCGACGCCCGCAAACCATGCTCACGTGCAGCGCGTGCCGGCGCCGCCGGAGGCCCAAACGTAACGAATTATCGGAGTGCATCAATAGGGCGCGCCCCAATGCGCGGCCATTTACGCACGTTCGGTCATTAATCGCGCCCAAATGACGCGCAACAAAGTATTAATCGCCTAATTGGATAGAAACGGTCGCTTACATAGTTTTAATTCTTATTAACGTTTCGACGTCAACGGCTAAGCATAATCGACCGTTGTACATAGACGGTATGTGCAAGCCAAGCCCCGAGGGACCGGCCCGCCCTTGCGGCGTCGCGCAATACGAACGCGGCAAGGCGGCAGGACCCGCGCCGTGCTCAGACCCAGGGGAAGTGCGCTCGTGGCGTTGTGCGAGTGCAGCAGATGCTGCGCGGGAGTGTTGGGAGAAACGTGGGACGTGCGGTGGGACGTGCGCGATTCACGCAGCATGCGACAGTATGAAGGACATCTCAACAATTATATTCCCGCGCCGTTAATCATTTGTATCGCTGTGCGAAGAAGCAACACGCGTGCGAGAAAAGCACTGTTACCGTAAGCGGGACTAGCGCAGCAGAAGTAGCGAGCCGGATAATCGGCTTACATAGGAGAAAGATCATGGACGCCAAACCGCCAAGGGTTCCGACCCCGGACCAAGTCTTCAGCCCGGATCCGGAACCGGTGGCCGTTGAGTTTCTCGGCGATGAATTGCCCGCTCACGTGCGCGCATTTCTCGACGAGCAACGCAAGGCACACGAACAGAAGTGACGGGGAAACGCACACGTACGCGCTCGCGAGCACGCGGTAGACGTTCGTGTGCCTAAAGACACGCGTAGCTCGGGGACGCGCGTGTCGTGCTGCGCGCAGTTTTGCGCAATAGCAGCTTGCACCCGGCGCGCTCGATCGCGGGCGCGCCTCGATGCGACCATCTCGAAGGTTCGACCTCAGCGCCGTTAGACCAAGCGCGCCATAACCGGCTATGCTTCGGTTTTTATTGCCGGCGTCTCTCTTCCACTCGATGACATTGCTGACCCGTGCGAGCGCGCGTTGCGCTGCAGCGCTGCTCTTCGCCCTGCCGATCGCATCCGTCCACGCCGACGGTGACGACACCGCCCTGACCAACCTCGTCGCGCTCGTTTCCCAGCGGCTGGCGCTCGCCGAACCGGTCGCGCACTGGAAATGGCAGCATCACAAGCCGATCACCGATACGCCCCGCGAAGACGCCCTGCTCGCCGACGTGCAGAAGCGCGCCACGGCAGCCGGCGTCGATCCCGCGTTTGCGCGTGCATTCTTCCGCGATCAGATCGATGCCAGCACGCAAATGCAGAAGTCGCTATTCGACACGTGGCGTGCCTCCCAGGCGCCCAGCGACCCGGCACCCGATCTCGCTACGGCGACACGGCCGCAACTCGACAGACTCACCGGACAATTGATCGGCGCGCTCGCACGCGTGCAGCCGCTGCGCAGCGCACCGGATTGCCCGGCGCGCGTCGCAAGGACGGTGGCGAACTGGAAGGAGCTCACACGATACGACTCCGCGCGCACGAATGCGATGAATCAGGCGCTGGAACACGTGTGCGAAGCGGGCGGCGTGGGCGGAACCGCCTAAGCGCTGCTATGCCGCGCTCGTGAGGCCGTCGGCCTCGGAGGGCTGCAGCACCTGCACGCGAAGGCCGCGTTCGAAGTGCGTCTGCAGGATGCGCCAGGTCGAGAGCTCGAATACCCGCTCGGCGCTGTGGTCCACCAGCGCCTCAGCCTCGGTAGTGGTGGGAAAGGCGCCCATATAGCACCAGCGATCGATCAGGTGATAAACGTCGGCGCCATTCGTCGAGTCCTGCTCGAGCACGACCACTGCGCCGCCGAATGGCCAGGGCGCCGCCCCAAGGTCGGCAGGGTCGCGCTTCGACACACGCGGCATGCGATTGAACGAGGGCTTGAGCGTGGCGATCCATTGCGCCTCGACAAGGAGCGCGCCAAGCTCGCCGCCTGTCGCTCGCCACTCCACGCGACGGACCTGCTGCGCCATCCGTTGTTCGCGCGACGAGCGCCGCTCACCCGAAAGATGCGCACGCACACGCTGGCGCACCCGCACGCTGCGCCCCACATAGAGCGGGACGTCGTTCTCGCCATAGAACGCATACACGCCGTGGCCTGCCGGCGCCGTGTCGATGAGTTCGTCGGTAATGTCGCCGGCGAGTACGTGGCGGCGCGTCGTACGCTCGATCTGCGACGCCAGCGCTTCCCCGGGCACTAGCGCGGGTAGCCGCTGCCAGAATTGCCAGAGGAGATCGGCGTCGGCGAGCGCGCGATGTCGATCGGACGGCACGAGCGCGTGGCGTTCGACCAGCGCGTCGAGCCCGTGGCGCTTCTCACCCGGAAAAAGCGCCCGCGAAAGGCGCACGGTGCACAGCACATCGGGATTGAAGGAATAACCGGCACGCTCGAACTCTGCGCGCAGAAAGCCGCGATCGAAGGCCGCGTTGTGCGCCACAAAGAGCTTGCCGGCGAGTCGCTCGTGGAGTTCCGCGGCAATCTCGTCGAAGCGCGGCGCGCCGCGCACCATCTGGTCCGTAATACCGGTGAGCTGCTGGATAAAGGGCGGGATAGGCTGACCGGGATCGACGAGGGTGCTCCATCGTGTCACCTGTCCTTGGGCCACCTCTACAACGCCAACTTCGGTAATGCGGTGCTCGCCTGGCGAACCGCCGGTCGTCTCGAGGTCCACGAAGACGATGGGAAGATCGCCGGCGGGCTGTGCGGCGCTCGAGGAGGATTCAAACATGGGAAAACGACAGGGGAAATGGAAAACGGCCCAAGTATGCACCGTTTGGACGCCATGCGCCGACGGTTCCGGCAGTGCAACTACGACTTTTGCCTTTTAGTGAAAACCCGAATCAGAAGAATCCCGGATTCCAGGGTTTTCCCGATTAATTCCGCGACTAAAAGCATGACAAGTAGATTTGACTAAATATCAATATGTCAAAATAAAAAACCCCGGGGTTTGCCCGGGGCCTGGTGTCGCATGAGCGTACGCGTAGCGAGCGCTCGCACGCTGTACTTACAGCGGCTGAATGTTCGCGGCCTGCTTGCCCTTCGGACCGACCTTGACGTCGAACGACACACGCTGGTTCTCCTTCAACGACTTGAAGCCGTCGGCGCGGATTTCCGAGAAGTGCGCGAACAGATCGTCGCCGCCCGCGTCAGACGTGATGAAGCCAAAGCCCTTCGCATCATTGAACCATTTGACGATACCGGTTTCCATGTTTCAGTTTCCCTCGAGATTTTAATGACGCGGGTAATAACCCTCACGCCGTATCCAGCCAATTCCCGCCGTCCCGCTTCGCGAATTCCAGGTTTTGAAATGCAGCAGAACGAAAATCAGCCTTGCCGTTATACGGGGAACGACAATCGCCAGTCAAGCGAATTTTTTATAACAGCATTCCCGATTCAGCGATAAAAGCGGTACGCATCAAAAAGCGGCAAGAAAACTGTATGCCATCCGAATGAATATATAAAAGTACGTCGTTTTTACCCGATTATCTCGCTCACGTCATTTCTACCGGGAAGTTTTCCCGAAGTGTAACAATTCGTGTCAAACGTAAGTGTTTCTCCCGGTTGTTCGAGTAATACATTCAATTCATGATTCATATTGTTAGCGGCATCGGAGGTCATCATGCTGACAGCTCTGCAGCGATGGATTCACTGGCTCGTACAAACGGACGGGATTGCGCCAACGGCTGAAGAAGCCGAAACCTACGGCGCATGGCATGGGGACCACTGGCACAACCTGCTGTGTTCCCCTATGGACGCCAGGCACTACGTAATGGAAGACTGGAGCCTGCAGCCGGAACCGCCGCATGCGGGCACCCGATAAGGTACGCGTAGCGCGCGTGGCTGAAGACAGGCAAAAAAAAGCGCGGCTGAAAAGGCCGCGCCGACAAAGGTTTGGAGATCTTTTTCGTCAACGAAAAAGTCTGCTTCGGAAAGCAGCGATTGAAGTATAGCCGGAGCCAGGTCTCACGATTAAGTATACGGCGCGCAATCATCTGTTACGCTGCGCGCAATAATCAGTTGAAATCGTTTTAGGCCGTTTTCCGCAACCGATTGTTGTAGCGATCGCACAACGCTCGATCGGTTGACAGTTTCATCCCTCTCCCGAGAAATCCGCTCAAAGCCTTTACCAGCAGGGCTTAAGACGAGCGAGATAATCATTTCCGATATCGCAATACTTTATTGCGGAATTCGGAATACCCCCTCTTCGAGCACCCTCTCTACACTCTGCCTGTCTGGAAACCGTCTCGGACTGATTGTCTCGGACTGATTAATTCGTACCACGCGAACTTTGCCTCTCGCTGCGCTTCGCATGGTCGGTTTCCCAAACAGGGTTCAACGAAACCCACCTCTGTTCTCGGAGTTACAAAGATGAAAAAGACTCTCATGGTCGCCGCCCTGACGGGCGTTTTTGCAACGGCTGCACACGCGCAAAGCAGCGTTACGCTGTACGGCCTGATCGACGCAGGCATCACCTACGCAAACAACTCCGGCGGCCACAGCCTCTGGAAGGCATCGAGCGGCACCGTCAACGGCAGCCGTTGGGGCCTGCGTGGCGCTGAAGACCTCGGTGGCGGTCTGAAGGCCATCTTCACGTTGGAAAACGGCTTCAACATCCAGAACGGTACGCTTGGCCAGTCGAGCCGCATGTTCGGCCGCCAGGCGTTCGTCGGTCTGGCAAGCGACCAGTTCGGCGCGGTCACCCTCGGTCGCCAGTACGACTCCGTGGTCGACTACCTTGCACCGCTGTCGAACACCGGCACGCAATACGGTGGCACGATCGCTGCCCACCCGTATGACAACGACAATCTGAACAACTCGGTCCGTTTCAACAACACGATCAAGTACTCGAGCGTCAACTACGCTGGCTTCAAGTTCGGCGGCACGTACTCGTTCTCGAACAGCACCGAATTCGCGAACAACCGTGCGTACAGCTTCGGCGCGACGTATAACTACGCCGGCCTGAACGTTGCAGCTGCTTACCTGCACGCAAACAACAACATCAACAACCAGCAGTTCAACTCGTCTTCGTTCTCGGGCGCGCAAGCGGGCGACTACACGTTCGGCGCAGGCCGCCAAAGCACGTTCGGCGGCGGCGTGAACTACACGTTCGGCCCGGCAACGGCTGGCTTCGTCTACACGCAAACCCAACTGGGCAACGCGATCAACATTTCGCCGGCGCAGTCGGGTACGAGCAAGGGCATCTCGCTGGGCGGTAACAGCGCACGCTTCCAGAACTTTGAAGGCAACATCCGTTACGCTCTGACCCCGGCCCTGAGCCTGGCTGGCGCGTACACGTACACCCGTGCGAACTTCGGCGGCGGCGTGAACCCGAACTACAACACGGTCGCACTGCAGTCGGACTACGCACTGTCGAAGCGCACCGACGTCTACCTGCAAGGCGACTGGCAGCACGTGTCGTCGAACCAGGACGGTATCGGCGCGTACCTGAACGGTCTGGGTTCGGCTTCGACCCGTCAAGACCAGGTTGCTGTGACGGTCGGTATGCGTCACCGCTTCTAAGCAGCACGCTGCTGGCCGTCTCGGCCAGCACTGCAGCGGAAAAAGGCACCCGCGGGTGCCTTTTCTTATTTCTGCGGCAACCGATACGCTCAGCCTCGCGGCGGCGGATAGCGCACGTCCAGGACGTCGATCGGCTCCGGCCCCGCCGGCGTGTGCAGCGTGACCTGATCGCCGATCTTCGCCTTCAGAAGCGCCCGCGCGATGGGTGACACCCAGCTCACGTGGCCGAGGTCGAGATCGACCTCGTCGATGCCGACGATCGTGATCGAATGCGCCTCGCCGTCCCCGGTGCCGTACTCGACGGTCGCGCCGAAGAACACCTGGTCCACACTCTCCTGCCGGCTGCTGTCCACGACTTCGGCCAGATCCAGTCGTTTCGTGAGGAAGCGGATGCGGCGGTCGATTTCGCGCAGCCGGCGCTTGCCGTAGATATAGTCGCCGTTTTCGGAACGGTCGCCGTTCGAGGCCGCCCACGAAACGAGCTTGACCACTTCGGGCCGCTCCTCGTCGATCAGGTGCAGCAGTTCGCTGCGCATGCGCTCATAGCCGGCGGGCGTGATGTAGTTCTTCGTGCCGGCGGGAATCTCCGGGAGACCGGCTTCGAGATCGTCGTCGTCGTTGTCGGTCGATTCTTTGACAAATGCCTTGTTCATGATGGGATCACTGCGGTACGTGTACTGATTCAGTCATGACTACCAGCGTACACGAACCTCGCCGCAACACAAATCACGACAGGGCCTTCCCTTTTTTTAAAGCCCTGCTATAATCTCTTTTCTGCGTGCGGCTGTAGCTCAGTTGGATAGAGTACTTGGCTACGAACCAAGGGGTCGTGGGTTCGAATCCTGCCAGCCGCGCCACTTATTCGAAACGTTTCTCGTCTGTTCGATCCGGGAAGGGTTTCAAGCAGTATACTGTACTAAGTAGTATCGTTTTAGCGTGCGGCTGTAGCTCAGTTGGATAGAGTACTTGGCTACGAACCAAGGGGTCGTGGGTTCGAATCCTGCCAGCCGCGCCACCAAATAAAGGGCCTTTCCGAATGGAAAGGCCCTTTGTCTTTTCAGCTGCTGAATTGGCTGCGCAGGGTTCGCGCGAGAAGCGGAGCCTAACGCGGTGGCGCGCCGATATCGCCAATCTGGGCGTCGGGACGCGGCAGGTCCTCCACGTCGCCAATCGCACTGGGCTCCGCCACCGGCTCCATGCCCATCCCTAGCAATGCCTGGGGCTGACGCAGCATCTCCCCTACCGTCTCACCAAAGCGGCTCGCGACAAACGCCCGCAGCAGCGCCTCGCGCGTGGTTTCTCCGTAGGCTTGCACTGCACGCGATTCACCCTCGAACTCGGCCGCACAAGAAGCTGGCTCGCCTTCGCGCAGTTCCACGCGCCTCGCGCGGTCGAGCACCACGCCGGCCGCCTCCCACGAATCGGTGGGCATGAAGCGGCCATCCCACGGGCGCCCGCGGTCGTTGCCGCGCACGGCGACGGTCTCGCCGCTGTCGGTGAAATAGATTTCACGCACGAAGTCCGGCAGGCTGCGTGCCACCCAGTAATCGAGTGCGAGGCCGGTCAGTTCAGCTACGTTCATTGCGAGTCCCTCGTTTCGGTTCGAAGGAAGATGGCGCACGCGCCCCGATCAATAATCCGCGCGCTCGCGCTCGATGCGCATGCCGCCGTCGTGGCGATGGTGCCCGTCGTCGCTCGAGCGCTCGCGCGCGATGCGCATCACGTCCGGATTCGTGCGCACGCGGCGCATGACGTTCGCGAGGTGCACGCGATCGCTCACCTGGATCACGAAGCGCAACATGTTCGATTCCTGCGCCAGATCGTCGTCCATCGCGATGTGCACGATATTGGCGTCTGCCGACGTAATGTCGGCCGCCACGCGCGCGAACACGCCCTTGGTATTCTTGACCAGCACCTTGACGGCGACGTCGAACAGACGCCCCGGTTGCGGCGCCCACGCCACGTCGATCCAGCGGCCCGGGTCGCGCCGGTGGATGCGCTGTGCCACGCGGCAGTCGGTCGTATGGATCGCCATGCCGAGGCCGATGCCTATGTAGCCCATGATGTCGTCGCCGGGAATCGGGCGGCAGCAAGCCGAAAGCTGCACCGACATGCCCTCGGTGCCCGTAATGACGACAGGCGGCGCCGGCGGCGCATTCGGGTCGCGCGGCGGATGGTGATGCTCGGCGTCGTCGGCGTCCTGGCCGCTCATCAGCACTTCGATGCGCTTGGCCATAACCGCCGCCACGCGCCGGCCAAGACCGATGTCGGCGAAAATTTCCTGGCGGTTCTTGTTGCCGGTCCACAGGACCAGCTTCTCCCACACTTCCGGCGTGACCTCCGAAAGCTGGTAGCCATAGCCCTTGAGCGCCTGATCGACGAGCCGCTCGCCCAGCTGCACCGACTCCGTGAGACGCATCGTCTTCAGGTAGTGCCGGATCGCCGAACGCGCCTTGCCGGTCCGCACGAAGCCGAGCCACGCCGGATTCGGCTTGGAGTACGGCGCCGTGATCACCTCGACGATGTCGCCGCTCTTCAGTTCCGTACGCAGCGGCAGCAACTCGTTGTTGATCTTCACGGCCACGCACTGGTTGCCGAGGTCGCTGTGGATCGAATAAGCGAAGTCGAGCGCTGTGGCGCCGCGCGGCAGCGCCATGATCCTGGACTTCGGCGTGAAGACATAGACGGCGTCCGGGAACAGGTCGATCTTGACGTGTTCGAGGAATTCGCTCGAGTCGCCCACCTCGCTCTGGATGTCGAGCAGCGACTTGAGCCACTGGTGCGCGCGCTTTTGCACGTCGTTGAGATCGGCGCCGCCGTTCTTGTAGAGCCAGTGCGCCGCCACGCCGGCTTCGGCGATCTCGTGCATCTTGCGCGTACGCACCTGGAACTCGATCGGCGCGCCGAACGGGCCCACGAGCGTGGTGTGCAGGGACTGATAGCCGTTCACCTTGGGAATGGCGATGTAGTCCTTGAACTTGCCCGGAACCGGTTTGTAGAGCGCATGGAGCGCGCCGATGCAGGTGTAGCACTCGAGCGCCGATTCGACCACGACGCGAAAACCGTACACGTCGAGCACCTGCGAGAACGACAACTGCTTGTCGCGCATCTTCTTGTAAATGCTGAAGATGGTCTTCTCGCGGCCGGTGACTTCGGCGTCGAGCTTAGCGTCGGCAATTGCGCGCTGCACCGCTTCCAGAATCTTGCTGACCACTTCGCGGCGATTGCCGCGCGCGGCCTTCACCGCCTTTTCGAGCGTGGCGTAGCGATTCGGATTGAAGTTCGCGAAGCTCAGGTCCTGCAGTTCGCGATAGGTGTTGTTCAGGCCTAGACGGTGCGCGATGGGCGCGTAGATGTCGATGGTCTCGCGCGCCACGCGGCGGCGCTTTTCGGGCGGCACCGCACCGAGGGTGCGCATGTTGTGCAGCCGGTCGGCGAGCTTCACCAGAATCACGCGCACGTCGCGCGCCATCGCGAGGAGCATCTTGCGGAAGTTCTCCGCCTGCGCTTCCTCGCGGTTGCGAAACTCCATCTTGTCGAGTTTCGACAGGCCATCGACCAGTTCCGCGACCTTCGCGCCGAAGCGCTCGGCGAGTTCCGCCTTGGTCACGCCCTGGTCTTCCATCACGTCGTGCAGGAGCGCGGCCATGATGGACTGCGCGTCGAGCTTCCAGCCGGCGCAGATTTCCGCGACGGCGACGGGATGGGTGATATAGGGTTCGCCGCTCTGGCGATATTGCCCGAGGTGGGCCTCATCGCTGAAGTGGAACGCCGCCTTGACCTCCTTGATTTCCTCGGGAGTGAGGTAACCGGAGAGCGCGGCGGTCAGATTGGCGATGGAGACGACCCCGTGCTTGCGGGGCTGCTCCGGCGTCGCGGTCGGACCGAACAGATGTCGAAACGACTGTTCGAGGACCGCGTCGATGTAATTGCGCGCAGGGCTCGCAGTCTCGGCTTCCTGGTCCACGTCGGTGGCCGGCGAGGGCGTGATGCTCATGTTCCCCTCCGTATCAGGTTTGGCGTTGACGGTTAAGCGGCTGCGGCGGTACGAACTACATGGCGATCGACAATGCCTCGGAACGCGCCCTTAGACGGGCACCTTCTTCAGCATTTCGAGGCCGACCTGGCCAGCCGCGATCTCGCGCAGCGCGACAACGGTTGGCTTGTCGCGGCTTTCGATCTTGGGCGTGTGACCTTGTGCGAGCTGGCGGGCGCGATACGTCGCGGCGAGCGCCAGTTCGAAGCGGTTCGGAATCTGTTTCAGACAATCTTCGACGGTGATGCGGGCCATGTCGGGTTCCTTCTCATTCTCAGCAGGTTCTTATTCTACCTTATGTGCCCGACGCGCCGGGCTGCGGGTGGTGGATACCGAGCTGCACGAAGAGCTCGGTATGCCGCGCGTATTGCGAAGCGAAGCGCAGGCGCGTAGCACTCACGATATTGCGCAGCTCCTGCAACGCGCGATCGAAGTTCTCGTTGATCACGACATACTCCGATTCGCTCGCGTGCGCGATCTCGCTGCCCGCTGCGAGCAGGCGCCGCGTGATGACGTTCGGCTCGTCTTCGCCGCGCTTTTTCAGGCGGTCGGCGAGCGCTTCGAGCGAGGGCGGCAGGATGAAGATTTCCACCGCATTGCGGAACTGCTTCTTCACTTGCTGCGCGCCTTGCCAGTCGATTTCGAGCAGGACGTCATGGCCGATTTTCATCTGGTCTTCGATCCACACGCGCGACGTGGCGTAGTAGTTGCCATGCACTTCCGCGCTCTCGAGAAACTCGCCCGCGGCGTGGCGCGTGAGGAAGTCGTCGACGGTCGTGAAGTGATAGTGCTCGCCGTCGCGCTCCTTCGAACGCGGCGCGCGCGTCGTGTACGAAACCGACAGGCGGATCGCGCTGTCTTCAGCGAGCAGCGCGTTCACGAGCGTCGACTTGCCCGCCCCCGAAGGCGCCACCACCATGAAGAGGTTGCCGGGGTACATGCCCGCATACGGATTGCGCTTTTTGTCGTGCTTCGCGTCCGTTTTGGGGGCGCTGCTTTGGTCGGTCATGTTCGTTGCTTCCTTCATTCGAGATTCTGAACCTGCTCGCGCATCTGCTCGATGAGCAGCTTGAGCGTCATCGAGGCGTCCGCGAGTTCCTTCGCCGCCGCCTTCGAGCCGAGCGTGTTCGCTTCGCGGTTGAGCTCCTGCATCATGAAGTCGAGACGCTTGCCGACCCGGCCGCCCTTCTCGATCACGTGACGCGTTTCGTTCAGGTGCGCCGTGAGGCGCGAGAGCTCTTCGGCGATGTCGATGCGAATGCCATACATCGTCACTTCCTGGCGAATGCGCTCGGCGATTTCTTCGCGCGAGATGTTACCGATGCTGCCGCCGTTGCCGTTGCTGTCCGGCGCGGCGATGCCGAGCGCTTCCTGCAGGCGCTCGACGATCTTCTGCTGGTGCTTCGCGATCAGCTCCGGCACGAGCGGCGTGATGCGTGCGACGATCGCCTCCATTTCGGTCACGTTCGCGAGCAGCATGTTGGCGAGCTGCGCGCCTTCGCGCGCGCGCACTTCGATCAGGTCGGCGATGGCCTGCTTGCCACAGCCGAGCACGGCGTCGCGCAGCACTTCGGGCGCCACGCCGCTTTCCGCCAGCACGCCGGGCCAACGCAGGATCTCGCCCGTGCGCAGACGACCCGACTCGGGAAACGCTTCGAGCACCGCACGCTCGAGCCCGGCGAGTTGATCGAGCGCATCGCGGTTGAGCGCGCCCGCATTGGCGCCCTGCTCGCTCTTCTGGATGTTGATGCGGATGTCGACCTTGCCGCGCGAGAGCTTCGTCATCAGCATTTCGCGCAGCGTGGGCTCGCACACGCGCACGTCTTCGGGCATGCGGAAATTCAGATCGAGAAAGCGCGAATTCACCGTGCGAAATTCGACGGAGACACTCGCGCCGCCCGTGCCCGAAGCCGCAGCAAGCTCGCGCGTGGCGCTGGCATAGCCGGTCATGCTGTAAATCATGGTTCGTCTCGCGAAGAAAGCCGTGGCGTCGTGCGCTGGGCGCGCGGGTCACGGCGAGGAAATCGAGGCGCCCGGCGTGTTGTCGCGAATGGACGAAAAGCGCGGGGCGGAGAAATCGCATTATCCCATTTTTGAGGGCGCGCCTTCGCAAGCGCGGGCTGCGCGGTCCGCCTGGCCGGGGCGACCCCGTTTTCGCGCTCCCGCCGCCTTCCGGGCGTGCCCGTCGCGAGGCGCGCGGAGGCGGTAAAATCACGCTTTCCCCTTCCCTCTCGTGCCCTCGCGCACCTTCACGATGACCCAATCCATCCAGCGCCCCTCCGGCCGCGCCGCCGACCAGCTTCGCGAAGTCCGCATCACCCGCAACTACACGAAGTACGCCGAAGGATCGGTCCTCGTCGAGTTCGGCGACACCAAGGTGCTGTGCACCGCGAGCGTGTCCGAAAGCGTGCCGCCGTTCCTGCGCGACAAGGGCCAGGGCTGGCTCACCGCCGAATACGGCATGCTGCCGCGCGCCACGCACACGCGCAGCGACCGCGAAGCCGCGCGCGGCAAGCAAACGGGCCGCACACAGGAAATCCAGCGCCTGATTGGCCGCGCGATGCGCGCCGTGTTCGACCTCGAAGCGCTGGGTGCGCGCACCATCAACATCGATTGCGACGTGCTGCAGGCCGATGGCGGCACGCGCACGGCGAGCATCACGGGCGCGTTCGTGGCGGCCCACGACGCCGTCTCGAAGCTGCTGGCCACGGGCCGCATCGAACGCTCGCCGATCTCCGACTACGTCGCCGCAATTTCGGTGGGCGTATACGACGGCGTGGCCGTGCTCGACCTCGACTACGACGAAGACTCGCAGTGTGACACCGACATGAACATCGTCATGACGGGCTCGGGCGGCATGGTCGAAGTCCAGGGCACAGCGGAAGGTGCGCCGTTCTCGCGAGAAGAACTGAATGCACTGCTCGATCTGGCGCAAAGCGGCATCCGCTCGCTGATCGAGAAGCAAAAGGCGGCGCTGGAGATTTCGCATGGCTGATCTGCAGCCGGATTCAGCGGCTAAAACCGCGGCAGACGCGCTCTCGCGCGTCGTGCTCGCTTCGAACAACGCAGGCAAGCTGCGCGAGTTCGCGGCGCTGCTCGGCGCGGCCGGCATCGAGCTCGTGCCGCAAGGCACACTCAACGTGCCCGAGGCCGAGGAACCGCACCCCACCTTCGTGGAAAACGCGCTCGCCAAGGCACGCCACGCGGCGAAGCTCACGGGGCTGCCCGCGCTCGCCGACGACTCGGGCCTGTGCGTGCGCGCACTGCACGGCGCGCCGGGTGTGTATTCGGCGCGTTACGCGCAGCTTGCGGGGGGCGAGAAGAGCGACGCGGCGAACAACGCGCTGCTCGTCGCGAACCTGAGAGATCGCGCGGATCGCCGCGGTTACTACTATTGCGTGCTCGCGCTCGTGCGCCATGCCGACGACCCCGAGCCGCTCATCGCCGAAGGCCGCTGGCACGGCGTAATACTCGACGTGCCGCGCGGCGACAACGGCTTCGGCTACGACCCTTACTTCTACATTCCGGAACTCGAGGCCACGGCCGCCGAGCTCGATCCGGCGCTCAAGAACGCGTCGAGCCATCGCGCCATCGCGCTGCGCCAACTGCTCGCGCGCCTCCAGGAGGAAGCGTGAGCCAGCAGCATCGAATCGGCATCGAAGTGGTCCAGTCGTTCACGATGCCTGGCAGCATTCGCCTCACGTCGCTGCCACCGCTCGCGCTCTACGTGCATTTTCCGTGGTGCGTGCGCAAGTGCCCGTATTGCGATTTCAACTCGCATGAATGGAAGGGCGAACGCTTCCCCGAAGACGATTACCTCGACGCGCTGCGCGCCGATCTCGAACAGGCGCTGCCGCTCGTTTGGGGGCGCCAGGTGCATACGGTGTTCATCGGCGGGGGCACGCCCAGCCTGCTTTCCGCGGCGGGTCTCGATCGACTGCTTTCGGACGTGCGCGCCCTGCTGCCGCTCGACGCTGACGCCGAGATCACGCTCGAAGCGAATCCAGGCACCTTCGAAGCCGCGAAGTTCGCGCAGTTTCGCGCGAGCGGCGTGAACCGGCTTTCGGTGGGCATCCAGAGCTTCAACGAGGCGCATCTGAAGGCGCTCGGACGCATTCACGACGCGGCGCAGGCGCGCCATGCGGTCGAGGTCGCGGCGAATACTTTCGACAACTTCAACCTCGACCTGATGTTCGCTCTGCCGCAGCAGACGCTCGCGGAATGCCAGGCCGACATCGATACGGCGCTCTCGTTCAAGCCGCCGCATCTGTCGCTGTATCACCTGACGCTCGAGCCGAACACGCTGTTCGCCAAGTTTCCGCCCGCCCTGCCCGACGACGACCAGTCCGCCGACATGCAGGACTGGATTCACGAGCGCACGTCGGGCGCGGGATACGGACGCTATGAGGTTTCGGCTTACGCACAGCCGGATCGCCAATGCCGGCATAACCTTAACTACTGGCGCTTCGGCGACTATCTCGGGATCGGCGCCGGCGCGCATACGAAGCTCTCGTTTCCGAACCGTATCGTGCGCCAGGCGCGCTACAAGCATCCGGCGACCTTTATCGAACAGGCGCGCGCGGGCACGCCGGTCCAGGAAGAGCACGAAGTGAGCGCGCGCGATTTGCCGTTCGAGTTCATGCTCAACGCGCTGCGGCTCGTGGAAGGGTTTCCGGTACATCGTTTCATCGAGCGCACAGGCCTGCCGATCACAACGATCGAACCGGCGCTGCAGGAAGCGGAGCGGCGCGGGCTCATCACGCGCGATTACGAGAAGATCGCGCCGACCGAGTTGGGGCAGCGCTTCCTCAACGACTTGCAGGCGCTGTTCCTGAAAGACCCGCACTGAGGTCGACGCCGGTCGCCTGTGCGACTGCCGTCGCGCGTGCGTTTCGGGTTACAATGCGCGGCTTCGGAGGTGTGGCAGAGTGGTTGAATGCACCGGTCTTGAAAACCGGCGAAGGGGTAACCCTTCCGTGAGTTCGAATCTCACCGCCTCCGCCAATTCGTGAAACCTGGCGCGACTGAACGCCAGCGTGTCGTCAAGATGCCGGCCCTCAGGCCGAAACGCCATCGATCAACGAGATGCCTGCCCTGCGCTACGCGAAAATGCGTGGTCAGCATTGCACCCTCAGTAATCAGGACTGCGAGTTATTTTGCGCTGATCATCTCGCGCCGAGCGTATGACACGGCAATCAACAATTAAAGGGTCAAACCCAAAAATCGCCCCAGAAAATCGCGCTCAATTCACTAGGTGAAAACCCTAACCATGAGGTAAAATGCTACCCATTGATGGGAAAGATCGCCATGCCGCACCAATACCAACTGCTCGAGAAATTCGCGTTTTCGCTCGTCGTCCTGTTCGCCGTGATGTGCTCCAGCTACATCGCGTGGGAAAGCTCGCCCAATCTGCGTGACAACTTCCAGGTCGGCAAGGAGCTGTTCCTGAAGAGCGGCGAATACTCGTACGCCTGCGCAACCACCGCGGCCGATCCCTGCGCGCAGTTCCCGGTCGAATAAGCACCTCGAATACCCTCGCCGTTTCGCCAGTCCCGTGACTACGCGGGACAGTTCTGATTGCTTCCCGCTGCGTATCGTCTAAGCTCGATTCAGGTTCCGCTTCCGAGCTTGTTCGACATGCTCATCCGCGTCCAGTGGTCTTGCGGTTCGTCCGCACACAGCGCCTCCCTCGCACGGCGCCTCGGTCTGGTTTTGCTGCTCGCGATGCTCGGGTGCCTCGGCGCCTGCACGATCACGCCGCCGCCCAGGCCGCTTCTCGTCATTCCCCCCGCGGCGATCAATAGCGCCACACTCGACGACTACCGCACCACGGTGGCGAAACACATCGTCGAGCACAACCCGTCCTACGTTCTGCACGGCGCGCCCCAGGCCATGCTGCGCTCGCTCGTGGTCGTGTCGTTCACGGTCAATCGCAATGGCCAGATCGTGAAGTCGTCGGTTTACCGGACCAACGGCGACGACGAAGCCGAAGCCACTGCCCTCGCAACGTTGCGCCGCGCCGCGCCTCTGCCGCCGCCGCCGGGCGGCCTGCTCAATTCCGCGGGCCAGCTCGAGATGTTCGAGGACTGGCTCTTCAACGACAACGGCAAGTTCCAGTTGCGCACGCTCGCCTCGCCGCAGGCGCAGAACTACCAGTGACCAACGCGCTTCGCGCGATACCTGACGCGCGCGAGCCTGCTTACGCCCGCCTTGCTGCACGGCGCGCACGGTCGTTATAATTTTTCGCTATCCCCAGCCGGCGCCCGCCGGCCATACCTCTTGCCATGCGCCATCCGCGCGGCCGCGTGAGGCTTCGACCGCGCTTTCGCCTTCTTGCGCCTATCGGCGCGCGCTTTGGCCGGTCGGGAATCAACGCGCACGGCCCGCGCTGTGCGTTGCATACTGGCGAAGCGTCGCCGCCTGACGGACGCTGCCGGAGCGTCGAGCATCAGGCACGCGCCCCGCTACGCTTCGAGCCTGTACAAAGACGCCCGCGCAAAGCCACGCAAGACTCAGGCGCAAGCGCGTCACAACGACTGGAGACCCTTGAATGTCCACCTCACCCATTTCGCCCGCGCGCGCCGATCAGGCAAACGCAGCGAAGCAGCAAAGCACCGCGCGCGTGATCTTTGCGAGCTTTATCGGCACCGCGATCGAGTTCTACGACTTCTATGTGTACGCAACGGCCGCCGCGCTCGTGATCGGCCCCGTGTTCTTCCCGCACGGTTCGGCTACGGCGCAGGCGCTCTCGGCGTTCGTCACCTTCGGCATTGCGTTCGTCGCGCGGCCGATCGGCTCGTTCATCTTCGGCCACTTCGGCGACCGTATCGGCCGTAAATCGACGCTGGTGGCGTCGCTGCTCGTCATGGGCCTCTCCACCACGCTGATCGGCTTCCTGCCCGGCTATGACGCGATTGGCAGCCTCGCGCCGATCCTGCTGTGCATCCTGCGCTTCGGCCAGGGCATTGGCCTCGGCGGCGAATGGGGCGGCGCCGCGCTCCTCGCGACGGAATACGCGCCGCAAGGCAAGCGCGGCTGGTTCGGCATGTTCCCGCAGCTCGGGCCGTCGGTGGGCTTTCTCGCCTCGAACGGCCTTTTCTTCGGCCTCGCTTCGACGCTCTCCGACCAGCAGTTCCGCGACTGGGGCTGGCGCGTGCCGTTCATCGTCTCGGCGGTGCTCGTCGCGCTCGGTCTGTACGTGCGCATGAAGATCGCCGAAACGCCCGCCTTCAAGGCCGCTGTCGAGCGCGAGGAACGTGTCAAGGTGCCGGTCGCGACGCTGCTCTCGCAGTACTGGTGGCCGACGCTGCTCGGCGCGCTCGCCATGGTCGTGTGCTACACGCTCTTCTACAACGCCACGGTGTTCTCGCTCTCGCACGGCGTGACGGCGCTCCACATTCCGCGCCCGACCTTCCTCGGCATGCTGTGCATCGCGGTGGTGTTCATGGGTATCGCGACGCCGATCTCGGCCTGGCTTTCCGACCGCTTCGGCCGCAAGCCCGTGCTGATCGTCGGCTGCATTCTGGCGATTCTCTCGGGCTTCACGATGGAGCCGCTGCTCGGCAGCGGTGCCACGCCGCTCGTGCTGCTCTTCCTCGTGATCCAGCTGTTCCTGATGGGCGCCACGTTCGCGCCGATGGGCGCGCTGTTGCCGGAGCTGTTCCCGACCAGCGTGCGCTACACGGGCGCGGGCGTGGCGTACAACCTGGGCGGCATTCTTGGCGCATCGGTTGCGCCGTATATCGCGCAGGTGCTGGCCGCGCGCGGCGGACTCTCGTGGGTCGGCGCGTATGTGTCGATCGCCGCCTGCGTGAGCCTGTTCGGTGTCCTGTGCATGCGCGAGACGCGCCATACGTCGCTCTCGTAACGCAACGCCGCAACAATGAAAAAGCGGAGGCCGCCAGGCGGTCTCCGCTTTTTTTATGCCTTTTTTGATCGCTTTGGGTACGCGCGAGGCGTGTCTATACTCGAATCAGCTAGCGGGGAGCGATCTCCCGGGGGAGCCGACGATGAACCTGCATCTGAGCAACGCCGACATTGTCCTGATCATCGCCCTCGCCCTGGGCATCTCGCTCCTGCTGGCGTTTCGCCTGCGCACCGCGAGCTGGCGTGCGGTCCTGCTCGAAGCGCTGGCCGCGAACGCCGCGGCAATTGCCGCGGTTATCGCGATTGAAATGCTGCTTGCCTGAAGGCTGCTGTGCCGCTGGTACCGTTGGTGCGGCACCGTCCGGCGGCGATCAGCGATAGTAATAGCCGTGATGGTAGCCGCCGCCGTAGTAGCCGCCGGCCGGCACCACGACGCAGCCGCCCAGCGAAGCCGCGAGCAATGCGCCGGCGATGAGGGTAAGCGTCAATCGTTTCACAGTGGTCTCTCCCTTCAAGTCAGTGTCTGTGTCCGGCCATGCGATGTCGGGCTGGACGGTTACGATTGAACACGACGGCGAAGGCGTGAGGCGTTGCAATTTGTAAGCAGCGGTATGGCCCGTGTAACAGCATCGGAGCGCAAAGCCTTTTGCACGCGCTGTCAGGCGCGCCCCTGCAATACAGGCACGACACTTTTAACAAGCTCGTAATGGGAAACGGCGGGGGAATGCCCGCCGCAACGCGCGTGGCGACCCGCCAAAATCAAGCGGCGTGAACGCGCGATGACGGCACGGACACGCCGCCGTCGCGCACCGGGTAGATGCGATCGACGGCATCGATCGCCACCTGCACGGGCGGCACGTGACGGCCATCGCCGATCGAGATCGAGCGATTGGGCGCACGCACGCCGCTGTGTTCGGCGTCGGTCGAAACGAAGACCATCACCGTCGGCTTGATGAGCGCGTGCGAGAGATGCACGAACCCCGTGTCGGTGCCGACCACGAGCGCGCAATCCTCGATGCGCTGTGCGACCTGAGAAACCGTGAGGCGCGGCAGCACCGTCGCGCCCGGGATGAGCGCCGCGATCTCGCGCGCCGTGGCGTGCTCGGTATCGGATCCCCACGGCAACTCGATACGCAGGCCACGCGCGATCAACGCATTGCCCAGTTCCCCCCAATGCGCGACCGGCCACTTCTTCTCGTCTTTCGAAGTCGCGTGAAAGAGCAGCGCCGTGGGCGCGTCGGGCGCGGGCAGCGCGGTGCCGTCGCGCGGAACGCGCATCTGGAATTCGGGCGGCGTGTCGACCGTATAGCCGAGCGCCTCGCCGGCGCTGATGCGCATGCCGTGCCATGCATCGCACTTCGGACGCGGCCCGAAACGGCCGTTGTACGCGAAGGCTGCGCCACGCTCGCCGAGGTCCTGCGTGAGATAGCCAAAGCGGCGCCGCCCGCGCGCGAGAAACGCGATGATCGCGCTCTTGTACACGCCGTGAATGTCGACGATGGCGTCGTAGCGGTAGGCGCGCAACTCCGAAATCGACGCCCAGATCGACTTGAAGTCGCTCCAGCGGCGCGCCTTCTTGAAACGGCGCAGCGGCGCGCAGAGCACGCGGTCGATGCCGGCATTCCAGCGCACGATATCGGCAAAGGCCTCATCGGCGGCCCAATCGACCTTCACGCCGGGGAAGGCGCGCTGCACGTCGGCCACGACCGGAAGCGCCTCGACGATATCGCCGAGCGAAGTCACTTTGACAATCAAAACTCGTTTCATTGTGCTGCGGGCCTCAGGGCCCGATATTCCAGTCTTCAGGGGATTGGCGGAGATTTTAGCGGACGAACCTTGCGCCAACCTGCGAATGGGCGATTCGGCACGAGCGAAATCTGTCCCTTTCTTACAGGTTCCCTGTGCGGCGTCGACAAAGTACGCCGCAAAACGCACCGGGCCCGACACGCCAATGCGTGTCGGGCCCGGTCGGGACGATCCGTCGAGGAGCGATAGAAACGGTCGACGGCTAGTAGACGACGACCGGTGCGGGTCTCACGTACATGGGCCGCGCCGGCACGACGATGCAGCCCGCCAGCATAAGCGCGAGCACGGCCGCCGCGAGCAATTTTTTACTCATGATAGGGCTCCCCTCAGGCTTGAAGGATCAGACGGCCCAGTGGCCTTCGACCCAGCGCCAGTTCGGGCCGTGCGCGATCCAGTGGCCCGGCACCCAGTGGTAGCCGACACGCTCGGCCTGCCAGTGGCCCCTCACCCACACGTACTGGCCGTGGTCCCAGCGCCAGTGGCCCTTGTCCCACACGTAGCCCACGCGCGGCGCCGGCGCGACTTCCACACGTTCGGCAGGCGGCGGCGCGCTCGGCTCGACCACGACGATTTCGGCAAGCGCCGGAGCCGCGACCGCGCAGGTGCCAGCGGCAACGATTGCGACCTTGGCGATGAAGAGGCGAATAGAGTTGTTCATGTTGGCCACCCTTGATTGTTTGACGCCTTGATTGGCGTTACCCGATCAATGCGCGAGCACGGCGTTGCGCTGACAGCGGCGGTGTTACGGCGCGGGGTGATGTGAAACGGAATATTTCGGTAAGACAGGCGACCGGGCCAAAGCACGGCGCAGGAGAAGGGAAGGCGCGAAGGAACAGCGGGGCGATACGACGAACGACGCGCGCAGCGCAGTGGCTGCGCGCGTTGAAACTCAAGCCTGCGGAATCTCGATCTTGACCTCGAGCACTTCGAGATCGTCCTGACGTTCGAGGCTCACGCGAATGTCTTCATCGGAGATCTTCACGTACTTCGAGATCACCGCGACCAGTTCGCGTTGCAGGGCCGGCAGATAGTCGGCGGGCGGATGGCCGCCTGCGCGCTCGTGAGCAATGATGAGCTGCAGGCGTTCCTTCGCTACCGAGGCGGACTTCTTCTTCTCGCCGAGAAAAAACGAAAGAAACGACATGACGTTCGCCTCCCTTACTTGCTACCGAAGAGGCGCTGCAAGAGGCCCGGCTTCTGGTAATCGGTGAAGCGAAGCGACTTGTCCTCGCCGAGAAAGCGCGACACGACGTCCTTGTACGACTCGGCGACGTCGGTGCCGTCCAGATGCACTGCCGGCAGACCCTGGTTCGATGCGTGCAGCACCGCTTCCGATTCGGGAATCACGCCGATCAGTTCAATGCGCAGGATTTCCTGAATGTCGTTCAGCGAGAGCATTTCGCCTTCGCTCACGCGCTTCGGGTTGTAGCGGGTGATGAGCAGGTGCTCCTTGATCGGGTCCTTGCCTTCGATCGCACGCTTCGTCTTCGACGACAGCATGCCGAGGATACGGTCCGAGTCGCGCACGGAAGAGACTTCCGGGTTCGTCACGATGAGCGCTTCGTCGGCGAAGTGCATCGCGAGCAGCGCGCCCGACTCGATGCCCGCGGGCGAATCGCACACGATGTACTCGAAGTCCATCTTGCGCAGGTCCTCGATCACCTTCTCCACGCCTTCTTTCGTGAGCGCGTCTTTATCGCGCGTTTGCGAGGCCGGGAGAATGAAGAGGTTTTCGCACTTCTTGTCCTTGATGAGCGCCTGATTGAGGTTCGCCTCACCCTGGATCACGTTGATCAGGTCGTACACGACGCGGCGCTCGCAACCCATGATGAGGTCGAGATTGCGCAGGCCCACGTCGAAGTCGATGACCGCGGTCTTGTGGCCGCGCAACGCGAGGCCCGATGCGAAACTCGCGCTCGTGGTCGTCTTGCCGACACCACCTTTGCCCGAAGTCACCACAATGATTTTTGCCATTCCCTTACCTTGCGTTCGTCAGTTTCTCAGTTTGGTCTCATCGCGTGCCGCTCATGCCCCTGATCGCCTGCGCACGACGCTCGAGCTGCGACTCAGGTGAGCCTCAACGGTTCGATCAACAGCTTTTCTTCCTCGAGCCGGATTTGCGCCGGCTTGCCCCGCACGTCGTCGGCGAGTGGAACTTCAGTCGTACGGTAGATGCCCGCAATCGAAATCAGTTCCGCCTCGAGGCTCGTGCAGAAAATGCGTGCGTCGTGGTTGCCGTGCACACCCGCGAGCGCGCGGCCGCGCAGCGGCGCGTAAATGTGGATGTTGCCCTCGGCGATCACTTCCGCGCCATTGGATACGAGGCCGAGCACGACCACGTCGCCCTTCGCGTAGATGCGCTGGCCCGAGCGCAGCGGCCGGTCGATCACGAGCGTGGGTTCCGCACGCGTGCCCGACGCGCCGGCGTCGAGGGCCGCCGCGGCACTCACCGTTGCCGCTGCGCTCGCTTCGGCGGCGGCCGGGTCCGTTTCGGCCGTAAAGAGTTCGGGCTGTGCAGCGGTGGCGTGCGGCGCGGCCGAACCGGTGGCGGATGCGCTCGCCGATGCATTCGCTGCCTCGCCTTCGCTTGCGCCTTCTTCGGCGGCCGGCTTCGCGCCCGCGCCGCGGCGGTCGCGGGCCTCGAGGAACGGCAGGCCTGCCGCAGCGGCCCAGCTGTGTTGTTCAGGTTGCGCAACCACGCCTACCGGACGCATGCGCACGCTTTCGAGCAGGCGCGCGATGTCGCCGAGCGCGACCTGCTCGCCGTCGGCGAGACGCCGCACGTCGATCGCGACAGTGTCGTTCGCGAAGAATTCGGGCGTCGCCTCGAAGCGCCGCGTGAGCTCGGCGCGCGTGGCGTCGAGCTCGGTCGTCTTGACCACGAACAGAAGCGTATCGACTGAACCGCTCTTCAGTTCAAAATATGGCGATTTCTTGGGCGACATGGCGTTCGGCTAAAAATTTTGCGTATTTTACAGGCGCGGACGCACACGGCCATTATTTTTAATGGTGTTTCGGTGTGACGTGCGGAGGGCAGCGGAACGCGCGCGACGCCGCACGCAGCGGCGCGAACGCCGGGCGTTACGGCGAGGAAGCGGACTTCGTATGCTCGCCGAGCGTGCGCATGAGCAGCGTTTCCCACTGCTCGGGCTGCTGCTGGCTGCGCGCGTGGTCGCCGGTGGCGACAAAGCCGAGGCGCTCGTAGAAGCGCATGGCCGTGGCGTTCGTGTCGGTGATCCAGGCGTAGACCTGCGTGGCGCCTTCGCTCACGAGCCAGTCGATGGCGCTGTTCAGCAGCAGTTCGCCGCCGCTCAGATGACGCACCGCAGGCGCGACCCACAGCGCCGAGACGAACGCGCGGCGCGCCGGCGCGCTTTCGAAGCTCGCGCCGATCAGACCGGCCGGATGGCCCTCGGTATAGAGAATGAACGACGTGCCCGTGTGCGAGACCGCATGCCGGGCCGCCGCGGCGTCGAAAACGGCGACATCGGCGGATAGCGCGTCTTCGAGCGTGTCGCCGAATGCATAAGGCGCGTCGCGCAGCGAAGCTGTTCGAAGCTCGCGGAGCACGGCACCCTGATCGGCGGCGATACGGCGAACGGTCAGTGACGGACTCATGCAGTCGTAAACCCCAATAAAGCGCTAACGCGTAGCTTTAACCGAACTGGCTTGAGAGTCAAATCCTTATTTGACAATTGCCGGCACGCGACGCCCCGCGCGCGAGCCTTGACAGACGGCCCCAGAGGCCGCACAGCCACGCTCATGGGGCCTCGTAGGCGCCTGTGCCGTCCGGCCAGGGCGTGAGGAGTTCGTAGCCGTCGTCGGTAACCGCGACCATGTGTTCCCACTGCGCCGAAAGCGAGCGGTCCTTCGTGACGACCGTCCAGCCGTCGCGCTGCACCGATGTGCCGGCGCGGCCCGCGTTGACCATCGGCTCGATCGTGAAGACCATGCCCGGCTTCAGGCGCACGCCCTGCCCCGGCTGGCCGTAGTGCAACACCTGCGGTTCCTCGTGGTAGACCTTGCCGATGCCGTGGCCGCAGTACTCGCGCACGATCGAGAAGCCGTCCGCCTGGGCGCGCTTCTGGATGGCGTTGCCGACGTCGCCGAGCGTCGCCCCCGGCTTCACCTGGCGGATGCCCGCGAGCATCGCCTCGTAGGTCGTGTCGATCAGCTGGCGGCCCACCGAACTCGGCGTGCCGACGCAGTACATGCGGCTCGTGTCCCCGAAATAGCCGTCCTTGATCACGGCCACGTCGATGTTGATGATGTCGCCGTCCTTGAGCACCTCGCCGCGATTCGGAATGCCGTGGCAGACCACGGAATTGACGGACGTGCAGATCGTCTTCGGAAAGCCGAGGTAGCCGACATTGGCCGGCACGGCCTTGAGCGTGTTGACGATGTAGTCGCTGCAGATCGCGTCGAGGTCGTCGGTGGAGACGCCCGGCTTCACGTGCTCGCCGATCATCGCGAGCACGTCGGCGGCGAGCCGGCCCGAAATGCGCAGGCGGGCGAGATCATCGGCAGACTTGTAGGTGATAGGCATCGATGGACCGGAGTGGGCGCGGCGGTGGCAGAGAAGCCTGCGCCGCAATTCAAAGGAGCGATTGTACCGGCGCTGCGGCGTCGCCAGCGCAGCAACCCGCAGCAATCTGTGTCATCCCGATGACGCCGGACGCAGAATTTTCAGAGATCTCCGATCGTTCGAGCAAAAGCCGCCGTCAAGAATGAGAAATATCTTACATCGCGCGCTGGCAGTCCGATCATGACCCCAAGTGCAAGTGAATGCGCGCGCCGGCCTGCATGCCGGATCTCGAGCAGAAAAGCAAAAACCCCTGCAGCGGTTAAGCATGCAGGGGTTTTCTGAATCTGGCGGAGAGGGTGGGATTCGAACCCACGGTACGGGGAAACCGTACGCCTGATTTCGAGTCAGGTACATTCGACCACTCTGCCACCTCTCCGGTGTACGGCTCTTTACTGCTTCCCCGGTGTTGGTCGGCAACCGGAGAAGCGAAGATTATAGAACATTTTTTGACTTCTGCAAGCCCTCATCGGAAAAAAGTTTCGAGGGCAAGGAATCACATGTCCTGCGCGCGAGACAGCGCCTCAGGCGCCGGCTTCGAGACGCGCCACGCCACCCATATACGGCCGCAGCACCTCCGGCACGGCGACCGAGCCATCGGCTTCCTGATAGTTCTCCAGCACGGCAACCAGCGTGCGGCCGACGGCGAGGCCCGAGCCGTTGAGCGTGTGCACGAGTTCCGGCTTGCCCTGCGCGTTGCGATAGCGCGCCTGCATGCGGCGCGCCTGGAACGCTTCCGTGTTCGAGCAGCTCGAAATTTCGCGATACGTGTTCTGCGCAGGCAGCCACACTTCGAGGTCATACGTCTTGGTGGCCGAGAAACCCATGTCGCCCGTGCACAGCGTGATGACGCGATACGGCAGGCCGAGCTTCTGCAGGATGGTTTCCGCGTGGACGACCATCTGCTCGAGCGCGTCGTACGACGTTTCGGGCGCAACGATCTGCACCATCTCGACCTTGTCGAACTGGTGCTGACGGATCATGCCGCGCGTGTCGCGGCCATACGAACCCGCTTCCGAGCGGAAGCACGGCGAATGCGCCGTGAGCTTGATCGGCAGCGCGCTGCCTTCCACGATGCTCTCGCGCACGGTGTTCGTGAGCGAGATTTCCGAGGTCGAAATGAGGTACTGCGTGACCGTGTTTTCGCCGCCGCCCTTTTCCACGCGGAACATGTCGTCGGCGAACTTGGGCAGCTGGCCCGTGCCGTACAGAATTTCCGGGTTGACGATGTAGGGCGTGTACGTTTCCGTGTAGCCGTGGTGGAGCGTGTGGGTGTCGATCATGAACTGCGCGAGCGCGCGGTGCAGGCGCGCGATCTGGCCGCGCAGCATCGTGAAGCGCGCGCCCGAGAGCTTCGCGCCCGTTTCGAAGTCCAGACCCAGCGGCGTACCGACGTCCACGTGATCCTTCACCTCGAAGTCGAACGCGCGCGGCGTGCCCCAGCGGCGCACTTCCACGTTGTCGGCCTCGTCCTTGCCCGCGGGCACGCTTTCGTGCGGCAGGTTCGGCACGCCGAGCAGCAGGTCCGAGAGCTTCGACTGGATCTCGTCGAGCTTGGCCGCCGACGTCTTCATCTCGTCGCCGATGCCGCCCACTTCGGCCATGACCGCCGAGGTGTCCTCGCCACGGCCTTTCATCGCGCCGATCTGCTTCGACAGGCTGTTGCGGCGCGCCTGGAGCTCTTCGGTGCGGGTCTGGATGGCGCGGCGTTCCGCTTCGAGCGCGGAGAAGGCCGCGACGTCGAGGGTGTAGCCGCGGTCGGCGAGGCGCTTCGCGACGCCTTCGAGGTCTTTGCGCAGCAGCTGGATGTCGAGCATGGGATTGTGAGACGCAGTTTCGTTGTGTGAAGGGACGATTTTAGCGCACCGGCCGGGCAGCCCGGCGCGGCGGGCATCGCCGTTGTTTGGGGCGATTCAGCCCTTGCGCTTCCTCTCGCGGATGTCCGCGCGGTGCTCCTCGCGCCAGTGCGCGTCGAGGTCGGCCAGGCGCGCGAGCTTTTCGCCGATCTTGCCCTCGAGCCCGCGCGGCGTGGGCTGATACCAGCGCGGCTCGCGCATGCCGTCGGGCAGATAGGTCTCGCCGGCTGCGTAGGCGTCGGGTTCGTCGTGCGCGTAGCGATATTCGTGACCGTAGCCCAGCTCCTTCATCAGCTTGGTCGGCGCATTGCGCAGATGGATGGGCACCGCGCGCGACTGGTCCTTGCTCACGAAGCGCCGCGCCTCGTTATAGGCGTTGTAGCCCGCGTTCGACTTCGGCGCGACGGCCAGATAGATCACGGCCTGCGCGAGCGCGAGTTCGCCTTCGGGCGAACCGAGGCGCTCGTAGGTTTCAGCGGCATCGAGCGTGATGCGCCCGGCGCGCGGGTCGGCCAGGCCGATGTCCTCCCACGCCATGCGCACGATGCGCCGCGCGAGATAGCGCGGGTCCGCGCCGCCGTCGAGCATGCGGCAGAACCAGTAGAGCGCGCCGTCCGGATTGCTGCCGCGCACCGACTTGTGCAGCGCGCTGATCTGGTCGTAGAAGGCGTCGCCGCCCTTGTCGAAGCGGCGCAGGTTCTCCGCCAGCGCGCTGCCGAGCAATTCGCCGTCGATCTCGGTTTTCTTTTGCTGGGCGGCCGCGCGCGCGACGATTTCGAGGTTGTTCAGGAGCTTGCGCCCGTCGCCGTCGGCGGAACCGATCAACGCCTTCTTCGCTTCATCCGTGAAAGTCAGGCCGCCCAGTTCCTCGCTCGCGCGCGCGAGCAGTTCGCCCTGCTCTTCCTCGTCGAGGCTCTTGAGCACGTACACGGCGGCGCGGGACAGCAGTGCGCTGTTCACCTCGAACGACGGGTTTTCCGTCGTCGCGCCGACGAACACGAAGAGGCCCGACTCCACGTGCGGCAGGAAGGCGTCTTGCTGGCTCTTGTTGAAACGATGGACCTCGTCGACGAACACGAGCGTCTGGTGGCCATGCGCACGATGCAGCTGCGCCTGCTCCACGGCCTCACGGATGTCCTTCACGCCCGAAAGCACCGCCGAGAGCGCAATGAATTCGGCGTGGAAGGCATCGGCCATGAGGCGCGCGAGCGTGGTCTTGCCCACGCCCGGCGGCCCCCAGAGAATCATCGAATGCGCTTCGCCGGACTCGAACGCGACGCGCAGCGGCTTGTTGGGCCCGAGCAGATGCTTCTGGCCGATGACCTCGTCGATGGAGCGCGGGCGCAGCCGTTCGGCGAGCGGGACGTTGGCACGGGTTTCTTCAAACATGACGTTTTCGCGATAATGACGGCTTTCCGGCTGGCCGCACATGTGCGGCAAATTCGGTGGCAGATTCGGGGACACAGCGCCCCGCTCCACAAAACGGCGCGCCGCACCGGATGCAGTCGTGCATTATGACAGCGTGCGCCGCGGCGCGAAGCGCGGGCCGAGCTGCTGAAGCCGACGCACCCGGACAAAACAGACAAAACAGACGATACAGAGGAAAGCGTTCCACATGACTCAAGATTCGCACGCCGGCGAGACCGGCTCCACCTACGCGCCGAATGTGCCCGTGCCCGACGCGCGCCGTCAGTTCCGCACCGGCGACGCCTTCGCGCTATGGTTTTCGCTCGGCATCGGCCTGCTCGTCGCGCAGGCAGGCGCACTGCTCGTGCCGGGCCTCTCGCTGCCCCACGCGCTCATGGCCATCGTCATCGGCAGCGTGATCGGCGTCGTGCTGCTCGCGCTCGCGGGCGTGATCGGCACGGACACGGGCCTCGCCGCCATGTCGTCGCTGCGCCCGACGCTTGGCGTTCGTGGCGTGTCGGTGCCGGCCGTCATCAACATGGTGCAGCTCGTGGGCTGGGGCTCGTTCGAGATCATCGTGATGCGCGATTCCGCCGATGCGCTCGCCAAACAAGCCTTCGGCCTGTCGATGCCGCTCGTCTGGACCGTGATCTTCGGCGTGCTCGCCACGCTGCTCGCCGTGAGCGGGCCGCTCTCCTTCGTGCGGCGCTTCCTGCGCACGTGGGGCATCTGGCTGCTGCTCGCGGGCGCCGCCTGGCTCACGTGGAGCCTGCTCGTGAAGCAGGACCTGGGCGCGCTGATGCGCCGCCCCGGCACGGGCGAAATGCCGTTTGGCAGCGCCATCGACCTCGTGGTGGCGATGCCGCTCTCGTGGCTGCCGCTCATCGCCGACTACACGCGGTTCGGCCGCAAGGCGGGCGAAACCTTCCGCGGCACGCTGTTCGGCTATGGCATCGCGAACCTGTGGTTCTATGCGCTCGGCGCGATCTACGGCCTCGCCGCGGGCGGCGGCGACGCCCTCCTCACCACGGCGCTCGCGCAGGCCGGCGGCGGCTTCGCGCTGCTGCTCGTGCTGATCGACGAAATCGACAATGCCTTCGCCGATATCCACTCGGCCGCGGTCTCGACCGGCACGTTCTGGACGCGCGCCAGTGTGCCCTGGCTCTCGGCGGCGTTCGGCGCGCTGTGCACGCTGATCGGCCTCGTCGTGCCGATGGCGAAGTACGAGAACTTCCTGCTCTTTATCGGTTCGGTGTTCGCGCCGCTCTTCGGGGTAGTGCTCGCCGATCACTTCATCGTGCGCCGCCGCCGCATCGACACCCAGGCCCTCGCCGATCTGAACGGCGCCTATGGCTATTCGGGCGGCTGGCACGTGAGCGCGTTCGTCGCGTGGGTGGTCGGTTTCGGCGCGTATCAGGCGCTCAACCAGTGGCTGCCGAACCTCGGCGCGACGCTGCCTTCGCTCGTGATCGGCGCGCTGTGCTATCTCGTGCTCGCGGGGCGCCGGCGCGCGGCTTACGCGTAACGCGCCGTACTTTCGCTGGACAATAAAAAACGCCAGGCTTCGCAGCCTGGCGTTTTTGCTTTTGGCGACATGCGCAGCATCACTCGCAATGGCCGCAGCCGCCGTGCGCATGGCCGTGGTGGCCGTGATGGTCGTGATGAGCGTGGTCTTCGGCGGGCAGATGCTGCGCGGCCTGCGCCGTGATGCCCAGACGCTGCAGCAGCTTGCGGTCGGCTTGCGCCTGCGGGTTGCTCGTGGTGAGCAGCTGGTCGCCGTAGAAAATCGAGTTCGCGCCTGCCATGAAGCACAGTGCCTGGAGCGCGTCGTCCATCTGCTCGCGGCCCGCCGAGAGGCGCACCATCGCCTTGGGCATCGTGATGCGCGCCACCGCGATCGTGCGCACGAATTCGAACGGGTCGATCGGTTCCGTGCCTTCGAGCGGCGTGCCCGCGACCTGCACGAGATTGTTGATGGGCACCGACTCCGGATACGGCTCCATGTTCGCGAGCTGGGCGATCAGGCCCGCGCGTTCGCGGCGCGACTCGCCCATGCCGACGATGCCGCCGCAGCACACGTTGATGCCCGCGTCACGCACGCGTTCGAGCGTCTCGAGGCGGTCCTCGTAGGTGCGCGTCGAAATGATCTTGCCGTAGAACTCCGGCGACGTATCGAGGTTATGGTTGTAGTAGTCGAGGCCCGCATCGGCCAACGCCTTCGCCTGGTGATCTTCGAGCATGCCGAGCGTCACGCAGGTTTCGAGACCCATCGCCTTCACGCCGCGGATCATGTCCTTGATCGGTTCGAGGTGGCGATCCTTCGGATTGCGCCACGCCGCGCCCATGCAAAAGCGCGTCGCGCCGTTTGCCTTGGCCGCGCGCGCCGCGTCCAGCACGGCGTCGACTTCCATCAGCTTGCCGGCTTCCAGTTCCGTGTCGTGATGCGCCGATTGCGGGCAATACGCGCAGTCTTCCTCGCAGCCGCCGGTCTTGATCGAGAGGAGCGTGGAGAGCTGCACGGAGTTCGCATCGAAATGCTCGCGATGCACCTGCTGCGCGCGGAACATCAGGTCGTTGAACGGCAACTCGTAGAGTGCGGCGACGTCGGCGACTTTCCAGCGTGCGGCGGCTTCGGCGGCGGCCTGGGCGCTCGGCGCGGTGGCCTTGAGCGTTGTGATGTCGATGTGGGTTTGCGTCATGGTGTCGGGTCCTTCTTTACGTGACTGTGCTTGACTGTGCTTGAGTGCATTACGCGTTGGCGCGCAGGCGTGCGAGCAACGCATCGATGTTCAGATGTCCGGCTGCGTCGTCGGCGCTCGCACCGCGCATGTGCGGCACGACGCCGACGAGCGGCGCACCGTACTGAGCGGCGAGGCGCTCGCGCAGCGTGCCGATGTTTTCCTCGGGGAACGTCATGGCCGGGTCGATACGGTTCGCGACCCAGCCCGCGAGCGTCAATCCGCGCGCGGCAATCGCTTCGGCAGTGAGCAGCGCGTGGCTGATGCAGCCGAGGCGCATGCCCACCACGAGCACGACGGGCAGACCGAGCGCGACGGCGAGATCGGCGGTGTCTTCGGTCGGCGTAAGAGGCACGCGAAAACCGCCCACGCCTTCCACGACGACGGCATCCGCGCGCTCGCAGGCCGCCTCGTAGCAATCGACGATGCGCGCCATATCGAGCGTCACGCCTTCGAGCGCGGCGGCGATGTGCGGCGCGGCGGGCTCCTTGAGCAGGAACGGCGTGCGGATCTCGGGCGGCAGCAGCACGCTCGCGGCGGCGTCGAGCTGATCGGCGTCCTCGTTGTGCCACACGCCGTCGCGCTCGTAAGCGCCCGCGGCGATCGGCTTGAGCGCCGTGGCGCGCAGCCCCGCGCGGGCGAAGCCGCGCAGCAGCGCCGCGCTCACGAAGGTCTTGCCGATCTCGGTATCGGTGCCGGTGACGAAAAGCGAAACCGTCATTGCACAAGCTCCCGTGCTTCGAGGCTCGCGCGTTGCAGCGATGCGTTCAGCCGGTCGAGGTCGGCATCCGAATGCGCAGCGGAGAGCGAAATGCGCAGACGCGAGGTGCCCTCGGGCACGGTCGGTGGACGAATGGCGGGCACCCACAGGCCGTCGCGCTCGAGCGTGGCCTGCAGCGCGAGCGTCGCCTCGTTCGCGCCGATGACGAGCGGCTGCACGGCGGTATGCGAATCGACGGGTTGCCAGCAGGTATCGCTGAGCAGCGCACGCGTGCGCGCGATCAGATGCTTGAGATGCGCGCGGCGCGCATTGCCCTCCTCGCCTTCGATCAAACGCAGGCTCGCGGACACCGCATGCGCAACCGCCGGCGACGAAGCCGTGGTGAAGATGTACGGACGCGCACGCTGCACAAGCCACTCGATCACGGTGCCATGCGCGCAAATAAACGCGCCCGACACGCCCGCCGCCTTCCCGAGTGTGCCGACCATCACGAGATGCTCCGAGCGCAGCGCGGCTTGCGCGAGCGAGCCGCGGCCCTGCGGGCCCAGTACGCCGAAACCATGTGCGTCGTCGACCACGAGCCACGCGCCATGCTGTTGCGCGAGTTCGACGAGACGCGCGAGCGGCGCGACATCGCCGTCCATGCTGAACACCGTGTCGCTCACGATCAGCTTCGCGCTCGCGTCGGAGGCTTCGAGCATCGCGGCGAGCGCCGCCATGTCGGCATGCGGATAGATCTGGATGTCGGCGCGCGAGAGCCGCGCGCCGTCGATCAGCGAGGCGTGGTTGAGCGCATCGGAAAAGATCGTCGTGCCGCGCCCGGCGAGCGCCGTGAGCACGGCCAGGTTGGCCATGTAGCCGGTGCTGAAGTACAGCGCGCGCGGCGCAGCGACGAAGGTGCCCGCGAATGCCGCGAGATCGTCTTCGAGCTGGGCGTGAGCGCGCGAGTGGCCACCGAGCAGATGCGAGCCGCCGCTGCCCGCGCCGTAACGCTGCGCGCCTTCAGCGATGGCCGCGACCAGTTGCGGGTGCGCGGCGAGGCCGAGATAGTCGTTGCTGGCAAAACCGATAGTCGCGCGGCCGTCCACCTGCATATGGGCGCTGCAAGGCGTGTCGGCGGTGCGGCGGCGGCGGCGCAGGCCGTGCGCGTCGATATCGCGCAAGCCCTGTTCGAGGATATCGAGCAATGCCATGTCAGAGGTCCTCCGCGACGGTGGCGTCGAAAGTCTCGCGCGTGCGTGCAGCGAGGAACGCCTGCATTTCGTTGTCCAGAATATACGGCGGCATGACGTAGACCGTCGTGCCGATCGGGCGCAGCAGCAGTTCGCGCTGCAGTGCGTTTTCGAAGAAGCGGCGCGAAAACGTCGCCGCGCGCTGCGCGTCTTCGAGCGCCACGTCGAACGCGAGAATCGTGCCGCACTGGCGCAGGTTGCGCACGAGCGGATGCGCGGCGAGAGGATCGAACAATTCGCGCAGATGCGCCGATTTGCGGGCGTTCGCAACCAGCACGTCATCGCGCTCGAACAAATCGAGCGTGGCGAGCGCGGCGCGGCACGCGAGCGGATTGCCCGTGTACGAATGCGAATGGAGGAAGCCGCGCGTCGTGTCGTCGTCGTAGAACGACTCGTAGATCGCGTCGCGCGACAGCACGATCGAAAGCGGCAGATAGCCGCCGCTGATGCCCTTCGAGAGCGTGAGCAGATCGGGCCAGATGTCGGCCTGCTCGCACGCGAAGAAGGTGCCGGTGCGCCCACAGCCGACGGCGATTTCATCGGCGATCAGGTGAACGCGATGGCGGTCGCACAGCGCGCGCAGGCCCTTGAGATACGCGGGATCGTGCATCGCCATGCCGGCGGCGCACTGCACGAGCGGCTCGACGATCAACGCAGCGATGCGCCCCTCGCGCTCGATGAAAAGACGCTCGACATCGGCCAGCGCGCGCACGGCGACATCCGCCGCCGTTTGGCCGGGTTGCGCCGCGCGGGCGTCGGGCGAAGCGACCACATGCGCGTGATGCAGCAACGGATCGTACGCATCCCTGAAGAGCTTCACATCGGTCACGCCGAGCGCGCCGATGGTCTCGCCGTGATAGCTGTTGGCAAGGCAGACGAATTCACGCTTGCCGCTCTCGCCGCGGTTGCGCCACGAATGAAAGCTCATCTTGAGCGCGATTTCGACGGCCGACGCGCCGTCGGAAGCGAAGAACGCGTGGCCGAGCACGCCGCCCGTGCGCGCCGACAGCCGCTCGGCGAGCTCCACGGCGGGCTCGTGCGTGCAGCCCGCGAGCATGACGTGCTCGAGCGTGTCGAGTTGCGCCTTGAGCGCGGCATTGATCGAGGCGTTGGCGTGGCCGAAGAGGTTCACCCACCACGAACTGATCGCGTCCAGGTAACGGCGGCCCTCGCGGTCATGCAGCCACGGGCCTTCGCCCCGTGCGACGGCCACGAGCGGCAGGCGCTCGTGATGTTTCATCTGGGTGCAAGGGTGCCACACGGCGCGCAGGCTGCGAGCGACCCAATCGGTCGCGGCGCGATCTTCGCGGGCAATGTGAGATTGCGAATTCAAATACGACTCCCGATACGACAGCGGGACCGAGATTAACGTGTTAGCTGCCGCAATGCACTACCCCGGAAATCGCCCTCCAACGCACGGCGGTGCGGCGTTTCGCGCCGTTCGGGACAACTCCGGACCGATGGAAAAGAAAGACCAGAAATGCGCGGAGATGACGACGGCAAAGTGAACCCGCCTTACGCAAAAAAATCTGCGCGGCGGTGCGAAATTGCAGAACGCAGGACGGCACGGCGGATATTTTTGGCGACGCGTCCGCCGGCGCAGGCGCGCGAAAGTCAGCCGATAGTGGGCGGCACAACGGGTTGCGTGCGAGGCAATGGGCCGCGCAAAAGCAAAGCGGCCCGCTCTGGGGCCGCAAGCTTCAAACGCGATGGAGAGTGTGAGCCCGGCGCTCGCCGGGCAGCGGTCCTTACCGGCTCGCCAGCGGGTGGTCGCTGTCGTTGGCGGTGTTGTCCGCCGTGGCGCGCGTGGTGTCGCTCTCGTCGGTCTGGGCGGTCTGCGTGCCGCCGTTGTTCCAGACCACCGTGTTGTTGACGGCATAGAGGCGGCAAGGATCGGCGCTGTGCTTTTCACAGTTCGAGATCGCCACGGCCATCGGATTGTCGCCGCCTTCGGCCCACGACCACGCGCCGGAGTCGGACACCGCGAAGGCGCGGCTCGGATACTGCTTGAGGAAGTTGCGATAACCGTCGCGGCCCGCCTGATCGACGAACGGCACCGCGCCGACCGAGTCGATCTGCGCGAAGCCGGTGCCGCGCGGCGCGACCGGCGTGGCCACGCGATACTGCACCGCCGTCGGCAGGCCGCGGTTGGCGAGGAACGCCTCGACCGTGGGCCACCAGATCTTCACGCCGTCGCGATCGCCCACGAGGCGATGCGCGTCGTTCTTGTAGGCGCCGAAGTCCACGAGCTTGGCCGTCGCGGCCGGGTGATCCTCACCCGTCTGCGCGTCGCGGTAAGCGGCGAACATCTTCGCGACGAGATCGGGCGACCAGACCGAGTCGTTGTCGCCGTAGAGCCAGAGCGAGGCCACGCGGGCCTTGCCGCCGTAGTCGCCGAATGCCTGCGTCAGGTTGTTCTGCCAACCCGTGCAGGCGTCCTGGCGCAGGCCGCCCGAGAAGTTGATGAGTGCGCGCACGCCGTTGGCCGCCTCGGTGCCATAGGCCATGGTGGCAAGGCCGCCGTGCGAGGTGCCCGCGACGATGATCTGGCTCGCGTCGACATAAGGCTGCTTCGACATGTACGCGATGGTCGAGGCAACATCGGCCGCCTGGCCGAGGCCGTTGTTCGCGACATCGCAGCCGTCCTGCTGATACGAGCCACCTGACTCCGCGAAGCCCTGGCGGTTCGGCGCGACGACGACGTAGCCGCGGCGCACGAATTCGCGCGCGAACGAGAGCGGGTCGCTGCGTGACTGGAGGTGCGGGTCGCCGGGAATCTTGCCGTGGTTGAAGATCACCATCGGGAACGGGCCGGGGCCGTTCGGGCGGTAAATCGTGGTTTCGAGCGTGACGTCACCCGATGCATCGACGGGAACGCGGATCACCTGCTCGTTCATGCTGGCGGGCACGACGGGCAGATACGCGTCGTCGAGCGCGATGCGCGGCACGTTGGCGCTGCCGAGGGGACCGCCTGCGAGGCTGGATTGGGGGCCGTTGGCGGAATGCGTGGCCGGGGTGTTGGCGGCGAGTTGCGCGTTCGCGCTCGCACTTGCCGGATCGGAAAGCGACGCTGCGTGAGCCACCGAAAGCACACACGCGGTGCCGGCTACGACCCATCCGGTAAGGAGCTTCCTGAACGCCATGCGCTACACCACCTGCAAAAGACCTGCTGCTGTGAATCCGACAACCGTCCGACCATTACCCACGCTTCAGCCCTTTCAGGGCACAACGAGACACCGTTGCGCCTGGCCGCGACGCCAGGAGCGGGCGTGTACCCGTAACGTGGAATTGCATCGATCGGAACACCTGCGCGGCGCAGTTCTATCGTCGATCAGACCCGCCGCCAGCACCCGTTGCAGTCGATACACGCATCACGTGAAAAAACTTCTTCACTATGCACTTACGTATCGTGCGGGGCACCGTGATTAGATACTCGCACGACAAATATTTGTTGTGCAATTCAGGGCTAACCCGGCATAAGGCATGCCACCCTCGCGCGGCCCTACGAGGCAAGGCGGACAAGCACTTTCGGCCCGCGCCGGACGCGCGCGTTTTAAAAAAGGTCCGGGTGGTGAGCGTCGCGCGCGGACAACAGCCGCGGGATTCTGCAGCAAGCGCCTGTTTGCAAAGGCATCAATTTCGGCGTCGTTAGCGAACCGGCGAGGGAATTCGCTGCGGAAAATATTGCCGGCAGTCAGTTATTCGTTAGCCCGACGAAACGTCGCCGTCAACATAACGCCAGCGGCCGTCGTCGCCGCGCGTAAAGCGGCTCGTCTCGTGCAGCCGGAACGCGCGGCCGCCCGTTTTGTAGCGCGCGACGAATTCGACGATCGCGTGCGCGTCGTCGCGTTGTTCGTGGCGCTTCACCGCGAGACCCAGCCAGCGCGGGGCGCCTTCGGCTGCGGGATCGACGTCGAGATCGGCGGGACAGGTTTCTGACGCCCACGTCGAGCGCAGATACGCCTCTTCACCCAGCACGTAGGCCGTGTAGCGCGAGCGCATCAGTTCGAGCGCCGTGGCGGGGATCGCCGCTGCGTCGATGAAGCGGCCACAGCACTGCGCGTAACGCGGCGGCTTGCTGACCGCCTTCTGGTTGGGCGCAGCGCCGCCGCAAGGACAATCGGTGGGCCGGGTGGCGGGCGAGACAACGCGCGCGGTTTCAGCGTTCATGGGTCGAGGCTCCGTTGCGAGAGGCCGCAAGCGTAGCGCAGACGGGCGGCGCTTTACCAGTCGAGTTCGGTGCCGTCGTACTGGAAGAAGCGGCCATTGAAGACGTCGCGCGCGGCGGCCGCCTCGGCCACCACCTCGCGCATGCCGGCGACGCTCACCGCCGGGTCGATCGCCGCGTGCGCGCCGCCCATGTCGGTGCGCACCCAGCCCGGATGCAGCGCGACGCAGGTGGCGCGGCGAGTTTGCAGCGAGGTGATCTTCAGCACGTCGTTGAGCGCGGCCTTGCTCGCGCGATAGAGCCAGCCCGTCGTGCCCGTGGTCTCCGCAATGCTGCCCATGCGGCTCGACAGCACGCCGAGCACGCCGTGGGCGTCGTCGACGAGCGGCAACAGAACGGGGATCAGTTGCATCGGACCGCGCACGTTGGTGTTCATCACGTATTCGAAGTCTTCGGCCGTGATGGTCTCCACGCCCTCGGTGCGCGGGCCGTAGACGCCGCAGACGACGAGCGCCACGTCGAGCCGTTCGCCGTCGAGCTTCCAGCCGAGCGCAGCAATTTCCTCGGGCCGCGCGATGTCGAGCTGGAAGGTCTGCGCGCCGATTGCGCGCAGGGCTTCGAGCGCTTCGGGCCCACGCGCCGTGGCCAGCACGCGCCAGCCGGCTTTCGCATACTGCCGCGCGAACTCGAAACCCAGGCCCCGCGACGCGCCCGCGATCAACGCTGTTTTCATCTCGTCACCTTGCTTGTCCGTGCATGGAAACCGCTGCAGCGCGCCGCCCGCCTTGCAATGCGGCGCGCTTCGTCTGGCGCCAGCCTACAGCAGTTCGACGCCCATCGCCGTGGCCTCTCCGCCGCCGATGCACAACGTCGCCACGCCGCGTTTGCCGCCGCGTGCGCGCAATGCGCCGATCAGCGTCACGAGAATGCGTGCGCCCGAAGCGCCGATCGGGTGACCGAGCGCACACGCTCCGCCGTTCACGTTGACCTTCTCGTGCGGCAGATCGTGCTCCTTCATCGCGGCCATCGTGACCACGGCAAAGGCCTCGTTGATCTCGTAAAGATCGACGTCGCCGGCCGTCCAGCCGGTCTTCTCGAACAGCTTCCTGATCGCACCCACCGGCGCCGTCGTGAACTTCGCGGGCTGCTGCGCAAAGGTCGAATGGCCCGTCACGCGTGCGAGCGGCTTGAGGCCGAGTTGCTTCGCCGTCGATTCGCGCATCATCACGAGCGCCGCCGCGCCGTCCGAAATCGACGACGAATTCGCCGCCGTCACCGTGCCGGTTTTGCTGAACGCGGGCTTGAGCGTCGGGATCTTGTCGAGATTGGCCTTGAACGGCTGCTCGTCGCGTTCGATGGTCGTTTCGCCTGCGCGCGAGGCCACCTTCACCGGCGCGATCTCCCATGCGAACGAGCCGTCCTCGTTGGCGCGTTTCGCGCGCTTGAGCGACTCGATCGCGAACGCGTCCTGGCGCTCGCGCGAGAAGTCGTACTCGCCCGCGCATTCTTCCGCGAACGTGCCCATGAGGCGGCCCTTGTCATAGGCGTCTTCGAGGCCGTCGAGGAACATGTGGTCGAGCACCTGGCCGTGGCCCATGCGCATGCCGGAGCGCGCCTTCGGCAGCAGATAAGGCGCGTTCGACATGCTCTCCATGCCGCCCGCGACGATCACATCGGCCGAGCCCGCCAGCAGCATGTCGTGCGCGAACATCGCCGCGCGCATGCCCGAGCCGCACATCTTGTTGACGGTCGTGGCGCCCGCTGCGAGCGGCAGCCCCGCGCCGAGCGCCGCCTGGCGCGCGGGCGCCTGGCCCTGCCCCGCGGGCAGCACGCAGCCCATCACGACCTCGTCGACCTGTTCGGGCTTCAACCCGGCGCGCTCGACGGCCGCCGCGATCGCGGCCGCGCCAAGCTGCGGCGCGGTGAGCGTCGCGAAATCACCCTGAAAGCCCGCCATCGGCGTGCGCGCCGCCGAAACGATCACGATGGCGTCCTGCTTTTGCGTCTCACTCATGTTTGTGCTCCTTGATGAATCCGTTTGCATTCGCTGTTGGCCGCACGCGCGTTCAGGCAACGCGCGCGACCGGCGCGTCTTCACGCCCGAAACGTTCTGGGTAACACACGCTAAAACGAATCGATGCGTCGTAGGGAAAGCAGTCCGGCACTTCGCCCGCGATGAGCCTCGCGCGGCTTTCCTGCCAGAGCCCGGGCTCGAAGAAGTCCGCGTGATGGGCGAGAAATGCGCGCTTCACGCGCGGATCGCCGAGCAAAAATGTGCCGTACGTCTCCGGAAAGATGTCGCGCGGGCCGACCGGGTACCATGGCTCGCCCGATAGTTCGTCTTCCTCATTACGCGGCGGCGGCACGGCGCGCACGTTGCAGTCGGTGAGATATTCGATCTCGTCGTAGTCGTAAAACACCACGCGGCCGTTGCGCGTCACGCCGAAATTCTTGTAGAGCATGTCGCCCGGAAAGATGTTCGCGCGCAGCAGGTCCTTGATCGCGTTGCCGTATTCGCGAATGCCATGCTCGACTTCCGCGTCGCTGCCGTTCTGCAGATAGAGATTGAGCGGCACCATGCGCCGCTCGATGTAGACGTGACGGATCACGAGGTTATCGCCCTCGTACTCGAGCATCGAGGGCGCCAGCGTCTGCAGCTCACGCACGAGCGCGTGGTCGAGCCGCGCGATGGGCAGCGCCACGCTCGAATATTCCAGCGTGTCGGCAAGGCGCCCAAGCCGGTCGTGGCGCTTCACGAGCTGATACTTCGCTTCGACCTGCTCGCGCGTAGTCTCTTTCGGCGCGGGAAAGCTGTCCTTGATGACCTTGAACACATACGGATACGAGGGCAGCGTGAACACGATCATCACCATGCCGCGGATGCCGGGCGCGACGATGAACAGGTCGCTCGAATGCGAGAGGTGGTGCAGCAAGTCGCGATAGAACAGGTTCTTGCCCTGCTTCTGCAACCCGAGCGACGTGTAGATTTCGCCCTTGGCCTTGCGCGGCATGATGGTGCGCAGAAACTCGACATAGGCAGACGGCACTTCCATGTCCACCAGAAAGTACGAGTGCGAGAAGCTGAAGAGGATGAGCAGCTGCTCCGTGCGCAGCAGCACCGTGTCCAGTGCAAGCTTGCCCGACTCCACATGACGGATCGGCACGACGAACGGCGCGAGCAGATCGCCGTTGATGATGCGCCCGACGATATACGCGCCTTTGTGCCGGAAAAACAGCGACGACAGCACGTGAATCTGGAAGTTCGGCTTGGGCTCGACCACACCAAAGGTGTCGAGCATCGTCTGCATGATGCAGTCGACGTCGCGCCCGAGATCCTCGAACGGCGTCTGCAGCTGGAAGTTCGTGACGATGCGCTCGAGCGTCGCCGCGACGCCGTCCTTGCCCGGATAGTACGCGCGGTAAGTGGGCTTCGCGGCGGGCTCGTCGTTCTCGATGTATTCGGTCGAGATGGCGGGCCGCACGAAGATGAAATCGTTGTTGAAGTACGAGCGATGCAGGATCTTGCAGCACACGGAGTTGAAGAACGTCTCCGCGCATTCGGGCTGCCGGTGCGTCGTGAGCAGGCCGATGTAGTGCAGCTTGATCTGCTGCCACACCTCGTCGTCGATGCTCTCGGCACCGTATTCGTCTTCGAGCGCGACCACGCATTCCTTCACGCGATCGTCGTAAGAGGCGATGCGCTCGCGCGCAAGCTGCTGCAGGGCGCGCCAGTCGGCGGCCTCGAAGAACGTCCGCGCCCTCGCCGCCGCGTCGCAGAAGTTGTGGTAGTGACGGTTGAAGCCGTCGAGCATGGTCTGCGCGACATCGAAGCCGATCTGCGAAGAAAGCAGTTTCGGGAAGTGTTTCATGGCGGCCATGCCCGTTGCGCGGGCGTCAGGGTTTCGCGCGAGCGACGGCGGGAGCGTCGCTTTCGTGCGCCACATTCCTGTCGAGCAGCGCGCGCGCCTGGGACTCGTACTGCGCGAGGTCTTCGAGCGTCGCGTCGAGGTCCGCGCGCTGGCGCTCGAGTATCTCGCGGTGATGCACCACGGTGTCGAGGAACGCCTGGAGTTGCGGGAGCGTGTCGGTCGGCGACTCGTAGAGGTCGAGCAGCGTGCGGATCTCCGAGAGCGTGAAGCCGAGGCGCTTGCCGCGCAGCGTCAGCTTCAGCCGCGTGCGATCGCGCCCCGAAAAGACGCGCTTCAGGCCACCCGCGCCTTCCCGGCTGGGTGCCAGAAGGCCCTGGTCCTCGTAGAAACGGATCGCGCGCGGCGTTACGTCGAATTCCCGGGCGAGTTCGGTAATCGTGTACTGGGTTGTCATGGTGTGCAAAAGGCGGCTGGCCCGGCTGTTGTCTGCACGACAGCGCGCGGGACGATAGAATCGACGTTTACGTTATCGTCAAGTACGCGGTTACGCAACCGGCAGGAGCGACGCGCAAGACGCGCTTTGCATGGGGCCGGAGTCGGTGCTCAAGCGCTAACTCTGGTCGACCGTTTTACATGGGACCAGAGTAAGCGCTAACTCTGGTCGACAGGAGAAGACACCCCCAATGAACGCCCTCGAACACCAGCTCGACTATCCCTACGCCGACACCCTGCCGGAGCCCGGCCTCGCCTTCGACGTCGCGCCCGGCGTGAAATGGCTGCGCATGCCGCTGCCGTTCGCGCTCGACCACATCAACCTCTGGCTGCTGCGCGACGAGATCGACGGCCAGCAAGGCTGGACTGTGGTGGACTGCGGCATCACCAACGACACCATCAAGGCCCGCTGGGAAGCCGTGTTCGAGAATCAGCTGGAAGGCCTGCCGGTGCTGCGCGTGCTCGTCACGCATTGCCACCCCGACCATATCGGCCTTGCACACTGGATTTGCGCGGGCGGGGACAAAGCGCGCTGGGACGTGCGCCTGTGGACCACGCTCGGCGAATACATGCAGGCCCGCGTGATGGCGGCCGGCGACGGCTCGAACGCGGGCGGCGAAGGCGCCGCGCGTCATTTCGCGCGTCACGGGCTTAAGGACGAAGCCTCGCTCGACAAGCTGCGCAACCGCCGCGGCTACTACGGCAGCCTCGTGCCAGCGCTCCCCACGCAGTACCGCCGCCTGCGCGAAGCCGATACGGTGGCGATCGGCGGCCGCGACTGGCGCGTCATCACAGGCTACGGCCACTCGCCCGAGCATTGCGCGCTGTTCTGCGAAGCAACCGGCGTGCTGATCTCCGGCGATATGGTGCTGCCGCGCATCTCGACCAACGTCTCCGTGTTCGACATGGAGCCGGAAGGCAATCCGCTCGGCCTCTACCTCGAATCGCTCGGCCGCTACGAAACGCTGCCCGAGAACACGCTCGTGCTGCCCTCGCACGGCAAGCCGTTTCGCGGCGTGCGCATGCGCATCGCGCAGTTGCGCGCGCACCATGACGCGCGTCTTGCCGAAGTGATCGAAGCGTGCGGGCGAGCGCCGCAAAGCGCCGCCGACATCGTGCCGATGATGTTCAAGCGCGAGCTCGACATCCACCAGATGACTTTCGCGATGGGCGAGGCGCTCGCGCACCTGAACCTGCTGTGGCTCGAAGGCAAAGTCACGCGCACGACCGGCGCGGACGGCGTGATCCGCTTCACGGCCTGACAAACCGCTGCGCACAAAGAAAAACGGGCGGCCTGCAAAGAGCCGCCCGTTTTTACGTGGTGCGTGAGGTGAACGGCTTTAGTTCGAGCCGCCCGTGATCAGATCGGCGCCTGGCGGCCGCACGAACTTGAAGGTCGAAGCCGGCAGCGTCGGGTTCTTCTCGATGTTGGAGAACGTGAGCAGCGTCACGTTGCCGAACACGTCGTGCAGCTCCATGGCTTCGAGGTTGCCGTCGCGAAAGCCGATGCCCACGCTCTTGAACTGCGTGTCCTTCGACTTCGGAATCAGCTCCAGCCAGTCGATGCCGTTCTTCACGCCCGCGTCGGAGAGCGTGAAGTTCTTGTCGAGATCGTTGCTGCCGAACAGGATCGCCGCCGGGCTCGCGCCGAGCGCGCCGCCGAGCTTGCGCTCGGTCACCTGGTTCAGGTCCTTGTCATAGACGTAGAGGTTGTCGCCGTCCGACTGCAGCACCTGCTGATACGGCTTCTCATACGACCAGATGAACTTGCCGGGCCGCGCGAACACGAATGTGCCGCTCGAAGTCTTGGCGTTCATCGTGGCCGTGGCAATGGCGTCGCTGGCGTTCTTCGCGCCCGAGGGCGCCTTGAGTTCCCGCTGCACGAAACTGCCGCGCGCGGAATGGACCTGTGAGACGAACTGCTTCAGTTGATCGGTGCCGCTCGCATACGCCTGCGAGACCATCAGGACCGACGCGCCAAGCGCAGCGAAGAGCGCGCGGCGCGCGGCGCGCGCAAAGCGGGTCGGTAGTCCAGCCGGATACTGCATCTATCGTTCTCCAAGAGGTGTGTCTTTGGCCGTCGGGTTGCCGCAGCCGCTGCCGGGCCGTTGCCAAGGCGCGCGGCGGCCTGGCATGGCTTATTCGGCGTCGCCGCGGTTGGGCACGAGGATCTCGCGGTTGCCGCTCGACGACATCGCCGAAACGAGCCCGGACTGCTCCATCTGTTCGAGCAGCCGCGCCGCGCGGTTGTAGCCGATGCGCAAGTGCCGCTGCACGAGCGAAATCGACGCGCGGCGATTCTTGATGACCACTTCGACGGCCTGGTCATACAGTGGATCGGACTCGTCGCCAGTGCCGCTGGTTCCCGCAGCGGTGCCCTCGTCGCCTTCGCCGCCCACCCCGCCTTCGAGAATGCCCTCGATATAGTTCGGCTCGCCCTGCTCCTTGAGCTTCTCGACGACGCGGTGCACCTCGTCGTCGGCGACGAACGCGCCGTGCACGCGCACGGGCAGACCCGTGCCCGGCGGCAGGTAGAGCATGTCGCCCATGCCCAGCAGCGACTCGGCGCCCATCTGGTCGAGAATCGTGCGCGAGTCGATCTTCGAGGAGACCTGGAACGCAATGCGCGTCGGCACGTTGGCCTTGATGAGGCCGGTGATGACGTCCACCGAAGGCCGCTGCGTCGCGAGAATCAGGTGGATGCCGGCGGCGCGCGCCTTCTGCGCGATACGTGCGATCAGCTCTTCGACCTTCTTGCCGACCACCATCATGAGGTCGGCGAGTTCGTCGATCACGACCACGATATGCGGCAGCTTCTGGCACGGTTCCGGATCGTCAGGCGTGAGGCTGAACGGGTTCGGGATCTTCTCCTCGCGCTTGTTCGCCTCTTCGATCTTGTTGTTGTAGCCGGCGAGATTGCGCACGCCCAGCTTGCTCATGAGCTTGTAGCGGCGCTCCATCTCGGCCACGGTCCAGTTCAGCGCGTTGCCGGCCTGACGCATGTCGGTCACGACCGGGCAGAGCAGATGCGGAATGCCCTCGTAGACGCTCATTTCGAGCATCTTCGGATCGATCAGGATCATGCGGACCTGCTCGGCGCTCGCCTTGTAAAGGAGCGAGAGGATCATCGCGTTGATCCCCACCGACTTGCCCGAGCCGGTCGTGCCGGCCACGAGCAGGTGAGGCATCTTCGCGAGATCGGCGCATACCGGCTTGCCGCCGATGTCCTTGCCAAGGCCCATGGTGAGCGCCGAAGGCGCGTCGGAATAGACCGCCGAGCCGAGGATTTCCGAAAGACGCACAGTCTGGCGGCGCTGGTTCGGCAGTTCCAGCGCCATGAAATTCTTGCCCGGAATCGTTTCCACCACACGGATCGAGACGAGCGAGAGCGAACGCGCGAGATCCTTCGCGAGGCCCACGATCTGGCTGCCCTTCACGCCCGTGGCCGGCTCGATCTCGTAGCGCGTGACGACCGGGCCCGGATACGCGGCCACCACGGCGACGTCCACGCCGAAGTCCTTGAGCTTCTTCTCGATCAGGCGCGAGGTGAATTCGAGCGTGTCGTCGGAGATGGTTTCCTGGGTGGCCGAAGCCGGGTCGAGCAGCGAGATCGCCGGCAATGTGGAATCGCCCGGCAGATCCTTGAAGAGCGGCACCTGACGCTCTTTCTCGACGCGCTCGGAGCGCTGCGGCGTGACCACCGGCGGCACGATCGTAACCGGCTCGTGTTCCTCGATCTTCACGCGGCCACGCTCGACCTTGCCTTCGCGCTTGACGGCCGCCGCTTCGCCGAGCTTGCGGTCGCGGCCCGCCTCGCGGCGCAGCCTCGCCATGGTCACGGCGTTGATGATGTATTCGCCGACCTTTTCGGCGACCGAAAGCCACGAAAAGCGGAAGTAGAGCGAAAGACCGATCGCGAGCCCGAGCAGCAGCGCGAGCGTACCGCCCGTGAAGCCGAGCGCGTGTGAAACGCCGCGCGCCACCGCGCCGCCCACCACGCCGCCGGGCGTCTGGGGCAGTTGCACCTTGAGCGACCACATGCGCAGCGCTTCGATGCCGCAGCTCGACAGCATGACGAGCACGAACGACAAGGCTTCGGCGACCCAGCTGATGTCGCGCGGCTTGTCCTCGTCATCGTCGGCAATCGCTTCGTGGCGCGTGATGCGCTGGTAGTTTGCCGAGATGAGGCGCCCGAGCAGCACGATCCACCAGTAGGCGGACAGGCCGAACAGCAGCAGCAGGATGTCCGAGACGCGCGCGCCGACGCGCCCCGCCCAGTTCGAGATGTGATCGACCTGGGCCGCGTGCGTCCAGCTCGGGTCGTGGCGGCTGTAACTGATGAGCGCCATCAGCAGGAATACGCCTAGCGCGACCTGCAGAATCCAGCGAATTTCGGTGAAAAGGCGCGACATGCGGTGAGGCAATGCCTGCGCCTGCGCGGAAAAGGGAGCTTTGGCCATTGAATCCTGGGCTGATTCTTGATGCGTTTGCGGTCCGCCAGTCCTTCCGTATGCCCGAAACCCCGGGCAGACGGGCGCGGCCGCCGTCGTCCGATCGGGCCTATTGTAAACGCGTTGTTTCGGCCCCGGCGGCCCCTCGCTGTAAATGACGGTAACTGACAACGCTGCGGGCGCGCCACAAAGCGACATCCGGCCGCGCCGCACCCGCCGATCCGCACTGCGCGCCCCGCCCGCGACGCCCAGGCTATCGCGCCGATGAGGAAGCTTCATCGAGCGGCGAACGTCCCCCGCCTTTATAATTGCCGGCTGATGCCCAATTACATGCGTGAGCCCCGCCGCAATGCCGGGCGGCCCTCGCCGGGCGCCCGACCTTACGCGCCACGCAGCGTCTTTCTACGGAATTCGATCATGTCTGCAACCAAACACGCCAAAGTCCTGATTCTCGGTTCCGGCCCCGCCGGCTACACGGCCGCCGTCTATGCGGCGCGCGCGAACCTGTCGCCGCTGCTCGTCACCGGCCTGGCCCAAGGCGGCCAGCTCATGACGACGACCGACGTCGAAAACTGGCCCGCAGACCCGAACGGCGTGCAAGGCCCCGAACTGATGCAGCGTTTCCTCGAGCATGCCGAACGCTTCAATACGGAAATCGTGTTCGATCACATCCATACGGCCAGGCTCGACGAAAAGCCCATCCGCCTGATCGGCGATTCGGCCGAGTACACCTGTGACTCGCTCATCATCGCGACCGGCGCGTCGGCGCAATACCTCGGCCTGCCGAGCGAAGAGCTGTACATGGGCCGCGGCGTCTCGGCGTGCGCGACCTGCGACGGCTTCTTCTACCGCAACCAGCACGTCGCCGTGATCGGCGGCGGCAACACGGCCGTCGAAGAAGCGCTCTACCTCTCGGGCATCGCGAAGAAGGTCACGGTCATTCACCGCCGCGACAAGTTCCGCGCCGAGCCGATCCTGATCGACCGCCTGCTGGAAAAGGAAAAGGAAGGCGTGGTCGACATCAAGTGGGACCACGTGCTCGACGAAGTCAAGGGCAACGAAGGCGGCGTAAACGGCCTGCGCATCAAGAACGTGAAGACGGGCGAGACCACCGAGCTCGACCTGCAGGGTCTGTTCGTTGCGATCGGCCACAAGCCGAACACGGACATCTTCGAAGGCCAGCTCGAGATGAAGAACGGCTACATCATCACGAACGGCGGCCTGAACGGCAATGCTACCGGCACGAGCGTGCCGGGCGTGTTCGCGGCCGGCGACGTGCAGGATCACGTCTATCGCCAGGCGATCACGAGCGCGGGTACGGGCTGTATGGCCGCACTCGACGCGCAGCGCTACCTCGAGACCGTCAACGAGCTGGGCCAGGCGCACGTGATGAGCGCCGAAGCCGACCGCTGAGCCGGACGAGCGGGCTTCACCCAGCGTTTTTCGTCATGCCCAAGAACGTGCCCCACCCGGGCGAGCCCAGGCGCCCCGCCCCGGCTCGCCAGGCTCCAGCGCCCACGCCGGCTCCGGCAACGGAAGAAGCCACGCCAGGCAAGACGGCTTCTGGCTTCGCCGGCCTCGGCAGCCTGCGCGACGCGCTCAAGGTGCAAACCCGCCAGCGCGAGCGCGAACGCGTGGCCGCGCAGGCGGCGCGTGTCGAAGCCGCCGCCGACAGTGATCTCTTTCGCCGCGAGATCGGCCAGATCGCGCCGCTCAAGCAGCCCGCGCGCGCGCAGCCGCGCCGGGCAGCACCCGTGCCGTTGCCGCTGCAAACGCGGCTCGACGAGCAGGCCGTGCTGCACGAAGCGATCTCCGACGAATTCGACCCGGAAGCGTTTCTCGACACCGACGACTCGCTCTACTATCACCGCCCCGGCGTGAGCGAGGAAGTCGTCAAGAAGCTGCGGCGCGGCACGTGGATCGTGCAGGCGCAACTCGACCTGCACGGCATGCGCCGCGAGCAAGCGCGCGAGGCGCTACAGGACTTCATCCGTGAAGCGGGCAAGCGCGGGCTGCGCTGCGTGCGCGTGATCCACGGCAAGGGCCTCGGTTCCGTCGGCAAGGAGCCCGTGCTCAAGGGCAAGGTGCGCGCGTGGCTCGTGCAGAAGGAAGAAGTCATCGCGTTCTGCCAGGCGCGGCCGCACGACGGCGGCGCGGGCGCCGTGCTCGTGCTGTTGCAGCCGCACCCGGTCGGACACGGGCAGCATCATACGCACGCGCCCTGACCGAACCCGTCATCGTCGCGCCGATACGAAAAAACCCCGTTGCTGCTTGCGCAGCGAACGGGGTTTTTTTATCGCGCCGGACAAACCGGTGAACGAAGATCAGGCGATACGTGCTTCCGTCTTCGGGTCGAACAGCACGGCCTTCGAAACGTCGAACAGCAGATCCATGTTGTTGAGCGGCTGCGGATTCGCGCCCGGGTGCACGCGGCTCACGATGCGCTTGCCGTTGACCTGCGCGAACACGAGCGTGTCCGGACCGGTCGGCTCGATCACATCGACCTGCACCGCGTGGCGCTGCAGTTCGTGGCCGTGGCCGTCGTGCGAGCTGCGCGCGTCGGTGATGCGCTCGGGGCGCAGGCCCAGCACCACATTCTGGCCGATATGGCCGCGCACCTTGTTCGCGTCGAACGGCAGGTTCAGCACGTTGCGCGCCACGCCCGTGTCGAGCTCGATGCCGATGCCCGAACCCTGCTCCACCAGCTTGCCTTCGATGAAGTTCATCGGCGGCGCGCCGATGAAGCCCGCGACGAACAGGTTCGACGGCGAGTCGTAGATGTCCTGCGGCGCGCCGAACTGCTGCACGATGCCGTCCTTCATGACCGCGATGCGGTCGCCGAGCGTCATTGCCTCGATCTGGTCGTGCGTCACGTAGACGATGGTCTTGCCCACGCGCTGATGCAGCAGCTTGATTTCCGAACGCATCTCGATACGCAGCTTGGCGTCGAGGTTCGAAAGCGGTTCGTCGAACAGGAACATGATCGGATCGCGCGCCAGTGCGCGGCCCATGGCGACGCGCTGACGTTGGCCGCCCGAAAGCTGGCCCGGCTTGCGGTCGAGCAGATGCTGGATCTGCAGCATGCTCGACACGCGGTCGACGATCTGGGTCTGCTCGGCCTTCGGCACCTTGCGGATGTTCAGGCCGAACGAGATGTTCTCGCGCACCGTCATCGACGGATAGAGCGCGTACGACTGGAACACCATCGCGATATCGCGATCCTTCGGCGAGAGGTTGTTCACCACCTTGCCGTCCATCATGATCTCGCCCTTGGTCACGGTTTCGAGACCCGCGATCATGTTGAGCAGCGTCGACTTCCCGCAGCCCGAGCCGCCGACCAGAATCAGGAACTGGCCGTCTTCGATGTCGATGTTGACGCCCTTGAGGACGGGCACCCCGTTCGGGTAGGTCTTGTAGACGTCGCGAATGGAAAGGCTTGCCATGCTATGAATCCTTTAATCGAATGCGCGTTCTGTCGCGCAGTTAGCCCTTCACCGCGCCCGCCGTGAGGCCACGCACGAAGTAGCGGCCGGCGATTACGTAGACGAGCAGCGTGGGCAGCGCGGCGATGATCGCGCCGGCCATGTCGACGTTGTATTCCTTCACGCCCGTGGACGTGTTCACGAGATTGTTCAGCGCCACCGTGATCGGCATCGAATCGACGCCCGAGAACACGATACCGAACAGGAAGTCATTCCAGATCTGCGTGAATTGCCAGATCAGGCACACCATGAAGATGGGCAGCGAGATCGGCAGCATGATGCGCGTGAAGATCATGAAGAAACCGGCGCCGTCGATGCGCGCGGCCTTCACGAGTTCAGCGGGCACGCTCACGTAGAAGTTGCGGAAGAACATCGTGGTGAACGCAATGCCGTACACGACGTGCACCAGCACCAGACCGCCGATCGTGTTCGACAGGCCGAGGAAGCCTTCGAGACGCGCCATCGGCAACAGGATGGCCTGGAACGGGATGAAGCAGCCCACCAGCAGCATCGTGAAGAGCGCGTCCGCGCCGCGAAAGCGCCAGTGCGTGAGCACGTAGCCGTTGAACGCGCCGATGATCGACGAGATCAGCACGGCCGGAATCACCATCTTCACCGAGTTCATGAAGAACGGCTGCATGCCGTCACAGCGCACGCCGGTACACGCTTCGCTCCACGCCTTGACCCACGGCGCGAAGGTCGGGCTCGTGGGCAGCGAGAGCATGGTGCCCGTGTGAATCTGGTCGAGCGACTTGAACGACGTCGACAGCATCACGTAGAGCGGGAACAGGAAGTACAACGCGAACAGGATCAGCGCCGCATAGATGACCACGCGGCTCACGTTCATCTTAGGCTGCATTGCGCGTGCTCCTCGATTCCAGATACATGAGCGGCACGAGCACGGCCACGACCGTGGCGAGCATCATCATCGACGAAGCTGCGCCGACGCCGAGCTGCCCGCGGTTGAACGAAAACGTGTACATGAAGATGGCCGGCAGCGACGACGACGTGCCCGGACCACCGGCCGTCAAGGCGACGACGAGGTCGAACGTCTTGATCGTGATGTGGCACAGGATCAGCAGCACGGAGAAAAACACCGGACGCATGCTCGGAATCACGATCTTGCGGTAGATCGTGGGCAGCGTCGCGCCGTCCACCTGGGCCGCCTTGAAGATCTCGCTATCGACACCGCGCAGACCGGCGAGGAACAGCGCCATGCAAAAGCCCGTGGATTGCCACACGGCGGCGACCACGATACAGAAAATGGCCTTGTCCGGGTCGTTGAGCCAGTCGATGTGGAAGCTCGTCCAGCCGATGCTGTGCATCACCTGCTGAATGCCGAGGTCCGGATTGAAGATCCACTGCCATGCCGTGCCCGTCACGATGTACGAGAGCGCCATCGGATAGAGGAACACCGCGCGCAGCGCGCCTTCCTGACGAATCTGCTGGTCGAGCAGGATCGCGAGGAACAGCCCGAGCCCTACGCAGATCGCGATGAACGGGATGCCGAACCATCCGAGGTTCTGCGCCGACGTCCACCAGACGTCGTTCGCGAACAGCTCGCGATAGCGGTCGAGACCCGCGAATTCATAGCGCGGCATCAGTCGCGAGGTCGAGAGCGACAGATACCCGGTAATGAGAATGAAGCCGTAGACGAATACGAGGCTGATCAGAATGCTGGGCGAAAGCACCAGCTTCGGGATCCAGCGGTCTGCGAGCGCCGCCATGGGCGACGCGCGGCGGGTAGCAGGCGTGGCCGCCTTGCCGTTGCCGCTAAGAGAAGCAGTCACTGCGCAACTCCTGGTACGGTGCGAAAACCGCTTTCGCACGATGATGGGGTTCAGAGAGTGAACCGTCATGCCCGGGGCGCGCCACGTATGGCGCCCCCCGTCTTACAGCACTAACCTGCTACGCTCACTTCGTCTTCGCAGCCTTCGCGAGCGCTTCGACCGCGCTCTTCGAATCCTGGTTCGAGTTCATGAACTTCGTCACGACGTCGGTGATCGCACCGGCCGTTGCGTCCGGCTGAGCCATGCCGTGAGCGAGCGACGGCACATAGCCGCCGGCCTTGATCGCGACCTGCTCATCCGCGTACGACTTCTTCGCGCATGCGTCGAACTTGCTCATGTCCACGCCGAGACGAACCGGAATCGAACCCTTGTACAGGCTGAACTGCTCCTGGAAGCCCGGGCTCATGATCGTCTTCGCGAGGGCGAGCTGGCCAGGCGTTGCCTCCTTCTGGCCCTTCTGCTGGAAGAACACGAACGAGTCGACGTTAAAAGTGTAGGCCTTTGCCGTGCCCGGCACGGCTGCGCAAACGTAGTCCGTATCCGGCTGCTTGTTCGCGTTCGCGAACTCGCCCTTGGCCCAGTCGCCCATGAACTGCATGCCGGCCTTGCCGTTGATGACCATGGCCGTGGCGAGGTTCCAGTCGCGGCCCGTGCGGCCGTTATCCATGTACGACTCGATCTTGCGGACCGTGTCGAACACGCCGACCATCTGCTGCGACGTGAGGGTCTTCTGGTCGAGGTCGACGAGTGCCTTCTTGTAGAAGTCCGCGCCCTGCGAGAGGACCACGTCTTCCCACAGCGTCAGGTCCTGCCACGGCTGACCACCGGCGGCGACCGCCTGGATGCCCGCGGCCTTCATCTTGTCGGCCAGCGCGAAGAATTCCGGCCACGTGGTCGGCGCCTTGCCGCCCACCTTGTCGAGCGCTGCCTTGTTGATCCACACCCAGTTCACGCGGTGCACCGAGAACGGCGCTGCCACGTAGTGGCCGTCGGCGTGCATGATCTTGTCGATCTGCGGCGGCAGATTCGCCTTCCAGTCGCCGGCGACGGAGTCGACGTTCACCAGCACGCCCTGCTCAGCCCATTCCTGGATCAGCGGACCCTTGATCTGGGCGGCCGTCGGTGCGTTGCCCGAGATCACCTGGGTCTTCAGTGCGGTCATGGCCGCCGCGCCCGCGCCACCGGCGACCGCGAAGTCCTTCCACACATAGCCCTGCTTCGTCATGTCGTCCTTGAGCACGCCGACGGCCTTCGACTCGCCGCCCGAAGTCCACCAGTGCAGCACTTCGAGGGACTCGGCCGCTTGCGCCGTGGCGACGCCACCCAACAGACCTGCTGCGCACAGGGCGCCCATGATCGCGCGGAATTTCATTGCTTATCTCCTCCAGACACCTGAACAAAAAACGATTGGCCCCTGATCACCAGGGTGCGGTGGTTGGTCAAACAGGCAAAACAGGCAAAACACTGGACGGACGGGCGCCGGAGTGCCGCGCGCGCGTGCTTTTCATTAGATGCGCGCGGGCCGCGTGCCGGTTACCGGCCGCAGGACGCTCAAGAGATGAGTGGTTCGGAATGCAACTTGACTGTCTCCTCTTTTGATTTTCACCGGTCACCCGACCGGCCGAGGCGCCGCTTGCGTCACGCGGCCTTGAAGCCTCCGCACGGCGGGGAACCGGGCGCACGGCTCGCTGGCAAGCCGGGCTGAGTCCCGCGTGGTTCTCCGTTAACATGAGGGGGCATTCCGTCCGCTCGCGAAACCGCGCAAACCGCCTAGCTGGCTGCGTTCCACGCTTTTTTCATCGAATGAACGTTACCTCTTGATTTGGATTGTAGTTAAACTACAATTCAGTGTCAAAAAAAATTTTATCGGACTACGGCCGCCCGATCGCCCACACAGACGGGCACCCGTTGTACCCTGCAGCGGCCCCCAGGACTCTGACCGAGACTCATGCAAACCCCGATCGATTCAGGTTTCACGTTCGTGCTCTTCGGCGCCACCGGCGACCTGTCGATGCGCAAGATCCTCCCCGCCCTGTATGAAGCGCACCGTTCAGGCATGCTCGCCCAGGCCGGCAAGATCGTGGGCGTCGCGCGCCACGAAGAGGATCGTGCAGCGTACATCCAGTGGGTCGACGAGCACGTCAAGCCGCACGTGAAGAAGAACGGCGGCTTCGACGACAACGCGTGGGCCAGCTTCCTCGAACGCATCGTCTATGTGAAGCTCGACCTCTCGCGCGCCGAGGACTTTACTCACTTGCGCGACGGCATCGCGTCGCTGCCCGGCATTCGTGTGTTCTATCTGGCGACGGGCCCGTCGCTGTTCGTGCCGATCTGCCGCGCGCTTGCCGCCGTGGGGCTGAACGAGAATTCGCGCATCGTGCTGGAAAAGCCGCTCGGCTACGACCTCAAGTCGTCCAACGCGATCAACGACGCCGTGGGCGAGATCTTCGCCGAAGGCCAGATCTACCGGATCGACCACTACCTCGGCAAGGAGCCGGTGCAGAACCTGCTCGCGCTGCGTTTCGGCAACGCGCTCTTCGAGCCGCTGTGGCGCCGCGAATGGGTCGAGAGCATCCAGATCACGATTGCCGAAGAACTGGGCGTCGAAGCGCGCGGCGACTTTTATGACAACACTGGCGCGCTGCGCGACATGGTGCAAAATCACCTGTTGCAGTTGCTTTCGATCGTCGCCATGGAGCCGCCGCATTCGATGGATTCGGATTCGGTGCGTGACGAAAAGCTTCGCGTGCTGCGCGCGCTCAAGCCGATCAACCCGCTCGACATCAGCAAGGTCGCCGTGCGCGGGCAGTACCATGCGGGCGTGATCCGCGGCCAGGCGGTGCCGGGCTATGCGACCGAGCATGGCGTGAAACCCGAAAGCCACACGGAAACCTTCGTCGCGCTCAAGGTGGAGATCGAAAACTGGCGCTGGGCGGGCGTGCCCTTCTTCCTGCGCACCGGCAAGCGTCTTGCCGACCGCGTGGCCGAGATCGTCGTGAACTTCCGTCCGGTGCCGCATTCGGCGCTCGGCGCACCGGCGCTGCGCCCCGGCGCGAACCGCCTCGTGATCCGCCTGCAACCGAACGAGAACATCCGCCTCTACTGCCTCGCGAAGCAGCCCGGCGAAGGCATGAATCTCGCGAGCGTGCATCTGGATCTCGCGTTCGACCAGTTCTTCCGCGAAGGCCAGATGGAGGCCTACCAGCGCCTGCTGCTCGACGTGATCAACGGTCGCCTCGCGTTGTTCGTGCGGCGCGACGAGCAGGAAGCGGCGTGGACGTGGGTCGAGCCGATCCTCAACGAGTGGGCGGCAACGCCCCGCGCGCCCAAGCCGTATGCGGCCGGCACATGGGGACCGGCGGCCGCGAGCGCGATGCTTGCGCAGCACGGCACCTGCTGGCTCGAAGAAGAGAATTGATGGGATTGCATGGCGGCGCGCACAGCGAGCGCGACGCCGGACCGGACAGATGAACTACCCCGTAGACCTACAAAAAAGCAGCATGGAGGAGAAGTGATCGAGCTTCACGTATTCGACGACCCGCGCGTCCAATCCGACGCGCTGGCGCGAGCCGTGGGCGACGCGCTACATGCGTCGCTCGCCGCTCAGCAGGCGGCGCCCGGTACTGCCGCGCGCCGTGCAACGCTTGCCGTCTCCGGCGGCACGAGCCCGCGCCCCTTCCTCGAGGCCCTTTCGACGCACCGTTTCGACTGGGCGCACATCGACGTCACGCTCGTCGACGACCGCTGGGTGCCGGACACCGACTCCGCGAGCAACGCGCGCCTCGCGCGCGAGACGCTGCTGACGCACGAAGCGGCGCACGCGCACTTCCTGCCGCTCGTCGACGTGGCGCAAGACCTCGACGCGCGTGTCGCCGCGCTCAACGCCGACCCTGCCCGCAAGCTGCCGAACGTCGCCGTACTCGGCATGGGCGAGGACGGCCACACGGCCTCGATCTTCGCCGACGCCCCCGAATGGCACCAAGCGATCACCACGGCGCGCCCGTTCGTGGCCGTGCATCCGCAGGCAGCGCCCCATGCGCGCGTCTCGTGGTCGATGCAGGCGCTGCGCCAGGTCGATCGGCTGTTCCTGCTGATCGCGGGACAGCGCAAGCTCGAAGTGCTGCAACAGGCCGCCGCGGCCGAACAAAACAACGCCATCTCGAAGCTGGCGAACGACAAGGGAGTGAGACTCGATGTCTACTGGTGCGCCTAATAAAAACGCCCCTGGCGCAGGCCAGCACGCCGACGGTCCGAGGCTGCTCGCCGACATCGGCGGAACCAACGCGCGCTTCGCGCTGGAAACGGGTCCGGGCGAAATCGGCCAGGTGCGCGTGTATCCGTGCGCACAGTATCCCGGCGTCGCGGAAGTAATCCAGCAATACCTGAAGGACAACAAGATCGGCCGCGTGAATCATGCGGCCATCGCGATTGCGAATCCGGTCGACGGCGACCAGGTGCGCATGACCAATCACGACTGGACCTTCTCGATCGAAGCGACGCGTCGCTCGCTCGGCTTCGACACGCTGCTGGTCGTCAACGACTTCACCGCGCTCGCCATGGCGCTGCCCGGCCTGACCGACTCGCAGCGCGTGCAGGTAGGCGGCGGCCAGCGCCGCCAGAACAGCGTGATCGGCCTGCTCGGGCCGGGCACGGGTCTCGGCGTCTCGGGCCTGATTCCCGCCGACGACCGCTGGATCGCGCTCGGCAGCGAAGGCGGCCACGCAAGCTTCTCGCCGCAGGACGAGCGCGAAGACATCGTACTGCAGTTCGCGCGCAAGAAGTGGCCGCATGTGTCGTTCGAGCGCGTGTGCGCGGGGCCCGGCCTCGAGCTCATCTACCGTGCGCTCGCCGCACGCGACAAGAAGAAACTGCCTGCCGATCTCGGCACGGCTGAAGTCGTGCAGCGCGCGCACGACGGCGACGCGCTCGCGCTCGAGACCGTCGAATGCTTCTGCGGCATTCTCGGCAGCTTCGCGGGCAACATCGCGATGACGCTCGGCTCGCTCGGCGGCATCTATATCGGCGGCGGCGTGGTGCCGCGCCTGGGCGACCTCTTCACGCGCTCGTCGTTCCGCCAGCGCTTCGAAGCGAAGGGCCGTTTCGACACCTATCTCTCGAACGTCCCCACCTACGTGATCACGGCGGAGTATCCGGCGTTCCTCGGCGTGTCGGCGATTCTCGCGGAGCAGCTGTCCAATCGCGCGGGCGGCGGCTCGTCGGCCGTGTTCGAACGCATTCGCCAGATGCGCGACGCGCTCACGCCCGCCGAGCGCCGCGTGGCCGACCTCGCGCTCAACCATCCGCGCTCGATCATCAACGATCCGATCGTCGATATCGCGCGCAAGGCCGACGTGAGCCAGCCCACGGTCATCCGCTTCTGCCGCTCGCTGGGCTGCCAGGGCCTCTCGGACTTCAAGCTCAAGCTCGCCACGGGCCTCACGGGCACGATTCCGGTGAGCCACAGCCAGGTGCATCTGGGCGACACCGCCACCGACTTCGGCGCGAAAGTGCTCGACAATACCGTCTCGGCGATCCTGCAACTGCGCGAGCACCTGAACTTCGAGCAGGTCGAGAATGCGATCACGCTCCTCAACGGCGCGCGCCGCATCGAGTTCTACGGCCTCGGCAACTCGCATATCGTCGCGCAGGACGCGCACTACAAGTTCTTCCGCTTCGGCATCCCGACCATCGCCTATGGCGACCTGTACATGCAGGCCGCTTCCGCCGCGCTGCTCGGCAAGGGCGACGTGATCGTGGCCGTGTCGAAGTCGGGCCGCGCGCCGGAACTGCTGCGCGTGCTCGACGTCGCCATGCAGGCGGGCGCGAAGGTGATCGCGATCACGTCGAGCAACACGCCGCTCGCCAAGCGCGCGACCGTGGCGCTCGAAACCGATCACATCGAGATGCGCGAATCGCAGCTTTCGATGATCTCGCGCATCCTGCATCTGCTGATGATCGACATCCTCGCGGTGGGCGTCGCGATTCGCCGTGCTTCACCCGATGCGGACCTCGGCAACGCCGTCGAAAAGGTGCGCGAGCATGCCGACGACGATGCATCGGCCGTGCTCGACTGGCTGAGCCACGGTGCTTCGCCCACGGCGCGCGACTGAGGTCGGCTCATTCATCGACTCATTCGAGCGATGAAAAAATGGGACGCTTCGGCGTCCCATTTTTTATTTTGCACGTCAGATCGACGTACGGCTCACGGCGTTGCCGTTCGCACCGCGTCCGGCGCCGGCGTGCCGTGCCACTTCACGACGAGCGCGCGCCCCACCCACGTGAGCAGACCGCATACGCCGATCGTCACGCCCATGCCGAACGGCGAGATGCCCGGGAACCAGCCGACGACGGCGCTCGCGAGCGCGCCGAGCGCGAGCTGCGTCGCGCCGAATACCGCCGCCGCCGCGCCCGCGTTCTTCGGATAGCGGTACATGAGATCGGTCGCGCAGTTCGCACCGAGCAGCCCCACCACGCTCACCACGAAGAACAGGCCAAACACGATCGACCACAGGCCGCCCCAGCCCGTCACGCACATGAGCGCGACGAAGAGCGACGCGACGATGCTCACGCCCGAAGCGATCGACACCATGCGCAGGGTGCCGAGCCGCCCGATGAAGCGCGTGTTGAGGAAGTTGCCGAGCATGATGCCGAACACGTTCGCGCCGAAGAAGAAGCCGTAGTGCTGCGGCGAAACGTGGAAGTACTCGATATAGACGAACGGCGTGGCCGAGATATAGGTGAACATCGCGGCGAACGCCATGCCGCCGCAGAGCATGTGCCCCCAGACGAGCGGATCGCGCAGCAAGCGCCCATACGCCGCGAACGAGCGCAGCACGGCCGCGCTTTCGCGCTTTTCCGGCGGCCAGGTTTCCGGTACGCGCAGATAGGCCGCCACGGCGCACGCGAGGCCGAACAGCGTGAGCGCAACGAACACCACGCGCCAGCCGCCGATCAGCAGCAACTGTCCGCCGATCAGCGGTGCGAGCAGCGGCCCGATCGCCGTGACGATCGCGACCATCGAGAGGACTTTGGCAGCGTCCGATGGCTCGTGGGCGTCGCGCGCGATGGCCCGCGAGAGCACCGAGGCCGCGCCCGCGCCGAGCGCCTGCAGAAAGCGCACGATCACGAGCTCGCCCACCGAGAACGAGAGCCAGCAGGCAATGCTGGCCACCGTGAAGAGCGCGATGCCGCCGAGCAGCACGGGGCGGCGGCCGTAAGCGTCGGAAACCGGGCCGTAGAGCAGCATGCCGATCGAAAAGCCGGCCATGAAGCTCGTGAGCGTCGAGGCCGCAGCGGCAGCGCTCACGCCGAACGACTGCGCGATGGCGGGCAGGCTCGGCAGATACATGTCGGTGGCGAGCGGGCCGCAGGCGGCGAGTGCGCCGAGCAACAGGATCAGCCGGCCATCGGGCCGGCGGCGCGGGGAATGGGACATGGTGTGTGTGGCGGCGAAACTCGCGCGGCTCGCGCGGTCTCGATGTCAAGGGCCGATTCATCCGTCGCTGCAGGAGCGGACGAAAGCGGACAAAAACAGCAACGGAGTGCCGCCGAATTGTACCTGACACCCCTTGCCCGCCATCTGCCGCCCTACATGCGGCGGCGGCGCGGCTTTGCGCTAAGCTGCCCGCTTTCGCTCAACTTGCCGCGTTGCCGACATGACCGCCTTCCTGCTCATCTGGAGCCCCAAGAAGTGGCCCTGGCCCGAACTGCCCGACTTCGCGCTCCGTGTGCGCGCCGGGGAAGCCGTCGCCGACACCTGGGGATGCGGCTTCGCACGCGGCATCCTGCCGGGAGACCGGGTGTTCCTGCATCGTGTGGCTGCCGAGCCGCGCGGGCTCTTCGGTTCCGGCTACGTCACGCGTGCACCCTACGAAGTGCCGGACGCCGCGTACAAGCGCGGCTACCGGCTGTGTATCGACTTCGTCTACGACTGGCTCGTCGACGCGGGCGAGGATGTCGTCATCGCGCGCGACGACTTGCGCGTGCACCCGTTTTCGATCCAGACCTGGGACGCACAGAGTTCGGGCACCGTCATCAAGCCGGCGGCCGAAGGCGCGCTGGAAAAACGCTGGGCCGAACTGACCGGGCGGCGGCCCATGCCGGCGCCGGCCGTCGCGGCCATGCAGGCATGGCACGACAATCTGCGCGACACGGCGCCGCACCTCGCGCCGCCAGCCCGCAAAGGCAGAAAGTAGCAGGAAAAAAGGGGCCGTCAGCGCGCTGACCCGGGGCGCGCCGGGGACCGCCCAGACCGACCGGACGGGCCGGCCCGATCCGCGCGACTCCGGTACAATTTCAAGAGAACAGCCCCATCGCCCGCGCCCCTGCGGCGCCGCATGGGTCCGTACGCCGGCCCGTTTCGTCAGCGCCGCGCGCCACACCACTTTCGCAGGTCCAGCACTCATGTCCAACACCCAGTCCAGCACGCAGAACCGCAACGAAGCCCTCTTCGAACGCGCCCAGCGCACCATTCCGGGGGGCGTGAATTCGCCCGTGCGCGCGTTCCGCTCGGTCGGCGGCACGCCGCGCTTCATCGAGCGTGCGCAAGGGCCGTACTTCTGGGACGCCGAAGGCAAGCGCTATATCGACTACATCGGCTCGTGGGGCCCGATGATCGTCGGCCACGTGCATCCGGAAGTGCTCGAAGCGGTGCACCGCGTGCTCGCGAATGGCTTCTCGTTTGGCGCGCCCACCGAGGCCGAGATCGAGATCGCCGAAGAAATCTGCAAGATCGTCCCGTCGATGGAGCAGGTGCGCATGGTGTCGAGCGGCACCGAGGCGACCATGAGCGCGCTGCGTCTCGCGCGCGGCTTCACGAAGCGCGACCGCATCGTGAAGTTCGAAGGCTGCTACCACGGCCACGCCGACAGCCTGCTCGTGAAGGCCGGCTCGGGGCTGCTCACGTTCGGCAACCCGACGTCGGCGGGCGTGCCGGTGGACATCGCGAAGCACACCACCGTGCTCGAATACAACAACGTCGCGGCGCTCGAAGAAGCGTTCAAGGCGTTCGGCGACGAGATCGCCGCCGTGATCGTCGAACCGGTCGCGGGCAACATGAACCTCGTGAAGGCCACGCCCGAGTTCATCGGCGCACTGCGCAGCCTCACGGCGAAGCACGGCAGCGTGCTGATCTTCGACGAAGTGATGTGCGGTTTCCGCGTCGGCCTGCGCGGCGCGCAGGCGCTCTACGGCGTCGAGGCCGACATGGTGTGCCTCGGCAAGGTGATCGGCGGCGGCATGCCGGCGGCGGCCTTCGGCGGCCGTCGCGAAATCATGGATCATCTCGCGCCCAACGGCTCGGTCTATCAGGCAGGCACGCTCTCGGGCAATCCGATCGCGGTCGCGGCGGGCCTGAAAACGCTGCAGCTCATCCAGGCGCCCGGCTTCTACGAGCAGCTCACCGCGAAGACCGAACGTCTCGCGAAGGGGCTGTCGGCCGCGGCGCGCGAAACGAAGGTGCCGTTCGTGGCGGATTCGGTGGGCGGCATGTTCGGCCTCTATTTCGCCGACAACGTCCCGGGTAGCTTCGCCGAGGTCACGAAGAGCGACATCGCGCGCTTCAACCGCTTCTTCCACCGCATGCTGGACGCGGGCGTCTACTTCGCGCCGTCGGCCTACGAGGCGGGTTTTGTCTCGAGCGCCCACGACGACGCGATCCTCGACGCGACCATCGCCGCGGCGCGCAGCGCGTTTGCAGCGGAAGCCGCGGCGGAAAACGTCACGCAATAAGGCATCACGCCAACGACCGCCGGCGCGGCGCGCGCCTCGCCGGCCCCATCTGACCGCCGCCCGGGAGAAAGCCCGACGATGTTTTCGCAATCCGATTTCGTCCACATGGAGCGTGCGCTCGCGCTCGCCCACCGCGGCCTGTACACGACCGACCCGAACCCGCGCGTCGGCTGCGTGCTGGTGAAGGACGGCGTGGTGATCGGCGAAGGCTTTACGCAGCCGGCCGGCCAGGACCACGCCGAAATCCAGGCGATGAAGGACGCCCGCGCGCGCGGGCACGACCTGCGCGGCGCGACCGCGTATGTGACGCTCGAGCCGTGCAGCCACTTCGGCCGCACGCCGCCCTGCGCGAACGCGCTGATCGAAGCGAAGGTCGCGCGCGTGATTGCAGCGATGGAAGACCCGAACCCGCTCGTGTCGGGGCGCGGGCTTTCCATCCTGCGCGACGCGGGCATCGACGTGCGTTGCGGGCTGCTGGCCAACGAGGCGCGCGAACTGAACATCGGCTTCGTTTCGCGCATGACGCGCAAGCGTCCGTGGGTGCGCATGAAGGTGGCTGCATCGCTCGACGGCCGCACCGGCCTGCCCTCGGGCGAAAGCCAGTGGATCACGGGCGAAGCCGCGCGCGCCGACGGCCACGCCTGGCGCGCGCGCGCCTCGGCCATCCTCACGGGCATCGGCACGGTGAAGGAAGACGACCCGCGCATGACCGTGCGCGCCGTCGACACCCCGCGCCAGCCCAAACGCGTGCTGATCGACAGCCGCCTCGACGCCTCGCCGCTCGCGCAGATTTTCGTGGGCGCGCCCACGCTCGTGTTCTGCTCGGCGCTCGACGCGAGCAACGAAGAGCGCGCCGAAGCGTTGCGCGTGCGCGGCGCCGAGATCGTCGCGCTAGGCAACGAGCAGGGCAAGGTCGATCTGCCGGCCATGCTCACGGAGCTCGCTGCGCGCGGCGTGAACGAACTGCACGTGGAAGCGGGCTACAAGCTCAACGGTTCGCTGCTGCGCGAAGGCTGCGTGGACGAACTGCTCGTGTACGTGGCGCCGTCGCTGCTCGGCACGAATGCGCTCGGCATGATCGACATCGCTGCGCCCGCAACGCTCGACGAGCGCACGCGCCTCGCCTTTCATTCCGTCGATCGTCTCGGCAGCGATCTGCGCATTCTTGCGCGTGTCGTCACGACGCAAGACGCCTGACCCTCACTGAAGCACTGAACACAAGGAACAGCACGATGTTTACCGGAATCGTCGCGGCAGTGGGCCGCATCGAATCGATCAAGCCGCTCGGCACGGGTGCCGACGCAGGCGTGCGCCTCGCCGTCAATGCAGGGAGCCTCGGCCTCGACGACGTGCAGCTCGGCGACAGCATCGCGATCCAGGGCGCCTGCATGACCGTCATCGAGAAGTCGGCAACGGGCTTCGACGTCGATGTTTCGCGCGAAAGCCTGAACCGCACCGTGGGCCTCGCGGCGACGGGCGAAGTGAACCTCGAAAAGGCGCTGCGCGCGAACGACCGCCTGGGCGGCCACATCGTCTCGGGTCACGTGGACGGCCTTGGCACCGTCACGCGCTTCGCGCCCGTGGGCGAGTCGCACGAACTGCGCATTCTCGCGCCGGCGGATATCGGCCGCTATCTCGCCTACAAGGGCTCGATCACCGTGAACGGCGTGAGCCTCACGGTCAACTCGGTCGACGATCGCACGGACGGCTGCGAATTCTCGATCAACCTGATTCCCCATACCGTGGAAGTCACCACGCTCAAGCATCTTCAGACCGGTACGAAGGTGAATCTCGAAATCGATCTGATTGCGCGCTATGTGGAGCGGATGCTCTCGGCGGAGAAGGCCGCCAATTCGGCCGCACAGGACTAAGCGCCGCCTGGCCGGCGCCATGCCGGCCCCGGACGCGCGCAAGCACGCGGGCCGGGGCGCTGATAGAATCTAGCCTTTCCCTACGCGCTCGCCGCACGGCGTGCCGCGTTCCCATCACCCGAATCGAACCAGGAGGCACAGTTGGCAACGATTGACACGAGCGCCGCCATGCCGATGGTCCGGGTGATGTTGCACGTTGCGTCGCGTCACGCAACCGTCCCGCTTCCAGCGCAGCCGTAGCGCGTCCCGCGCGGCATGTTTTCAGACGCCGCGCCGTATTCAGCGAATTCGAGGTCAGGCCGTCCGGCAACCGATGCCCGGGCGTGCGAAGCCCGTTTTCCGTCTTAACGCTTCACGCTTGCTTCAGGAGAGTCTTCGGGCATCACGTCCGGAGCATGCTGTCCATGACAGAGCTAAACAACAAACCCGAATCGGGCGGACAAACCTTCCGCAAGGTCCTCGGCTTCACCTTCCGGCACTGGGCGCGCCAACCGGTGCGCGTCACGGCCGTCGCACTCGCCTCGCTCCTCGGCGCGCTCGCCGACGTGCTCACGCCGCACTACGCCGGCCAGCTCGTCGACGCCCTCACGCACAGCGGCGCAGCCAGCAGCGCCGCCGCCTGGCATGCGGCGGTCGTCGCGTTCTGGGCGCTCACGGCGCTCGGGCTCGGCGGCACGATCATGCGCCAGGCTGCGTACCGCAACATCATCACGCTGACGCTGCGCATGATGAGCGAGATCGCCACGCAAGCCTTTCACCGCGTGCAGCGCTTCTCGACGGACTGGCACGCGAACAGCTTTGCCGGCTCAACGGTGCGCAAGGTCACGCGCGGCATGTGGGCGCTCGATCTGCTCAACGACACGCTGCTCGTCGCCCTCTTCCCGTCGCTCGTCATGCTGGTCGGCTCGACCATCCTGCTCGCGGTGCAGTGGCACGTGATGGGCCTCGTTGTCGGCCTCGGCTCGGCCGTGTATCTGGCGATCACGGTCTCGCTCTCGCTCTTTTACGTCGCGCCCTCGGCCCGGCTCGCGAACCAGTGGGATACGAAGATGGGCGGCGCGCTTGCCGACGCCATTTCGTGCAACGCCGTCGTCAAGGCGTTCGGCGCGGAAACGCGCGAAGAAGCGCGGCTCGCGCGCGTCGTCACGAAGTGGAGCAGCCGCACGCGGCGCACGTGGCAGCGCGGCACGCTCAACGGCGGCGTGCAGGGCGCGCTGCTCGTGGGCATGCAGGCGGCCATCCTCGGCGCGGCGCTGCTGCTCTGGGCGCGCGGTCTCGCGAGCGTCGGCGACATCACGTTCGCGCTGACGCTGTTCTTCCTGCTCAAGGGCTACCTGCGCGATGTGGGCATGCACGTGCGCAACCTGCAGCGCTCGGTCAACGACATGGAAGAGCTCGTCGCGCTCGACGCGGCGCCGCTCGGCATCGAGGACCAGCGCGATGCGCCGCCCATCGTGATCGATCAGGGCGACATCCGCTTCGAGAACATGACGTTCCGCTACGGCGATCACGCGGACGCGAGGCCGCTCTACGAGAACCTCACGCTGCGTATCGCGCCTGGCGAGCGCGTGGGCCTCGTCGGCCATTCGGGCTCGGGCAAGACCACGCTGATCAAGCTGATCCAGCGCCTTTACGACGTGTCCGAGGGGCGCATCACGATCGACGGCCAGGATATCGCGCGCGTGCAGCAGGCGTCGCTGCGCTCGCAGATCGCCATCGTGCAGCAGGAGCCGGTGCTGTTCCACCGCTCGCTCGCCGAGAACATCGCTTACGCCCGGCCCGGCGCCACGCACGCCGAAATCGAGCGCGCGGCGAAGCTCGCGAGCGCCCACGACTTCATCACGGCGCTGCCGCACGGCTACGACACGCTCGTGGGCGAGCGCGGCGTGAAGCTCTCGGGCGGCGAGCGCCAGCGCGTGGCGATCGCGCGCGCGTTCCTCGCGAATGCGCCGATCCTGATCTTCGACGAAGCGACCTCGAGCCTCGACAGTGAAAGCGAGGTGCTGATCCAGCAGGCCATGGAGCGGCTCATGGAAGGCCGCACGACCGTGGTCGTCGCGCACCGGCTCTCGACCGTGCGCGCGCTCGACCGGCTGCTCGTGCTCGAGCGCGGACGCGTGGCGGAGGAAGGCACGCACGACGCGCTCGTGCGCCGCGAAAACGGCCTGTACCGGCGCCTGTTCGAGCGCCAGGCGCTGGAACTGACGAAGGGACTCGCCGACGATGTGATCCTGCGCTGACGCCTCGCCCGTTCGTGCCCCGTCGCGCCCGCGCCCTCCCGCCGCAAGCCGGCTCAGGCGGGAGCCGCGCCCGCGTGCGGCGCGATGCGCGCGAGCACGCGAGATGAACCACGAATAGGAACGTTTCACCTGAATGACGCATGGCGTTACTAGCGTGAAACAGACGCGATTCGCGCCTTCCCGCGTTCTGGGCGACGCGCCCGCCCGCGTGGCGTAAAATGTGGCCTTTCCAGCCAGAATCCCAACATGACGCTCGCCTCCACCCCTGAGATCATCGCCGAGCTCAAAGCCGGCAAGATGGTCATCCTCGTCGACGAAGAAGACCGGGAAAACGAGGGCGACCTCGTCATCGCTGCGGAGTTCGTCACGCCTGAAGCCATCAACTTCATGGCGAAGTACGGCCGCGGGCTGATCTGCCTCACGCTCACCCAGGAACGCTGCAAGCTGCTCAACCTGCCGCTCATGACCTACCGCAACGGCACGCAGTACGGCACGGCGTTCACGGTCAGCATCGAGGCCGCCGAAGGCGTTACGACCGGCATTTCCGCCGCCGACCGCGCCCGCACGATCAAGGCGGCCGTCGCGCACGACGCGCGCGCCGAGCACATCGTGCAGCCCGGCCACGTGTTCCCGATCATGGCGCAGCCAGGCGGCGTGCTCGTGCGCGCGGGCCACACCGAAGCGGGCTGCGACTTCACGGCGCTTGCCGGCCTCACGCCGGCCTCGGTGATCTGCGAGGTCATCAAGGACGACGGCACGATGGCGCGCCTGCCCGACCTCATGGAGTTCGCCCAGGAGCACGGCCTGAAGGTCGGCACCATCGCGGACCTGATCCACTACCGCAGCCGCACCGAATCGATCGTCGAGCGCGTGGCGGAACGCACCATGCAAACCGCGCACGGCCAGTTCCGCGCAATCATGTACGTCGATCACCCCACGCGCACGCCGCACATCGCCCTCGTGCGCGGCACGCCGAAGCCCGACGTCGATACGCCCGTGCGCGTGCACGAGCCGCTTTCGGTGCTGGATCTGCTCGAAACGGGTTCGTCCACGCACTCGTGGACGCTCGACGCCGCCATGCGCGAAATCGCCTCGCGCGACGTGGGCGTGATCGTCATGCTCAATTGCGGCGAACCCAAGGAACATCTGATCGACGTCTTCAAGGCGTTCGACCAGAAAGAGCGCGCGGAGGCGCTCGCACGCCGGCCCGTGGACTTCAAGACCTACGGCATCGGCGCGCAGATCCTGCGCGAACTCGGCGTGGGCCGCATGCAGGTGCTCTCGAAGCCGCGCCGCCTCGGCAGCATGTCGGGCTACGGTCTAGAGGTCACCGGCTTCGTGCCGATGCCTGGCGGGGACGCGCAAGCGCCCTGCCCGCCTGAAGCGGCTGACCCAGCCTCGTCGCGCGCCTGAAGTCGCATCGCGCTCTTTTCACGCGTCACCACGCTCAACCGAACTTACGGACACCACATGGAAATCGGACAATACCAACCGAACCTCGACGGCGACGGACTGCGCATCGGCATCGTCCAGTCGCGCTTTAACGAACCCGTCTGCAACGGCCTCGCCGACGCCTGCATCGAAGAACTCGAACGCCTTGGCGTGACGGGCGAAGACGTGCTGCTCGTCACCGTGCCGGGCGCACTCGAAATCCCGCTGGCGCTGCAAAAGCTCGCCGAAAGCGGCCAGTTCGACGCCCTGATCGCGCTCGGCGCGGTCGTGCGCGGCGAGACGTACCACTTCGAGCTCGTCTCGAACGAGAGCGGCGCGGGCATCTCGCGCGTTTCGCTCGACTTCAACGTGCCCATCGCGAACGCCGTGCTCACCACCGAGAGCGACGAGCAGGCCGTGGCCCGCATGACCGAGAAGGGTCGTGACGCCGCTCGCGTCGCCGTGGAAATGGCGAACCTGACGGTGGCGTTGGAGCAGCTCGACGGCGGCGACGACGACGAAGAAGACGAGGAAGACGAAGAGGAACAGCAATGAAGAGCGCGCGCCGCCGCTCCCGCGAACTGGCCACGCAGGGGTTGTATCAGTGGCTGCTGTCGGGTGTGCCCGCCGGCGAGATCGACGCGCAGCTGCGCGGTTCGCAGGGCTACGACAAGGCCGATCACGAGCATCTGGACGCGATCCTGCACGGCGTCATCCGCGAGTCGGACGAACTGTCCGCCGCCATCACGCCGTGCCTCGACCGTCCGATCGAGCAGCTTTCGCCCGTCGAACGCGCAGTGCTGCTCGTCGCGACCTACGAGTTCAAGCATCACGTCGACATTCCGTACCGCGTCGTGATCAACGAGGCGGTCGAGCTCACGAAGACCTTCGGCGGCTCGGACGGCTACAAGTACGTGAACGGCGTGCTCGACAAGCTCGCGGCGCAACTGCGCGCCACCGAAGCGCAAAACGCCCGCAAGTCGTAAGAACGCGAGCCGCCGGGGCGAGCGGGTGCGCCTGAGCGCCCTGCCCCGCGCGCCGCGTGATCTGTCAGTATTGGAAAGACCCGCATGAACACCGTTGCCGAACCGCTGCTGCGGCTAGCCGCGCGCGTCGACGAGATCCAGCCTTTCTACGTCATGGAACTGGCGAAGGAAGCCGCGAAGCTCGAACGCGCTGGACGCGACATCATCCACATGGGGATCGGCGAGCCGGACTTCACGGCGCCCGAGCCCGTCGTCGAGGCGGCCGCCGCCGCGCTGCGCCGCGGCGTCACCCAATACACGAGCGCGCTCGGCATCCACGCGCTGCGCGAGGCGATCGCCGCGCACTACCAGCACGCGTACGGCCTCACGGTCGACCCCGCGCGCATCGTCGTGACGGCCGGCGCCTCGGCGGCGCTCCTGCTCGCCTGCACCGCGCTCGTCGACCGCGACGACGAAGTGCTGATGCCCGACCCCTGCTATCCGTGCAACCGCCACTTCGTGGCCGCCGCGGAAGGCAAGCCGGTGCTCGTGCCGAGCGGCCCGCAAGCGCGCTTCCAGCTCACCGCCGCCGATGTCGAGCGCCTGTGGTCGCCGCGCACGCGCGGCGTGCTGCTCGCCTCGCCGTCGAACCCGACCGGCACCTCGATCGAGCCCGACGAACTCAAGCGCATCGTGCAAAGCGTGCGTGCGCGCGGCGGCTTCACGATCGTCGACGAAATCTATCAAGGCCTGTCGTACGACACGCCGCCCGTCTCCGCGCTGTCGTACGGCGACGACGTAGTGACCGTCAACAGCTTCTCGAAGTACTTCAACATGACCGGCTGGCGTCTGGGCTGGCTCGTGGTGCCGCCTTCGCTGGTCGGCGCATTCGAAAAGCTCGCGCAGAACCTGTTCATCTGCGCGTCGGCGCTCGCGCAGCATGCCGCGCTCGCCTGCTTCGACCCGGACACGCTGAAGCTCTACGAAGGCCGCCGGCTCGAATTCAAGCGCCGCCGCGACTTCATCGCGCCGGCGCTCGAGTCGCTCGGCTTCACGGTACCCGTGATGCCCGACGGCGCTTTCTACGTCTACGCCGACTGCTCGAACGTTGCGCACCCTGCCGCCGGCGACAGCGACGCGCTCACCCGCGCAATGCTGCACGACGCGGGCACGGTGATGGTGCCCGGCATGGACTTCGGCGTCGCCGCGCCGCATCAGTACGTGCGGCTCTCGTATGCCACGGCGTACGAGCGCCTCGAGGAAGCGGTCGAGCGGCTGCATACGTTCTTCGGACGCTAATGCGCTAGTGGTCGAGAAATGGAAAAAGGCACCCGCGGGTGCCTTTTTGTTTGGTCCGGTCTTTCAGCTAGCTGCTCAGGCACCCAGTTCGGACGAAGCGTGCTTCTGGGCCGTCGTGCTGGTGCTGGCGTCGTCCTGAGCGGAACCGCTGTTCGCGGACGACGACTTCTCGACGATTGCGTGGGCGTTGTCGAGCGTCACGTGCACGCGCTTCTCGCCGTTGATGCTCGCCACCTTCTGCGCAGACGTGCTGGCCGTGGTGGTGACGGGCGCCTGCGGCGCGTTGATCGGCACGTTGCGGCCGCGTGCGACGTCACGCAGACGCCCGCGCTCGGCCATCACCTTGGCGCCGTAGCCGCCGTCGTCCGGCGACGTCGAACCGACGTAGAGACGCAGGCCGCCCGGCAGCGAACCGCCGCGTGCGATGCAATCCTTGAGCACCAGCGCGCCGACCTTGATGTTGGCGAGCGGATCGAGCGCCGCGCGCTGACCGCCGAAGTACTGGAACTTGTCCGAGTGCACCTTCGACATGACCTGCATGAGGCCCTGCGCGCCCACGCCACTCTCGGCGTACGGGTTGAAGCCCGATTCGATCGCCATCACGGCGAGCAGCAGCAGCGGATCGAGCCCCACTTCACGGCCGGTGTCGAACGCCGCCTTCACGAGTTCGCCGACCGGCTCCTGTGCGACCCGGTAGCGGCGCGCCAGATAGGTGGCGACGAGCGCCTGTTCACGCGCCGAAACGAGCACGCGGTCATCGCGAGCGTCGGGCGTGACGCGCTGGGGCGGAATCATGCGCGCGAGCGAGCCGACGCTGGTCGGCAGCGCACGCGGATCGAGGCCGTTGAGCGTGACGGCATCGAGCGTGGCGATGCCGCCGTTCGACACCGAGCTCGCGACCTTCGCGACCGTGCCGTTGGAGCCTGCGGGCGAAATTCCCGTGGCGCCGGCGGCGGCAGTGACGCCGGCAGCACCGGCATCGGGCGCGAGCGCCGTGGGCAGCATCGCGCCGTCGGCGTTGTCGTCGTTGTTCGTCACGCCGGGGGGCGCGAACGAGGGCAGCGGGTTGCCTTGCAGCAGACGTGCCGGGCCGGCCTGCACCGCCGCCGAGACGAACGGCATCACGCGAGCGGCGAGCGTGCCACGCAGCGTGGGCATGAGCCAGACGGCAACAGCGAACAGAACGGCACAGCCGCCAACAATGCTGAACAGGTGATGGCTAAGACGCGTGCCACGACGCAGCAGCGCACGCAGGCCAAGCGCTACACGCTCGTCGGCGCGCCACCACGATAACCAGGTATTCATCTACAGATCTCCCATGTTGCATGATCCAGCGGGAGGGTCGGCGCGAAGCAGACGACCAATCGCAGGATCAAGACACCGCGCGCCCTGGCTGGTGCGGCAGCGGCGTCGGGAAAACGGCAAGTCGCCGTGGGTGGAACTCCTTTTGTACGACCAGGCACGCAGTGTGCGCGCGCGGAGTTCTCACGCGAAAAGCCAGCGCGAAGAGGCGCTGACGAGAACAGCCAATCTAAACCGTGGACAGCCGTGCAGGGATGCGGCTAAACGGCGACGCGTTGCGTCTGAAGGACCGGGAAGGTGGCTAAAAATTTCAAAACCTGCAACCAATGTGGACGGATTCTAGCAGCGTTTTATAGATCGTCAATACTATAGAATCCCGAAAACATAACCAATAGTAATAATAAACACTGTTCAATCGGGCGGAATCCGCGTCGCACGCGCGTCTGCGGGCGCTTATGCAGATTGGCACCCAGCGTGCGCTAGCCAACGCAGGTAAAATCGACAATCGTTACGCCGCGTCTGCCCGGCCAGATGTCTGATACGTCTTGATACGTCTGATACATCTGATACGGCGCCCGCGGAACCCGTGCCGCCGCCCCATGCGGCCCCCAAGCCGGCCATCCCCGTTGGCCACGATTGGTTCCCAATGAAATACAAAGACCTGCGCGACTTCGTTGGTCGCCTGGAGACGCTCGGCGAATTGCGCCGCGTCCCACAAGCTGTCTCTCCGGTGCTGGAAATGACCGAGCTGTGCGACCGCGTCCTGCGCGCCGGCGGCCCGGCCCTACTCTTTGAGAACCGTTCGACGCACGCGTTCCCGGTGCTCGGCAATCTGTTCGGCACGCCCCGGCGCGTCGCGCTCGGCATGGGCATCGACGCGCCGGAAAGCGGCGGCGACGGCGCCGCGCTCGAGTCGCTGCGCGACGTGGGTCGGCTGCTCTCGGCGCTGAAAGAGCCCGAGCCGCCGCGCGGCCTGAAGGATGCGGGCAAGCTCCTCACGCTCGCCAAGGCCGTCTGGGACATGGCACCGAAGACCGTGAACGCGCCGCCCTGCCAGGAGATCGTCTGGGAAGGCAACGATGTCGATCTCGCGAAGCTGCCGATTCAGACCTGCTGGCCCGGCGACGCCGGCCCGCTCGTCACCTGGGGCCTCACCGTCACGCGCGGTCCCAACAAGACGCGCCAGAATCTCGGCATCTACCGCCAGCAGCTGATTGGCCGCAACCAGCTCATCATGCGCTGGCTCGCGCATCGCGGCGGCGCGCTCGACTTCCGCGAGTTCGCGCTGAAGAACCCCGGCAAGCCTTACCCGGTGGCGGTCGTGCTCGGCGCCGACCCGGCGACGATTCTCGGCGCCGTCACGCCGGTGCCCGACACGCTCTCCGAATACCAGTTTGCGGGCCTGTTGCGCGGCGCCCGCACCGAGCTCGCGAAGTGCCTGACACCCGGCGTCGACACGCTGCAGGTGCCCGCGCGCGCCGAGATCGTGCTCGAGGGCTTCATCTACCCGCAGGCGGGCGAGCCCGGCCCGGCCCCCGCTGGCGCGCCGCCCCGCCCCGCCAAGGGCGCGAGCGCCGCGTACGAACACGCGCTCGAAGGCCCCTACGGCGACCACACGGGCTACTACAACGAACAGGAGTGGTTCCCCGTCTTCACGGTCGAGCGCATCACCATGCGCCGCGATGCGATCTACCATTCGACATACACGGGCAAGCCGCCCGACGAGCCCGCGGTGCTCGGCGTGGCGCTCAACGAAGTGTTCGTGCCGCTCTTGCAGAAGCAGTTTGCCGAGATCACCGACTTCTATCTGCCGCCAGAGGGGTGCAGCTATCGCATGGCGATCGTGCAGATGAAGAAGAGCTACCCCGGGCACGCAAAACGCGTGATGTTCGGGGTATGGAGCTTCCTGCGCCAGTTCATGTATACAAAGTTCATTGTCGTGGTCGACGATGACGTGGACATCCGCGACTGGAAGGAGGTGATCTGGGCGATCACCACGCGTATCGATCCGGCGCGCGACACCGTGCTCGTCGAGAACACGCCGATCGACTATCTTGACTTCGCTTCGCCGGTGGCCGGCCTCGGCTCGAAAATGGGGCTCGACGCCACCAACAAGTGGCCCGGCGAGACGGACCGCGAATGGGGCCGCGCAATCGAGATGGACGCGGCCGTGAAGACGCGCGTCGACCGTCTCTACGACGAGCTAGGCTTTAGCCGCAGCTAGCGCAACCCGGCGCAGTGCCCTCGGCGCCACGCCGGCCGATCCATCCGCGACGCCTTTTCGCGACGCCGCGCTTACCGCGTCACGCCTCGTGCATGGCATGAGCCGCGGCGCCAGTGAACCTGAAGGAGACTCGAGGATGATGCCCGCATCGGAGCGCCTGACGCAACTGAACGACCCCGCCCTCTTCAAGACCCGCGCGTACATCGACGGCGAATGGAGCGGCGGTGCGGCCACGTTCGCCGTGCTCGACCCCGCCGACAACGCCGAGATCGCGAGCGTGCCCGACTTTGGCGCCGACGAGGCGCATCGCGCGATTGCCGCCGCGAACGCCGCGTTGCCGACGTGGCGCGCGAAGACGGGCAAGGAGCGCGCAGCCATCCTGCGGCGATGGTTCGATCTCGTGATCGAACACGCCGACGACCTCGCTGCGATCATGACCGCCGAGCAAGGCAAGCCGCTCGCCGAGGCGCGCGGCGAAGTGATCTATGGCGCGTCCTTCCTGGAATGGTTTGCCGAAGAGGCCAAGCGAGTGAACGGCGACGTCCTCGCGAGCCCCGCCAGCGACCGCAAGCTCGTCGTGCTCAAGCAGCCGATCGGCGTGTGCGCCTCGATCACCCCCTGGAATTTCCCGATCGCGATGATCACACGCAAGGTCGCGCCGGCCATCGCCGCGGGCTGCACGATCGTCGTGAAGCCCGCCGAGCAAACGCCGCTTTGCGCGCTCGCGCTCGCCGAACTGGCGCAGCGCGCAGGCGTACCCAAGGGCGTGTTCAACGTGCTCACCGCCGACTCCGCGAACTCCATCGCAATCGGCAAGGCACTGTGCGAGAGCGACATCGTGCGCCATCTCTCGTTTACGGGATCGACGCCGGTGGGCCGCATCCTCATGCAGCAGTGCGCGCCGACGGTCAAGAAAATCGCCCTCGAACTGGGTGGGCACGCCCCCTTCATCGTGTTCGACGACGCCGACATCGACGCCGCCGTGGAAGGCGCGATGATCTCGAAGTACCGCAACGCAGGCCAAACCTGCGTCTGCACGAACCGCTTCTATGTGCACGACAAGGTGTACGACGTTTTCGTCGAGAAGCTCGCCGCCGCCTCACGCAAGATCAAGGTGGGCAACGGCTTCGAGGATGGCGTGAACCAGGGGCCGTTGATCGACGACGCGGCCGTCGCCAAGGTCGCGCAGCACATCAGCGATGCGACCGCCCAGGGCGCCAGAGTCGTCGCGGGCGGCAAGGTCAGCTCGGGACGCTATGTCGAGCCCACCGTGCTCGCAGACGTCACGCGCGACATGCTGATCGCGCGCGAGGAGACCTTCGGCCCGGTCGCGGCGGTGTTCCGCTTCAACGACGAAGCCGAAGTCGTCGGCCTCGCCAACGACACCGAATTCGGCCTCGCCTCGTACTTCTACAGCCGCGACATCGGCCGCGTCTGGCGTGTGGCGGAAGCGCTCGAGTACGGCATGGTCGGCGTCAACACCGGACTCATCTCGAACGAAGTCGCGCCGTTTGGCGGCGTGAAGCAGTCGGGTCTCGGGCGCGAAGGTTCGAAGTACGGCATCGACGAATATGTCGAACTGAAGTACCTGTGCATCGGCGTTTGAAGCACGCCTGAAGCTGATTTGAGCCGCGACGCCCGCTTGCTCACAGGCGGGCGTGTGCGGTGCGCAGTCCATACCAACAAGAAATCGTTTTCATGTCTCACGTTTCCCTGCTTTCCGACGGCTTTTTTCTGTCGCTTTCGCTTTGCCTCGACATCGGTCTCGTCAACGTCGCCATCATCTCGCTCACGCTCACGCACGGCTTCCGCCCGGGCTTCTGGCTGGGGCTCGGCTCGTGTTTCGGCGACCTCATCTACGCCGCGCTCGCGCTTGCGGGCATGGCCGCGCTGCTGCAGTTCTCGGCCGTACGCTGGGTCGTGTGGATCGGCGGCTCGGCCCTGCTGCTCATGCTCACATGGAAGATGGCGCGCGAAGCGCTCAATCCAGCATTGGCGCCGCCCGTGGAAGGCGAAGCCGATAACGCCGCGCCGCTGCCCAACCCGTGGCGCAGCTTCATGCGCGGCGTGCTGCTTGCCCTCTCTTCGCCGAGTGCGATTCTCTGGTTCGCGGCTGTCGGTGGCGCGCTCATCGCCAAGTCGGGGGCGACGAGCGCCGGCGCGGCCTCGCTCTTCCTGCTGGGCTTTTTTGCGGGCGGTCTCGGCTGGACCTTTTTCCTCTGCGGACTGGCCAGCCATGGCCGCAAACGCGCCGGCACCGGTCTGCTGCGCGCCTGCCACGTGCTTTCGGCGCTGCTATTCGCGTATTTTTCGTACAGCGTGATCGTGCACGGCTATCGCGAACTGATCCTGCAGGGCGCGGGCGCGTCGTAATCCATGTCGGGCGCAGGTGCGCCTATGGATCGATCCGCGCGCATCGATCTAGCATGCCATGCACGCGGCGAAAGCGAGCGCCAAAAACAAACAGCGCAACGCGGCGTGAGCCGGCGTTGCGCCGTTCGTGAAAACGCAGCCGGGCGGCGTGCGCCGCCCGTCACACTCAATGACGGTAGTAGCCGCGGCCGTAGTAACCGTGGCCGTAGTAGCCGTGATGCCAGTACGGACGGCCGTAGTACCCGTAGCCACCGTAGCCGCCTACGACGACGGCGGGCGGCGGCGCGTACACCACCGGCGGCGGCGCATAGACCACGGGCGGGGGCGGCGGTGCGTAGACCGGCGCAGCATAGACGGGATAAGCCGGGGCCACCGGAATGCCAATGCCGATACCCACCGAGACGTGCGCCTGGGCCGCGCTGACGAACCCCACACCCAGCGCCGCGGCAACGATGAACGATACGGTCTTTTTCACTTCTCTTCTCCTGGCGGCCGCCAGCGGCGACGCGCATATGACGGGCAGTGCCCACGCATTCAATGTATCGAAAATGGCGGCCGCCATTGGTAGCCATTTGTTTCGAATTGCAATCCTGTTTTGGGGGCGCTAAATAGCGCGTCAAGCCCGGTGGGCGCGGCAGCCGCGAAAAATCGCCGCACGCGCGCCCGAATACGCCGACATTGGTTACAAAAACCAGGGCGCTGTCATTGTTACCTGCGCGAGGGCATCGGGGGGCCAATCTCCCGGTAATGTTTGATTACAAATTGGTTCACCGGACTACGTTCGGCCTGCGGTCGCCACGCGCGACGAGGCTGTAAACGACGATGCCCGGTCATGGAACCGGGCATCTCATCCGACCCAGCCGGCGGCACACGAATCGCCGACCAGACAAGGCAAACTCTCCGCTATCCGACCTTCACGTAGGTGAACTCGCGCGTGACGTTCGGTGGGACATAAGCGCCGCTGATGCGCACACGTGGCGTCAGGCGCTTCTTCTGATCCCACCAGCGGCGACGCTGAAAGGGCGTGAGAAACCGCAGATGCTTTCGGTAAGCGAAGATGCTCATGGTGAACTCCCCGAATCGGACTACCGACAGGAACAAACCCAATTGCACGACTGCAACGACGAAACCGAAACGATGAAAAGTATTGTGCTCAGATTTCTAGACAAAAATGGCAGTGTTGCGAGATAGCCTCACAGGCGCCGTATATGCATTGCGCACTGTTCGTTACGGCTTCCGCGTGCTGGGTTTGAGTTGCGGCGCATAAATGCGCCGCGAGCCAACAGCAGAAATCGTGCCGCGTCAGGCTATTGGCGCGGCGCCGCGGCCACCCCCCTCATTTGTAGTCGCACCATCGGCGCGTGATCGGTACGAAGGCGAACACTTCGTGCGCCGCGCGGCTGTGGCGCAACACTCGCGCCGTCCGGCGCCTTCCCTGCGCTGCCTGTCAGAATCACTGTAGCCGTTCGCCGAAAAGCCTGCCGTGAGCGCAGCCATTTTGCGCGGCGCGCGCGCCGCGAGCACCGGCCGCCGCCTCGCGCGAGGCCCTCGCGGCGGCATCGCTCGCGGATACTGGCGAGGCGTAAGCCGTGTTAATGTGGCGACGGCGCGCATCGCAGCGGCAGGCAACGCGCGCCCATGGGACTCACCGACGAGCACGCACAATGATCAAGGTCAGCATCCTCTATCCCTATCGCGAGAACGGTCGTTTCGACAGCGGGTACTACTGCACGCACCACATGCCGCTCGCGGCGAAGCTCTTCGGCGAATCGCTCAAGGGCTGGTCGGTCGACATCGGCATCAACGCGGGGCCGCCGGGCACGCCGCCGCCGTACGTCGCGGCCGGACACTTCCTGTTCGAGACGGTCGATGCGTTCTACGCGGTGTTTCAGCCGCATGCCGACACCCTCCTCGACGACATTCCCAACTACACCGACGGCGGAAATGGCACCATTCTGATCAGCGAGGTCAAGGTGTCCGTCTGACGTGCTCCGCGTGGTTGAACGGGGCAAACGGAACCCCGACTGACCTTTTATCGGCCGCCACACGCCAAGCGCGCCGCCACCCACACAAGAAGGAAACAACACCGATGTTCGGCGATATCGCCCGCTTTCTGCTCAATACGGTCTTCACGCTGTTCGGCGCCGCCCTGCTGCTGCGCGCCTGGCTCCAGTACGTGCGTGTGCCGCCGTACAACCCCGTGACCCATGCGATCCAGCAGGTGACCAACTGGCTGGTGCTGCCGCTGCGGCACGTGATTCCCGGCGTACGCGGCATCGACTGGGCAAGCGTGGTCGGCGCGCTGATCGCGGCCATTGCCTACGTGCTGCTGATGGTATGGATCGCAGGCGTGGACCCATTGGGTCTTTTGCCGACACTGCTGATCGTCGCGTTGCTCACGCTCGTGAAATGGGCGCTCAACCTGCTGATCTGGCTGACGATCCTGATGGCGCTGCTCTCGTGGCTCAATCCGCGCTCGGCGGCAATGCCCGTGCTGTTCCAGCTGACGGCGCCGTTCCTCAACCCGCTGCGCCGAATCCTGCCGAACCTGGGCGGCCTCGATCTCTCGCCGATCCTGCTCTTCGTGATCGTGCAGGTGCTGCTGATGATCGTCACCCGCGCGGCGGTTTCGCTCACGCTGTTCGGGATTTGAGGGCATCGGCAAACGGTCTGATGCATCTGGCGGCGCGCCTGGCGCGCCGCGTCTCTTGAGCGCGTCATTGCGCAAGAAGGCCAAAAACGCGTAAAATAGCGCGCTCTGCGGGCGTCGTATAATGGCCATTACCTCAGCTTCCCAAGCTGATGACGTGGGTTCGATTCCCATCGCCCGCTCCACGTCGGCTTACCGACCTCTCTTCGAGGCTTGGGCTTCCAGACAGCGCTCCTGCCGGGACACCCTCGGGACGCCAAGCCCGCCCGACCGGCACACGCCGGGCACGACCTGAATTCCTCCGTTGCACAATGCACTCCGGCGCTCGTCGGGTCCTCCCGCACGCGCCGCGAGCTGGTCCGCCGACACGTATTTCGCACGACTTCGTCGTTTCAGCCGATTGAGGCACGGACCGTAGCCTGGCGAGGTACTGCCGCCCTCCTCAGCCGCCAGAGCCGTGCAAGCGCGCTGATATAATGCGCGACGGCTTCGGAGCCGCTTAGCTTCGAGCGCGCCGCGCCCGCCTGCCGGGCCCAAGGCCGTCGCCGATTCCGGCGAGCGCGAAAGCGGCCAACGAGGCGTCCGGCCACGCCGGCCCGCGTAGCTTCCGGCACCGCGTCGCCGCGTATGGCCCGACATGCCTCGCACCGAGCCGAAGGCGCAGCCCGCCCCCATTATCGACAGCCGCGACTTCCGCCGCTCTCACACCACCCGCGAAGATGAATCACGATCCCAACGACGCCGCCCGTCCCGACGCCACGCAGTCCGACGCACAAGACGCCGCCTCCGACACAAACGCGCACGGCGACGCGCTGCACCACCGCCGCATCCGCAGCTTCGTGACGCGCGCCGGCCGCGTCTCGACGGGCCAGCGCCGCGCGCTCGACGAACTGGGCCCGCGCTTCGTCGTGCCCTACGCGCCCGAAGCCGCCGACTGGGACGCCGTGTTTGAACGGCACGCACCGCGCATTCTGGAGATCGGTTTCGGGATGGGCGCAAGCACAGCGGAAATCGCCGCCTTGCGCCGAGAGGACGACTTCCTCGGCGTCGAGGTCCACGAGCCTGGCGTTGGCGCGCTGCTCAAACTGATCGGCGAGCAGAATCTGGAGAACATCCGCATCATCCAGCACGACGCCGTGGAAGTGCTCGAGCACATGATCGCGCCCGCGAGCCTCGACGGCGTGCACATCTTCTTCCCCGATCCGTGGCACAAGGCGCGCCATCACAAGCGCCGCCTGATTCAGCCGAAGTTCGTCGCGCATCTCGTCTCGCGCATGAAGCCGGGCGCGTACCTGCACTGCGCGACGGACTGGCAGAACTACGCCGAGCAGATGCTCGAAGTGCTCAGCGCGGAGCCCGCGCTCGAGAACACGGCCGCCGACTACGCGCCGCGCCCCGACTACCGCCCGGTGACGAAGTTCGAGCGCCGCGGGCTGCGGCTCGGTCACGGCGTGTGGGATCTCGTGTTCCGCCGCCGCGCGGACTAAAACCGCAACCGTGAAGAAAAACGGGCGCCGTGATGTCACGCGGCGCCCGTTGCGTTTTCAGTCGTCCCAGCCTAGCCCGCCGCCATAACCGAACAGCAGGACCACGAGACCGAAAGCGATCCGGTACCAGGCGAAGGCGGTGAAATCGTGCGAAGCCACGAAGCGCAGGAGCCAGCGCACACACGCGAACGCGCTGACGAACGCTGCGACGAAGCCGATGCCGAAGAGCCCGAGCCAGTCCATGGAAAGCTCGTGCCAGCTCTTGTACAGCTCATAAACGGTCGCGCCGAAGATCACGGGAATCGCAAGGAAAAACGAGAACTCGGTCGCGACGCGCCGCTCGAGGCCGAACAGCATCGCCCCGATGATGGTCGAGCCCGAACGCGACATGCCCGGAATCAGCGCGAAGCACTGCGCGCAGCCCACCTTGAAGGCGTCGAGCGGTGTGATCGCGTCAATCGAGTTCACGCGCGCGCCGCGCTGCTCGGCGACCGGCAGCCCCTTCGGGCCACGCAGGCGATTCTCGACCCACAGGATGACGAGGCCGCCGCCAACAAGGGCGAACGCCACCGGCACCGGCGCGAAGAGCACCGACTTGATCGTCTTTTCGAACATCAGACCGAGCACGACTGCCGGAATGGTGGCGACGATCACGTTGAGCGTGAAGCGCCGCGCATCGGGCCGCGAGGGCAACCCTGTGACCACTTCGCCGATCTTGCGGCGGAACTCCCAGCACACGGCGAGAATCGCGCCAAACTGGATCACCACGTAGAAGGTCTTGGCATAGGCGCCGTCGAAATTGAGCAAGCTGCCGGCGACGATCAGATGCCCCGTGCTCGATACGGGCAGAAACTCCGTCAGCCCTTCGACGATGCCGAGAATCAAGGCCTTGCAGGTCAACATCCAGTCCATCCCTTTTATCCCTCTTCCTTGAGCGTGGGGGACGGCGCACGCCGCGCCACGCGACCGACAACGGCCGCGTGCGCCGGACGGCGTCTCGTCGGTTTACTTCTCGACGATCTGCACGCGTATGCCGTTTGTAAGGATGGTGATTGTACCGGGTTCGTAGTTGACGCCGGCAAATTGGAGCTGGTCGGGCTTGAACGTATAGACGGGGTAATTGTTGAGCAGCTGGGTGGCGACGAGCGCGGCGACCGCGCTCACCTGCGGCGCGTAGGCGGCGGCGTTGCCCGCCATGTCGACACCATCCACCGAAGGCGAGCGCAGCACCACGGCGCGGCTCGTGCTGTCGTACGCGAGTTCGCTCGACACCGTAAACGCGCCGCTCACGGGTTGCTGCATCAACGGGCTTTCGAGGTGTGCGTCGAGGCGCACGGCCACGCGATTGCGATCGGGCTGCAGCGTGACCACCGGGTTCGTGAGCGAGACGTCGAAGATCTGCTGCATCGAGCGGTGATAGGGAAACTTGCGCTGCACCGCATCCTGCACTTGCTGCTGTGAAAACGTGTAGTGATCGGGAATGAACGGGAAGATCCCCGTCGCACACGCGCCGAGCGACATCGCCGTACCCGCCGCAGCGCAGGCTGAGAACAGGAAGGCGCGCCGGGAAACGCGCGTTGCGGTGTGGGCCATGCGAAATCTCCTTGTTGGGCCGGGACTGGCGCGCCGTCATTCTGGCGCATGGCTGCTGACCGACGCAGTTTGCGCCGGGTTCAGCGCGCCGCTGGCGCTTGTGGCTCGGTTCGCGGCTGAACTTGCGGCTGGGTTTGCGCCTCGAGACGCGTGAGCCAGAACATGGCCTCCTCGCGCGACTCGCCGCACATCTCGAGCTGCGGCTGCAGCCCCGAGCAGCACGCCGGCCGCAACGGCGAGCCGAAGATCATGCAGCGCAGGTCCTGGCCGAGTTGAACACAGCGCACGCCGGCCGGCTTGCCTTCAGGCATGCCCGGAATCGGGCTCGTAATGGACGGCGCAATGCAGCACGCGCCGCAACCGGGACGGCAGGCGTGCACTGAGGCATCGGCGGGAAAATCGGTACTCACTTCGGTTTCTTGGAACGCTGACAAATCGTGTCCGCGCGGCAGCGGACCAGACGGCATTGTGCCATCGCTCGCGTGCGACCTTTTTACACAATCGCTTCTTCCTACGCGCTCGTACACTTTGTCCATCTGGCGCTGTAGGACAAGGGACAGGCCACCTGTGCGCGGCGTTCCGCGGCACCGAACGCTGCCCACCCGTGCGCCGCCCTTCCCAGTGAGCTTTGCATGAGCGACGCCGACCTGCTCTTTCGCCCCGACCTGCTTGCCAAATACGGCGCCAACGGCCCGCGCTACACGTCCTACCCCACCGCCCTGCAGTTCCGCGACGACTTCGATCCCGCCGACTACCGGCGCGCGGCAGCCGATCCGGGCGCGAGCGAAACCGATCTCTCGCTGTACTTCCACATCCCGTTCTGCGACACCGTCTGTTTCTATTGCGGCTGCAACAAGGTCATCACGAAGAACCGCGGCCGCGCGAAACCGTATCTCGCGCAGATGATCCGCGAAGTGCAGTTGCAGGCCGCGCTCTTCGACACGAAGCGCCCCGTTTCGCAGCTGCATTGGGGCGGCGGCACGCCCACTTTTCTCTCGCTGGACGAAATGAGCACGCTCATGGCCGCCACGCGCGAACACTTCGCGCTGCAGCCCGACGACGCCGGCGAATACTCGATCGAGATCGACCCGCGCGAAGCCACGGCGCAGACCATTGCGCATCTGCGTTCGCTCGGCTTCAACCGGCTGAGCCTGGGCGTTCAGGACTTCGATCCGGTCGTGCAGAAGGCGGTCAACCGCATGCAGCCGCTCGAACTGACCGTCGACGTCATGAATGCCGCGCGCGCGAACGGCTTCGAGTCGATCAGCGTCGATCTGATCTACGGCTTGCCGTACCAGAACGTCAAAACCTTCGGCCGCACGCTCGAGACGATGCTGCTGCTCGCGCCCGATCGGATCTCGGTGTTCGGCTACGCGCACATGCCGCATCTCTTCAAGATGCAGCGCCAGATGGACGAAGCCACCTTGCCCACGCCTGCGGAGCGCATGGCGCTGCTCAGGCTCGTGATCGAGCAGCTCACCGAGGCGGGCTACGTCTACATCGGCATGGACCATTTCGCACTGCCCACCGACGAACTCGCGCGCGCCCAGGCGCAGCGCACGCTGCACCGCAATTTCCAGGGCTACAGCACGCGCGCCGACTGCGATCTGATCGGCTTCGGCGCCTCGGCCATCGGCAAGGTCGGCGACGTCTACGCGCAGAACGCGAAGGAGCTGATCGGCTACGGTGCGGCCATCGGCGCGGGCAAGCTCGCGACTGCGAAAGGCGTGCGCCTCACCGCCGACGACCGTCTGCGCCGCGACATCATCACGGAACTCATGTGCAATCTCGAACTGCGCTACGACGAGTTCGAGGCCGCCTACGGCATTCGTTTTCCGGCGACTTTTGCGACCGAACTCGAACGCCTGCGCGAGTTCGAACGCGACGGGCTCGTTGTGCGCAGCGCCGACCGCCTCGAGGTGCTGTCCGCTGGACGCATGCTGGTGCGCAATATTGCGATGGTGTTTGACCGCTACCTTGGCGCACAGCAGCCCGAGCGGTTCTCGCGGACGATTTGACGGCTTTCCGGCGCCGCACAGTTGCCTGGGAGGGCGATTTGCGTCATAATCACCGGCTACTTCGAGCGCTTGCATGTTTGCTCGAGTGCGAGAAACTCGCAAAAACACACGCCTCGGTGGTGAAATTGGTAGACGCGCCGGACTCAAAATCCGGTTCCGAAAGGAGTGCCGGTTCGATTCCGGCCCGAGGCACCAGAATGCTTTCCGGCAATGGCCGCCGGAGTCCTGAAACCCGCGAAAGCTCGACGCTTCGCGGGTTTTTTGTTGCCGGTCCGAATCCAGCACACCCTTCTTTGGACGAAGATCAAGCGTCCTGCGGATGCCGCGCGGCGTGCCGCGCCCCGCTGCTATCGTTGTCGATGTTATTGAGATAGCAAACCGGGAGCGCACAATGGACCGCATTTTCATGACGCGAGAGGAAGCCATTCGCATCCTCATCGAGGCCCACGAGTCCGTCTCGGGACGCGCCGCCGCCACGTTGATCCGCTCGAGCGCAGACAGATCCGCAAGGCTCGAAGCGCTGGACCGGCTGCTGCTCGACGTGCGCGCGGGCCGCGTCGATGAATTTCGCACCTGGCCAGAGGACAGCACCTGCGTCTCGATCACTGACTGACGCAGGTCTGTCGCACGAACCTCAGCGCAAATTCGTCTGCGCCAGCTCCACCACTTCGTCTCCGCGCCCGCTCAGCACCGCACGCAACATGTAGAGGCTGAACCCTTTCGCCTGCGCCCACTGCAGCTTCGGCGGCATGGCCAGTTCGTGCTTCGTCGTCACCACGTCGACGAGCGCCGGCCCTGCGTGAGAGAACGCCGCGCGCAACGCCTCATCGAGCGCTTCGGACGTCTCCACGCGCACGCTGAAAAGTCCCGCGCCTTGCGCGATATCCGCGAAGTTGGTGGCCGCCAGATCGGTGCCAGTCTCCACGTAGCCGCCCGCCTTCATCTCCATGGCGACGAAACCGAGCGAACTGTTATTCAGGACAACGATCTTGATCGGCAGATCGAGCTGACGCGCCGTGAGAATGTCGCCGAGCAGCATCGAAAGACCGCCGTCGCCGGAGAGCGAGACGACCTGGCGCCCGGCGTGGGCTGCCTGCGCGCCGAGCGCCTGCGGCATGGCGTTCGCCATCGAGCCATGGTTGAACGAGCCGTGCAGGCGGCGCCGGCCATTCATCGTCAGATAGCGCGCGGCCCAGAGCGTGGGCGTGCCAACGTCGACCGCGAAGATTGCATCGTCCTCGGCGAGCGCGTCGAGACGCGCCACCACATACTGCGGATGCAGCGGCTTGCCCGCGGCCGCCGGGCGCGCAAGTTCGTCGAGTCCCTTGCGCGCGTTCGCGTAGTGCTCGCGCGCATGCTCGATAAAGCGCCGGTCGGTCTTGCGCGTGAGCTTCGGCGTGAGCGCGCGCAATGTTTCGCGTACGTCGCCGATGAGTCCGAGCGTGAGCGGCGCGCGTTTGCCGAGCGCGGCCGCGTCGCGGTCGATCTGCACGATATTCGCATGCTGCGGATAGAAGTTGCGATACGGGAAGTCGGTGCCGAGCATGACGAGCGTGTCGCACGACATCATCGCGTGGTAGCCCGAGCTGAAGCCGATTAGCCCGGTCATGCCCACGTCGAATGGGTTGTCCCATTCGACGTACTGCTTGCCGCGCAGCGCATGCACCGTCGGCGCGCCGAGCGCGTCCGCGAAAGCCACCACTTCGTCGTGCGAGCCCTTGCAGCCGCTGCCGCACAGCAGCGTCACCGCTTCGGAGCGATTGAGCAGTTCGGCGAGCCGGTCGATATCCGCCGACGAAGGCAAGGTCGCCGGACGCGCCGCCTGAGCCCATGCGGGCTCCTCGTCGGACGCGTCCAGAAGCGCCACGTCGCCGGGCAGCACGATCACGGCGACGCCCTTCTGGTCGATCGCGGTGCGCAGCGCGGTGTCGAGCACGCGCGGAAACTGCGAAGCGTTCGTCACCAGCTCCACGTAATGGCTGCACTCGCGGAAGAGTTCGGTCGGGTGAGTCTCCTGGAAATAGCCGAGGCCGATTTCCGTCGAGGGGATGTGCGCCGCGATCGCGAGCACCGGCGAGCGGTTGCGATGGCAGTCGTAGAGACCGTTGATGAGATGCAGATTGCCAGGCCCGCAACTGCCCGCGCACACCGCGAGCCGGCCGGTTGCCGCCGCTTCGGCGCCCGCCGCGAAGGCGGCGACTTCCTCGTGCCGCGTGTGCATCCAGCGGATCGTGCCGAGCTTGCGCAGGCTCGCCGACAGCCCGTTCAGGCTGTCGCCGGTCACGCCCCAGATACGCTCGATGCCGACTGCCTCGAGCGTTTTCGCCAGATGATCCGCTATTGTCTTCGCCATGGTGTTCTCCACGTGAGCCGAATGGCGCAGCGCGCGCTCCGAGACCGGGCGCTGCGCGAGAAGAAAATTGGGGGGCAATTTCGTACGTGTCCAGGCGGTGCGAGCCGGCCGGACCTGCCGATACCTTGCGCTACGTTACGCCATCCGCCCGAAAAACGCGGTCAAGCCGTGCGAAGCGCACAGGCGGCGGGCACGGCGGCGCGGACCACGTCGCCACGGATAAAATAGCCGGCTCTACGCTGTCAGCCGTCCGTCATGAATCTCGAAAGCATCCTCTTCACTCAGGGTTTCGGCTCACGCCGCCAATGCCGCGCGCTCATCGCCGACGCGCGGGTCGCCGTCGCGGGCGAGCCCTGCAACGACCCCCTCGCAACGTTCGACACGGCAGGCCTCGTCTTCAGCGTGGACGGCACGCCGTGGCCGTTTCACGCGCGCGCCTACCTTGCGCTCAACAAGCCCGCGGGCTACGAGTGCTCGCGCGATCCGCAGCATCACTTGAGCGTGTTTCATCTGCTGCCGCCGCAGTTCGGAGAGCGCAACGTGCAGTGCGTGGGCCGCCTCGATCAGGATACGACCGGCCTCCTGCTGCTTTCCGACGATGGCCAGTTCGTCCACGCCTTCACGTCGCCCAAGCGCAAGGTGCCGAAGGTCTACGTGGCGAGCACGCGCCATCCGCTCGACGAGGTCCAGCTCAATGCCCTGCGTGCAGGCGTGCTGCTGCACGGCGAGCGCGAGCCGATTGCCGCCGTCGCTGCCTGCGCACGTTCAGATCACGAGCTGGAGTTGACCGTGCTCGAAGGCAAATATCATCAGGTCAAACGGATGGTGGCCGCGGCCGGCAACCGCGTCGAGGCGCTCCACCGCGAGCGCATTGGCGGCTTTTCCCTGCCCGCCGGTCTGGCGCCGGGCGCCTGGCAATGGCTCGACGCCGCGGCGCTCGACGCGTTGCGCAACAACGGGTAAACCACCACCGGGCGGCGCGGGCGCCCGCCGCTCAGTGGGTTGACGCACCGATGCTTGCAAACAGGCATCGTTTTCGCCGCGCCGCAGCATGTCCTTGCCGGGCTTCCGCCCTATACTCGTCTCAAGAACGATTACAAGTTGCAAGGAGGGGCATCATGATCATCAACGGCTCATTCGAAATCTCATTCGTGTTGATGGCCTTCATGGCGCTAGGGGCGGTTCTGATTGGTGGCCTGCTCGCGTCGATGCATATGCGACATCAGTATCATCCGAACCTCATCGGGGCGCTCATCGGAGCGCTATTGTGCTTCCTCCTGCTCGAAGCGCTGCCGGCCATCACGTGAACGGCACGCTTTGCGCCGCGCCGCCCGCCCGGAGTCACGGGTGCGGCGGCAGCGTGCGCAAGAACGCATCTACGTCGGGATAACGCAAACGCACGCGCAGTTCGCGCTTGAGGCGCGTATTGGCGAGCCGTCTCGACTCCCGCATGAACGACAGCAAGACCGGCTCGAGTTCGCGCTCGGCCTCGGCGCGGCTCACGCGCGGGGCGCGCGCGAGGCCGAAGGCATCGGCCACGCGGTCGAAGTACTCGCCCATCTTCAGTTCGCTGTCGTCCGTCGCGTGGATCGTGCGCCCCGGGCGGCCGTGCGTCGCGAGGCGCAGGAGAATCGCCGCGAGGTCGTCTGCGTGGATGTGGCTCGTGTAGACGTCGTCGCTCGCTACGAGCGCTGGCGTGCGCTTTTCCAGCCGGGCGAGCGGGAGACGGTTCGCGGCATAAATGCCGGGAATGCGCGCGATCGTGGCGCTGAGCGCGCCGCGCGCCGTCGCGCGGCGCAGTTGCCGTTCGGCCGACACCCGGCGAATGGCGCGGGCGTTGGCGGGCTGCACTGTGCGTGTTTCGTCGATGCGCGCGCCGCCGCAATCCCCGTACACCCCCGTCGTGCTCGCGTAGACGAGCCTCGGGCGTTCGAGCCGCTTGCGCCGGGCGCCGGAAAACCGCCGGATGCGCTCGGGTACAATGACGGATGCTCCAAAGGCTGCGGCTTGGCCGACAGCGCTGCGGCGCATGCGGTCCACGAGGCAATGCAATGGGGGCCGCAAGGCGCGCGGCGCGGCGCCCGCCAGCGCAGGCCGCGACACCGCGCGACGCCGCGCCGCCAGCGCCGCGATCAGGCGGCGCGTGCGCAGGTCGTCGTCGCCGGATTGTTGCGGTGGCGCGAGGTGCAGGACGGTGCGAGCCAGGCCCGCGATCCGCGCGAGACTCCTGCGGGAATCGAGGTCGCCGCGCACCGGCGTGGCTCCCGCGGCCCGTACGACGTCTGCGCGCTCGGCACGGCGCGCGAGCGCGAATACGCGCGCGCGGTCTGGCCGCTCGCGCAACTGGGTGACGCCGCGCAGGCCGACGTCGCCGCAACCGACAATCAGGATGCGCGCACGGCGCAAGGTTCGTGTGGCGATCATGGTGGAACCATTTTAGCGGCCCGGGCCTCGCGGCGAAGGCCGGCAAGAAAGCGCGGCAACCTACCCAAAGCGACCCGCGCCCGGAATCAACCCTCGGATACAGACTTACGCTTCCCTGAATATGGCTTTCAACGTAACGCTCAAGCAAAGCGGCCGGCAATTCCAGGTCGAGCCCGACGAACCCATTCTCAACGCGGCCCTGCGTCAGGGCATCGGCCTGCCGTATGGCTGCAAGAACGGCGCGTGCGGCTCGTGCAAGGGCACGGTCTGCCACGGCGAAGTCGAGCAGCGCGCCCACGCGGCTTCGGCGCTTTCCAATGACGAAAGAACGCGCGGCATGGCCCTCTTCTGCTGTGCGACGGCGCAAACCGACCTCGAAATCGACATCCGCGAAGTGGCGGGCGTGGGCGACGTGCAGGTGCGCAAGCTGCCTACCCGCATCGCCGCCATCGAGCGCCGCGCCGACGACGTCGTCGTCCTCAAGCTGCAACTGCCCGCCAACGAGCGCCTGCAGTATCTCGCCGGCCAGTACCTCGAATTCATCCTCAAGGACGGCACGCGCCGCAGCTACTCCATGGCGAGCGCGCCGCACGAGCAAGGCCCGATCGAGCTGCATATCCGCCACATGCCGGGCGGCAAGTTCACCGACCACGTCTTCTCGCAGATGAAGGAGCGCGACATCCTGCGCTTCGAAGCGCCGCTCGGCACCTTCTTCCTGCGCGAGGAATCCGATAAGCCCATCGTGCTGCTGGCCTCCGGCACCGGCTTCGCGCCGCTCAAGGCGATCGTCGAGCACGCGGTCCACAAGAACCTGAACCGCCCGATGACGCTCTACTGGGGCGCGCGCCAGAAGAAGGACCTGTACCTGATGGAACTCGCCGAACAATGGGCGAAGGAGATTCCGAACTTCCGCTTCGTGCCGGTGCTCTCCGAGCCCGCCGCCGGCGACGACTGGACCGGCCGCACGGGCTTCGTGCACCGCGCCGTGATCGAGGATCTGCCCGATCTTTCGGGCCACCAGGTCTATGCGTGCGGCGCGCCGGTGATGGTGGAGTCCGCGCAGCGCGACTTCACGCAGCACCACGGTCTGCCCGAAGAGGAGTTCTACGCGGACTCGTTCACGAGCGCCGCCGACCTCGCGAACGCCGTCTGAAGCTCGCCCGAGCGGGTCGTTGCGTGTGCAATGCATCGACCCGCCGGGCAGTCGTCACGAAAAATTCTTCGGCCGCCTGGAAAAATTCGGCACATTGATGGTTTACATCGCCATTCGGCTTGTCGTATTCTTGCGCCCATGAACTGCATCCTGTCCGCCCTTCGACGTCGCCGCTCGCCCCATCTTTAGGGCCTGGCTACTCGCGGACGCGCGTTGTACATCTCAACGCACAGCAAGTTCGAATCACGAAAGCCACGGCCAGTCCGTGGCTTTTTGTTTTTCCGCCGTATCTTCTTCAACCCTTGTGCAGCCCCAACGCGGAGCCCGTTGCCATGAATTATTCCGAATACCCGATCGAGTCGCTGATGTACATCACCAACCGGCCCGAAATCGTTTTCACGCATGGCAAGGGGTCGTGGCTCTACGACAACGAGGGCAAGCGATACCTGGACTTCATCCAGGGGTGGGCCGTCAACAGCCTCGGGCATTGCAACGACGGCATGATCGAGGCGCTGGAGCAGCAGTCGCGCCTGCTCATCAACCCGTCGCCGGCCTTCTACAACGAGCCGATGGCGAAGCTCGCGGGCCTGCTCACCGAGCACAGCTGCTTCGACAAGGTATTCTTCGCCAACAGCGGCGCCGAAGCCAACGAAGGCGCGATCAAGCTCGCGCGCAAGTGGGGCAAGAAGCATCGTGACGGCGCCTACGAGATCATCACGTTCGACCACAGCTTCCACGGCCGCACGATCGCGACGATGTCGGCAAGCGGCAAGCCGGGCTGGGACACGATCTACGCACCGCAAGTGCCGGGCTTCCCGAAGGCCGATCTGAACGACATCGCCTCGGTCGAGAAGCTCATCACCGCGAAGACCGTCGCCGTGATGCTCGAGCCGATCCAGGGCGAAGGCGGCGTGATTCCCGCCACGCGCGAATTCATGCAGCAACTGCGCGCGCTCACGAAGAAGCACGGCATCCTGCTGATCGTCGACGAAGTGCAGAGCGGCTGCGGCCGTGCGGGCACCCTCTTCGCCTACGAACTCTCGGGCATCGAGCCGGACATCATGACGCTCGGCAAGGGCATCGGCGGCGGCGTGCCGCTCGCTGCACTGCTCGCGAAGAAGGAAATCTCCGTGTTCGAAGCGGGCGACCAGGGCGGCACGTACAACGGCAACCCGCTGATGACCGCCGTGGGCTATTCGGTGATCTCGCAACTGGTTGCGCCCGGCTTCCTCGAAGGCGTGCGTGAGCGCAGCGAGTATCTGCGCGAAAAGCTGCTCGAGCTTTCGGCCGAACGCGGCTTCCAGGGCGAGCGTGGCGAAGGCTTGCTGCGCGCGCTGCTGCTCGGCAAGGACATCGGGCCGGAGATCGTCGAGAAGGCGCGTCTCATGCAGCCGGACGGCCTGCTCCTCAACGCCGCGCGCCCGAACCTGCTGCGCTTCATGCCGGCGCTGAACGTGACGACGCAGGAAATCGACCAGATGATGGCGATGCTGCGCACGATCCTCGACTCGCTGTAATTCGAGGGGAGCACGAGCGATGTCCGTCACGATCCGCGTGTTCAGCGAAGCCGACACCGAAGCGGTGATCGCGCTCTGGCTGCAGGCGTTTCCCGAGTACAACGATGCGAGCCGGCCGCATCGCAATCCGCGTCTGTCGATCGCGAACAAGCTCGGCACCCAGCCGGAGCTGTTCTTCGTTGCGGTTCGCGACGGTGGCGACGTCGACGGCGCGCTCATCGGCACGGCCATGGCCGGTTACGACGGGCATCGCGGCTGGCTCTATTCGGTCGCCGTCGCGCCCGATGCGCGGCGCCACGGCCTCGGCACGCGGCTCGTGCGCCATGCGGAAAACGCGCTCGCCGCGCTGGGTTGCCTCAAGCTCAACCTTCAGGTGCTCACCGACAAAGCCGAGGTGCTCGCGTTCTACGAGCAGCTTGGCTATCGCACCGATGCCGTGGTGAGTCTCGGCAAGCGCCTCGCCGTGCAGGAGTCCGAAGCGCTCGTCTGAGCATCATTGGTCGACGCCATCAAAAAAGCCGCATGGGTTTCGCACCCATGCGGCTTTTGTTTTGATGCGGCCGCGCGGACCGCAATGCCATGCAGCTTACTCGCCCAGGTACGCGGCCCGCACCTTCGGATCGTCGAGCATCTGCTTGGCCTCGCCTTCCATCGTCACGAGGCCCGAGTCCATCACGTAGCCGCGATTGGCCGCCTGCAGCGCGAGGCGCGCGTTCTGCTCCACGAGCAGCACCGTGATGCCTTCCGACGAGATCGTGCGCACCACTTCGAAGATCTTCTCCACCATGATCGGCGAGAGACCCATCGACGGTTCGTCGAGCAGCAGAAGCTTCGGCTTGCTGATGATCGCGCGCGCCATGGCGAGCATCTGCTGCTCGCCGCCCGAGAGCGTGCCTGCGAGCTGCGTGGCGCGTTCCTTCAGGCGCGGGAAGAAGCCGAACATACGCTCGACGTCCTTCTGGATGCCGTCGTTGTCGCTGCGCAGGTACGCGCCCATCTGCATGTTTTCGAGAATCGACATGCGCGCGAAGATGCCGCGGCCTTCCGGCACCATCGCGAGGCCCCGCTTGAGCAGTTCATACGCGGGCACGCCCTTGATCGACTGGCCCATGTACTCGATGTCGCCAGCCGAGTACGGCTTCAGACCCGTGATGGCCTTCATCGTCGTGGTCTTGCCCGCGCCGTTCGCGCCGATCAGCGTGACGAGTTCGCCCTGGCGAACTTCCATGTCCACGCCCTTGACTGCCTGGATCCCGCCGTAGTTGACCTGCAGACCCTTGATTTTCAGAACCGATGTCGACATCAGTGAACCCCCGCACCCAGATATGCCTCGATCACCTTCGGGTCCTTCTGCACGTCTTGCGGCAGCCCTTCGGAGATCACCTTGCCATAGTCGAGCACTGTCATCCGGTTGCACAGGCCCATCACCAGTTTCACGTCGTGCTCGATCAGCAGGATGGTCTTGCCATCGGCGCGGATCTTGTCGAGCAGGCGCGTGAGTTCGACCTTCTCGGTCGCGTTCATGCCGGCTGCCGGCTCGTCGAGCGCGAGCAGCTTCGGATCGGTCGCGAGCGCACGCGCAATTTCCAGACGGCGCTGGTGGCCGTACGAGAGATTGCGCGAGGTGTAGTCCGCGTATTGCGCGATGCCCACGTATTCGAGCAGCTCGATCGCACGTTCCTTGATCTCGCGCTCTTCCTGACGTTCCGAGGGAGTCTGGAACACGGCGCCGAGCAGGCCGTGCTTCGTGCGCACGTGGCGGCCGACCATCACGTTCTCGAGCGCGGTCATACCGCCGAACAGACGGATGTTCTGGAACGTACGCGCAATGCCGGCCTGCGCCACCTGATAAACGGCGGTCGGCGTGTAGGCCGTGCCGTCGAGCTTGAATTCGCCCGAGTCAGGCGTGTACAGACCGGTAATCACGTTGAAGAACGTCGTCTTGCCGGCGCCGTTCGGGCCGATCAGGCCGTAGATCGTGCCTTCCTCGATCTGAAGGCCGACGTCGGACAGCGCCTGCAGGCCGCCGAAGCGCTTGTTCACGCCCTTCACGGACAGGCGGATAGCTTTGTTGCTCATATTCTGTTCTCCCCGTTATGCGCGAACCGGCTTCTTGCTGGCGCGCTTGGCGATCTTCGCGATCTTGTCTTCGTGCTTCGCCGCCGGCCACAGGCCTTCCGAGCGATACAGCATGATGACGACCATGGCGAGGCCGTAGAGCAACTGGCGAATGACTTCCGTATCGACGACTTCGTGGCCGAACAGCATGTGCTGGAGCGGGCCCATCGTCGAGCGCAGGAACTCGGGGAAAATGGCGAGCAGCACGGCGCCGAGAATCACGCCGGGGATGTGGCCCATGCCGCCGAGCACCACGCAGGCGAGCACGACGACCGACTCCCAGAAGGTGAACGATTCCGGCGACACGAAGCCCTGGAACGCACCGAACATCGCGCCCGACAGCCCGCCGAACGACGCGCCCATCGCGAACGCGAGCAGCTTGACGTTACGGGTATTGATACCCATGGCCTTGGCGGCGATTTCGTCTTCGCGGATCGCGGCCCATGCGCGGCCGATACGCGAGTGCTGCAGACGCGTACACACCCAGATCACGAGCAGCGCGCAGATCACGAACACGTAGTAGTACATGTAGACCGACGTGAACGTGAAGCCCAGAATCTCGTGCGGCTGCGCGAGATTGAAGCCGAACACCTGCAGCGGCGCGACGCCGGTAATGCCCTGCGGCCCGTTGGTGATGTTCACCGGACGGTCGAGGTTGTTCATGAAGATACGAACGATTTCCCCGAAGCCCAGCGTCACGATGGCGAGGTAGTCGCCGCGCAGGCGCAGCGTCGGCGCACCGAGCAGCACGCCGAACAGCGCGGCGAGCGCCATGGCGCACGGAATCACGATCCAGTACGGCGTATGCATGCCGCCCGGGAACATGTTGGCGATCCATGTGAACTGCGTGGTCAGGTGCGGCGAAGTCAGCAGCGCGGCGACGTAGGCGCCCACCGCGTAGAACGCGATGTAGCCCAGGTCCAGCAGGCCGGCGAAGCCCACCACCACGTTCAGGCCCAGCGCGAGCATCACGTACAGCATCGCGAAGTCGAGCACGCGCACCCAGTAGTTGCCGCCCGCGGCGCCCACCACGAAGGGAAGCGCTGCCACGACGATGGCCGTCACGATGCCGACCGTGAGGGTCTTCGTCATGTTCTTTTCGGGGATGAGCGTCGTCGACGGCTCGATCGGTTGAATTGAAGTCATGTTGTGTTACTCCCTCTTATGCGCGGTCCGCGACACGTTCGCCCAGCAGCCCCGACGGACGGAACACGAGCACGACGATCAGCACGATGAATGCGAAGACGTCCTGATAGTTACTGCCGAACACCCCGCCGGTCAGGTTGCCGATGTAGCCTGCGCCGAGCTGCTCGATCAGACCGAGCACCACGCCGCCGACCATCGCGCCGCCGAGGTTGCCGATACCGCCCAGCACCGCGGCCGTGAAGGCCTTCATGCCGGGGATAAAGCCCATGTAGAAGTGCGCGTTGCCGTATTCCGAGGCGATCATCACGCCGGCCAGCGCGGCGAGCGCCGAGCCGATCATGAACGTGGCCGAGATCACGAAGTTCGGGTTCACGCCCATCAGCGAAGCATTGTTCGGGTTCTCGGCGATGGCGCGCATGGCGCGGCCGAGCTTGGTCTTGTGCACGAGGAGCAGGAGCCCCGCCATCACGACGAACGCGACGACGATGATGACGATTTCCGTCATCGAGATCACGGCGCCCACGCCGGTTTCAGTCGGCTTGATGACGTTGATCGGGTCGGTCGAGATGAGCTGGGGAAACGCGAGCGGATTGCGGCCCCAGATGATCATGGCGAGGGTCTGCAGCAGGATCGACACACCGATCGCGGTGATCAGCGGTGCGAGGCGCGGCGCGCGGCGCAGCGGCCGGTACGCGACCTTTTCGATCGTGTACCCGACGACCGCACACACGAGCGCGGCAACCGCGAGCGCAATGCACAGCGTGGGGATGTTCCCGAGGCCCGGGAAATGGTTATGGAGCACGTTGATCGCGGAGAGCGCGACCATGGCGCCCACCATGAGCACGTCGCCGTGCGCGAAATTGATGATGCCCAGAATCCCGTACACCATGGTGTAGCCCAGTGCGATGATGGCGTAGATGCTGCCAAGCACCAGCCCATTCAGGATCTGCTGGATGAAAATATCCATTTAATGCTCCTTAGCCCGTGCAACCGGATTCGCGCTCGTCATCGGCCGGTGGGCGATGTTTTACGGAACCGCAACGACACTTTCGGGTATTGAAGTAAAAACCGGTAACGGTTGGCCGCCCCGGTTCGCGTTGCCGCTGTGTTGCAGCGGCAGGCTCGCCAAAAGCGGATGCAAAAACGGCACCGTCGGATGGTTCGGTGCCGTCGGGTTCAATCAACTACGCGTCATATTCACGTTGGCGTATTCGCGGCGAGCCTTGCGGCCGGCAAACGCGAATGCGTCAAACGCCATGACTCCCACTCCCCGGCCGCCCGCGCACTGCGGGATCTCGGCTGCGAGACCCGTCGCACCCAGGCGGCGAACCGGCATGACAACGCCGCTGCATGCAAAAGCAATCTGCATGCCAGAAATGATCGATGTTGTGCTCGTGCCCGTCTCGACATTGCGGCTAAGCCACGCATTGCGCGGCGCAACCGCATTTGCCGATGACGCGGCAAAAGCCGACTTGAATTGCATTAATCAGGTCTCCTGCGCCTTCCGAAATGCTTGTCTGATGGCCTTCGCATGGAATGTCCAGCCTTCAGAACGCGCGCATTGTAACGCCAATTATGCGACGGGCAATATTGTTGAACCGGCAGGGTTTTCCTGCATTGCAACCATATTTTTAGATAACCGCATGGGGTGGGTTGCACCACCGGTTGCGCCGCATTTTCGTGCACCAGTTGCACCAAAAATCGACGCGCTTCGCATCATGTGTTGCAGATAATGGCCGCAATGCCTTGTCGCGCGGGCATTGGATCAAATGAAGGGTATTTAAGGGAGAGCATAATAATGCCGCCCCGGCGCGGTGCATTCGTATCGAAAGCATGTCAATTGCCCCCTATATTATGGGGTCACACCACGTAATTCGGTCCCGCACTCTAGAGAAAACACTGATAAGAACACCCGCCGAATGTGAGGTTAACCTGCCTTTCCCCATCATGCGACCCTTATTACTCGCGCGCAGTATGTGTCGCGGGCATAAAAAAACGCGCCACCTGGGCGCGTTCGTGCGGAGTGCAGCAGGCGTCAGACGGGTTGACCGAGTCCGCGCGGCAACGGGAATGCAATGTTCTCCTCGATGCCTTCGAGCGCACGCACGTTGCGCGCACCAAGTTCGTGCAGGCGGCGAATGATTTCCTGCGCCAGCGCCTCGGGAGCCGACGCTCCAGCCGTCAGGCCGATCCGGCGCTTGCCGGCTAGCCACTGGGGGTCGATCTGCTCGGGCGCGTCCACCATATAGGCAGGAATGCCGCGTTTCTCGGCCACTTCGCGCAACCGGTTCGAATTGGAGCTGTTCGGGCTGCCCACCACGATCACGACGTCGCACTGCGGCGCCATGAACTTGACGGCGTCCTGGCGATTCTGCGTGGCGTAGCAGATGTCCTGCTTCTTCGGCTCGCGAATGGCGGGAAAGCGCGCCTTGAGCGCCGCGATGATTTCCGCGGCGTCGTCCACCGAGAGCGTGGTTTGCGTGACGAATGCCACACGCTGCGGGTCGCGCAGCTTGAGCGCCTCGACATCGGCAATGTCTTCGACGAGATACATGCCCTCGGCCACCTGCCCCATGGTGCCTTCCACTTCCGGATGGCCCTTGTGCCCGATCATGACGATGTCGAGCCCTTCGTCGCGCATCTTCGCGACTTCCACGTGCACCTTCGTGACGAGCGGGCAGGTCGCGTCGTAGACACGCAGGCCGCGCGCCTCGGCGTCGGCGCGCACCGACTTGGAGACGCCGTGCGCGCTAAAGATCACCGTGTTGCCGGACGGGACCTCTTCGAGCTGCTCAATGAAGATCGCCCCCTTCTTGCGCAGGTCTTCGACGACATAGGCGTTGTGAACGATCTCGTGACGCACGTAGATCGGTGCGCCGTGGAGCTGGATGGCGCGCTCGACGATCTCGATGGCCCGATCGACGCCGGCGCAGAAGCCGCGCGGCTGGGCGAGCAGGATTTCCGCGTCGGCCAGTTCTGCGATGAGGGACGTGTCCGTGTTGGTCATGGGCTTTAAAGGATTCCGATGATTTGCACTTCGAACGCAACCGCCTGGCCTGCGAGCGGGTGGTTGAAATCGAACAGGGCGGAGGTCTCGTTCACTTCCTTGAGCACACCCGCGTAGCGCCCGCCGTTCGGGGCATTGAATTCGATCAGGTCGCCCGGGCTGAACTCCTCGCCGATCATGCCGTTCTCGCGCAGGGTCTTGAGCGAAACGCGCTGGATCAGGTCGGGGTTGCGCTGGCCGAATGCGACGCCGGGTTCTAGCTGAAAGGTCGAGTGGTGACCCACCTTCAGGCCCTGCAAAATCTCTTCCAGCGGCGGCGCAAGCTGGCCGGCGCCCATCAGCAGAGTGGCGGGACGGTCGACAAAGGTATTGACGATTTCGGTGCCATCGGCGAGTGAAAGCCGGTAATTCAGCGTCACGTGGGAACCGGATTTCACTTCGGAGATGTCGATGATGCTCATGCGTAACTCATTTCGTCGTAACGCGCGCTTCGCGCGTGCGCGCCGCAAGGCGCCGGTCCGGCCTGCCTCGGGCGGCAGGAAAGCATCTATTGTAAGCCACTTGGCCGAGGCGGTCGCGGCACGATTGTGCACTGCCAACGCTCGCGCTCGCGCGCGCCGGGCATGCCTTATTTGTCTGTGGAGAATGCCATGACGGAACGCGCCTGCATCCTGGACACGGCGCCCGATGCCGTCGGCGGCGCCCTCCCCGCGCCGGCAGCGCCTGCGGTTTCGAGCCCCGAGAGCGCGGCGCCTGCGGCGCCACGCCGCGACATGCCTCGCGAGCGACTGCGCACGGCCGGCGCCAGCGCGCTTTCGGACGTAGAGCTGCTCGCGATCCTGCTCGGCTTCGGCTTGCCGGGCCACGATGTCTTCGAAGTCGCCCGCACGCTGCTGGCCCAATTCGGCTCGCTGCGCGCCATGCTCGATGCGCCGCCAGAAGAATTCGAGGCCCTGCGCGGCATCGGGCCCGCAAAAGCCGCGATGCTGCAAGCGGTGACGGAACTCGCTCGCCGGGCGCTTGCGCAAGCGCTCGACGACAAACCGCTCGTCGATTCACCCGGTGCGGTCGAAGACTACTTGCGCCTGCTGATCGGCGGGCGGCCGCACGAGGTGTTCGTTTGCCTCTTCCTGGATGCGCGCCATCGGCTGATCCGCCTGGAGGAAAGTTCGCGCGGATCACTCACTCGCATGGCGGTGTACCCGCGTGAAATCGTGCGGCGCGCGCTGACGCTCAATGCCGCGAGCCTGATCGTCGCCCATAATCACCCTTCGGGCGCGGTACAGCCGAGCGCGAGCGACCGGCGCCTCACACGGGTGTTGCGGGAAACGCTGGCACTCGTGGAGGTTCAACTCATCGATCACCTGGTCATCGGCACCCGGGACACGTTTTCCTTCGCGCGCCATGGCTGGAGCTGAGGCGACACAGCGCCAGACGCGACGGCACACAACAATTGTGCAAATCGGGTTTGATTTTCCAGGCTTTTTCCTGCTAGAATTGTGGTTTGCCTATTTCCAACCCTGTTCCGAAGCCCATCGAGGCGTTCCAGGGGAAATATGGCCTGGGTTCGAGGTTGTCTCTCATCCATACGTGAGCGCGCTCTTATTCCGGCTATTTCTCGCCTGGGAAACCTAAGCGGCTCTCGAACTCAGAATTTCCGTAGGAGTGTCTCATGGCACGTGTATGCCAAGTCACTGGGAAAGCGCCGATGAGCGGCAACAACGTTTCCCACGCTAACAACAAAACCAAGCGCCGTTTCCTCCCGAATCTGCAAAACCGCCGTTTCTGGGTTGAAAGCGAAAACCGTTGGGTGCGTCTGCGCATCTCGAACGCAGGCCTGCGCCTGATCGACAAGAACGGCATCGATTCCGTGCTCGCAGACCTGCGTGCACGCGGCGAACTGTAAGGAGTAAATCATGGCCAAGGGCGTCCGCGACAAGATCAAGCTGGAATCGACCGCAGGTACGGGTCACTTCTACACGACCACGAAGAACAAGCGCAACATGCCGGAAAAAATGTCGATCAAGAAGTTCGACCCGGTTGTTCGCAAGCACGTCGAGTACAAGGAAACCAAGATCAAGTAATTGATCGGGTTTCCAGCCTGACGAAGACGGAAAAACCCCGCTTTTTAGCGGGGTTTTTCTTTTGGCTCGCCCGCCCCGCCTCGGTTCGCGCCCGGCAACGGTGTTTTAACGGCAGCGCCCAAACTGGCGCTATCCGTTCGCTCCTCTCTCGGAGTATGCTTCCCGCTTTATACCGGCTGCCACACGCGTGTCATATGGCATCACAGCGGGCATGACAGCGGCCATGACAGCGCAGCCCCGCGGCAAATGCGGCGGCCGGAAAGCGCAGAACAAGAGAGACGGAGAAGCAGGATCATGAATTTCGATGTAGCGATCGTCGGCAGCGGCCTCGCAGGACTGAGCGTCGCGCTGAATCTCGCCGGTTCGCGCCGCGTCGTGATCATCGCCAAGCGCGCGATGACCGAAGGCGCGAGCGACCGCGCGCAAGGCGGCATTGCCGCCGTGCTCGATTCGGCCGACAGCGTGGAGAACCACGTGGACGATACGCTCGTCGCCGGCGGCGGCCTGTGCGACGAGGCAGCCACGCGCTACATCGTCGAGCATGGCCGCGAGGCCATCGAATGGCTGATCGCCCAGGATGTCCCGTTCACGAAGGACGCCGCCGCCGAACTCGGCTTTCACCTCACGCGCGAAGGCGGCCACAGCCATCGCCGCATCATCCACGCCGCCGACGCCACCGGCCACGCAGTCGTGCAAACGCTGCTCGAGCGTGCGCGCTCGCACCCGAACATCACGATCCTCGAGGACCATCAGGCGATCGACGTCATCACGTCCGACCGGCTGGGCCTGCCTGGCCGTCGTTGTCACGGCCTCTATGCGCTCGATCTGAAGAATGACCGCACGGTGACGATCCAGGCGCCGCACACGGTGCTCGCCACGGGCGGCGCCGGCAAGGTCTACCTGTACACGACGAACCCCGACACGGCCACCGGCGACGGTATCGCCATGGCGTGGCGCGCCGGCTGCCGGGTGGCGAACATGGAGTTCATCCAGTTCCACCCCACCTGCCTGTTCCACCCGCACGCCAAGTCGTTCCTGATTTCGGAAGCCGTGCGCGGCGAAGGCGGCGTGCTGCGCCTGCCCGACGGCACCCGCTTCATGCCCTCGCACGACGCGCGCGCCGAACTGGCCCCGCGTGACATCGTCGCCCGCGCGATCGACTTCGAGATCAAGAAACACGGCATCGACTGCGTGCATCTCGACATCAGCCATCAGCCGCCGGCATTTCTCGAAGAACATTTCCCGACCATCCTCGCGCGCTGCCGCGAGTTCGGCATGGACATCACGAAGGCGCCGATTCCCGTGGTACCCGCCGCGCACTACACCTGCGGCGGCGTCGTCACCGACCTGGCTGGGCGCACCGACCTCGCGGGCCTCTACGCCGTGGGCGAGACCTCGTACACGGGCCTGCACGGCGCGAACCGCCTCGCAAGCAACTCGCTGCTCGAGTGCCTCGTGATCGGCCGCTCGGCAGCCGAGGCGATCGAGGCGGAAGGCTTCAGCGCGGGGGCGCATGCGCCGCTGCCCGACTGGGACGAAAGCCGCGTCTCCGATTCCGACGAGGAAGTCGTCGTGGCCCACAACTGGGACGAGCTGCGCCGGCTGATGTGGAATTACGTCGGCATCGTGCGCACCGACAAACGGCTCGAGCGCGCGCAACATCGCCTCGCCCTGCTGCGCGACGAAATTCTCGAGTACTACGCGAATTTCCGCGTCACGCGCGACCTGCTGGAATTGCGCAACCTCGTCGAAGTCGCTTCGCTGATCGTGGAAAGCGCGCGCTCGCGCCGCGAGAGCCGTGGCCTGCACTACAGCCGCGACTGGCCGAACTCGCTGCCCAAGGCGCTGCCGACCGTGCTCGCGCCGGAGCGCGTACGCAATCGCACGGTTTCATGAGTCGAGCGAACTGAAAGCGCCGCAAAAAACAAAGGCCGCCTCAATCGCGAGGCGGCCTTTTTCCTTCCGGTTCAGCTCAGCGAACTCGCGGCTTCAGACAATACGCATCGAAAAGTCCGTCGCGCGCACGTCCTTTGTGAGCGCGCCAATCGATACGCGGTCCACGCCCGTTTCCGCGATCGCGCGCACCGTGTCGAAACTCACGCCGCCCGAGACTTCGAGCACCGCACGCCCCGCCGTGAGCTTCACCGCGTCGCGCATCATGTCGGACGAGAAGTTGTCGAGCAGCACCGACTTCGCGCCGTGCGCGAGCGCCGTGTCGAGCTGTTCGAGCGTCTCCACTTCGATCTGGATCGGCACGCCCGCATCGAGCGCGAGCGCGGCGTCCATCGCCGCGCCAACGCCACCCGCCGCAGCAATGTGGTTTTCCTTGATCAGGATGCCGTCGTAAAGCGCGAGACGCTGGTTGACGCCACCGCCCACGCGCACTGCGTACTTCTGCGCGAGGCGCAGGCCGGGCATCGTCTTGCGCGTGTCCAGAATGCGCGTGCGGGTGTGCGCGATCATCTCGACGTAGCGGCGCGTCACGCTAGCCACGCCCGAAAGCAGCTGCAGGAAGTTCATTGCGTTGCGCTCGGCCGTGAGCAGCGAGCGCGCCGGACCGCGCAGCGAGCAGACGGTCGTATCGGCGGCCATGCGCTCGCCTTCGCGATAGTGCCAACGGACTTCGATGCGCGGATCGACCTGCTTCACCACGCCGTCGAACCAGAGCACGCCGCACAGCACCGCTTCTTCGCGCACGATGATGCGCGCGTCGCGCATTTCGTCGGCGGGCACGAGGCGGCCGGTCTGGTCGCCGGGGCCCACGTCTTCTGCGAGCGCGTCGGCCACGTTGCGTGCGATCGCGGCGTCGAACGCCGCGCCGTACTGCGAGCGCACTTCATCGAGCACGGGCGAAACGGCATCGACTGCGAGCAATTCGAGTGCGCCCATTTACGCCGCCCCCACTTGCGAGAACAGCGCGGTGTCGCGCGCGAGGTCGCCGCTTGCCTGCACGCGGCGCTTGTGCTCGGCCGCGAACGCCAGCATGCGATCGATCGGCAGACGCGCGCGCTCACCGATCGCGCTGTCGACGTGGATCTCGTTGTGACCGCGCTCCAGCACGTCCACGAGATTCGTCAGACCGTTCATGGCCATCCACGGGCAATGCGCGCAGCTCTTGCAGGTGGCGCTGTTGCCAGCCGTGGGCGCTTCGATAAAGGTCTTGCCCGGCGCCGCGAGGCGCATCTTGTGCAGAATGCCGAGATCGGTCGCGACGATGAAGCGTTGCGCGTCGAGCTTCACGGCCGCGTCGATCAGCTGCGTGGTCGAGCCGACCACGTCCGCGAGCGCAACCACGCTCTCGGGCGATTCGGGGTGGACCAGAATCCTGGCGTCCGGATATTCGGCACGCAGCAGATCGAGCTCGATGCCCTTGAACTCGTCGTGCACGAGGCAGGAGCCTTGCCACAGCAGCATGTCGGCGCCGGTCTTCTTCTGGATGTAGCTGCCCAGGTGCCGGTCCGGCGCCCACAGAATCTTTTCGCCCTTCGCGTGCAGGTCAGCGACGATCTCGAGACCGATGGACGACGTGACCATCCAGTCCGCGCGCGCCTTCACGGCCGCGCTCGTATTCGCATAGACGACCACGGTGCGGTCCGGATGCTCGTCGCAGAACGCCGAGAATTCGTCGATGGGGCAGCCGAGGTCGAGCGAGCAGGTCGCGTCGAGGTCGGGCATGAGAATCCGCTTGTTCGGACTCAGAATCTTCGCGGTCTCGCCCATGAAGCGCACGCCCGCCACGACGAGCGTCTGTGCCTCGTGGTCGCGGCCGAAACGCGCCATCTCGAGCGAATCGGCCACACAGCCACCGGTTTCGTCGGCGAGCTCCTGCAACTCAGGATCCACATAATAGTGCGCGACAAGCACTGCCTTCTCGCGCTTGAGCAACGCGCGAATCCGCTCCTTCAACGCAACGCGCTCTGCCGCGGACGGCGCATCGGGCACGCGCGCCCAAGCCTGTCCAACGCTGCAGACGGCACCCTGCGGCCGGTCATATTCGACCTTCCTGATCGCCTGACTCATCATCTCCTGCCCCTACCGATCGCCGCGCCATGAAGCCATTGTGGGGACTCCGGCTTTTTTTGCGGCCCAAAAAGAAAAACCCCGCCAGCGCGGGGTTTTGTGACGTCTCGTCATTCTAAAGGATTTTCCTGCGCCCCACTGAGGGGCCGAAATCCGCTCGGGACGATCGAGCCGATGATCAGGCGTAACGGCGCAGGCGCGAAGCGAATTCCTGCAGCGCCTTGATACCGCTTTGTTCAGCGCGATGGCACCAATCCTGAAGCTGCGTGAGCAGTTGTTCGCGCGAGGCGCTCGAACGCTCCCAGATTGCCGCGAGTTCATTGCGCAGTTCGATGAACGTGCGCAGCTTCTGGCTGTTCGCGAAGATTTGCGGCAGCTGGCGCTTTTGCGGTTCGTTCAGGCTGGCTTCTTCCTTGTCGAACCACTTGCGCGCGCCGCGCATGACCTTGTACTTCTCGCGTTCGCCCACTTCCTTCAGGTGCGCCAGTTCCTGGCGATAGGCCTGCTTCACGGCCTTCGCGTAGCTCGCCATGACTTCATAGCGGTTCGAGAGCACGGCCTGCAGCGTTTCGTGATCGGCCACGAGCTTGCCCTTGGCGAGACGCGGGGTAGGCGCGACCTTCTTCACCTTGGCAAGACCAACGGCCTGCATCATGCGGATGTACATCCAGCCGATGTCGAACTCGTACCACTTGTTCGACAGCTTCGCGGAAGTCGCGAACGTGTGGTGGTTGTTGTGCAGCTCCTCGCCGCCGATGATGATGCCGAACGGCAGAAGGTTCGTGCTCGCGTCGGACGAATTGAAGTTCCGGTAGCCCCAGAAGTGGCCGAGGCCATTCACGACACCCGCGGCCCAGAACGGAATCCACGCCATCTGCACGGCCCACACGGTGAGGCCGACCGCGCCGAACAGCGCGACGTCGATCACCATCATGATGCTCACGCCGAGAATGGGGTAGCGCGTGTAGACGTTGCGCTCCATCCAGTCGTTGGGCGTACCGTGGCTGAAGCGGCGCAGCGTTTCTTCGTTTTTCGCTTCGGCGCGATATAGTTCGGCGCCTTCGAGCAGTACCTTCCAGATGCCGCGCGTTTGCGGGCTGTGCGGATCTTCTTCCGTTTCGCACTTGGCGTGGTGCTTGCGATGGATTGCGGCCCACTGGCCCGTGAGCATGCCCGTGGTCATCCACAGCCAGAAGCGGAAGAAGTGGCTCGCGATGGGGTGCAGATCCAGCGCGCGGTGCGCCTGGCAGCGGTGCAGGTACACCGTCACGCCGATGATCGTGATGTGGGTGACCACCGCCGCGAACAGCACGATCTGCCACCACGAGAAATGGAGCACCCCGTGGGCGAGGAAATCAAGCAGGGAGTTCAACAAGGCATTTACCTGTGAAGCGAAGCGCGTCGGCCTTTCGGCCAGGCGCCGGTGTCAAGAAAGTGAAAGCGACTAGATGCGGTTGGACGGCATTCTACTAGAACCGTTCCAAGTGTTTGTAACAAAGGGAGATTTTTTTCTTTATTGGTTACGGCGTCAACGTCTGAAGTGCGTTTCGAGGCGCTTTGCCGCACCTCAACTGGCACTTTCCATGATATCTGACCCCATCTAATCTTTCACCGCGATCCCATGTGTCGCGCGCTCTACTGAGAATGCTAGTTCGAGCTGCACGGCATCGCCTGCTTATTCGATGCAGCAGGCCAGCGCGACTGTCGCGGACCATCCGGCTTCTCCCGCCGGACGGTCCCGCAAACGTCGTACCTGCGCCGCTTACTCCAGCGCGGCGTCCGGCTCGGCCGCTTCGCTTTCCTGCGCCTTCGCGATCGCGTCGGACGCCTCTTGTTCCGCGGCGGCTTCTTCAGGCGTGGTCTGCGCGCCGGCGGCCCTGGTCTTCGGCTTCGCTTCGCCGCGACGCTCCAGCACGGCGGCAAAGAAGCCGTCGGTGGCGTGGCGGTGCGGCCACAGCGAGAGGTAGTCGCCGGTATCGAGGCCCACACGCTGCTCGGCCAACACGTCGCGCGCACTCACCAGCACGAACTCGGGGTGCGCCTCGAGGAACTGCTTCACGACCGCTTCGTTCTCGGCTTCGAGAATGCTGCAGGTCGCGTAGACGAGACGGCCGCCACGCTTGAGCAGGCGCGCCGCGCTCGTGAGAATCGAAAGCTGCTTGGGCGCGAGTTCGGCGATCGACTCCGGCGACTGGCGCCACTTGAGGTCGGGGTTGCGGCGCAGCGTGCCGAGGCCCGAGCACGGGGCATCCACGAGCACGCGGTCGATCTTGCCGATCAGCCGCTTGATCTTGGCGTCGTGCTCGCTGTCGATCAGCACGGGATTGACGTTCGACAGGCCACTGCGCGCGAGGCGCGGCTTGAGCTTGGCGAGGCGCCGGTCGGACACGTCGAAGGCGTAGAGACGGCCGGTCGAGCGCATCATCGCGCCGAGCGCCAGCGTCTTGCCGCCCGCGCCTGCGCAGAAGTCCACGACCATCTCGCCGCGGCGCGGCGCCAGCAGCGTGCACAGCAGCTGGCTGCCCTCGTCCTGCACCTCGAACCAGCCGTTCTTGAACGAGTCGAGTTTCGCGAGCGCGGGCTTGCCCGTCACGCGCACGCCGAACGGCGCGAACGGCATTTCCCCGCCTTCGATGCCCGACTCGGACAGCGCGCGGATCAGCTCCTCGCGACTCGCCTTGATGGGATTGGCCCGCAGATCGAGCGGCGCCGGGTAATTGAGCGCGGCGGCCAGTTGCGCGAGTTCGGTGGGCTCAAAGCGCGTTTCCAGCGCCTTCATGATCCACTCCGGCAGATTCAGCTGCACGCGCAGCGGCAAGCTCGCCGGGTCGATCTTCGCGACGTGCTCGAGCCAGGTCGCCTCGGCGTCCGATACGAAGGGCCGGATCGCCGAGCGGCCCGCCGTCGCCATGAGGCCGAGCAGCGTGAGGCGGCGCGTCGGGCTGCCCGTGCCGCTTTCGGCCAGGTGCGCGAACTCCATGCGCCGGCGCAGCACCGCGAACACGGCTTCGGCGATCACACCGCGCTCGGCGTGGCCGAGCTTCGGATGCTCGCGGAAGAAGCGGCTCGTCACGGCGTCGGCCGGGCCCGTAAATTTGAGGACGTCGGCGAGCAACGTTTCGGTCTGTCCAATCAGAAATCCATGCAGTCTCATGCGCCCTCCCCGGCGGCTTGCGAGTCGTCAAAGAAGAGCCACTGTGGCTCGGCCGGCGTGAGCGTCACGCGTTCGCCGTCGAGCGCGAGGCGCCCTTCGACGAACCAGCGCACCGCGCGCGGGTACATCAAATGTTCGGTCTTGAGCACGCGCGCGGCGAGTGCCGCGGCGTCGTCTCCCGCGCGCACCGGAATTACCGACTGTGCGACGATCGGACCATGATCGAGCGTAGGCGTGACGAAATGCACCGTCGCGCCGTGCACGCGGCACCCGGCGTCGAGCGCCTGCTGGTGCGTCTTGAGGCCCGGAAACATCGGCAGCAGCGAGGGATGGATATTGAGCATCCGACCCGCATAATGGCCGACGAACGATTCGGTCAGCACGCGCATGAAGCCCGCCAGCACGACGAGGTCCGGCGCGTAGCCGTCGATGACTTGAGCGAGCGCCGTGTCGAAGCTGGCGCGATCGGGAAACTGGCGGTGATCGACGACCGCCGTGGCAATGCCGTTCGACGCCGCGAACGCGAGGCCCGCAGCGTCAGGACGGTTGGCAATCACGGCGGCGATACGCGCGCCCCAAGCTTCCTGCGCGCAAGCGCGCACGATGGCTTCCATGTTGCTGCCCCGCCCCGAAATCAGGATGACGAGATTTTTCATCCGCGGATTTTATCATCGGGGGGCCGGCTCAACGCTCGTGCGGCGGCGATCGTCGCCTCGTGCGTTTATAATCTTCTGTTTCGTCGCGGTCCTTGGGGCCGCGAGTGGCCAGGTCACCCGGTCAGCAGTCGATCATTAGCACGCGTGCTGCGCCAGCGCGCTTTTCGAGGTTCCACCAGGTTCCGCTATCGTGAGAGTCTTCCGCGGTCTTCCCAATGCCGAAAGCCGCGCGCCCTGCGCGCTGACCATCGGCAATTTCGACGGTGTCCACCGCGGGCATCAGGCATTGCTCGCGCGCGTGCGCGCGGCAGCCGACGCGCGCGGCCTGCCCGTCTGCGTGATGACCTTCGAGCCGCATCCGCGCGAATTCTTCAACCCGGCCAGCGCCCCGCCGCGCATCGCCATGTTGCGCGACAAGCTCGAAGCGCTGCGCGAGAACGGCGTGGACCGCGTCGTGGTCGAGCATTTCAACCACACGTTCGCGAGCCAGTCGCCCGAGGCGTTCGTCGAGCGCATCATCGTGGGCGGGCTGCACGCGCGCTGGATGATGATCGGCGACGACTTCCGCTACGGCGCGAAGCGCGCGGGCGACTTCGCTTCGCTGCAGGCCGCGGGCGCGCATCACGGCTTCGAAGTCGAGCAGATGGCGACCGTGGCCGACCCTTCGGGCGTGCGCATTTCCAGCTCTGCGGTGCGCGCGCAACTGAACGCGGGCGACCTCGACGCCGCGCGCGCTTCGCTTGGCCGCGGCTATCACATCAGCGCACACGTCACGCACGGCCTGAAGCTCGGGCGCGACCTGGGCTTCCCCACGATGAACCTGCTGATCGGCCACAAGCGGCCGGCGCTCAAGGGCATTTTCGTCGTGATGGTGCATGGCATTGCCGATCATCCGCTGCCCGGCGTCGCGAGCCTCGGCCTGCGCCCGACCGTGGACGACTCGGGCCGCGTGCTGCTCGAAGTGCATCTGCTCGACTGGCACGGCGACGCCTACGGCAAGCTCGTGCGCGTCGAGTTTCTCAAGAAGCTGCGTGACGAGGAGAAGTTTCCCGACCTCGAAACGCTCACCGCCGCGATCGCTCGCGACGTGGCGAACACCCGCGCGTGGTTCGCCGCCGTGGGCGCAGACGTGGCCGGCGGCGCCTCCACCGGCTTCGCCACCTCGGCCACCGACCGAATTAGGTGACCTGCGGCCCGCATGCGCGGGCTGCCCCGCCCCCAGGCGCCGCGTGCCCCCAGCACGGCATGCAGCGCCCGAGGCGACGGTTGCGCGGCATCGGCCGCAACGCTGACGCCATGCATCCCCCGAATTCCACGTGATCTCACCATGAGCGACAAGAAAGCATCCTCCGGCAAGCCGCAGAAGTCCGAATCGAAGTACCCCGTCAACCTGCTCGACACCCCGTTCCCGATGCGCGGCGACCTGCCCAGGCGCGAACCGCAATGGGTCAAGGAATGGGAAGAGAACCAGGTCTACGAGAAGATCCGCGCGGCTTCGAAGGGCCGCAAGAAGTTCATCCTGCACGACGGGCCGCCGTATGCGAACGGCGACATCCACCTCGGCCACGCGGTGAACAAGATCCTCAAGGACATGATCGTCAAGGCGCGCAATCTCGCGGGCTTCGACGCGGTCTACGTGCCGGGCTGGGACTGCCACGGCATGCCGATCGAAATCCAGATCGAAAAGCAGTTCGGCAAGTCGCTGCCCGCCCAGGAAGTGATGCAGAAGGCGCGCGAGTACGCGGCCGGCCAGATCGAGACGCAAAAGAAGGGCTTCAAGCGCCTGGGCGTGCTCGGCGACTGGAACAACCCGTACAAGACGATGAACTTCGCGAACGAGGCCGGCGAGATCCGCGCACTCGCGAAGATCATCGAGAAGGGCTATGTGTTCCGGGGCCTGAAGCCCGTGAACTGGTGCTTCGACTGCGGCTCGGCGCTCGCCGAGGCCGAAGTCGAGTACAAGGACAAGACCGATCCCACCATCGACGTGCTGTTCACGTTCGCGCAACCCGCCGAAACGGCGGCCGCGTTCGGCCTGCCCGCGCTGCCGCGCGAGGAAGGCGGCATCGTGATCTGGACCACCACGCCCTGGACGATTCCGTCGAACCAGGCGCTGAACGTGCACCCTGAGATCGACTACGCGCTCGTGGACACACAGCGCGGCCTGCTGATCCTCGCCGTCGAGCGCGTGGAAGCGTGCATGAAGGAGTTCGGGCTCGAGGGCAAGATCGTCGCCACGACGAAGGGCAAGAAGCTCTCGCTGCTGCGCTTCAATCACCCGCTCGCCTCGGCGCATCCGGGCTACAAGCGCACCTCGCCGATCTACCTCGGCGACTACGTCACGACCGACACCGGCACGGGCATCGTGCACTCTGCGCCCGCTTACGGCGTGGAAGACTTCGTGTCGTGCAAGGCGCACGGCATGGCGGATTCCGACATCATCAGCCCGGTGATGGGCGACGGCCGCTACATCGAATCGCTGCCGCTGTTCGGCGGCCTCTCGATCTGGGCCGCGAACCCGAAGATCGTCGACGCACTCGACGCCGCCGGCACGCTCCTGCGCAGCGAGAAGTACCTGCACAGCTACATGCACTGCTGGCGCCACAAGACGCCGATCATCTACCGCGCGACTTCGCAGTGGTTCGCGGGCATGGACGTGACGCCCAAGGACGCCGGCAAGACGCTGCGCGAAACGGCGCTCGAAGGCATCGAGGCGACGGCGTTCTACCCATCGTGGGGCAAGCAGCGCCTGTATTCGATGATCGCCAACCGCCCGGACTGGACGCTCTCGCGCCAGCGCCAATGGGGCGTGCCGATGGCGTTCTTCGTGCACAAGGAAACCGGCGAGCTGCATCCGCGCACGCTGGAGCTGCTCGAACAGGTCGCGCAGCGCGTGGAAAAAGAAGGCATCGAAGCGTGGCAGACGCTCGACCCGCGCGAACTGCTCGGCGACGACGCCAACCTGTACGAAAAGAACCGCGACACGCTCGACGTGTGGTTCGACTCGGGCACGACGCACTGGCACGTGCTGCGCGGCTCGCACAAAGATGAACTCCAGTTCCCGGCCGACCTGTACCTGGAAGGCTCGGACCAGCACCGCGGCTGGTTCCACTCGTCGCTGCTCACGGCATCGATGCTCGACGGCCGGCCGCCCTACAACGCGCTGCTCACGCACGGCTTCACCGTCGACGGCGAAGGCCGCAAGATGTCGAAGTCGCTCGGCAACGGCGTCGATCCGCATGAAGTGGCGAATCGTCTGGGCGCGGAAATCATCCGTCTGTGGATCGCCTCGACCGACTACTCGGGCGAACTGGCCATCTCCGAAGAGATTCTCAAGCGCGTGACGGAAGGCTATCGCCGTATTCGCAACACGCTGCGCTTCCTGCTCTCGAACCTCTCGGACTTCGACTTCGAGAAGCACGCGCTGCCCGCAAGCGAATGGCTCGAGATCGACCGCTATGCCGTCGCGCTCACGCATACGTTGCAAAACGACGTGCTCGCCCACTACGACCGCTACGAGTTCCACCCGGTCGTGGCCAAGCTCCAGACGTTCTGCTCGGAAGACCTGGGCGGCTTCTACCTCGACGTCCTGAAGGACCGCCTCTACACGAGCGCGGCGGATTCGAAGGCCCGCCGCGGTGCGCAAACGGCGCTGCATCACATCACGCACAGCCTGCTGCGCATCCTCGCGCCGTTCCTCTCGTTCACGGCCGAAGAAGCGTGGAAGGTGTTCCAGCCGCAAAGCGAAACCATCTTCACCGAAACCTTCCACGCCTTCCCGGACGTCGAAGGCGCGCCGGAGCTGATCGCCAAATGGACGCTGCTGCGCGAAGTGCGCGGCAACGTGACGAAGGCGCTCGAAGAGGCGCGCGTGGCGAACCAGATCGGCTCGTCGCTGCAGGCCGAAGTGCGCATTCTCGCGAGCGGCGCGCGCTACGATGCCCTCGCCTCGCTCGGCGACGACCTCAAATTCGTGCTGATCACCTCGGCGGCGGAAATCGTGAAGGTCGATAGCGAAGCCGAGGAAGGCGTCGAAGTGGTCACCTCGAAGTACCTCAAGTGCGAGCGCTGCTGGCACTACCGCGAAGACGTGGGCGCGAACGCGGAGCATCCGGGCCTGTGCGGCCGCTGCGTCGCGAATCTGTTCGGCGACGGTGAAAAGCGGAGCGCGGCATAATGGCAAAAACCCTGCCGAAGCAGTCCAGGTCGAATGGCGCGGGCGGCACGCTCGCGCCGTGGCTCGGAGTCGCGGTGATCGTGATCCTCGCCGACCAGCTCACGAAAATCGCCATCAACAAGGTGTTCAGCTACGGCGAAGGCCGCGTGATCACGCCGTTCTTCAACCTCGTGCTGGTCTACAACAAGGGCGCGGCATTCAGCTTCCTGTCGGCTGCGGGCGGCTGGCAGCGCTGGGCGTTCACGCTGCTCGGCGTCGTGGCGGCGCTCGTGATCTGCTATCTGCTCAAGCGCCACGCTACGCAGAAGCTCTTTTGCACGGCGCTCGCGCTCATCATGGGCGGCGCGCTCGGCAATGTGATCGACCGCCTGCTTTACGGCCACGTGATCGACTTTCTCGATTTCCACGTGGGCGGCTGGCACTGGCCGGCGTTCAACCTCGCCGATAGCGCGATCTGCATTGGCGCGGCGCTGCTGGTGTTCGACGAATTGCGGCGCGTGCGCGGCGCGCGCTGAGCGTGCGGGCTGCAGTCGGGCGCTAAAGCGCCAACTCTGGTCGACATAGGAGCTGTGACTTGAACACGTCCGCTGCAAACCCAGGCGAACTGGCCGGCCGCCACCTCGTGCTCGGCATGACGGGCGGCATCGCCTGCTACAAGATCGCCGAGCTCACGCGCCTGCTGACCAAGGCCGGCGCGACCGTGCAGATCGTGATGACCGAGGCCGCCACGCAGTTCATCACGCCGGTCACCATGCAGGCGCTCTCGGGCCGCCCCGTCTACACGAGCCAGTGGGACGGCCGCGTGCCCAACAACATGGCGCACATCGACCTCTCGCGCGAAGCCGACGCCATCGTCATCGCGCCGGCCTCGACCGACTTCCTCGCCAAACTCGCCCACGGTTTCGCCGACGACCTGCTCTCCACGCTGTGCGTGGCGCGCGACTGTCCATTGCTGGTCGTGCCCGCGATGAACCGGCAGATGTGGCAAAACCCGGCCACGCAGCGCAACGTCGCGCAACTGCGCGCGGACGGCATCGAAACGCTCGGCCCCGATTCCGGTCCGCAGGCGTGCGGCGAGATCGGCGACGGGCGCATGCTCGAACCCGAGGCCGTGTACGAGGCGATCGTCTCGTTCTTCGCGCCGAAGGTGCTCGCGGGCCGCAAGCTCCTGATCACCGCCGGCCCGACCTTCGAGCCGCTCGATCCCGTGCGCGGCATCACCAACCGCTCGAGCGGCAAGATGGGCTTCGCGCTCGCGCGCGCCGCGCAGCAGGCGGGCGCCGAGGTGCATCTCGTCGCCGGCCCGGTCGCGCTGGAAACGCCGTGGGGCGTGTATCGCGAAGACGTGCAGACCGCCCAGCAGATGTACGACGCGGTCATGCGCGCCGCGACCGACGCCGATGTCTTCATCGGCGTGGCGGCCGTGGCCGACTGGCGCGTCGATCACGTCGCCGAACACAAGATCAAGAAGACGGCCGAGCACCGCATGCCGACGTTCACGTTCGTCGAGAACCCGGACATCCTCGCCTCGGTCGCGGCCTTGCCGAATCCGCCGTACTGCGTGGGCTTCGCCGCCGAAAGCGGCGACCTCGACGTGCATGGCGAAGAAAAGCGCGCGCGCAAGAAGGTGCCGCTGTTGATCGGCAATCTCGGCCCGCTCACCTTCGGTCGGGACGACAATGAAGTCGTGCTGTTCGAGGCGGGTGGCCGCAAGCCGCTGCCGCGCGCGGCCAAGCAGGCGCTCGCGCAGACGCTCGTCGCCGAAATCGCGCGGCGTCTGCCGGACCCGAGCATCATCTCGTGACGCGCGCGCCGGCGCACCCGCGTGCCGGCGTGCGGCGCCGCGAACCCAGGCAAGGAGCAGTACTGCCATGACACTGCTTTCCGTACTCGACCAGTCGCCCGTCATCGCCGGGCACAGTGCGGCGGACGCCATCGCCGCCACCATCGAGCTTGCACAGCTCGCCGACGACCTCGGCTACACGCGCTACTGGTGCGCCGAGCATCATGGCCTGCTGGGCGTGTGCAACCCCTGCCCAGAAGTCATGCTCGCGCGCCTCGGCAGCGTCACGAAGCGCATCCGGATCGGCTCGGGCGGCATCATGCTGCCCTATTACAGCCCCTTCAAGGTCGCCGAGCAGTTCATGATGCTCGAAGCGCTCTTTCCCGGACGCGTCGATCTCGGTGTCGGACGCGCGCCGGGCGGCGACATGCGCACGGCGCAGGCCGTGGCCGCGGGCTCGTACAACCGCGGCGACCAGTTCGCGCAGCAAGTGCAGGATCTCGTCGGCCTGATGGACGGCACGCTCCCCGCCGATCATCTCGCGAGCGGCGTCGTGCTGCAGCCGCAGATCCAGACGCGCCCGCAGCTCTGGGTGCTCGGCTCGAGCGATTTCGGCGGCAACCTCGCCGCGCAGCTCGGGCTGCGCTTCTCGTTCGCGCACTTCATCAACGCGCACTTCGGGCATCTCGTGGCCGAGGCCTATCTCGACCGCTTCAAGCCGGGCCACGAAGCGAAGCCGTATCTCGCGTGCGCCGTGTTCGCGATCTGCGCCGACACCGAAGCGGAAGCCGCCGACCTCGAAAAGGCCGTCGACCTGCGGCGCGTGCAAATGGCCTACGGACTGAACGCGCCGATCCCGAGCCTCGAGCAGGGGCGCGCGCAGGAGTACGGCGAGCGCGAGCAGATCGTGATCGACCGCGAGAAGCCGCGCAGCGTCATCGGCACGCCCGAAAGCGTCACCGAGCGGCTTCTCGCCATCAAGGACAACTTTCGCGCCGACGAACTGATCGTGCTGACCGTTGCGGGCAGCTACAAGGCTCGTCTGCGCTCTTATGAACTGCTCGCCGAGGCCTTCCAGCTACCTCGCGCCTGAGCGATCCACCACCGCCCCCTCATCCTGACTTCATGAAAATCGACATCAAGATCCTGAACGAGCGCATGCGCGACCAGCTGCCCCACTACGCCACGCCGGGCAGCGCCGGCCTCGACCTGCGCGCGTGCCTCGACGCGCCGATCACGCTCGAACCGGGCGAAACGAAGCTCGTGCCGACGGGCCTCGCCATCCACGTGGCCGATCCCGGCTACGCGGCGCTGATCCTCCCGCGCTCGGGCCTCGGCCACAAGCACGGCATCGTACTCGGCAATCTGGTCGGCCTGATCGACTCGGACTACCAGGGCGAACTGATGATTTCGACCTGGAACCGCGGCCACACCACCTTCACGCTCAACCCGCTCGAGCGCCTTGCGCAGCTCGTGATCGTGCCGGTCGTGCAGGCGCAGTTCAACATCGTCGACGACTTCGAGGCGAGCGAGCGCGGCGCGGGCGGTTTCGGCAGCACGGGCAAGCACTGATCCAGGCGGCTGCGCCGACAACAAAAAAGCACGCCTTGGCGTGCTTTTTTGCGTTTAGACGGAGGCTTCGGTTCGCTGCGCCGCGCCGGGACGCCGACGATACCAGAGCGCATACACCACGACGAGCACCGCGAGAAACGCGAGGCCATAGGCGAGCGTCATGCGGAATTCGCGCGTGAAGGCCGTGCCGGCGAGAATGCCGAGCATCAACAGCGCACCCAGCACGCTCGTGAACGGAAAGCCCCACATGCGAAACGCGAGCGGCGCGCCGCCTTCGCGCGCCTGGCGCACGCGGAAAAAGATCTGCGTGACGAAGATCATGAACCACGTGAACATCGCGCCGAACATCGCGATCGACATCATCAGCGTGAACGCTGCCTGCGGCCAGAGCGCGTTGAGCACGGCCGCCACCGCAATGCCGATGGTGGACAGCGAAAGCGCTGCCGTCGGCACGCCGTGACGCGTGAGGCGCCCGAACGCCGCCGGCGCGTAACCCGCGCGCGAGAGACTGAACATCATGCGCGTGGTGATGTAGAGCTGGCTGTTCATGGCCGAGAGCGCCGCCACGAGCACGACGAAGTTGATCGCACCCGCCGCGTAAGGCACGCCTGTTGCGGCCATGACCTTCACGAACGGGCTCTCGTTGCCGCCCGCCTGGGTCCACGGCACGATGGCGAGCATGAGCGCGAGCGTGAGCAGGTAGAACAGCACGAGGCGCAGCACGGTTGCGCGAAACGCGCGCGTGACGGCGCGCTGCGGATCCTGCGCCTCGGCAGCCGCCACGGCGATCGTCTCTACGCCCAGGTAGCTGAAGAGCGAGACGATCGTCCCCACCCACACGCCCCACCAGCCTCGCGGCAGCAAGCCGCCGTGCGACGTGTAGTTCGCGAAGCCCACGCCGGAGCCGGCCGGCGCGCGCCATACGAACCATGCGCCCAGCACGATGAACGCAACGATGGCCGCGATCTTGAGGCTCGAAAACAGATATTCGATGGTGCCGTACGCGCGCACACTCATTGCGTTCACAACGATCAGCGCTGCTGAAAATCCGACGATCCAGTAGAGCCCCGGCACGTGGGGAAACCAGAATTTCATGTAGACGGCGATTGCCGCAACCTCGGTGCCCACCGCCAGCACGTACGCCGACCAGTACGCATAGCGCACGACAAACCCGGCGAGCGGCCCGACGTAGTGCTCGGCATACGCGCCGAACGAGCCCGATACGGGGTGCGCGACGGTCATCTCGGCGAGCGCGCCCATCAACAGCAAGGCGATCAGCGCGCCGATCGCGTAGGAAATCAGCACGCCCGGACCGGCAAAAGAGATCGCGAAGCCACTGCCGAGAAAGAGTCCGGTGCCGACTGCGCCGCCGATGGCGATCATTGTCATCTGCCCGGCGGACAAGCCCTGACGCAGCCCCTGTTCGCGCTCGACGATGGCTTCGAACGCGCCCGATTTACGTGGTACCACTGTTACACCCCTGCTACGCGCGAGACGCTACTCAGCGCCGCGCATCAAAAAACGCCGACGGCGGACAAACGTGCATTTTACCGGCTGATTGCCGGCAAACGGCGGGCGCGCCTGTGCGTCACGGCGCAACGTCTCTACCCGCCGGCGCCAAAGAAAAACGGCGCAGTCCTTTCGGACTGCGCCGTCTTGCCTGAAGGCTGTTTGCGCCGTAGCGCTGCCGCTTACTCCACTTCCACCGCTTCCGGATTGCGCGGCGCCGGCTGCTCGTCGAACGTGAGCTGGACCTTGTCTTCCGCATCGACGTCCACGGTCACGCGGCCGCCGTTCATGAGCTTGCCGAACAGCAGTTCGTCGGCGAGCGCACGGCGGATCGTGTCCTGGATCAGGCGCTGCATCGGCCGCGCGCCCATGAGCGGGTCGAAGCCGTGCTTGGCCAGATGCTTGCGCAGCGCGTCGGTGAAGACCGCGTCGACCTTCTTCTCGTGCAGCTGGTCTTCCAGTTGCATGAGGAACTTGTCGACCACGCGCATGATGATTTCCTCATCGAGCGCACGGAAGCTGATCGTCTGATCGAGCCGGTTGCGGAACTCGGGCGTGAACAGGCGCTTGATATCGGCCAGTTCGTCGCCCTGCTCGCGCCGGGTCGTGAAGCCGATCGTCGACTTGTTCATTGCCTCGGCGCCCGCATTCGTCGTCATGATGATGATGACGTTGCGGAAATCCGCCTTGCGGCCGTTGTTGTCGGTCAGCGTGCCGTGGTCCATCACCTGCAGCAGCACGTTGAAGATGTCCGGGTGCGCCTTCTCGATTTCGTCGAGCAGCAGCACGCAGTGCGGCTTCTTCGTGACGGCTTCGGTGAGCAGACCGCCCTGGTCGAACCCGACATAGCCCGGCGGCGCGCCGATCAGACGGCTCACCGCATGGCGTTCCATGTACTCCGACATGTCGAAGCGGATCAGCTCGATGCCGAGCGTGAACGCGAGCTGGCGCGCCACTTCGGTCTTGCCGACGCCGGTCGGGCCCGAGAACAGGAACGAGCCGATCGGCTTGTCCGTCTTGCCGAGACCCGCGCGCGCCATCTTGATCGAAGCCGAGAGCGCGTCGATGGCCGGATCCTGGCCGAACACCACGGCCTTGAGATCGCGGTCGAGCGTTTGCAGCTTGCTGCGATCGTCCTGCGACACGCTTTGCGCCGGCACGCGCGCGATCTTCGAGATGATTTCCTCGATCTCGCTCTTGCCGATGGTCTTCTTCTGCTTCGACTTCGGCAGGATGCGCTGGGCCGCGCCCGCTTCGTCGATCACGTCGATTGCCTTGTCGGGCAAGTGACGGTCGGTGATGAAGCGCGCCGACAGTTCAGCCGCCGCGTTCAGCGCGCCCGACGAATATTTCACGCCGTGGTGCTCTTCGAAACGCGACTTCAGACCGCGCAGGATCGCCACGGTTTGCTCGACGGTCGGCTCGACCACGTCGACCTTCTGGAAGCGCCGCGACAGCGCCGCGTCCTTCTCGAAGATGCCGCGGTATTCCGTGAACGTCGTCGCGCCGATGCACTTGAGCGTGCCCGACGAGAGCGCCGGCTTGAGCAGGTTCGACGCATCCAGCGTGCCGCCCGACGCGGCGCCCGCGCCGATCAGCGTATGAATTTCGTCGATGAACAGAATGGCGTGCGGACGCTCTTTCAGTTCTTTCAGCACCGTTTTGAGGCGTTGCTCGAAGTCGCCGCGATATTTCGTGCCCGCCAGCAGCGCGCCCATGTCGAGCGAGTAGACCTGGGCATCCGCGAGAATGTCCGGCACTTCGCCGCGCGTAATGCGCCAGGCGAGCCCTTCCGCGATCGCGGTCTTGCCGACACCGGCCTCGCCCACGAGCAGCGGATTGTTCTTGCGGCGGCGGCACAGCACCTGCACCACGCGCTCCACTTCCAGTTCGCGACCGATGAGCGGATCGATCCGGCCGTCCTTCGCCATCTGGTTCAGGTTCTGCGTGAACTGGGCGAGCGGGGTTTCCTTCTGGCCGGCGGCGTCTTCGGCTTCGGCATTCGCGTCGCTGGCCTTGGCGGCTTCGCCGCTGCCCGTCTTCGCGATACCGTGCGAAATGAAATTCACGACATCCAGACGCGTGACGCCCTGCTGCTGCAGGTAATACACCGCGTGCGAGTCCTTCTCGCCGAAGATGGCGACCAGCACGTTCGCGCCCGTCACTTCCTTCTTGCCGTTGGAAGTGGACTGAACGTGCATGATCGCGCGCTGGATCACGCGCTGGAACCCGAGCGTCGGCTGCGTATCGACGTCATCCGTGCCGGGCACCGTAGGGGTGTTGTCGTGAATGAAGTTGCGCAGGTTCTGTCGCAGGTCTTCGATATTGGCGGCACACGCGCGCAGCACTTCCGCCGCTGTTGGGTTGTCCAACAGCGCCAGCAGCAAATGCTCGACCGTTATGAACTCGTGCCGTGCCTGACGTGCTTCCATGAACGCCATGTGCAGGCTGACTTCCAGTTCCTGGGCAATCATGCTTCCTCCATCACACACTGCAGCGGATGCCCGGCCTGCCGTGCGTGGGTAACGACTTGCTCAACCTTGGTCGACGCGATGTCCCGCGTATAGACCCCACAAACACCCCTGCCCTCGCGATGGACCTTCAACATGATCTGCGTTGCGGTCTCGCGGTCCTTATTGAAATATTCCTGCACGACCATCACGACGAATTCCATCGGCGTGTAGTCGTCATTCATTAGCACGACCTTGTACATGGAGGGCGGTTTGACCTTTTGCTCCTGCCGCTCCAGTACGGTTGAATCCTGCTTGTCCGGGATAATCGCCATACACCCATTCTAAACAACTCGGACAGGCCCGCAATCCTGCCGTAACCTGACCGGCCGGCCGGTGAACCCGGCGCTCCCGACCTGCGACCCGCTGCAAGCAATTCATGCGCCCTGGCCCGGCTCCGATCCCTTGGACCGGCTGCGGGGCCGGTACACAATCCTGCTCTCAGCAGCTTTCACGCCACCGTTGAATCGAGTATCGCACAACCTTGCCGTTGCCGTGGGAAGCGACTGTAGGCGCCCGCACGCTCAGTGTCAGATTACATGGTGCGGTGCATCGCATATGCGTCACCTGTGCAATTTTTCAAGACGCTGTCCTGCACCTGCTTTATGCACCGGTGCTCAGCGTCGGCGAAAAGCAGGAAAAACCCTGGAAATGCGCTCTTTACAACGTGTCAAGGACCGTCTCAAAATATTCTTGACAGCAGATTAAAGACCCTCAACAATCAAGCTGGCACTTTTTTCAACCGCCTTAAATTCGAAAAAATGCCGTTGGTGAGCTTGTGAGGAGGGGGCGATCGCACCGCGATCGTTTAGCTTTTCGAACTGCTCGTGGTAGTGACATGAGTTACAGGGGAAGTTGGTATGGCAACCGGTACGGTCAAGTGGTTCAACGACGCGAAGGGTTTCGGGTTCATTACGCCGGATGAAGGCGGTGAGGACCTGTTCGCTCACTTTTCGGCTATTCAAATGAATGGCTTCAAGACCCTCAAAGAAGGGCAGAAGGTGAGCTTCGAGGTCGTGCAAGGCCCGAAGGGTAAACAGGCATCGAACATTCAGGCAGCAGCCTGATCTGTTCGGTACCCGTACCTTGGAAACCCGGCTTCGGCCGGGTTTCTTTTTGGTGTCATGGTTTTTTAACGTTCGCGTGCTAGCTCACCCGCAACGTACCCATCATGCCGAGATCCTCGTGCTCGAGGATGTGGCAATGAAACATGCGATCGCCCGCCTCGTGCTGGACGGTCGCGATGTGCACCGTTTCGCCGCGCCGCACGTTCACGGTGTCGCGCCATGCCAGCAGTTCCTCCTCATTGCGTACACCGCCACGCTCGCGCGCCAGCACCTGAAATTGCGTACCGTGCAGATGAAACGGATGATCCATGTCCGTGCCGTTTGCTATCGTCCAGTGCTCGACTTCCCCGCGCCGGCTCGCCAGCGTCACGCGCGCCGGATCGAATACCGCCCCGTTCACCATGAATCGCATGCCGCGCGGCATGGGCTGCGCTGAGGCACCCGGTGCGTGCATCGCTTTCATGTCCATCGCTTCGCTGAACACCACGCTCTTTTTCGGGACCGTTAGAAGACCTGACGAAATGAGCGGCGCAATCTCGCGCAGGCGCAACGGCAGTGCCGATTGCGTCGCGCTCGCCGGTGCGAAGCCAACGCTCGCGAGGATCAGCGATGGCCCCGCGGGCAAGCTGCCGTGCGTCATCGCCATCTTGTGGCGGTCGTACTGCGCGGCAATCAGCGACGCACGCGAGGCGCCCTGCCCCGCGCGCACGATCAGCTCCGCGCGCTCGCCCGGCGCGAGCAACAGCGAGGTGACGCCCTCGCGCGGCGCGCCCAGCAGCCCGCCGTCGGTGCCCACCTGCGTGAAGGCGCGACCGTCGTCGAAGGCGAGTTGCAGATAGCGCGCGTTGCAGCCATTCCAGACGCGCCAGCGCTCGTCGCGCACGACCTCGATGTGCGGCTGACGAGCGCCGTTGACGAGCACGTACTGACCTTCGCGGCCGTTCATCCAGTCCATCATGCCGTTCGCGGCAATCGCGCCGTCTGCCGCGAGCTTCAGGTCGGACACGAACAGATGCCGCTCCGGCCACGACGCGAGTGGATCATCGGCGGCGCGCACGACGAAGGGGCCCGCCAGTCCCCGGAACACCTGCTCCGAACTCAGCATGTGCGGATGCGGGTGATACCAGTAGGTGCCCGCGCTCCCCTGCGGCAGCGTGAAGCGATAAACGTGCTGCTCACCCGGCGCGACCGGTTTCGAGGGATTGCCGTCCTGATCGGGCGGCACGGGCAAGCCATGCCAATGAATCGTCGAAGGCTGCGGCAGCCGGTTCACGAACGTGATTTCGACAGTGTCGCCTTCGCGTACGTCGATCATCGGGCCGATGACCGGGCCGTCGTTTTCGGCCGCTGCGAGCGCGTCGTATTGCCAGAAGACCGTTTGCGGCTGTCCGGGCAGGAGCGCACGCGCCGCGGGCTGCGCAACGAGCGTCGCGCGAAACAGGCCCGGCTCCCGGCTCTGATTGGCGAGCGTGCGCAGCGCGGCAAGCGGCGCGCCGGCGGGCAACGCATCGGCAGGCGCAAGCGGGACTTGCGCGTGCATCATGCCGCCCGACATCGACGGCATGTCCGTCATGCCGTGCATGGCGTGCATCGCATCGCCCGCATCTTGTGCGAATGCGCGGCGCGCGAACAGGGTCGCGGTGGCGGCGCTCAATGCGCCGGATAGAAATGCTCTTCGTTTCATCGATGAAATCCTCATACCTCGTTCATGCCTGGCACGCGACGCGCGATAACACGCACGCCTGGCGCGCGGGAGTCGTTTTGCTCGCGAAAAAGCGCGAGCGCAGTACGCCGCCCGTAGCGAGCGGCCCGGCTCAGGCGATGGGAGGAGGCAAAGGAGGCGCGTGCGTAATGCCGGCACGCAAGGCCGCGGGAAGCACGACAAGCGTGGAACGGGCGCCGGTTTGCGCGTCGAATGCAGTCACGGCAGAAGGCACGCTGCAATGCGCGCAGCAGCCCGCGACACAGCAACTCGCGCCACAACTGGAATGCGAGCCGTGACGACGGTTGCTCGTCGCGGCGCAACGATCCGCGACGACGTGCGGCGTGAGTGCGGCGTGCGCCGCCATTGCATCGTGCTGCGTGTGCTCGCACGCCATCGCGCCGCGCATGGAAAGCAGCGCGAGCAGGCAGACGAGAAGGAAGCGATAGACGACTGGCACGATGAACGAAACCGCGGAGTGACTCGATTGACCAATGCCATGATAGCGCACGGACTGATCGAAGTCGGCTAGCCCATCCATCCGTGACGAATTTGCGGCGAGCCGGATAAAAAACCGGCAGAACTTTCGGTCTGCCGGTTTTTTCTGCTGGGACAGCGATGAACCGTCTTGCGCCTACATATTCTCGATCATCACCTGCCCGAAGCCCGAGCACGACACCTGCGTCGCCCCTTCCATCAAACGCGCGAAGTCATAGGTCACGCGCTTTTGCAGAATCGACTTCTCCATCGAAGCAATGATGAGGTTGGCCGCTTCGAACCAGCCGAGATGACGCAACATCATTTCCGCCGAGAGAATTTCGGAACCCGGATTCACATAGTCCTTGCCCGCATACTTGGGGGCCGTGCCGTGCGTCGCCTCGAACATCGCCACGGAGTCCGAAAGATTCGCACCCGGGGCGATACCGATGCCGCCCACCTGGGCCGCCAGTGCGTCGGAAATGTAGTCGCCGTTCAGGTTCAGCGTGGCGATCACGTCGTATTCGGCCGGGCGCAGCAGGATCTGCTGCAGGAAAGCATCGGCGATCACGTCCTTGACCACGATGTCGCCGCCCGTCTTCGGATTCTTGATCTTCATCCACGGGCCGCCGTCTATCAGTTCCGCTGCGAACTCCTTCTGCGCGAGCGCATAGCCGTAGTCGCGGAACGCGCCTTCGGTGTACTTCATGATGTTGCCCTTGTGCACGAGCGTGACCGAGCGGCGCTCGTTGTCGATCGCATACTGGATCGCCTTGCGCACGAGACGCTCCGTGCCCTCGCGCGACACCGGCTTGACGCCGACGCCGGAACTGTCCGGGAAGCGGATCTTCGCCACGCCCATCTCTTCGCGCAGGAACTTGATGAGCTTCTTCGCGCCTTCGGACTCCGCGGGCCATTCGATGCCCGCATAGATGTCCTCCGAGTTCTCGCGGAAGATGACCATGTTGACCTTCTCCGGCGCGCGCACCGGCGAGGGCACGCCCTTGAAGTACTGCACGGGACGCAGGCACACGTACAGATCGAGCTGCTGGCGCAGCGCGACGTTGAGCGAGCGGATGCCACCCCCCACCGGCGTCGTGAGCGGCCCCTTGATCGACACCACGTATTCCTTCACGACGTCGAGCGTTTCTTCGGGCAGCCACACGTCGGGACCGTAGACGCGGGTCGCCTTCTCGCCCGCGTAGATTTCCATCCAGTGAATCTTGCGCTTGCCGCCATAGGCCTTTTCGACTGCCGCATCGACCACCTTCAGCATGACCGGCGTAATGTCCACGCCCGTGCCATCGCCTTCGATGTACGGGATGATCGGCTGGTCCGAGACGTTGAGCGAGAAGTCCGGATTGACGGTGATCTTTTCACCGCCGGTCGGAACCACGATGTGCTGATACGGCATGATCGACTCCAGTAAGGGCAAGGCTGTTGTAGCGGGTGTGACGCGCGCTCGGCGGCTCGCGGCGGCGGCGAAGCCTGTTCGCCCGGCGAGAGCGGGCGGCTTGCCTTGGTGGCGCGAACAGCCCGTCGGCGTGAGGATCTGGCGGCTATTCTAGCCCACGCCTCGCGCATGCGTGGCGCGCCCTTCACACGAACGCCGGCGCAAGGCAAGCCGCTTGCGCCCCGATGGGTGATCGGTTCCGCTCGTGTCTTATATCTTATATAAGACATAGCAAACCGCTTAATGTAATATGCATTAAGATCTCGGCGCCAGCCCGTCATCTATTCGTCCCCGTCGCCCTGTCATGCGTTTAATCGCCCTCAATAAACCGTTCGGCACCATCTGTCAGTTTTCGCCGCACGAAACACGTCAGTCTCTCGCAGACTGGGTGAAGGTACCGGGCGTCTATCCCGCGGGCCGGCTCGACTCCGATAGCGAAGGTCTCCTGCTGCTCACCGACGACGGCGCCTTGCAAGCGCGCATTGCCGAACCGAAACGCAAGCTCGTGAAGCGCTATTGGGCACAAGTGGAAGGCGAACCCGATGCGGGTGCGCTTGCCGCACTCGAACGCGGCGTCGATCTCGGTGACTTCGTGACACAGCCGTGTCGAACAAGAATCATTGTTGAGCCCGACAATCTCTGGTCGCGTAATCCGCCGATTCGCTATCGCGCGTCGATACCCACCACGTGGGTCGAGATTGCGATCAGCGAAGGCAAGAACCGGCAGGTGCGACGCATGACCGCGGCAGTGGGCTATCCAACGTTGCGGCTCGTACGCGTCGCGATCGGCGCGCTCGATATTTTTTCGCTGGGCCTCGCTCCCGGCGAAAGCATCGACGTGCCTACCAATGCGCCCTGGCAAAACACCCCTGACAAACACAAGTGATTGTTGTGCAAGCACTTTTCGCGTGCTGATCATTTTTTTTCGAATTACGCGGCACGTCCCGCGCCTTTCTGTTGCGTCTCGTTACGAAGCAAATGAAAAGTTTGCGTCAACCGTCTCGCGAGACCATGCGTTATTCGACGCAGATGCCGCCAGAAGCTATCCGGCATTCAGCCTTCAGGGTCCTCGCAGCAATGTGCGGTCCCGACCGCTGGCAGACGCAAAAATCAAATTCACGCGAATTTGTCGAAAGCGACTGTCAACCGAAAGGTGGATGGCACGTTTACCGACCTGACTCCAAAAACCGGGTCACTTGGTTAATTAACTCAAGCTTGAGGATTCACAACATGAACAAACTGATCGCTGCTCTGGTCGCTGGTCTCTTCGCATCGGCTGCATTCGCACAAGCTTCGGCTCCGGAAGCTGCTTCGGCTGCTCCGGCTGCTGCTGCTTCGGCTACTCACAAGTCGTCGCACAAGAAGGCCCACAAGAAGTCGTCGCACAAGAAGGCAGCGAAGGCTGAAGCCGCTTCGGCAGCTTCGGAGTAAGCTTGTTGTAAGACGCATGAAGAAGCGGCACGCGTTGCCGTTCTTCAGCGCGACGAAAGGCAGAGCGCTGCAAGGCGTTCTGCCTTTTTGTTTGGCTGCCTGTTTTTTTAGCCAGTTTTTCGTCACGCACGCTCGCCGTATCACGTCGATGACGTGAACCGCGCCGCGCATTTTGACCCGCTCTGACCCGGTCGCGTAACATGCGCGGATTAACCTACAGCAAGGAGTCTCTCGTGCGATTTTCCCTGCGCTCGTTCTTCGTGCGCTGCGCGCTTGTCGTCGCATTGCCATTGGCCGCTTTCGCGGCGCTCATGTTCACCGCGACAGCCACGTCGAGCATCGCGCAGGCGCAGCAGATGCCGCCGGGCGCCAGGCAGCCGGGCGAATTTCCGCGCGTGAAGCTCACGGCAGGCATGTTCGTGATCGACGCAGCGGTCGCCGCCAACGACGCGGACCGTGAACAAGGCCTCATGTACCGTTCGCAGCTCGGGCCCAATGAAGGCATGCTGTTCGTGTTCGGCGAAAACGCCGTGCACTGCTTCTGGATGAAGAACACGCTGATCCCGCTATCGATCGCGTTCATTCGCGCCGACGGTACGATCACCGACATCGACGAGATGCAGGCCGAAACGACCAACAACCACTGCCCGCGCAACAACGGCGTCTTCGCGCTCGAAATGCCGAAGGGCTGGTTCACGGCGAAGGGCATCAAGCCCGGCATGAAGATTCAGGGACTGCCGCCGCTGCAGTAAGCGCGCGTTGTCCCAGCGCGCGCCATTCGCGCGCTGCGCGAAAAGCGCAAGCCGGCCCCGCACGTACGCGGCGCCGGCTTTTTTTGCGCCCGCCTGCCCGCCGGCGCACCGCCTGGCGCCGCTGTACAGCGCTGTCGCCGCTTCCCGCGCCGCGGCATACGCCCTGCAAAACCGGCGCGCAAGCGCTATCCTATAAATCCCCCGCATGACGCGTGCCACCAGGGCGCGCCCATGCGGCGCATCGGGCCGCGCGCTGGCCGCGCCGCGTGCCGCCCGGCAGCTTCCATGGCGCGTCATTCCTAGGAGATCACCGTGCCTCGCAAGACCCCCATCGAGCGCTATCGCAACATCGGGATCAGCGCTCACATCGACGCCGGCAAAACCACGACGACCGAGCGCATCCTTTTCTACACCGGCGTGAATCACAAGCTCGGCGAGGTTCACGACGGCGCGGCGACCATGGACTGGATGGAGCAGGAACAGGAACGCGGCATCACGATCACCTCGGCCGCGACCACTGCGTTCTGGAAGGGCATGGCCGGCAATTACCCCGAACACCGCATCAACATCATCGACACCCCGGGGCACGTGGACTTCACGATCGAGGTCGAGCGCTCCATGCGCGTGCTCGACGGCGCGTGCATGGTGTACGACTCCGTGGGCGGCGTGCAGCCGCAGTCGGAAACCGTGTGGCGTCAGGCGAACAAGTACAAGGTGCCGCGCATCGCGTTCGTCAACAAGATGGACCGCGTGGGCGCGGACTTCTTCCGCGTGCAGCGGCAGATCGGCGAGCGCCTGAAGGGCGTGGCCGTGCCTATCCAGATTCCGGTGGGCGCGGAAGATCACTTCCAGGGCGTGGTCGATCTCGTGAAGATGAAGGCGATCGTCTGGGACGACGAGAGCCAGGGTGTGAAGTTCGAGTACGAGGACATTCCCGCGAATCTCGTCGAGCTCGCGCACGAGTGGCGCGAGAAGATGGTCGAAGCCGCCGCCGAAGCCGACGAAACGCTGCTCGAAAAGTACCTTCACGATCACGAAAGCCTGACCGAAGAGGAAATCAAGGGCGGCCTGCGCAAGCGCACGATCGCCAACGAGATCGTGCCGATGCTCTGTGGCAGCGCGTTCAAGAACAAGGGCGTGCAGGCCATGCTCGACGCCGTGATCGACTACCTGCCCTCGCCGGTGGACGTGCCCGCGATTCTCGGCCACGACCTCCACGACAAGGAGATCGAGCGCCACCCGAGCGATGACGAGCCGTTCTCCGCACTCGCCTTCAAGATCATGACCGACCCGTTCGTCGGCCAGCTGATCTTCTTCCGCGTCTATTCGGGCGTGGTGAATTCGGGCGATACGGTGCTCAACGCGACCAAGGACAAGAAGGAGCGCCTGGGCCGCATCCTGCAGATGCACGCGAACGAACGCAAGGAAATCAAGGAGGTGCGGGCGGGCGATATCGCCGCGGCCGTGGGCCTGAAGGAAGCGACGACGGGCGACACGCTTTGCGATCCGGCGCATGCCATCGTGCTCGAACGGATGATCTTCCCCGAGCCGGTGATCTCGCAGGCCGTCGAGCCGAAGACCAAGGCCGATCAGGAGAAGATGGGCATCGCCCTCAATCGCCTCGCGCAGGAAGACCCGTCGTTCCGCGTGCAGACCGACGAAGAGTCCGGCCAGACCATCATCTCGGGCATGGGCGAGCTGCACCTCGAAATTCTCGTCGACCGCATGAAACGCGAGTTCGGCGTGGAGGCGACCGTCGGCAAGCCGCAGGTCGCGTATCGCGAGACCGTGAAGAACAAGGTCGAAGATGTGGAAGGCAAGTTCGTCAAGCAGTCGGGCGGGCGCGGCCAGTATGGTCACGCCGTCATCACGCTCGAACCGCAGACGCCGGGCAAGGGCTACGAATTCGTCGACGCCATTAAGGGCGGCGTGATTCCGCGCGAGTTCATCCCGGCGGTCGACAAGGGCATTCAGGAAACGCTCAAGGCAGGCGTGCTCGCGGGCTACCCGGTGGTCGACACGAAGGTCACGCTCACGTTCGGCTCGTACCACGACGTGGACTCGAACGAAAACGCCTTCCGTATGGCCGGTTCGATGGCCTTCAAGGAAGCGATGCGCAAGGCGAAGCCGATCCTTCTCGAACCGATGATGGCCGTGGAAGTGGAGACGCCCGAGGACTTCATGGGCAACGTGATGGGCGATCTGTCGAGCCGTCGCGGCATCGTGCAGGGCATGGAGGACATCGCGGGCGGCGGCGGCAAGATCGTGCGCGCCGAAGTGCCGCTCTCGGAGATGTTCGGCTACTCCACGTCGCTGCGCTCGCTCACGCAAGGCCGCGCCACCTACACGATGGAGTTCAAGCACTACGCAGAAACCCCGCAGAACGTGGCCGAAGCGGTCATCAACGCGAAGAAGACGTAAAGCCGGCGACGTGCAGGCGTTGCTGTGCACACGAAAGCCCGTCCCCTGCGGACGGGCTTTTTTTGCTTGCGCGCGGCGCAATTTTGACCATGCCACAATGCGGCGATGACGCTGCGCCGCCCACAGTCAAGGAGACACGACGATGAGTCACGAACACGACCATGAGCATCCTCGCGACGACGCGCCGATCGACTGGCGCGAAAACGGCGTCAAGGTGATACGCGGCGACCAGCTCGACACGAACACGGCGCAAACGCCCGGCATGAACCGCGCGGCCGCGATCAATGCGGCGCGCGTGGGCGCGCAGAAGATCTGGGCGGGCACGGTGACGATCCATCCGAACGCGAAGACCGGCGCGCATCATCACGGCGCGCTGGAAAGCGTGATCTACGTCGTGCGCGGTCACGCGCGCATGCGCTGGGGCGAGCATCTGGAGTTCACGGCCGAGGCGGGCCCGGGCGACTTCATCTTCGTGCCGCCCTACGTCCCGCACCAGGAGATCAACGCCAGCACCGACGATCCGCTCGAATGCGTGCTCGTGCGCAGCGACAACGAGGCCGTGGTGGTGAACCTGAACATCGACGCCGTCGAAGCGCCGGAAACCGTGTACTGGGTCGATCCCATCCACCGTCATCCGCACGACCATTGAGCGCGCGGCAGCCCGTTCCGCCTACCACGACGCAATGATCCACTGACGATGCCCGCCGCCTCGCTCCGCGCCCGCCTGATTCCGCTCTATGCCGCGCTCATCGCCGCCAACCTCGGCGCGTGGGCGTGGGCGCTGATCGCGTTTCGCCACTATCCGCTGCTGCTCGGCACGGCGCTGCTCGCCTACGGCTTCGGCCTGCGTCACGCGGTGGACGCCGACCACATCGCCGCCATCGACGCCGTCACGCGCAAGCTCATGCAGCAGGGCCAGCGCCCGCTCGGCGTGGGACTCGCGTTCTCGCTCGGCCATTCGACGGTCGTGATCGTCGCCACGCTCGGCATCGCGCTCACGGCGCTCTCGCTGCATGGCCGCTTCGAGCAGTTCCACGAGATCGGCTCGACCATCGGCACGCTCGTTTCGTCGACGTTCCTGCTCGTACTCGCGGGTGTGAACCTCGTGATCCTGCGCGACGTGTGGATGCGTTACCGCCGCGCGCAGCAAGGCGACGACGCAGCGCTCGCCGCCGCCTCGAATACACCCGCGCCCGCCGGCCTCTTCTCGCGCGCGCTCAGGCCGCTCTTTGCGCTCGTCACGAAAAGCTGGCATCTGTACCCCGTGGGCGTGCTGTTCGGCCTCGGCTTCGACACGGCCACCGAAATCGGCCTGCTCGCCATCGCCGCCGCCGAAGCGGGCAAGGGCCTGCCGATCTATTCGATTCTCGTGTTCCCCGCGCTCTTCACGGCGGGCATGACGCTCGTCGATTCCACCGACAACGTGCTGATGGTCCACGCCTACGGCTGGGCGATGGACGATCCCAGGCGCAAGCTCTACTACAACGCGAGCATCACGTTCGTCTCGGCGCTCGTGGCGATCGTGATCGGCGGCGTGGAAGCCCTCGGGCTCATCGCCGACAAGCTCGGCGCGAGCGGCGGCGCGTGGACGCTCATCGCAGGTCTGAACGAGCGCTTCGGCGAACTGGGCTACGGCATCGTTGCGGCATTCATCGCCTGCTGGATCGGCTCGGTGCTGTTCCATCGCTGGCGCCGGCCCGCCGCGGCCCGCTAGGACACTCGCGCCCCTCTCACGACTGCACGGCGCGCCACGCGCGCGCAACCCCGCGAAACCCTACCCTTCGCCTCGTTTGCCGAAAGCGCGTAAACTAGGCCCTGCTATTGCGCGCCTCGTGCGCCCGATAGCCCCGTCAATCGTTTCACCTTGCTGCACCCATTCGTCGTCTGCCGTACCGCATCCCGCCGTCGCGCACGCCCCCGGGCCTCGCGCGCCCCCTGAACGGAAAACGCACGGAATCCCGCACCGATGAAACGACCGCAGTCCCGCCGTCCGCTCCTCCCCAGCCTCGAAGCGCTGCGCCCCCAGGCCGGCGATCACGGCAACCACGCACTCGACGAATTCGCTGCCGGCCGCCTCACGCGCCGCGAGCTGCTGCGCTATGCCAGCGCAGTAGGCCTCACGGCACTGCCCGCGTTTGCGGGCTTCGCCGTGCCGCGCGGCGCGCATGCCCAGGGCGCGGCAAAGCCCGGCGAGCAGACCATCCGCGTGGCGCACCTGATGCCCGCGGGCGCGGTCGATCCGCTCACCGTGACCGATGCGGGCGCGCTGTGTCTCCTGAACCAGACCGGCGAATTCCTCGCCAACGACGACGCGCAAGGCCATCTGCAACCCGCCCTCGCGCTCTCCTGGCAAGCCAACGCCAAAGCAGACGTCTGGACGTTCAAGCTGCGCCCCAACGTGAAATTCCACGACGGCCAGCCGTTCGGCGCGAAGGACGTGGTGGCGACCTTCGATCGCCTCGCCGACCCCGCAAGCGGCTCGGCGGCGCTCTCGGTGCTCAAGGGCGTGCTTTCGAAAGGCGGCACGAAGGCCGTCGACGATCACACGGTCGAGTTCCACGTCGACGCGCCCAACGGCAACTTCGCCTACTACGTTTCTTCGGACAACTACAACGCCGTGATGCTGCCCGCCAACTATGCGGGCAATTACGAAAAGAGCTTTATCGGCACCGGGCCGTTCAAGCTCGACAAATTCGAAGCGCGGCGCGGCGTGAGCTTCGTGCGCAATCCCGACTATTGGGGCGACAAGGCGCTGCCCGCGCGCGTGGAGTTCGCCTTCTACGCCGACGAGCAGGCGCAGTTGCTCGCGCTGCAAGGCCACCAGGCCGACGTGATGGGCACCTTCACCGTGCAGGGCGGCATCGGCATCCTGAACAATCCCGACTTCAAGGTGATCGGCGTGCGCTCGAGCGCGCATCGCCAGATCCACATGCGCAACGACTCGCCCACGTTCAGGGACAAGCGCGTACGCCAGGCGCTCGCGCTTGCGCTCGATCGCGACGTGCTCGTGCGCGGGCTGTTCAAGGGCCGCGCCGTGGTGGGCAACGACAGCCCGTTCGCGCCCATCTTCCCGTCCACGGCGACCGACGTGCCCCAGCGCAAGATCGACGTCGCGAAGGCACGCCAGTTGCTCGCGCAGGCGGGCGTGCCCAACGGCTTCGACGTGACGCTCACCACCGAGAAGTACATGGAGATACCGGACCTCGCCGTGGTCGTGCAGAACGCGGCGAAGGCGGTCGGCATCCGCATCGCGCTCAAGGTGGAAAGCCAGTCGCAGTACTACGGCGCGGGCACGTTCGGCAAATCGGACTGGCTCGACTCGCCGCTCGGCATTACCGACTATGGGCACCGCGGCGTGCCGAACGTGTTTCTCAACGCGCCACTCACCTCGGGCGGCACGTGGAATGCTGCGCACTTTCGCAATGCGCAGTACGACAAGCTGGTCGCGCAGTTCGCGGCGACGCTCGACGTAGCGGCCCAGAAGCAGGTGGCGAGGCAGATTCAGACGCTGCTGCTCGACGAGACGCCCGTGATCATCCCGTACTTCTACGACCAGTTGATCGCACAGCGCGCCGTGCTTTCGGGTGTGCGCTTCACGGCGCTCGCCCAGCTCTATTTCGACCGCGCGACGCTCGCCGCCTGAACCGGCCCAAGCGCACCCGAAACGGAGGTCCGATGGCTACTCCGCTCCCGCCCATATCGAATCCGGCCGGCACCGCGCGCGCATTCGCCCCACGCGCCGGCGTCGCGCGCTTTCTCGGCCGGCGCGCCGCCTGGGCGATCTTCACGCTCTGGCTGCTCTCGGTACTCGTGTTCGCGGGCGGCCAGCTGCTCCCCGGCGATATCGGCCGCGCGGTGCTGGGCCCGCTCGCCGACGCGCGCGCCGTGGCCGCCCTCAATCACGAACTGGGCGCGGACCGGCCGGTGCTCGACCAGTACGTTTCGTGGATCACGCATGCGCTGCGCGGCGACTTCGGCATGTCGTGGAGCTACAAGCAGCCCGTCGCGCCGTTCGTGGGGGACGCGCTCCTGCAGTCGGCCAGGCTCGGCCTGCTCGCATTCGTCGTGGTGGTGCCGCTCGGCATTGCGGGCGGCGTATGGGCGGCGCTCCACGAAGGCCGCCTGATCGACCGTGCGATCAGCACGGGCGGCCTGTGCGCGAGCGCAGTGCCGGAATTCGTCTCGTCGATCGTGCTGATCCTCATCTTCGGCGTGTGGCTGCGCTGGCTGCCTATCGAGGCCACCGCGCCCAGCGGCGCGGGCGCGCTCGAACAATTGCGGCACCTCGTGCTGCCCGTGCTGCCGCTCGTGCTCGTGTTCTTCGGCTATCTCGCACGCATCGCGCGTGCGGGCACGATCACGGCGCTCGATGCCGACTACACGCGCACCGCGATTCTCAAGGGGCTGCCGAGCCACGTCGTGATCGTGCGGCACGTGCTGCGCAATGCGCTGCTGCCCAGCGTGACGGTGGCGGCCACGCAGCTCGGCTATCTGATTGGCGGGCTCGTTGTGGTCGAATCGCTGTTCCGCTATCCTGGCGTAGGCTCCCTCATCTTCAACGCGGCGAAGGCCAAGGACTTCCCGTTGCTCGAAGCGGGCGTGCTTGCGGTGGGCGCAGTCTATACACTCGCCAATCTCGCAGCCGACGCCCTGCACGCACTGCTCGACCCGCGCCTGCGCGCGCCGGGAGGCACATGAACGATACGGCATCCGAAGCAATTCTCCCGGGCGGCGAACCGGGCGAAGAAGCGCTCGCCGACACGCGTCTGCGCGACACGCTGCATCTGCTGCTGCGCTCGCCCTCGTTCGTCGCGGGTGCGCTGATCCTCTTATGGTGGATCGGCTGCGCACTCGCGGGCCCGTGGTTCGCGCCGCACGACGCCTACGCGTCCGATCCGCTCAGCTCGCTCCTGCCGCCGGACCATACGCACTGGTGCGGCACCGACCAGCTCGGCCGCGAGATCTGCTCGCGCGTGATCGTGGGCGCACGCGACATCCTCACGATCGCGCCGCTCGCCACGCTCGTCGGCACGCTCGCGGGCGCGGCGCTCGGACTGGTGACGGGCTATTTCGAAGGCGCCTTCGGCACGCTCGTCGCGCGCACGCTCGATGCCGTGCTCGCGCTGCCGCTCGTGATCGTCGCGCTGCTCGTGCTCGCGGCCGTGGGCGCCTCGAATCTCGCCGTGGTGCTCGTCATCGGCATCACGTTTGCGCCGCTCATCGCGCGCACGGTGCGCGCGGCGGTGCTCGCCGAGCGCCATCTCGACTACGTGGCGGCGGCTCGCCTGCGCGGCGCGAGCGCGTTCGCCGTGATGTTCACGGAGATTCTGCCCAACGTCTGGCCGCCCATCGTCGTCGAGGCGACGGTACGCCTCGGCTATGCGATCTTCGCGGTGGCGACGCTCTCGTTCCTCGGCTTCGGCATCCAGCCGCCATCCGCCGACTGGGGGCTCGCGCTCGCCGAGTCGTACACGCTGCTCGCGGGCGGCGCATGGTGGACCGTGGCGTTCGACGCGCTCGCCATCGCCTCGCTCGTGGTGGCCGTGAACCTGATCGCCGACAGCCTGCGCGAGGTGCTCCAATCGTGAACCGCCCCGCTTCTTCACGCCCCGCTCTCGCCACCTTCAGCGCGCCGCGCGACGACGACGCGCTCGCGCTCGTCGGCCTCACCGTCGCTTACCGCGTGCGCGGGCGCGACCGCGACGTGCTCACCGACGTCTCGCTGCGCATCCGGCGCGGCGAAGCGTATGGGCTCGTCGGCGAATCGGGCTGTGGCAAGTCGACGGTCGCGCTCGCCGCGCTGCGCTATCTCCCGCGCAACGGCCGCGTGAAGGCCGGGCGCATCGCGATCGCGGGCGACGACGTGCTCGCGCTCGACGCCGACGGCCTGCGCGCGCTGCGCGCCAACGCCGTTTCGATGGTCTATCAGGACCCCGCCAGCGCACTCAATCCCACGCTCACGATTGCCCGCCAGCTGAACGAAGCGTTCGAAGCCGCGGGCGCCGACGCGAGCGTGGCCCGCTCGCGCTCGCACGCGATGCTCGAACGTGTGCGCATTGCCGATCCGGGCCGCGTGCTGGCGAGCTATCCGCATCAGCTCTCGGGCGGCATGCAGCAGCGCGTGGTGATCGCGATGGCGCTCGCGTCGAACCCCACGCTCCTGATTCTCGACGAACCGACCACGGGCCTCGACGCCACCGTCGAGGCCGAGGTGCTCGACCTCATCGCGAAGCTGCGTGCGGAACTGGGCATGGCGGTGCTGCTCATCAGCCACGACCTCGCGGTGATCGGGCGCATGTGCGAACGCGTGGGCGTGCTCTACGCGGGGCGGCTCGTCGAGGAAGGCGCCACGCGCGACGTGTTCGAGCGCGCGCGGCATCCGTACACGGTCGGCCTGCTGCGCTGCCTGCCGGCGCAGGGCCGCAACAAGCATGCGGGCGCGCTCGACACGATACCGGGCGAGTTGCCAGCGCCTGGCGTGAGCTCGCCCGGCTGCATCTACGCACCGCGCTGTCGCCTCGCCGACGCGCGTTGCCGCGTGGAAGCGCCGCCGCCGCATCGCATGGCCTCGCCGCACGGCGAACAGATGTCGCGCTGCCACTATCACGAACGCGCGATCGACTTGCCGTTCGGGAATCTGATCGGAGGCGGCGACGGTTCGCAGACTTCGAGCGGTGGTCCGTCGAATGGCGAAGACGAACCGCGCGTCGTATTGCGCGCGCTCGACGTCTCGCGCACCTTCGGACACGGCGCGCAAGCCGTGCGCGCACTCGACGGCGTGTCGATCGAGCTGCATGCGGGCGAGACGCTCGGCGTCGTGGGCGAATCGGGCAGCGGCAAGACGACGCTCGCGCGCATGCTGCTCGGCCTGCATGCGCCCGACGCGGGCGGCGCCGTCGAACTCGACGGCAAGCGCCTGCACGCCCACGTCGCGCGGCGTCGCGCCGACGAGCGCGCGGCGCTGCGCGTCGTGTTCCAGCATCCGGACGCCTCGCTCAATCGCGCGCTGCCCGTGAAACGGCTGATCGAGCGCGCGCTGTCCCGGCCGCGCGACGACACGCCGGCAGTTCACCAGGCCTCAGACGAATCGCGCATCGCGGGACTGCTCGAGGCCGTACGCGTACCGGCACGCTATCTCGTGGCACGCGCGCGGCAACTCTCGGGCGGGCTCAAGCAGCGTGTGGCGATCGCCCAGGCGTTCGCGGGCGAGCCGCGCATCGTGATCTGCGACGAGCCCACCTCGGCGCTCGACGTCTCCGTGCAGGCCGCGATTCTCAACCTGCTCGCACGCCTGCAGCGCGAACGCGGCGTGAGCTACCTGTTCATTTCGCACGACCTGGATGTCGTGCGCTATCTCGCCGATCGCATCGTCGTGCTCTATGCGGGCCGTGTCGTGGAAAGCGGCCCGGCCGGCGCAGTCTTCGACGGCCCGTGGCATCCGTATACAGAAACGCTGCTGGCTGCGCGCGCGCTCGGTGCGGCAACGGCCAACGGCGCGAACGCCGCGGGGCGCGGCTGCATTTTCAGCGCGCACTGCCCGCGCAAGCTCGGCGCCATTTGCGACGAAGCGCCTCCACCGCTCGCCGACGCGGGCGGCGGCCATCGCATTCTCTGCCACATTCCCGTAGACGAATTGCGCGCGCAACAGAGCGCCACCGCGGCCACACAAGCGGCGACCTGACGGCGCGATAGTCCGCATATCGCATCCGGCTTCGTTGCGCTGTCCGCTTTCGCAACGCGATTCGCGCCATTCAGCGCGCGCGTTTCATCGCCGTAACGTTTTCCGCGTTTTTTCCGCCACGCGGGCGACACATCAATTGTCAAGTCCACCCCACACGCCTCTCCCCGGCCGATGGCACAAAACTGGCTATATCGCCACCAGGCATCCGGCCGCTGCAATCCAGTGCAATCCGCCCCGACACGCGCGGGGCGTCGCACCGGGCGGACGAATGACCGGTCGCTCGACGCGCTTGTAATCTGCCGTCCCACGCCAATGGGTCCCGACAATCCACAAGCAGTCCTGCGCAAACCGGTCATCCTGCGCACGGCCTGACCGGGTGCCTTTTGTTTGGCGAGTACCGCTCCAGCCGGATCGAACCCAATACGCCGGCGCGAAGCGGGTTGCGAGCCTGACGGAGTCGGCGCACGCGCACGAGGCGTGCGGCCTGCACGGGGGGCATGGGAGACGACAGCGCATCACGCTGCCGCCTTGCGGGGAGAACAAGATGAAAAAGATCAATATTCATCAGTACTGCGATTGGATAAGCCGGGGAGCTGGCATGTGCGCGGTGGGCGCGGGGGTTTTACTTGCCGTGATCTCTGCGCACGCTGCAGGGGATGCCATCACTCCGGTGATCCTGCTCGCCGACGCACCTTTGCCGGCGAGCGGGGTCGAGGGCTTCGGGGCTTTCGGCGCACCGGTTGCTGCCGATTCGCCTGCTGCCAGCATCTCGTCGAAAACTGATTCGGAGTCCGATTCGGCTGCGCTGGCGAGCGACGTCTCCACGGTATTCGCGCCGAACGATTGCATTAGCCGGACGGGTAGCGCATGTTTCCGGGGCAACGGCGGCGGCCGTGGCGGCCCGGGTTCATCGAGCGGCAGCAACGGCGGCAGCGGCGGCGGTGCGGGCGCCGCGACGGCCAGTACGGGAGGGCTTGGCCGCAGCGGCAGCTCTAGCGTGGGAGGGACGGGACCGAGCGGTTCGGGAGGCGGTTCCAGCAACTCCAGCGGCGGGAAAGGCGGCAGTGGGAAAGGCGGCGGTGGAAGCAACGGCGGTAGCAACAGCGGTGGCAGTAACAGCGGTGGCAGCAACAGCGGCGGTGCCAACAACGGTGGCGGAAGCAGCGGCGGTAGCAACAGCGGCGGCAGTTCAGGCGGCTGTGGCTGCGGCAGCCACGGCGGATCGGCTAGCGGCCCTTCGGGCGGCCCAGCAGGCGGATTCGGCGGCGGCTTTGGCGGGGGTTTCGGCGGATTCGGCGGTGGCTTCGGAGGTGGATTCGGCAAAGGTGGACCGTCGGGCGGCCCGGGCGGCGGGTACGGCGGCGGACACGGTGGCGGCCATGGCAGCGGTCATTGAACCTGTACGGCGGTGCAGGCAGACCGCCGCAGCCACTCCGATCTGGCGCGACGGCCAGGCGCGCCAGTCCTGGCGTCGGCGGCGGCGTCCCGGTCCCCCGGCCGGGCACCGCCGCCGTGGGCCGGTAGCCGGATGCGCGATGCGCGTGGCGTTCCCGGGCGGCCACACCGGCTGTCTGCTCGCCATACGCCGATGCCTGGTATGACCGCGCATGCAAACGCCTACCCCATTCGCGCCCTACAGCATCTCGAGCGGACGCTTGCTGCGCGGCGGCTTGAAATACGCGTCGAGCGCCGCGTGCTCTTGCTCGCCGAGTGCGAGATCGAGCGCCGCGCGGTTGTCGCGCACGTGCTCGACGCGCCCCGCCTTCGGAATCGCACAGACCCCGCTTTGACCCAGCACCCACGCCATCGCCACGCGATAGACCGACACCCCGTGTGCGTGAGCGATATCGTCGAGCGGCGAGCGCCTCGGCAAGCGCGCGTGATCGACGGGGCTATACGCCATCACCGGCATGCGATGCGCGGCGCTCCACGGCAGCAGGTCGAATTCCGCGCCGCGCCGCGCGATGTTGTAGAGAATCTGGTTGGTCGCGCACGCGTCGCCGCCAGGTGTGGCGAACAGCTCCTCCATGTCGTCGGTGTCGAAGTTGCTCACGCCCCAGTGACGGATCTTGCCCGCGCGCACGAGCGCTTCGAACCCTTCGACCGTCTCTTCGAGCGGCACCCCGCCGCGCCAGTGCAGCAGATAGAGATCGAGCCGGTCGGTGCCGAGACGTTTCAGGCTCGCCTCGCACGCGCGCGCGACGCCGCTGCGGCTCGCGTTGTGCGGATACACCTTGCTCACGAGAAACACCTCGTCGCGCAGGCCCTGCAAGGCCTCGCCGACGAGGCGCTCGGTCGCGCCGTCGCCGTACATCTCGGCGGTGTCGATGAGCGTCATGCCGAGCGCCACGCCTTCGCGCAGCGCGGCGATTTCCGCCGCGCGATGCGCGCTGCGCTCGCCCATTTCCCACGTGCCCTGCCCCAGCTTCGGAATGCGTTCGCCGTCCGGCAATGCGACGCTTGCGATATCGGTCGTCATGATCTCCCTTTGCGCGCTGCAACGGCGCCCACTGGCAAAGAACGGCCAGTGTATCGCCTCGCGCGCAATGCGGTCATACGCACTCTCGCAAGCCGTTCATTTCCGCGATTGCGCATCGATGACATAAAATTGCCGTTCGCCTTTCATGCCTGCCTCCCATGAACGCACCCACGGAAGACCGCTGGCGCGACCTGCGCCCGGACCCGGACAACGACACGCCGCTCTATCTGCAGCTCGCGCGCAAGCTGAGCCTCGCGATCCACGACAATCGCTGGAACGCGGGCGAAGCCCTGCCTTCGGAGCGCGTACTCGCGGAGTCGCTCGGCGTTTCGCGCATCACGGCGCGCAAGGCGATCGCGCTACTCGTCGAGCAGGGCCTGATTCGCCGCACGCAAGGCGCGGGCAGCTTCATCACGCCGCGCATCGAAGACCCGCTCTCGCGCCTCACGAGCTTCAGCGAGATGCTGCGCCAGCGCGGCTTCACGCCGAGCTCGCGCTGGCTCTCGCGCGAAATCCAGCCCGCGAGCCGCGATGAAGTGATCCAGCTCGGGCTCTCGCCGGCGGCGGCCGTCACGCGCCTGAAGCGCCTGCGTCTGGCCGACGGTATCGTCATGGCCGTCGAAAACTCCACCTTTCCCGCCGCGCTGATTCCCGACCCGAACGCGATCGGCGATTCGCTCTATAGCTTTCTCGAACAGCGCGGGCTTTCGATCGTGCGCGCGCTGCAACACTTTCGCGCCGTGAACGCGAGCGACGAAATCGCGCGGCAGATGAGCATCGCGCCCAACGAGGCGCTGCTGCTCATCACGCGCGTGGGCTATACGTCCGATCAGCGCGCCATCGAACTCACCGATACCTACTGCCGCAACGATTATTACGATTTCGTCGCGGAACTGCGCAAGTAGCGCGCGAAAACGCGGTGGCGTCTAGTCGTTCCATGCCGGCGCATCGCTGCCGATCGGCACCGGCGGCCGCGCATGAAACGCAGGCGTGAGTTCGAGCCGCTCGGCGGGCGCCACCGCGCGCACGCGCCCGAACGGCGAGTCCATTTCCTCCAGGCAATCGGCGAGATCGGCGGCGCCCACCTCGGGCGCCTGCTGGCCGTCTTCGAGCGTGCCCATCGTCTGCAGCCAGCGGCCCGTTTGCGCGAGCGAAAGGCGAACGTGCCAGCTGCCGCCTTCGCGCACGCGCCGCGCGAGCGCCACCATCGCGCCGAACGCGGCGAGATAGCCCGTGGCGTGATCGAGCGCCTGGCACGGCAACGGGCGGGCCGCGGTGAACGGCTGCGCGCCGGCTGCGCCGTTGCCGTGTTTTGCCGCGGCGACGCTCTCGGCCCACACGATGCCGCTCGCCGACTGCACGAGGCTGTCGAAGCCGCGCCGCTCGCGCCACGGCCCGCGATGCCCATACGCGCCGATCGACACGCACACGATGCCGGGCCGCACCTGCGCGAGCGCTTCGGGCGCGAAGCCGCGCGCGGCGAGCGCGCCCGGCCGGTACCCTTGCACGAACACATCGGCGTCGCGCGCGAGTGCGCGTAACTGCTCGCACGCGGCTGCGTCACGCAGGTCGAGCGTGGCCGAGCGCTTGCTGCGGCCGTTGTCGATCACGAGCGGCGCGATGTTCGGCAGATGCGGGCCGTTGATGAGCAGCACGTCCGCGCCGTGTTGACCGAGCGTGCGCCCCGCCACCGGCCCCGCGATGATGCGCGTGAGGTCGAGCACGCGTACGCCTTCCAGCGGACGCGCGCCGCCACCCGCTCGCGGCGCCTCGGCGGGCGCGTCGCCGATGCGCTCGATCTCGAACAGCGGCAGGCTCGCCACCGCCTTCGCCTGCTCGTGCGCGGCCCATTCGCGTGGTGCGCGCACGAGCGCGGCGCACAGGCCCGCTTGCGCGAGCGCGTCGTCGAGCGCCGCGCCTTCCCAGCCAAGAATCGCGCGCGCGACGGCGTCGCGGTCGTCCGCGCATTGGAGCACGCGCAGGATGCCCGCGAGGTGATGCGGGAAGTTCGCGTGCAGCTGGATCCAGCGGCCGTCGCCGGTCGGGAAATGGCCCGTCACCGGATGACGCAGCTCCGTGGGCGGCTTCCCGTCCACGCTCAAATAGCGCTCGCTGCGAAACGCGGCGAGCGCGCGGCGCACGTCGATCGCCACGCGCTGCATCCGGCCCGTGCGCAGCGCGTGCAGTTGCGCCGCCGCGAGCCCCGCCGCGCCGATGCTCGCCGCCGCGAGCGTGCCCACGCGAAAAATCGACGGCAAGCCCGGATCGGCGCCTTCGATGTCGAGCCAGTCGAGCGCGGACGGGTCGCAGCCCGCCAGCATCCAGAGGTGATCGAGCGCGTCGCGTGGCGTCATGGCGTGCAGTCCTTTTGCTAGGCAAGCGTGGAGAAAACGGGCCGTAGTGATGTCACGCATCGTCGCGCCGCTCGAATCCCGGATCAATCTTGATTATGATGATCAACATAGATTGATTTCTCCGGTTCCAGGAGGCGAGCCACCATGTCCAGCTATATGACCGCGGAACAAGCCGCTATCGAACTCGGCATCAGCCGGGCCACGCTCTACGCCTATGTGAGCCGCGGACTCATCGCCTCGGCACCCTCGCCCCATGGCCGCCACAACCGCTACGACGCCGCCGAGGTGCGCCGCCTCGCGCGCCGCAAGGCCGATGGCAAGCGCGCGGGCAAGGTCGCGCAGAAGGTGCTCGACTGGGGCGTGCCCGTGCTCGAATCGTCGATCACGTTGATCGCCGACGGCAAGCTCTTTTATCGTGGCGAGGACGCCATCGCGCTCGCGCGTCAGGCCTCGCTCGAAGAGGTCGCGGCGCTGCTGTGGCAATGCGCGCCGCGCCGCGTGCTGCAGGCGCCCGAGGCGCCCATCGCGGCCGCGCAATGGTCCGCATGGCTGAAGATCTGGAGCGGGCACACACCGCTCGAACGCGCGCTCGTGCTGTTGCCCGCCGCCGCCGCGCAGATGCCGCGCATCTGGGCGCAAGGCCGCGACGCGCAAATCGACACCGCTGCGATGCTCATGCGCCTGCTCGCGGCGGCGCTCGTTTCCACCGCGCCGTCGAACGAGCCGCTGCACCGCCAGCTAGGCGAGGCGTGGGGCGTGCGCTCGCGCGCGCAAACCGACCTGCTGCGCGCCGCACTCGTGCTGTGCGCGGACCACGAGCTGAACGCTTCGACTTTCACGGTGCGCTGCATCACCTCCACCGGCACGCATCTGTTCGGCGCGGCAACGGGCGGCCTGGCCGCGCTGGCCGGGCCGCGCCACGGCGGCGAGACCACGCGCGTGGCCGCGCTGTTCGACGAAGCCGCGCGCGCCGACGACCTGCATCGCTATCTTGCCGACCGTCTCGCGCCCGACGAACTCGGCGCAGCCGTGCCGCTGTCCGGCTTCGGCCATCCGCTCTATCCCGATGGCGACCCGCGCGCGCGCCTCCTGCTGGACCTGCTCGCCCAACGCGCGCCGGCGCGCTCGCCGATGGACGAAGTCGACGCGCTCGCCCAGGCCGTGGCCGAGACGAGCGGCGCGCGGCCGACGCTCGACTACGCGCTCGCGGCCATCGAGCGCGTGCTGGGGCTGCCGCGCGGCGCGGCGTTCACGCTGTTCGCCGCGGGCCGCGTGACGGGCTGGATCGCGCATGCGCTCGAACAGACCGCCGACGGCAGGCTGATCCGTCCGCGCGCGCGCTACGTGGGGGAAATGGCAGGCGATACGACGCCTGCCGCCCGGCACATCGCGTAGCACGAGCAACGACGCCAACCCGGCTCAACCCGCCGCCCGGACGCCCCACTGCCTGCGCTGCACCCAGCCGCGCAACGCCTCGCCGATGCGCGCCGCGACACCGCTCGCACCCGCCGCGCGCACGCGTTCCATGTCGACCGGCGCCACCGTCCACGCCGGCGCAGCGGCGCTTGCGCCGCCCAGCGCGAGCACGAAACGCGCCCCTTCGCGGCCCGCGCTCACGTGCACGCGCACGCCCGCGGCCAGTCCGATCGACTCGCCGGCGCGCAGCCAGTAGTCGCCGGCGTCGCCCGCGATCGTGAGCCACAGTTCGCCCTCGCTCACATGCAATTGAATTGCCTCGCCGAGCCGCCAGGTTTCGACGGGCTCGCCATGTTCCAGTTCGAAGATTCGGATTTCGCGCATTGCCGTGCTCCTTGCAGACTGGCCGCCGAGTCACCCTCGGACGGCCGTGGGAAGGCTGGCTGACAAGGACTTGAAGCGCCTTCCCGGTAGGAGCATTATTGCGATCAGTGACGCACGATCCCATGTACAGTTCCGAACAGTTCATCTGGAACTGTGCAGCCAAAAAACCGAACAGTCACTGCCGTTTCAAACCGCAGCCTCAAGCGGCCTACCCAGCGAGACCCAGATGAAACTCGAACTCGACCGCGCGAGCGATGTGCCGCTCACCGACCAGATCGTCACCGGCGTGCAGACGTGGATCCGCTCGCGCGCGGCGCACCCGGGCTCGCGCCTGCCGTCGATCCGCCAGTTCGCCGCCGATTACGCCATCAGCCGCTTTCCCGTGATCGAGGCCTATGACCGGCTCGTCTCGCTCGGCTATCTGGACTCGCGCCACGGCTCGGGCTTTTACGTAAGCGAGCACGCGCGCGCGGGACTCTCCGGCATGGGCACCTGCGACCTCTCGAACGCCGCCGACGAATCGGGTCACCTGCTCAGCCAGCTCGAACGCGAGGGCGAACTGCTGCAGCTCGACAGCGGCTCGATCCCCCAGGCGTGGCGCGACATCGACGCGCTTGGCCAGGCGATCCGCCATGTGTCGCGCAGCGACCCCGCGAGCCTCGTCGACTACGGCACGCCAACGGGCGACGCCACGCTGCGCGAGCATCTGCGCAACCGGCTCGCGCCGCTTGGCATCGTCGCCGAGACGCAGCAGATCCTCATTACCGAAGGCGCGAGCGAAGGCCTCGACCTGCTCATGCGCTACATGCTCAAGCCCGGCGACACGGTATTCGTCGAGGACCCAGGCTACTACAACCTGTACGGTCTGCTCAAGCTGCACGGGGTGCGCCTCGTGGGCATCCGCCGCACGGCGAGCGGACCCGACCTCGACCATTTGCACGCGATGCTCGCCGAGCACCATCCGCGCGCGTTCTTCGTCAACACGGTGTTCCACAACCCGACCGGCTCGACGATCTCGCCGCCTGTCGCGTTCCGCCTGCTGCAGCTCGCGCGCGAGCACCGCTTCACGATCGTCGAGGACGACATCTACGCCGACTTCCAGGCCGATCCCACCGACCGGCTCGCGGCGCTGGACCAGTTCGAGCACGTCGTGTACGTGGGCGGACTTTCGAAGACGCTCTCCTCGGCGCTGCGCGTGGGCTACGTGGTCGCGAACCCGGCGATCGTGCGCGATCTCGCGGCCATCAAGGCGCTCACCAGCATCAGCGGTTCGCGCTTCTCGCAGGCCGTGGCCGCCACGCTGCTCGAGCGCGGCGCGTATCGCAAATACCTCGAACGACTGCGCCGGCGCATCGCCGAGGCGCAAGGATCGGCCACGCGCACGCTCGAAGCGCATGGGTGGGAGCTGTTCGGCAGCGCGGCGGCGTCGACCGCCGCGGCGAGCGCGGCGCGCGGCTATGCGCAAACGGGCGGCAAGTTCGTCTGGGCGCGCGTGCCGCACGTGGAGGACTCCACCCGCCTCGCCGCCTGCGGCGAGCCGCTCGGCGTGGCGGTCTCGCCGGGCAGCCACTTCCGCCCGCAAGGCGAGGCGAGCCCGTGGATTCGCATCAACGTGGCGCTCACGCTCGATCCGCGCGCCCAGGCTTTCTTCGCGGCGGCGGCGCGCCTCGACGGATAAACGCGCGAGGCGCCGCACGCCCCGGCGCCTCGGCCGCTTACGCCACATTTGCGGCAGCCGGCCCGGCCGTCTGCGTGCGCGCGCCGTTTTCCCTACAATGGCGCTTGCCTGCGCGCCCCTCTCCTCGCCCATGTCCGAATCCACCGCTGCGTCCAGCACCACTGCGTCGCCCCGCTCGCTGTCCGTGATGCTGTGGCTCGTCGCCACCGGCTTCTTCATGCAGACCCTCGATTCGACCATCGTCAACACGGCGTTGCCGGCGATGGCGAGGAGCCTCGGCGAACTACCGTTGCGCATGCAATCAGTCGTGATCGCGTATTCGCTCACGATGGCGGTGATGATTCCCGTATCGGGCTGGCTCGCGGACAAGCTCGGCACGCGGCGCGTGTTCCTCGGCGCGATCTTCGTGTTCACGGTCGGCTCGCTCCTGTGCGCGAGCGCCCATACACTGAACCAGCTCGTGGCCTCGCGCGTCGCGCAAGGTGTGGGCGGCGCCATGCTGCTGCCGGTCGGCCGTCTTGCCGTGCTGCGCACGTTTCCCGCGGAACGCTATCTGCCCGCGCTCTCGTTCGTGGCGATTCCGGGGCTGATCGGCCCGCTCATCGGCCCGACGCTCGGCGGCTGGCTCGTGCAGATCGCCTCGTGGCACTGGATCTTTCTCATCAACGTGCCGGTGGGCGTGGTGGGCTGCATCGCCACCTTCATCTTCATGCCCGACAGCCGCAACCCCGACACGCCGCGCTTCGACCTGCCGGGCTACCTGCTGCTCGTGATCGGCATGCTCGCGATTTCGTTCGCGCTCGACGGGCGCAGCGAATTCGGCATTCAGCACGCCACCGTGCTCGTGCTCTTCATCCTTTCGCTCGCCGCGTTCGTGGCCTACGGTCTGCACGCGGTGCGCACGCCACAGCCGATCTTTTCGCTCGACCTTTTCAAGATCCACACCTTCAGCGTGGGGCTGCTCGGCAACCTGTTCGCGCGCATCGGCAGCGGCGCGATGCCGTATCTGATTCCGCTGCTGCTTCAGGTGGCGCTCGGCTACACGGCGTTCGAGGCCGGCCTCATGATGCTGCCCACGGCCGCTGCGGGCATGTTCTCCAAGCGCCTCGTGACGTATCTCATCATGCGCTACGGCTACCGCAGCGTGCTGGTCTCGAACACGGTGCTCGTGGGTCTCATGATGGCGAGCTTCGCGCTTTCCACGCCCCACGAGCCGCTGTGGATGCGCATCGCGCAACTGGCGATCTTCGGCGCCGTGAACTCGATGCAGTTCACGGCGATGAACACGCTCACGCTCAAGGACCTCGGCACGGGCGGCGCGAGCAGCGGCAACAGCCTTTTCTCGCTCGTGCAAATGCTCTCGATGAGCCTTGGCGTGACCGTCGCGGGCGCGCTGCTCACCACCTTCACGGGCATCATGGGCCACAAGTCGGGCGAGAACGTGATTCCGGCGTTCCACGCCACCTTCATTTGCGTGGGCATCATCACGGCGGGCTCGTCGTGGATCTTCGCGCAGCTCGCGTCGGACCTGCGCCGCACCGCGAAGAAGACCGATCCGTCCGAGCGGACCTGACAGCGCGCCTGACAAGCCGGGCCCGGGGTCGTTGCGGTCGCATCCTCACCGCCGGCGCGCGCACCGCAAAGGTGCGGCGCGCCTCGTGGCTGTGCGTCGCCTGGTTTCGCGCCGAATTCACGCACCATCCCGCACGCTATCCCGAAATAGCGCGTGCGCCACCGCACGGGCCAACGGGCACGGGACTTGGGACTCGCATACTTTTTGCTGTTCTATCCTGTAAACTTGACGCTCACGCGTCCCGCCCGTCACGTCCGTCCCGAGCGCCATCGAAACGAAATGACCAGCATGATCGACATCGATCCCCCCGGTTTCCAGTCTCGCCCCATCGCCGGCGAAGAAGGCGCCCGCCGCACCGTGCTATACGGCGGCTACACCGTCTTCAGCGTGTTCCAGCCCGTGTTTTCGGTCGCGCACCGGCGCGCGATCGGCTATCACGCGTCGCTGCGCGCGCACGACGAGCAAGGCCAGCACGTGCCCTCGCAGGAGGTGTTCACGCAGGCGGCGCGCCGCGGCGACCTGCTCGAACTGGGGCGTCTCGCGGAATCGCTGCATCTGGGCAACTTCAACGCGTTCGATTCGCATGACGAATGGCTCTTTCTGAGCCTGCACCCGGCCGCGCTCATGGACACGAGCTACGGCGACGCCCTGCTCGCCGGCCTCAAGGCGCTCGGCCTGCAGCCGCAGCGCGTGGTGCTGGAAGTGTCGGAACAGGCGGGCGGCGAGAATTCGCGCTTCGCGGAGATCATCGACGGATTGCGCAAGGCGGGCTTCGTGATCGCGCTGGATGGCTTCGGCGCGAAGCATTCGAACATCGACCGCGTGTGGCAGGTGCGGCCCGACATCGTCACGCTCGACCGCAGCCTGCTCGCCCAGGCGAGCCGCCACGCGCATATCGAGCGCGTGCTGCCGGGGCTCGTCTCGATGCTGCACGAGTCGGGTCAGCTCGTGCTCGTAGGCGGCCTTTCGACCGAGCGCGACGCGCTGATCGCGCTGGAAAGCAACGCCGACTTCGTGCAGGGCGCGTATTTCGCGCGGCCCGACGTCGAGCCCGTGCCGCCGGCCAAGGCTGCGCAGCTCATGGACGATCTTTCGTCGCGCCTGCGCGAGCGCGTGGCCGCGCGCGAGCGTTCGCAGTCGGCGCGTCTCGCGCCGTACGTGAGCGCCATCGAAGCGGCGGCAAAGCAGCTTGCCGAGGGCGCGACCATGAGCGACGCCACGCTGCCGCTGCTCGGCCTCGACGACACGGCGCGCTGCTTCCTGCTCGACGCGTCGGGCCGCCAGATCGGCGACAACGTGCTGCCCGACGGCCGCACGTCGCAGCGCGCCAAGCGCTTCCGGCCGCTGCTGCATTCTGAAGGCGCAAGCTGGGAACGGCGGCCTTACTTCATCGGCGCAAGGAAGGCGCCAGGCCGCGTGCAGTTCACGCCGCCCTATCTGTCGATCAACGAGGCGCACCTGTGCGTCACGGCCTCGGTCGCCTTGCAAACGGAGCACGGCGTGCAGGTACTGTGCGTCGATATCAACTGGGACGCCGCGTTGCGCGGCTAGCGCCCATTCAGGCCGAGGCCTGGCTTACGCGAGGACGAGCGGCTCGGTGAGCAGCGTCGCGCAGCCGTGTGTGGTGGACGCGCGAGCGGTGACGGTAAGCGTGGACACGCACGCCGCGCCGTCGCTCGAGGCGAGCCGGGCCAGCATCTTGCGCACCGCCTCGCCGCCGAAAGCCCGGTTGGCGGCCTGAAGCCGGTTGGCCGGCCCCGCGCTTCCCCCTTCCGTTGCCGCGACACAAACCACCGGCTCGGGCAGCCCGTCGCGGTCGTCGCGCACATGCAGCCAGGCGGCGAGCGCGCCATCCTGCGCGACGAGCGCCACGCCCGGCTCGCCGTCCAGCGCCAGCGCTTCGGCACGCAGAACGCGCGCAACGGGCGCTTCTTGCGGGACCTCGCTGCGAGACTCTTCGGCCGCGCTCGCCACGACCAGCGCGTTTGCCGTCACCCCCAGCAAATCCATCAATCCCACGCGATCCTGTGCTTGCAGTACGTCACGCAAGCGCTCGACCGTGCGCGCGTGCCGCACTTTGTCTGCTGGCGCCGCTTGCGGCACGGCCTCGCGAGCGAGCCGAACACGGGCACGCCGCACGATCTGCCGGCAATGCTCGTTGGTGCAGCCGGTAAGCGCGCCGATCTGCGCGTAGTCGCAGTCGAAGGCCTCGCGCAGCACGAACACCGCCTGCTCGAGCGGTCCCAGCCTTTCGAGCAGCAGCAGCAGCGCGTCCGAGAAGCGCCGCGCGCGCAAGCCCGCCTCTTCCGCAGAAGGCGCCGCGTCGTCGAGCCACGCGGCCTCGTGCTCGCCCGCTTGCTCGCGACGCAAACGCCGCAGCCGGTCGATCGCAAGGCGCACGGTGACCGTGGCGAGCCACGCCTGCGGTACGCGCAGGGCTTGTGCGTCGGCGTCGCGCCAGCGGAACCACGCGTCCTGCACGACGTCCTCGGCCTCCGCACGGCTGCCCAGCACGCGTGCGGCCAGCGCAATGAGCCGAGCGCGCGCCTCGCCGAAGGCGGCGGCGCGGCGCGCGTCGGTCCACGCTGCCGGCGCCGGATCGGCTTCGTCGCTCACTGGGGTCGCTGCCTCATTACACCCGGTGCCTTCCGGACTCGTTCCTTCGATTGTGTCGATCGCCTGCGTCATTCGCTTCGCTCCTTCGCCATGCGTGCTCGCTGCCGCCCTTTCCCTCATGACGTCCGGCACGCGGCCGGCGTGACAGCCTCACGCAAAAATATTTTCGTCACGGGCGACCCGCGGCGGGCGTCATGGCAGCAGTGGCGCAATCGCGCCGCCTACGGAAAAAACACGAGGCCCGTCATGCCATCCTTTGCACTGAATCATGCAGCATTGCCGCCGAACGCGCTCAATCTCGTCCCGACCGTGATCGAAACCTCGGGGCGCGGCGAGCGCGCCTACGACATCTACTCACGCCTCCTGCGCGAGCGCATCGTGTTCCTCGTCGGGCCGGTGACCGAACAAAGCGCGAGCCTCGTGGTCGCGCAACTGCTCTTTCTCGAAGCGGAAAACGCGGACAAGGACATCAGCTTCTATATCAACTCGCCGGGCGGTTCGGTCTACGACGGACTCGCCATTTACGACACGATGCAATTCATCAAGCCCGATGTCTCGACGCTGTGCACGGGTTTCGCCGCCAGCATGGGGTCGTTTTTGCTCGCCGCGGGTGCAAAGGGAAAACGCTTCGCACTACCGAACGCACGCATCATGATCCATCAACCTTCGGGAGGCGGCCAGGGCACCGCCGCCGATGTCGAGCTGCAGGCGCGCGAGATCCTGTACCTGCGCGAGCGCCTGAACGCGATACTCGCCGCGCGTACCGGACGCGGCATCGAGCAGATCGCGCACGACAGCGACCGCGACAACTTCATGTCGGCCCACGCGGCCGCCGAGTACGGCCTGATCGACCGCGTGCTCGAGTCGCGCGACGACCCGTTGCTGCGCTAAAGCGCTGTGTCCGCGGCTCGCGGGCTCACGCGAGCCGCACGGCGAGCCACGCCGCCAGCACGCCCTTGTACTCGGCGACCAGCAGCTTGCGCTCCTTCGGCTTCGCCGCGGCGTATAGTGGGTTGAGGCTCTTGATGACCTGCAGCATGACTTCGGCCACGCGATAGGCCTCGTCCGACGCAAGCGCCGGCTGATAACGCAGGAAGAGCGCCGTGAAACGCTGGCGCAGCAGATTGCGCACGGCCGCATCGCGCTTGAAGCCGAGCGGCACGGAAAGCAGCGGCAAATACGCGGGATAGTCGTGCATCAGATCGACCATCAGGTCGAACAGACGCTCGACCAACTGCGCGAGCGCAAGCTGGCCTGCATCGTCGTGCGCGGCGATGAGCGCGCTCCAGCGCGCGTCCATTTCGTCGCCATAGCGCTTGCGCAGCGCGAGGGCCAGTGCCTCCTTGTTCGGAAAGTACTGATACGCCGCGCCCACCGAAACGCCCGCCTGCTGCGCGATCTGCGTCATCGTCGCCGCTTCGAAGCCGCGCTCGGCGAAGGCTTCGCCTGCGGCTTCGAGCAGCGCGTCGACCGTGCGCGCCGCGCGTTCCTGACGCGGCACGCGCCGGGCGTTGTCGCGTGCCTCTTCCTTTTGCGCCTCTTTGCGCGCAAGCGGGTCTGCCGCCATATCTGAAGCCTCCTTCACATTCGTGTATGATTATGTGAAGCCATCCTCACATATAGGTGAACCATGACGCAAGCACTTTCACTGAATGCGCGCACCACGGCGCTCGTGATGATCGACCTTCAGCACGGCATCGTAGGCCGCCAGATCGCGCCCCATAGCGGCGCGCAGGTCGTCGCCAACGCCAAACCGCTCGCGGACGCACTGCGCGCCAAGGGCGGCACCGTCGTCTGGGTGCACGTGCTCCTGAACGAACTGCTCGCGTTGCCCGCCGACGCGCCCGGCCGCACGCCCGACACGCCGCCCGCACCGGCCGAAGCCTCGGAACTCGTGCCCGAGATCGGCGCGCAACCCGAGGACGTGATCGTCGCCAAGCGCCAGTGGGGCGCGTTCTACGGCACGAACCTCGAGCAGCAACTGCGCCGCCGCGGCATCGACACCATCGTCATCGGCGGCATCGCCACGAACTTCGGCGTCGAATCCACCGCGCGCGCGGCGTTCGATCTCGGCTTCAAGCTCGTGTTCGTCGAAGACGCCACCTCGGGTCTGAACGAAGAGATGCATCACTTTTCGTTCGAGAAACTGTTTCGCCGCATGGGCCACGTGCGCTCGACGCAGGAAACCATCGCCGCGTTTGCGTAATTTCGTTTGTATAAAACGCTTCGCACAAAACAAAAAAGCCCTCGACTCGCATCGAGGGCTTTTGCATGTGCCGCAGCCAGTGCGGCGCATTCAGCAGGGCTTCGTATTACGCGAAGTTCTGTGCTGCGAAGTTCCAGTTCACGATGTTCCAGAACGCTTCGACGAACTTCGGACGCGCGTTGCGGTAGTCGATGTAGTAAGCGTGTTCCCACACGTCGATCGTGAGGAGCGCCTTGGCGTCGGTCGTGAGCGGGGTGGCGGCGTTGCTGGTCGACACGATGTCGAGCGAGCCGTCAGCCTTCTTCACGAGCCACGTCCAGCCCGAACCGAAGTTGCCCACGGCAGCCTTCGTGAAGGCCTCCTTGAACGCGTCGTAAGAGCCCCACTTGGCGTTGATCGCGTCGCCGAGCGCGCCCGACGGTGCGCCGCCGCCTTGCGGCGAGAGGCTGTTCCAGAAGAACGTGTGATTCCAGATCTGCGCCGAGTTGTTGAACACGCCACCCGACGACTTCTTGACGATCTCTTCGAGCGAGAGCTTTTCGAACTCGGTGCCCGGAATCAGGTTGTTCAGATTCGTGACGTAAGCCTGGTGGTGCTTGCCGTAGTGGAACTCGAGCGTCTCTTCCGACATGTGCGGAGCGAGGGCGTTCTTCGCGAACGGCAGCGGCGGGAGCGTAAATGACATGATGCGGTTCCTTCGTCGTGTTATGGGGAGTTCTGCGTGATAACCGGCATGGAGCACTCGATTGTAGGCGAGTTGGAATAACCCCGCAAACGAGCGGCCTTTATGCCGGATATCGTTTGCGCAGGGCTTTTCCGAATGAACCGCGATGCGTTTTGCGCCGATGCAACGACGCTCGAACAACGCTTTCCATGCCTGCTTGGCGCGCAGGCGAGACGGCTGCAATCGCGTTGCAATCTTCGCGCAACCGGTGTGCAAACTTCCTGCAACGAGACTGCAACAATCGCTTGCCTCGACGATATTTCGTCGAGGCGAAGCGATCGGGCGATTGCGCCGGTGCCTCGCTGAGCAGCAAGCAACGGGCCCGGCAGGCCGGCTGCGAGCCCAGATCAGAAACCGTCGGCGAGACGCGGCTGGACATCGGCGAGCGCGACGTCGGCGCTGCCCTGCGCGAGATGCACGGTGAGCCGCTTGCCGGGCTTGAGCGTGGCGGGCGAGCGCACCGCTGCACCGCTTTGCGCATCGAGCAGCGCCGCGTAGCCGCGCTCGAACGTGCGTTGCGGGCTCAGCACTTCGAGGCGGGCCGTGAGCTCCGAAACGCGCGCCGCTTCGCGCTCGCGCTGGCGCGCGAAGGCGCCGTCCAGACGCCGGCCGAGCGACTCCAGCTGGGCGTGCTGCGCGGCGGCGTCGGGCCGCGCGCGCTGCCAGCGCATCTGCATGACGTTCAGGCGCGCACGGGCCTCGGCGCTGGCACGCGAGCCGGCCGAAGCGAGCCGTATCGTCAGCTGGCGCAGGTGCGTGCGCTGCTGCGCGAGCCGCTCGACGGGCGAAACGAGCCGGCGCGCCAGCCAGTCGAGCTGCTGCGCGCGCCGCTCGAGCAGACGGCCGAAATCGCGTGCGAGCGTGGCATGGCGCTGGTCGAGGTCGCGCAGCAGCAGCGTGCGCTGCGGACTGACGAGTTCCGCCGCGCCAGTGGGCGTCGGCGCGCGCACGTCGGCGGCAAAATCGGCGATCGTGAAATCGGTTTCGTGCCCCACGCCGCTCACCACGGGAATGGCGCTGGCCGCGATCGCGCGGGCAAGCGCCTCGTCGTTGAACGACCACAGGTCCTCGATCGAGCCGCCGCCGCGGCACAGCACGAGCACGTCCACCTCGTTGCGCGCGTTCGCTGTCTCCAGCATCACCGTGAGTTTTTCCGCCGAGCCCGCGCCCTGCACCGGCGCGGGGTAGACGATCACCGGCACGTGCGGCGCGCGGCGGCACAGCGTGGTCAGCACGTCGCGCAGCGCGGCGGCCTGCATCGACGTAATCACGCCGATGGCGCGCGGATGCGAGGGCAGCGCGCGTTTGCGCTCCGGGTCGAAGAGCCCCTCGGCTTCGAGTTGCGCCTTCAGCCGCAGGAAGGCTTCATAAAGGCGGCCCTGGCCGGTACGCCGCACGGCCTCGACATTCAGCTGGAGTTCGCCGCGCGGCTCGTACATCGTGACGAGCGCGCGCACTTCGATACGGTCGCCTTCGCGCGGCGTGAATTCGGCGTACTGCGCACGGCCACGGAACATCACGCAGCGAATCTGCGCCTGGGCGTCCTTGATCGAGAAGTACCAGTGGCCGCTCGCGGCGCGCGTAAAGTTGGAAACTTCGCCGGAAATCCATGCAAGCGGGAACGTGCGCTCGAGCATCGAGGCGATCGCCCGGTTGAGCGCCGAGACCGGCACGACGACGTCGCCCGAAGGCGCGGAGGAAGCGGAGAAGCGGTCGGATAGCATGCGTAAGGGTGTGGAGAAACCTTGGCCGGACAGACGATAGACCGTTCGGGGGGCGATAGTCCAGCACGAATGAGACCCGGCCCGCAAGCCCCGCGAAGTGTCCACATCGGCGCTGTCATGCGGCATGCTGACCGCAGCCGGCCCGCAAACGCTGAAAAAATCGCTCACGCCATTGATTTCTATACGTTTTTTATCGATATCACATCCTTACAGGCCGATGGAGAGGCCGAGGAATGGGCTTTTGCGCCTTCCCGGGATGTACTTCTCCACAAAGTTATCCACAGGCGTCGATTTTTCGGGCGTTTCGCGCGGCTTGCAGGCAACCGACAGTTGCGTGCGGCCCGGCAACTTGCCGCGTAACGCCTACCCGCGCTAGAGTGCCGGGTTCACGAACGCCTGTGCCGCATCACTCGCATGCGCAGGTCATTCGTCTGCCGTCCTGTTTGTCGCTCAGCTCACCTGGAACCGGAGAACCGACCCGATGCCCGCCCTGCCTGTCTGCTTCCCGCATACCGCGTGCGGCGCTTCGCGCGCAAATTACCGCGCATATTGCCGATGAGCGGCCCCGTCTCCAGTCTCAAGGAACGCCTCGAAGCGCAGTTTGCGCACGCCTGGCAACGCCGCGGCGCACTCGCCTGGGGGCTCACGCCGCTCGCCGCCGCGTTCGCCGCCGTGAGCGGTGCGCGCCGCGCCGCCTTCGCGGCGGGCTGGCTCAAGAGCGTTCGTGTGGGCGTGCCCGTGGTGGTGGTCGGCAACGTGACCGTGGGTGGCACGGGCAAGACGCCCACGGTGATCGCGCTCGTCGAGGCGCTGCGCGCCGCGGGCTTCTCGCCGGGCGTGGTCTCGCGCGGGTATGGCGCGAAAATCGCCCGCCCCACGCCCGTCACGGCCGATACGCCCGCGCGCCTTTGCGGCGACGAACCCCTGTTGATCGCCCGCCGCACGGGCGTGCCCGTCTGGGTCTCGCCCGACCGCGTGGCCGCGGCCACGGCGCTGTGCGGCGCTCACGGCGATGTCGACGTGATCGTGAGCGACGACGGCCTGCAGCACTACCGCCTGGTGCGCGACGTCGAGATCGTGGTGTTCGACCATCGCCTGGGCGGCAATGGCTTTCTGCTGCCGGCGGGCCCGCTGCGTGAGCCGCTCTCGCGCCGGCGCGACGCCACGCTGGTGAACAACCCGTTCGAGCGCACGCTGCCGGCCTGGCCGAATACGTTCGCGCTCAAGCTCGAACCCGCCGACGCCTGGCATCTCGCCAATCCGGCGCTGCGGCGTCCGCTCGCGCAGTTTGCCGCCGGCGCGGCCGCAGTGGGGCAAGACGCAGGCACACAGGGATCGCCGGGCGCGCTGCGCCTCGTGGCGGCGGCCGGCATCGGTTCGCCGGAGCGCTTTTTCGCGACGCTGCGCGCGGCCGGCCTCGCGCCGCAAACGCTGCCGCTGCCCGACCACTACGCCTACGCAACCAACCCGTTCGCCGACGTCACCGCCGACGCGATCCTGGTCACTGAAAAGGATGCAGTAAAATTGGGGGCCTGGAACGACGCGCGCATCTGGGTCGTCCCCGTTGAAGCCGCGCTCGATCATCGCCTCATTACCCTGGTTGTGGAGAAACTTCGTGGACGCTCGTCTGCTTGAAATCCTGGTCTGCCCGATCTGCAAGGGCCCGCTCAGCTATGACCGCGCCGCGCAGGAGCTGATCTGCAACGCCGACAAGCTCGCCTACCCGATCCGGGACGGCATTCCGGTCATGCTCGTCGACGAAGCGCGTCAAACCGTGGAAGGCACGCCGGTCGATCCGCACGGGCCGAGCGCCGCGTAAGGCGCGCGGGCGGCGCCACCCGCGCCGCTCACTCCGCTCATCTCGTCTTACTGGCTCGAAACCGGGTCACGCGCGCCGCCCCCCGGCGCGCTGTCGTCTCCCAAGGCGGTTTCCCGAACCGGTTTCCCCAATCCCCCTTTCCTGTCCTAGCTCGAACTGGCCATGACCGCACCCGTGCAACCCTTCATCGCCGTCGTCCCGGCGCGTCTCGCGTCCACGCGGCTGCCGAACAAACCGCTCGCCGACATCGGCGGCAAGCCCATGGTGGTACGCGTGGCCGAGCGCGCGCGCGCTTCGGGCGCGCAGCAGGTGCTGATCGCCTCGGACGCCCAGAGCGTGCTCGACGCCGCCCGCGCCCACGGTTTCGAGGCCGTGCTCACGCGCGCCGACCACCCGTCGGGCACCGACCGCTTAGCCGAGGTCGCCGAGCACTACGGCTGGAGCGACGAGACGATCGTGGTCAACGTGCAGGGCGACGAGCCGCTGATCGACCCCGCGCTCGTGTGCGACGTTGCGTCGCACCTCGCCGCGCACCCCGAATGCGCGATCGCCACTGCCGCGCATCCCATCACGGCGCCCGACGAAATCTTCAGCCCGAACGTCGTGAAGGTCGTGCTGGACGTCCGCGGCGTTGCGCTCTACTTCTCGCGCGCGCCCATTCCCTGGGCCCGCGACGCCTGGCAGCCCCACTGGTCGCCGGCGCGCCTCGATCTCGGCGCAATGCCCGCCCCGCCGGCTCCCGCGACCGTCTACCGCCACATCGGCCTGTACGCGTACCGCGCGAAATTCCTGCGCAGCTACCCCTCGCTCGCGCATTCGCCGATCGAGCAGGTCGAGGCGCTGGAGCAGCTTCGCGCGATGTGGCACGGCGAGCGCATCGCGGTGCTCGTGACGACCGAGGCACCCGCGCCGGGCGTCGACACCCCCGCCGACCTCGCCCGTGTGCAGGCGTTATACCGGCCTTAATTCCGTCCGTGGGGCAAAAATCCCATGGCATAATCAATTGTTTGCGCGAGCCGTCTAAAGCCTTTGTGCGTCGGGGTTTCCCCGCTTTTCGGCACCGTCTTGCAGCGCCGCCCCGTGTCCAGTGCCACTCATGAACACCGGGCGAAAGCCGCGCGGGACATGCCGTCGCCCCCGCCAGCACTGCCTCGACGGCCGTGAGCGAACGGGCGAGGAGACGCACGACGCTGACGATGCCGCCCCACCGCGCGTGCGGGGCAGCCGCCGCGCCGCAAGAATTCACACAGATCGGAGATTGTTCACATGCGTTTGATCCTGTTGGGCGCCCCGGGCGCGGGCAAGGGAACCCAGGCAACCTTCATCAAGGAAAAGTTCGGCATTCCGCAAATCTCGACGGGCGACATGCTGCGCGCGGCCGTCAAGGCCGGTACGCCGCTTGGCCTCGAAGCGAAGCGATTCATGGACGCCGGCGAACTCGTGACCGACGAGCTCATCATCAATCTCGTGAAGGAGCGCCTTCAGGAGCCCGACTGCCAGAACGGCTACCTGTTCGACGGCTTCCCGCGCACGCTGCCGCAAGCCGAAGCGATGAAGCAGGCGGGCGTCGCGATCGACTACGTGCTCGAGATCGACGTGCCGTTCGACGAGATCATCACGCGCATGAGCGGCCGCCGCATGCACCCGGCTTCGGGCCGCACGTATCACGTCAAGTTCAATCCGCCGAAAGTGGACATGACGGACGACGTGACGGGCGAACCGCTCGTCCAGCGCGACGACGACAAGGAAGAAACGGTGCGCAAGCGTCTTGACGTGTACGTCGCCCAGACCAAGCCGCTCATCGCGTACTACAGCGACTGGGCGAAGCGCGGTGAGGAAAACGGCCTGCAGGCGCCGCAGTATCGCGCCATCTCGGGCCTCGGCAGCGTCGACGAAATTCGCGAGCGCGCGTTCGAAGCGCTCAAGTAAGCGGGCCAAAGTCCGCCGGGTCAAAGTCCGCCCCGGAGCCGGTTTCGGCATACTTGCTGGTTTGCCTGCGGGCCGGCTGGCGCCGCACTCCCGAGGTGATTCGGGACGCGACGCCAGCCGGCCCGTTTTGTTTTTGGTGAGTCTCGCGCGCATTGCCTCTCTACGCGGGACAGCATGGCCATAACGACAGGAGACGAAAGATGCAAATCCGCGGCAACGTATTTCTCATCACCGGCGGCGCGTCGGGGCTCGGCGCGGCCAGCGCGCGTCTGATTGCGGCCGAAGGCGGCAAGGTCGTCATCGCCGACCTCAATGAGGACGCCGGCAACGCGCTCGCGAAGGAACTGGACGGCACGTTCGTGAAGTGCAACGTCGCGAGCGAGGACGACGGCGCGCGCGCCGTGGCCGCGGCAACTGCGCGCGGCACGCTGCGCGGCCTCGTGAACTGCGCGGGCATCGCGCCCGCCGTGAAGACCGTGGGCAAGGACGGCCCGCATCCGCTCGACACGTTCTCGAAGACCATTTCGGTCAATCTGATCGGCACCTTCAACATGATCCGCCTCGGTGCGGCCGCCATCGCCCAGACCGCAGCCAGCGAGGGCGGCGAGCGCGGCGTGATCGTCAACACGGCTTCAGTAGCCGCTTACGACGGCCAGATCGGCCAGGCGGCCTACGCCGCGTCGAAGGGCGGCGTCGTCGCAATGACGCTGCCGATTGCGCGCGACCTTTCGCGCAGCGGCATCCGCGTGATGACAATCGCGCCCGGCATCTTCGAAACGCCGATGCTGCTCGGGATGCCCAAGGAGGTGCAGGATGCGCTCGGCGCGATGGTCCCGTTCCCGCCGCGCCTCGGCAAGCCGGATGAGTACGCGATGCTCGTCAAGCAGATCGTCGAGAATCCGATGCTCAACGGCGAGGTGATCCGTCTGGACGGCGCGATCCGCATGCAGCCGAAGTAACGGCGCGCGCTCTCCCCGCGCGAAAAAAAGCCCGCGACTTTTGTCGCGGGCTTTTTTCTGCGGCCAGGCCGCGGGTTTCAGTCGTTATCGAGCGTGCGCTGGCGCAACTCGTGCAGCTGCGACTCGACGACGGTCGCGTCTTCCGCGTCGGGGCGCTCGTCGAGATAGTGTTCGAGGTCTTCGAGCGCCGGGCGCAGATAGTCGAGCCGAGCATAAGCGAAGCCGCGGTCGCGCACTTCCTCGATGTTCTCCGGCAGCAGGATGACGAGCCGCTGCTGGATGGCCAGCAGGCGCTGCCAGCGCTCGGTCTGCAGATAGACCGACTTCAGGTTGCGCAGCATGCGCGCGACGATCTCGCGGCGGGTGGCCGGCTCGAGCAGCATGCGCAGCGCGCGCGCCACGGAATCGCCGGCGTTGGCCACGAACGGCTCGAGCATCTCCACCATGTCGGATTCGGTGAGCGTGCGGCCCGTGGTGGGATCGAGCATCTCGTCGCCTTCGGGCAACGCCACGCGCAGCAGAAAATGTCCCGGAAACGACACGCCCTTCACCGGCAGGCCGAGCTGGGTCGCCATTTCCAGATACAGCACCGCGAGCGAAATGGGGATGCCGCGCCGGCGTTTGAGCACGGCGTTCAGATGGCTGTTTTCGGGGTCGAGAAAGTCGTTGAGGTTGGCCGCGAAACCCATCTCGCGAAAGAAGCAGCGGTTGAGCACGGCAACCTGCTGGCGCACGTCCGCCCCTTCGGGCATGCGGCGGCGCACACGCAGCGCGAGTTCGTCGATCTCGGCAAGCGTGCCTTGCAGATCGAGATCGGGATAAGCGTCCTGCGCGATCGCGAGTGCCGCCTCGGTGAGCGGCAGGCTCTCGTCGTCCGCAACGAGCGCGCTGAAATAATCCAGAACCCGCGTAGTCATCGTCGTCACTTCGCCCGCCTCTTGAAGTACGCGTATTTGAAGCCCATCAGCCAAAGCATACCGAAATATAGCGCCGCGAACAGGACGAGGCACGCACCGAGCAACGCGATGCGCTCGAGCGGCGCATGACGCAGTGCGATCCAGTCGTAGCTGATGGCGCACCAGTGCATCGCCCCGGCCAGCACGAGACATGCCCCGAGCAACTGCACGAAGAACGTCGCCCAGCCGGAGGACGGCATATAGATGCCGCGGCGGCGCAGCCCGATGAACAGCAGCAGCGCGTTCATGCAGGCGCCGAGGCCGACCGAGAGCGTCAAGCCCGCGTGCGAGAAGATCGGCACGAAGAGGTAGTTGCTGATCTGCGTGGCGATGAGCACGCCCACACCGATCTTGACCGGCGTCTTGATGTCCTGACGCGCGTAGAAGCCGGGCGCGAGGATCTTGATGAGGATGAGGCCGACGAGCCCCACGCCGTAGGCCGCGAGCGCGCGACCCGTCATGATGACGGACGTGGCGTCGAACTTGCCGTAGTGAAACAGCGTGGCCGTGAGCGGCTCGGCGAAGAAAAAGAGCGCAACGGCCGAAGGCGCGGCAAGCAGGAACGTCACGCGCAGGCCCCAGTCGAGCAACGCCGAGTACTCGTGCGGATCGGCATCGACGTGCGCTTTCGAGAGGCTCGGCAGCAGGATCGTGCCGAGCGCCACGCCGAGCAGCGCGGTCGGGAACTCCATCAGGCGGTCGGCGTAGTTGATCCACGACACCGCGCCGGGCCCCAGACGCGAGGCGATATTGGTATTGATGATGAGGCTGATCTGCGCGACCGAGACGGCGAACATGGCGGGCACCATCTTCGCGAGCACCCGCTTCACGCCTTTGTGCGCGAGCGCCTTGAGCGGGTTCAGGCCGATGCGCGGCATCATGTCGATGCGCTTCAAGCCCGGCAACTGCACGATGAACTGCAGCACGCCGCCGACGATCACGGCCCACGCGAGCGCGTAGACGGGCTGCTTCATGTGCGGCGCGAAGGCCACTGCCGCCGTGATGAACGAGACATTGAGCAGCACCGGCGCGAACGCGGGCAGCGAGAACTGCTTGTACGTGTTGAGCACGCCCGACGCGAGCGACGTCAGCGAGATGAACACGATATAGGGGAACATGATGCGCGTCATCGTGACGGCAAGCGGGAACGCTTGCCCGTCGCTCTTCAAGCCCGACGCGACCACGATCACGACGAACGATGCGCCGAAAATGCCGAGCAACGAGAGGACGGCGAGCACCCAGGCAAGCACGGTCGAGGTGGCGTCGACGAGCGCGCGTGTGGCGTCGTGGCCCTTCTGGTTCTTGAACTCCGCGAGAATCGGCACGAACGCCTGCGAAAAGGCGCCCTCCGCCGAGATGCGGCGCAGCAGGTTGGGAATACGAAACGCGACGTAGAAAGCGTCGGTGTACTGGCTCGCACCGAAGGCGCGCGCAATCAGCGTTTCTCGGGCCAGACCGGTCACGCGCGACAGCAGCGTGAAGCCGCTGACTGTCAGCAGGGCTCGGAATAGATTCATGGGGCGGTCATTATACGGGCGTCGTCCGCTCCATCGCGGATGCGCAGCGCAAAGGTCGGCGCAAAACCCCGCACGACGCCGCAGGCGAGCGGGAGGCAAAGACCAGGCGCGCTGATTGTGACCGTGTCGCGTGAAAGGCGTTCACGTCCGGCGGCGCTTGTCTTCGCTATCGCACTGTGATTGCCACCATCATGATTCTGTTGCTATAATCATCGATTCGAGTTCTCCCAGAGGGCTCGAAACGCGTCTTGGAAAGAGAGCAGGAAAGCGTCAGCAACCCGGCGTCAGCAACCCGCTCTGGCACAAAAGGCGCGGCTGGTTGAGCGAAACTCAGCTGGCAAATACCGTTTTGAACGTTTCAGGCATCGCTGCCGGTCGTTCAAATCCAGGCAAAGAGCGTCGGTCGCACCACGCTCCGCAATCACAAGGAATCGCAATGGCAAACTCCGCACAAGCACGCAAGCGCGCCCGTCAGGCCGCGAAAGCAAACTCGCACAACTCGGCACTGCGCTCGAAGTTCCGCACCGCCATCAAGGCTGTTCGCAAGGCAATCGACGCCGGCGACCAGGCTAAGGCTGCTGAAGTTCTGAAGGCATCGGGCAAGACGCTCGACATCATCGCCGACAAGAAGATCGTTCACAAGAACAAGGCCGCTCGCCATAAGAGCCGCCTGGCTGCTGCCGTCAAGGCAATGCAGGCCGCGCAGTAAAGAGATCCGGATTGCCGGCCACGGCTGGCATCCCTCTTTGAGCTGCACCACAAAAAACCCGCCTCGGCGGGTTTTTTGTTTCTGCCGGGCGCAAAAAAACCCACCGAGGCGGGTCCGTCCGTTGCCTGCGCCGCGCCGTCAGCGCACGTTGGCTTGCTGCGTGGCGTGGTCGTGAGGCAGTTCGCACGCCTCGGTCACGACGAGGTCGTTGTCCTTCGCGAAGTTCATCACGAAATTGAAGGCCATGGGCTCGATGTCCTTCAGGCGCGAGTCCAGCACGACGACCTTGAGGTCGCCGATCATCGTCGGGCGCACATAGAGCGAGTAGCGCAGATACGCATTCGGGCCGCGAGCATTGGCCGACGCTTTCGGACCAAAGCTCGACATCACCCCGGCGAGGCGCTCCGACCAGTCACTCGGACGAAACTTCTTCCCCGCGCTGGTGATGCCTTGAATGAAGTATTCGGTTGGAGCTTCGTCGGCCATGCAGGAGTACCTGTGTGTGTAGCTGCTGGGTGCGTTTGCAGCGTGTAACGGCGGCACGAGCGCTGCGCCCGCGCGGGTACCGCGGAACGCCGGCCGCGGGGGTCGCCCGCCGCCACACGCATGGACAGTCCGATGGATAGGAAACGGCTGCCGCGCATCCCGCCTGGCGTAAAGTCTCGATCATCGCCGCCGACGCGTGTCGCAAGCAGGTCTCGCAACGGGATCGACAGGACGATTTCGCGGCGCACTGCCAGTCGGCGCACAGGCCGCTCCAGCGGGCTTTCCTGGCGCGGCCGCGAGGTGTTGCCACCTTGCCGTCACACACGTTCAGGGCCCGTTTGTCGTGCCTAAGAAATCTCTGGGATTATAGCGCACTGACCGTTTTGACGCAGTGCACACAAGGCACTTGAAAGGCTGGATCCGGGCTCTCGCGATGCCCGCAAAACAGGCACGAAAGCCGTCGCAAAAGTGCCACCCACCGTACGCCGGGGCGCCCTGCCTATATTTTGGGCAACTCGTCAAAATGCGTAAAATCCTTTATGCTGCTTTGACTTACCACCAACCGCAGCGGCGTCGCCGGCCCAATCCTGTAGTTCGAGGCCGGATCGGGCGCCGTTTTTGTTTCATGACCTCCCGGACCATACGCCATTACCTGCAGTTCAAGGATTTCTCCCTTGACGAATATGAATATGTGCTGGAGCGTGCGCGCATCCTGAAGCGCAAGTTCAAGAACTACGAGACCTATCACCCGCTGCACGACCGCACGCTGGCGATGATCTTCGAGAAGAGCTCCACGCGCACGCGCCTTTCGTTCGAAGCGGGTATCTTCCAGCTGGGCGGCCACGCGGTGTTCATGAACACGCGCGACACGCAGCTCGGCCGCGGCGAGCCGATCGAAGATTCGGCGCAGGTCATCTCGCGCATGGTCGACATCATCATGATCCGCACATTCGGCCAGGACATCCTGCAGCGCTTCGCCGAAAGCTCGCGCGTGCCGGTCATCAACGGTCTCACGAACGAGTACCACCCCTGCCAGGTGCTGGCCGACATCTTCACGTACTACGAGCACCGCGGTCCGATCCGCGGCAAGACCGTGGCGTGGGTCGGCGACGCCAACAACATGCTCTACACGTGGATCGAAGCTGCGCAGATCCTCGGCTTCAAGCTGCGCATCTCCACGCCGCCGGGTTATCCGCTCGATCCGGCGCTGGTCGCGCCGGAAAGCAAACCGTTCTACGAAGTGTTCGACGACCCGCACGACGCCTGCGACGGCGCCGACCTCGTCACGACCGACGTCTGGACCAGCATGGGCTTCGAGGCCGAAAACGAAGCGCGCAAGCAGGCCTTCGCCGACTGGTGCGTGGACGCGCCGATGATGGCCCGCGCCAACGCCGATGCGCTTTTCATGCACTGCCTGCCCGCGCACCGCGGCGAGGAAGTGAGCGCCGAGGTGATCGACGGCCCGCAGAGCGTAGTCTGGGACGAGGCGGAAAACCGCCTGCACGTGCAGAAGGCGCTCATGGAGTTCCTGCTGCTCGGCCGCCTGAACCACTGAGCCTCGCGCACATCACCAAGAAGAAAGCCGACCTGAAAGTCGGCTTTTTTGTGCGCGCTGCGGCGCGCGCCTCGTTCATCAGACCGTTTCACCAAGACGGCGCGCCAGCGACTTCAGAAGCGGCGCCACGCGCTCGCGAAACACCTCGGGGCCCATCGACGAAGCCGGCCCGCTGCAGCTGAGCACGAGCCAGCGACGCTCGCGCGGCTCGCGAAACGGCACCGCCACCGCGTTGACGTCTTCGTGCCAGTCGCGAAACGAATAGCAGCACCCCTCCTTGCCGAACACCTCGATCTCGTGTTTCGCGGCCGCAACCAACGCCGGCCCTTCGGCGCCCGCTGTCTTCTCCAGTTCCGCGAACAACGCCATCCGCACATCGATGGGCTGCACGGCCAGATACGCGCGGCCCATCGAACTCGTCAGCATCGAGAGCCGCGAGCCCGACGCGAGGCCGAGCGTGAGCGCCGTCTCGCTGCGGATCGTCTCCAGATAGATCACGTCGAGGCCGTCACGGCACCCCAGCGACACCGCGGCGCCCACCTCGCGCGCGAATGCGCGCATATGCGGGCGGGCGAGTTCGAGCGTGTCCGTGCCGGAAAGCAGCGCAAAGCCGAGCGACAGCACCCCGGCGTCGAGCGCATATTTGCCTAGCGACTCGTCAAAGCGCAGATAGCCGAGCACGGTGAGCGTGTACGCGAGCCGGTTCACGGTCGCCTTGGGCAGGCCCGTGCGCTCCACGAAATCGCGGTTGCCGAGCAGCGTCTCGCCGGGACGGAATGCGCGCAGCAGGTCGAGCCCGCGGGCGAGCGCCACGACGAACTTGCGCTCGTCGACCGGCCCCTCAGCCAGCGAAGCAGAAAAAGAGGAAGTCGTAGTCATTCCGGATGCAGACATGGGTGCCCTGGTGCTACACTAAAGTCAATTTTCAAAACATTGTTCCGCATAGCGGAACTTACGTCAAGCGCAAATTTGCCCATTTCAAGGATTTGAGGAAAGGAGAGACACCATGGCCGCACACGCCCAGTTCCATTGGGAAGACCCGCTTCTGCTCGACCAGCAGCTCACCGAAGAGGAGCGCATGGTGCGCGACGCCGCCGCCGCGTATGCCCAGGACAAGCTCGCGCCGCGCGTGCTGGAAGCGTTTCGCCACGAGAAGACAGACGCCTCGATCTTCCGCGAGATGGGCGAAGTCGGCCTGCTCGGCCCGACGATTCCCGAGCAATACGGCGGCCCCGGCCTCAATTACGTCGCCTATGGCCTCATCGCGCGCGAAGTCGAGCGCATCGACTCGGGCTATCGCTCGATGATGTCGGTGCAGTCGTCGCTCGTGATGGTGCCGATCTTCGAATTCGGCTCGCAAGCGCAAAAGCAGAAGTACCTGCCCAAGCTCGCCAGCGGCGAATGGATCGGCTGCTTCGGTCTCACGGAGCCGAACCACGGCTCGGACCCGGGCAGCATGGTCACGCGCGCGAAGAAAGTGAACGGCGGCTACGCGCTCTCGGGCGCGAAGATGTGGATCACGAACTCGCCGATCGCCGATGTTTTCGTCGTCTGGGCGAAGCTCGAAGAAGACGGCAAGGACGACATCCGCGGCTTCATTCTGGAGAAGGGCTGGAAGGGTCTGTCGGCGCCGGCCATCCATGGCAAGGTGGGTCTGCGCGCTTCGATCACCGGCGAAATCGTGCTCGACGAAGTGTTCGTGCCGGAAGAAAACCTCATGCCGGGCGTGAAGGGCCTGCGCGGTCCGTTCACCTGCCTGAACTCGGCGCGCTACGGCATTGCCTGGGGCGCGCTCGGCGCCGCGGAATCGTGCTGGCACACCGCGCGCCAGTACGTGCTCGACCGCAAGCAGTTCGGCCGCCCGCTTGCCGCGAACCAGCTGATCCAGAAGAAGCTCGCCGACATGCAAACGGAAATCACGCTCGGGCTGCAGGGCTGCCTGCGTCTTGGCCGCATGAAGGACGAAGGCACGGCGGCCGTCGAGATCACGTCGATCATGAAGCGCAACTCGTGCGGCAAGTCGCTCGACATCGCGCGTCTCGCCCGCGACATGCTGGGCGGCAACGGCATTTCCGACGAGTTCGGCGTGGCGCGCCACCTCGTGAATCTCGAAGTGGTGAACACGTACGAAGGCACGCACGACATCCACGCGCTGATCCTCGGCCGCGCACAAACGGGCATTCAGGCGTTCTTCTGATCGCCGCCCGGCCCGGCTTCGCCGGCGCATGAAAAAACGCCGCACGATTCGTTTCGTGCGGCGTTTCTGTTTCGGCGCCCGTGACGCGGACGCTGGCCGAACGGCTTACTTGTTGGGCTGCGGTGTCATGCGCAGATACGGACGCAGGGCCTTGTAGCCCTTCGGGAACTTCTGCTTGAGGACTTCCTCGTCCTTCAGCGACGGCACGATCACGACGTCGTCGCCCTGCTTCCAGTTGCCGGGCGTCGCGACCTGATAGTTGTCGGTGAGCTGCAGCGAGTCGATCACGCGCAGCACCTCGTCGAAGTTGCGGCCCGTGCTCGCCGGATAGGTGATGATGAGGCGCACCTTCTTGTTCGGGTCGATCACGAAGAGCGAGCGCACAGTGAGCGTCTCATTCGCGTTCGGATGGATCATGTCGTACAGCGTGGACACCTTGCGGTCGCCGTCCGCGAGAATCGGGAAGCCGACGTTAGCGGCTTGCGTCTCGTTGATGTCCTTGATCCACTCGTTGTGCGACTGGGCGCTATCCACCGAAAGCGCAATCGTCTTCACGTTGCGCTTCTCGAATTCGTCCTTGAGCCTGGCGGTCAGGCCAAGCTCGGTCGTGCAGACCGGCGTGAAGTCGGCCGGGTGTGAAAACAGCACGCCCCAGCTATTGCCGAGCCACTCGTGAAACTTGATGCGGCCAATGCTCGAATCCTGCTCGAAGTCGGGTGCGATATCGCCAAGACGTAGACTCATGGTGCGGTTCCTCTGAACGAAGTGAACGGGTTTGATCGAACCGGCGCGCGCTGCCCGTTGATCCAGTAGACGTTTACAACACTCAAGCATACAGGCCCAGGTTGCGCCCCGCGAACGAACATCGGCTCACACCAGTATGAGTTTTTGTAATTTTGAGCCGATTGGAGGAAACTTTAGGTGCCGGATCAAATCAATGACTCACCTCGCGATTATTTGTGAGCGGGATCCAGAGCCCCGTCCATACACGCTCGCGGGAACGGATCGTGCGAACTCGCAGGTCGTGGCGGCGCGTCATGCTTGCCAGCGCCCGTATCTTTGTTACGATTCACGCGTGATGTGACACGATGGGAGCCAGTCAATGTCAGAAGTCAACAAGGAGAGGCTGATGTCCGATATCAAAACCGTCCTCGCGGACGCAGAGGACCTGCTCAAGCAGGCTGCGAGCGCTACGGGTGAGCGCGCTTCGGAATTGCGCGAAACGGCACTCTCGCGTCTGAAGCAGGCAAAAGAGAAGGCCGCCGACGTCCAGGTGGTCGTGGTCGAGAAAGGCAAGAAAGCGGCCCGCGCCACCGACGACTATGTCCACGAGCATCCGTGGGCGTCGATCGGGATCGCCGCCGGCGTGGGCGTGCTGGTCGGATTGCTGATCAACCGCAAATAAAGCAGCGCTCGCCGCGCTACGCGAGTGGGCTCCGGGCCCCTCGCGCGGCGCGCTCGACCAGGCGCTGGCAGCGCTTGCCTGACGGCTTTTCGTTGGCGCGGCCCACCGCACCGCTTGGTCTCGCCGGGCAATTCAGCCCGCTGTCTTTTGTTGCGTTTTTTCTTGCGCATTGCTCGGGCATCCGCCTGCGCCACCTGCCATCGCCATGACGACAGACACCCACTCGCAGCGACACGAACACGGGCCGTTGCGCCGACTGCTCGGCTCCGCGTCCGCGATGCTACAGACGCGGCTAGAACTGATCGGCATCGAACTCGCCGAGGAGAAGGACCGCCTCATCGGCGTGCTCTTTCTTGGCCTCGCGGGGATGATGTTCGCGATGCTTGCCCTGATCGCGCTCACGGCGCTCGTTGCCATCGCCTTCTGGGACACGTACCGCTGGGAGGCGCTCGCCGGTCTCACGGTCGTCTACGCGATCGCGGCCATTTTCTGCGGCCTGAAGGCGCGCCGCGGGCTGCACACCGCGCCACTCGTCTTCCAGGCGACGCTCGAGGAATTCGAGAAAGACCGAGACGCCCTGCGCAACCCCTAGCCGCGAGCCGACGCCATGAATCAACCTCGACCGGACACTGCTTTTCGCCCCCGCCGCGGCCGCGCGCACGATCTGTCGACGCCGCAGCTGCGCGCCCTGCGCAAGGAATTGCTGCTCGTGCGAGCGAGCGTCGAGCGTGCCGAAATGGCCGAAGCGCTCGTCGACATCCGCGCGACGGTTACGAACTTCAGCTGGCTGCGGTTCGTCGTGCCCGGATTCAGTCGCTCAGGCGGCGGCGTGGCTTCCGGCCTCGGCAGCCTGCTCAAGGAATATCCGCTGGTCAGTTCGCTCATCTCGCTCATCGTGGCAAAGCCGCTGCGTACGAGCATCGTCTCGGCTGCGCGCCCCGTCATCAAGTGGGGCGGCCTCGCTTTTACGGCGTGGGAAGCGTATCGCGTTTGGCAGCAGGTGCGGCGTCAGCGCGGCACCTCTGCGAACCGGCCTGCCCGCGACAAGTCCGACGAAGACGACCTCACCGGCTGATCACCGCCGCCCGCGGCAGCCCTCCAGGCCGTTCACCGGTCCCTCCAGCACATCTGCGTAGACGCCGGGACAACGCCGCTGCCTGCAGCACGATTGCTGCGCGCGCCGGTTGCGTCGAGTACGAAGGCGCCGCACGCATCGCCACGCATCGGCCCGGCTTCCACCGGCTCGGCTACGAGGGCGTAGCCGCCGTTGGAATCGTCGGCGGGCATGAGACGCAGGCGGTAGACGGGCGTTCCCGTCGGCGAAGCCTGGTCGAACCCAGTGGGCAAAAGTGCCATCGACGCGCTCTGCGTATCGACGAGTTGCGCTGCGCGATAGAGCGCGGCCACGGCGTCGATGCGATGTCCCCGCGCGATCTGCGCGCTCCACCCCGGCATCGCGAAGGCGGCGACGATGGCGGCCACCGCCAGCGCGATGACCAGTTCGAGCAGTGTGAACGCGTTGTACCGGTTGCTCTTCACCTTACCTCCCGTTTGCCTCGTCAAAAGGGCCTCGCGACGACGTAGCGCCAGTGATGCTCGACGCGTGTCGCGTCGCCCTCGGTTTCGATGACCAACTGGTCCTGCAGCCAGCTTTGGGTGTCTTCCGATGCGCCGAACCCTCGCGCCGTGACGAGATACGCGCGAACCAGCGGACGGCTATCGATGCGCCAGGCCTCGACGAGGCATTGCGGCAAGCGCACGGACCCCGGCCACGCAGCAAGGGGCGCAACCGTCTGCCGCTCGAAGCTGTCCTGCCGCCGCCAGGCTTGCGGCTCGCCTGACTGCGTGGCCGCCGCTGGTGGGGCCAGCGAGCCATTCGTCAGCGCACGCGAGCACAACACGAGCGCGGCGTCGGCGGCATGGAAGGCCTGCAGATGATCGGCGACGGCATCCGCGTTGCGCCGCCCCAGCAGCGCGGCCTCGAACCACGCCGCCGAGGTCGCGAGCATCATCGCGACGACAAGCAGCACGACTGGGAGCGCCACGCCGCGAGCCGTGGCCAGTGTGCGACGCTTCCCGCGCAGGCTCATTTTCATGACGCTGCCGGCAAAACGTTACGCAGCACGATGTGCCGCCAGAACGCTTGTCGCGCTCGCCCATCCGCGCCGAGCGCCTGCACGCCATCGCAATCGACGTATCGGATGCGCCGCGCAAAGGCCGCTCCGCGCACCAGCACGCACAGATCGACCGCGACGACCGACGCCCACTGATCGCGCGCCAGCGCCGAAGCCTCGACCGCTTGCGCCGCGCCCGCCGTCCAGTAGCGCAGGCGCAAACGCTCGACACCCTCGACGAGCGGCTGCGCCGTGCCGACCTTGCCGGAGCCCTCGCAGTAGAGCTCGCTCTCGCCGGTCGACCCGCTCACCTTGGCGTGATAGCGGTTCACGATTTCCACGCCTGCCACGCCAACCGCCTGCCCAAGGCAGTCGGTAACCTGGCCGTTTGCGACGGGCCAGGTCGATATGCTGTCACCTTGATAGCGCACGGCCAACCCATCGGAGCGACTCGGCAGCAGCTCGCAGGCAAGCGCCACATCGGTGCCGACCGGGCGCCCCGCCGTGCAGCCGAAAATCGCTCGGCCGCCAGGCGGCGAACGTGCGTCCGCCGCAACGAAGCCGGCCATCTGGATCTGCTCGCCGATCAGCATCAACGCATTCGTGCCAGCGTCGTGGATGCGCGCGGCGTCGTTCGCCTGCGCGTAAGCCAGACGCTGCGTGCGATAAGCCGAGAGCGCGCCAAGCGTCACCACGAGCCCCAGCGCCACGGCGATCGTCAGTTCGAGCAGCGTGTGGCCCGCCTGCTGGACCCCGTGGGCGCAGCGCATGTTCATCGCAGAAACGCCAGGGCGACGCAGGCGCGCTCGGCGGAAGCCGTGGCATCGAGACACCGCGCAACCCGCGAAACCGGCGTCGATCCCGACGCTGCGCCGAGCGGTGTCGCCGCCCAACTCACGGACGCGATCGATGCGTCGCCGCCCGCGCTCGACATGGTCAGCCGCCCTTCGGGCACGACGCTCGCCGCCAGCGCCTGCCATCGATCGGTCGTGGCGGGCGTTGCCCGCGCCACGCGCGCCGCTTCGGCCACGGCGTCAGCGGCAAAGGCCGCGCGCTCGCGCGCCGCTGCCAGTTGCGCGTGCCGGGCCAGCCCGAGCTGGGTGCTCATCAGGCCGAGCCCGCACATCGCCATGATGCCGAGCGCAATGGCGACCTCCAGCAGCGTCGACCCGCGCTCGCCGCGCTCGATCACCCGGCTCATGACGCCCCCGTGCATGCGCCGTCGCTGATGCGTGCCCGCCCCCCCTGTGCGATGCGTATGCAGCGACGCCAGCCCGCACCGCGTTGTGCCGCCGACGGGACCCGCGGGGCAATCTCGAAGTTGCGCAAGCTGCCGATGGTCTGCCCCGCCGGCGGCGAAAACGTGATGGCGGTGAGGCCCGACGCCACGGAGATCGCATCGAGCGCCGGCTGGATGCGCAACGGGATAGACGCTCCGGCGCGCTCGATCATGACGGCCCAGCCACAGGACCAGTCGGCAATTCCGGACGGACACGCTTTGGCCGCCTCGAGGCAATGGCGCGCGGCGTCGACGCGGCAAACGGTGACGCGCGCCTTGCGCCGTATGGCCTCGTTGCGTGCATAGGCGAGCGTGCCGAGCATGGCGTTGGCGCGCGCGTCGACCTGATCGCGCACGCGCCACGCGGTGAAAACAGGCGTGGAAACCGTTGCGCAGATCGCCAGCAGGACGATGACGACCATCGTCTCAATGAGCGTGAATCCTCCGGACTTCATGAGCAATCCTTAGTTCGAGCGGATTGCCATCAATCTACGGACGAAAACGAAACGAAGCAATTAGCCGAACGGCTAGCTGGTGCGCGCAACGTCGGCTCGCGAGAATGCAAGCGTTACGACAGCGGCCTGGCAGGAGGGAAGAAAAATGGGAATGCGCTCAGCGCTTTTTCGCGGGGTTGTTGGCGCCCGCGCGGCGGAATTCCTCGATCACGTCTTCGAATTCGGAGACGTCCTCGAAGCGTCGGTACACCGAAGCAAACCGTACGAACGCCACCTTGTCGAGTTCGCGCAATTCGCCCATGACAAGTTCGCCAAGGCGCTCGCTGCGCACTTCGCGCTCGCCGCTGCCGAGCAATTGGTCCTCGATACGGGCAACCGCCGCGTCGATCGCATCGGCTGCAACCGGGCGCTTGCGCAGCGCCAGTTGCATGCTCGCCACGATCTTGCGGCGGTCGAATTCCGTGCGGCTGCCATCCTTCTTGACGATCGAAGGCATCGCCAGCTCGACCCGCTCGTACGTCGTGAAACGCTTGTCGCAGGCCGGGCAGCGGCGGCGGCGCCGGATCGCGGCGCCGTCTTCGGACACGCGCGAGTCTACGACCTGCGTGTCCTCGTGCCGGCAGAAGGGGCAGCGCATGGGTTATCGCGTGGCTTAGCGGTAAACCGGGAAACGCTTCGTCAGCTCGGCGACCTGCGCCTTCACGCGCTCGATCGTCGCGGCGTCTTCCGGATTGTCGAGCACGTCGGCGATCAGGTTGCCGACCTGCTCGGCTTCCTTCACGCCAAAGCCGCGCGTCGTCATGGCCGGCGAACCGAGACGGATACCGCTCGTCACGAACGGCTTTTCCGGGTCGTTCGGGATCGCGTTCTTGTTGACCGTGATGTGCGCGGTGCCCAGCACGGCTTCCGCCGCCTTGCCGGTGATGTTCTTCGCGCGCAGGTCCACCAGCATCACGTGGCTTTCCGTGCGGCCGGAAACGATGCGCAGACCGCGCTTGACCAGCGTCTCCGCCAGCACGCGTGCGTTGTCGACCACTTGCTGCTGGTAGGTCTTGAACTCCGGCGAGAGCGCTTCCTTGAACGCCACGGCCTTGCCGGCAATGACGTGCATGAGCGGACCGCCCTGAATGCCCGGGAAGATGGCCGAGTTGATCTGCTTCTCGAACTCCGCCTTCATCAGGATCACACCGCCGCGCGGGCCGCGCAGGCTCTTGTGCGTGGTCGTGGTGACGAAGTCGGCGTGCGGCACCGGGTTCGGGTAGACGCCCGCGGCGATCAGACCGGCGTAGTGCGCCATGTCGACCATGAAGTACGCGCCAACCGCCTTGGCAACCTTGGCGATGCGCTCGAAGTCGATACGCAGTGCGAAAGCCGACGCACCGGCGATGATCAGCTTCGGCCTGGTTTCGTGCGCGCGCTTTTCGAGCGCGTCGTAGTCGATGTCTTCCTTGGCGTCGAGGCCGTAGCTCACGACGTTGAACCACTTGCCGCTCATGTTCAGCGCCATGCCGTGCGTGAGGTGACCACCTTCGGCGAGGCTCATGCCCATGATGGTGTCGCCCGGCTTGAGCACGGCGAAGAACACGCCCTGGTTGGCCTGCGAGCCCGAGTTCGGCTGAACGTTCGCGGCTTCGGCGCCGAACAGCTGCTTCACGCGGTCGATCGCGAGCTGCTCGACGATATCCACGTTTTCGCAGCCGCCGTAATAGCGCTTACCGGGGTAGCCTTCGGCGTACTTGTTGGTGAGCTGCGAACCCTGCGCGGCCATGACCGCGGGCGAGGTGTAGTTTTCCGACGCGATGAGCTCGATGTGCTCTTCCTGGCGGCGGTTCTCGAGTTCGATCGCCTTGAAGAGTTCGGGATCGACGTTGGCGATGGTGCTTTCGGCTCTGTCAAACATACGGATTCCGTTAAGTGTGTTCAGGTTGACCGGGTCTCGCGCGGAACGCGTAGCGGGTACGCGGCGCTGCTGGCGAGGAGGCCAGCCTTGACGTGGCGGAACGAGGTGCCGCACACGCGAGGCAGGACAGCCCCCGCAGCGCAAACGAAAGCGCGCGAAATCAGGCTGCCCAGGCGAACGGCAAAACGGCACCCTGCGCTTCACGGTGGGTCGTTCCACCTTGAGTCCCCAATAACGAGCGCATGGCTACCGCCAACGCCGCCATTTCGGAACCCTATCGCCAGTCACGCAGGGATTGAGCGCGTTAGTTTATTGGAACGGCAGGGAATAGGCAACCGCCCGCCCCCAGTGCGCTCGGGCGTCCCGCGGGCTGCGACGCGCCGTGCGGCGGCGCCGGCCATGCGATCCGCGCGCGTACTGTCCCTTTCTTGCCGCCATGCGGCATTGCAAGTAGGCTCTCCCCTTTTCCCGCCTTCTACCGACCAGAGAGCCACCATGATCGTTTTCGTCACCGGCGCGTCCGCAGGATTCGGCGCCGCCATCGCTCGCGCCTTCGTGAAGGGCGGACATCGCGTCGTCGCCACGGCTCGCCGCAAGGACCGCCTCGACGCCCTCGCCGCCGAACTCGGCGACGCCCTCCTGCCCATCGAGCTCGACGTGCGCGACCGCGCGGCGGTCGAAGCCGCGCCCGGCGCGCTGCCGCCCGGGTTCGCCGGCATCGACGTGCTGGTCAACAACGCCGGCCTCGCGCTGGGCGTGGAGCCGGCACAGAAGGCCGACCTCGACGAGTGGGAAACCATGATCGACACCAACTGCACCGGTCTCGTGCAGGTCACTCACGCGTTCTTGCCCGGCATGGTCGAGCGCAACCGCGGCCACATTTTCAATATCGGTTCGGTGGCGGGCCGCTGGCCGTATGCGGGGGGCAACGTCTATGGCGCGACCAAGGCGTTCGTGCGTCAGTTCAGCCTGAACCTGCGCGCTGACCTCGCGGGCACGGCACTGCGCGTGACCGACATCGAGCCGGGCCTGTGCGGCGGCACCGAGTTCTCGAACGTGCGCTTTCGCGGCGACGACACCCGGGCAGCCAGCGTCTACAAGGACGTGCAGCCGCTCACGGCCGAGGACATCGCCGATTCGATCTACTGGATCGCCACGCGCCCCGCGCACGTCAACATCAACACGATCGAACTGATGCCCGTTGCCCAGACATTCGCCGGTACCAGTATCCACCGCGGCTAAAAATACCTTACAAATTTAATACTTACGTCAGTCGTACGAAAGACGTGGGGGCCTCGCGTTCCGGTAGAATGCGCGGCATGGAAAATTCCACCAGCAAGCCGGACGCGGCGTCGTCACCGGCCGGGCGCGGCTTTACGTGGCCGGTGCGCGTCTACTACGAGGACACCGACGCCGGTGGCATCGTGTTTTACGCGAATTACCTGAAGTTCTTCGAACGCGCGCGCACCGAATGGCTGCGCGCGTGCGGCGTCGATCAGCGTCGGCTCGCCGAGGAAACGGGCGTGCTCTTCGTCGTGCGCAGCACCGCGCTCGACTACCGTTCGCCCGCGCGCCTCGACGACGTCGTCACCACCGTCAGCCGCGTCGAGAAGCTGGGCCGCGCCTCGGTCGACTTCATGCAGGAAGCGTGGCGCGAAAACACGCTGCTCGCCACGGGCACCATTCGCGTCGCCTGCGTCGACAGCACGGCCATGCGGCCCGCCCCCATTCCGGCCCCCGTTCATGAAGCCTTGCAACGTGGACCCCAGAAAGACCTGTACGCCGTGTCAACGGCAGTGCAGTAATTACCGTTGATACGACGCCAGTGAACTCGCGCCGGTCAATGCAGGACCAAGCAGGGTTCGGCCGCGACGGCACGAGAGCTTCCCAACCGCCTACGGGAAGCCTTGCGTTGTCTTGCAGCCGCTCGCCCCTTTCGGGACGTCACAACGAACCTATATGAACACTACACAAGATCTGTCGATCATTTCTCTCGTTCTTAATGCGAGCATACTGGCACAGGCGGTGATGGGGCTTCTTCTGCTCATGTCGCTGATTTCCTGGACTTTCATCTTCCGCAAGTGGTTTGCGATCCGCCGGGCGCGGTCCCAGACAGAGCGCTTCGAGCGCGACTTCTGGTCAGGCGGCGACCTGCAGGCGCTCTACCAGAGCGCAGCCAACAACCGTCACACGATCGGCGCGCTCGAGCGTATCTTCGAGTCGGGCATGCGCGAATTCCTGAAGGCGAAAGAGAAGCGCCTGAACGATCCGAGCCTCGTGCTCGACGGCGCCCGCCGCGCGATGCGCGCCGCCTTCCAGCGCGAAATGGATGCGCTCGAGGCGAACCTCTCGTTCCTCGCTTCGGTCGGCTCGGTGAGTCCGTACATCGGTCTTTTCGGCACGGTCTGGGGGATCATGAACGCGTTCCGCGGTCTCGCGAACGTGCAGCAGGCAACGCTCGCGAACGTCGCGCCCGGCATCGCCGAAGCGCTGACGGCGACCGCGATCGGTCTGTTCGCCGCCATTCCGGCGGTGGTCGCGTATAACAGCTACGCACACGACATCGACCGTCTGGCGATCCGCTTCGAAACCTTCATCGAAGAGTTTTCGAACATCCTGCAGCGTCAGGCCCACTAATCTTCACGAAGCAAGGAGTCGAAGATGGGAGGCTCAGTCCGTTCGAGCATGCGAGGCAGCCGCTCGCGCCGTGCGATGGCCGACATCAACGTCGTGCCGTACATCGACGTGATGCTGGTGTTGCTCGTGATCTTCATGGTGACCGCGCCGCTCGTGGCGCCGTCCATTGTCAACCTGCCGACCGTCGGCGGCGCGTCGCAGCAGCAGCAGGTGCCGCCCGTCGTGGTCAATATTCGCCCCGACGGCAATCTGAGCGTACGCTACAAGGATGACTCCGGCGCCACGCAGCAACAGACCATGACGCGCGCCGATCTCAACGGCTTCGTCGCCGATCGCGAGCAGAGCCATCCCGACCAGCCCGTCGTGATCGCCGCCGACAAGTCCGTCAAATACGAGACGGTGATGAACGTGATGTCCGACCTGAAGTCGCATGGCGTCAAACGTGTCGGACTGCTCGTCAAATCGCAATGATCCGCAAGAACGATTCGTATCCGCTGCAGCCTCCGCGAGAGCGTGGCACGGGACGTGCTATCGCCCTCGCGGTGCTCATGCACGTGCTGCTCGGTCTGTTCCTCTATCACGGCATCCGCTGGCAGAACAGCACGCCGGCGGGTGAAGAGGCGGAACTGTGGACCGAGGTGCCGGACCTGTCGACACCGAAGCCGCTGCCGCCGCCCGCGCCGGTCGCCCCTGCCCCGCCGCCGCCTCAAACCGAGGAAGCCGACATTGCGCTGCAACAGCAAAAGCGTAAGCAGCAGGAAGCGCAGCGCGAGGCGCAACTGGCCGAGCAGCAGCAGCGTCTGAAAGCCCAGCAGGAAGCCGAAGCGAAGCGTCAGCAGCTCGCGGCCCAGCAGGCCGCGCAGCAGAAGGCCGAAAAGCTCAAGCAGCAGCAGGAACAGCAGCAAGCCGCGGCGGAGAGGCAAAAGCAGCTGCAGCAGCAGGACGCGCTCAAGAAGCAGCAGCAGGAAGAAGAGCAGCAGAAGCAGGCGAAGCTCGACGCGCAGAAGAAGGCCGACGCCGAGAAGGCGGCCAAGGCGAAGGCGCAAGCCGACGCCCAGGCGAAGAAGCTCGACGCGGAACGCCGCGCTCGCATCGCGCAGATGCAAGGCTCGATGGGTGGCGGCGAAAGCACGAGCGGCAACGGTCTCGCAAAGAGCGGCACGGGCAGCGGCTCGGGCGGCAACGCGACGTCGCCGGGCTACGCCGACAAGGTGCGCCGCCGCGTGCGTCCGAACATCGTGTGGGCGGGCGAAACGTCGGGTCTCGAAACGGAGATCGCGGTGCGTTGCTCGCCGACCGGCACGCTGCTTTCGGCGACGATCTCGCGCAGCAGCGGCAACGCGTCGTGGGACGATGCCGCGTTGCGGGCAGTTCAGCGCTCGGATCCGATGCCGGTCGATACCGACGGCAAGGCGCCTTCTAGCTTCAAGATCACCTTGCGCCCGGCTGGTTGATGGCGAGCGCAAGGCGCAGAAAGGTTGAGGAAAGCCGCCGCGCAACAGTGGCTAATAAGGAACGATTCGAACGTTTTCGGGTCAGTCTGCTGTTGCGCGTTATGACAAAATTGCTTTTTTCAGGAAATATCACAGCATGACATTGATGACGAAGCTTGGCCTGCGAACCCTCGTCGCGTCCTGCCTGATCACGGCGGGCGGCGCGGCGAACGCACAACTCAACGTCCTCGTCACCGGCGTGGGCTCCACCCAGTTCCCCATCGCCACGGCTAACTTTGCCGGTGAAGCGAATTCGCCCGAGCAGGTCGCGGCCATCGTGCGCGCCGACCTGCAACGCAGCGGGAAATTTACGAATATCGATGCCGGCAGCGCACCGATCTCGGAAAACGACTCCGTCGACCTCGGCAGCTGGAAGGCCAAGGGCGCCAACGCGTTCGTTGCGGGCAGCGTGAACAAGCTCGCCAACGGCCAGTACGAAGTGCGCTTCAAGCTCTACGACACCGTGAAGGGCGAAAGCCTCGGCGGCCTTGTGCTCACGAGCCCGGCAAGCGGCCTGCGCATGAGCGCGCACAAGGTTGCGGACTACATCTATCAGAAGCTGCTCGGCGATCGCGGCGTGTTCGCCACGCGTCTTTCATACGTGATCAAGACGGGCGGCCGCTTCCAGCTGCAGGTTTCGGACTCCGATGGACAAGACGCGCATATCGCGCTGTCGAGCCCCGAGCCGATCATCTCGCCGGCCTGGTCGCCCGACGGCACCAAGGTCGCTTACGTATCTTTCGAAAAGAAGAAGCCGATCGTCTACGTGCACGACCTGCCGACGGGTCGCCGCGTGATCATTTCGGACCAGAAGGGCAACAATTCGGCGCCGGCCTGGTCTCCCGACGGCCGCACGCTCGCAGTAGCATTGTCGCGCACGGGCAACACGCAGATCTTCGCCGTCAATGCCGACGGCTCCGGCCTGCACCGCCTCACGCAAGGCACGACGATCGACACCGAACCCAACTACTCTCCTGACGGACGCTGGATTTATTTCACGAGCGACCGCGGCGGCCAGCCTCAGATTTACAAGATGCCGGCCCAGGGCGAAAGCGCCGCAGCGGCACAGCGTGTGACGTTTACCGGCAACTACAATACGAGCCCGAAGGCCAGCCCGGACGGCAAGCAACTGGCGTACATCTCACGCACGGGCGGCGGATTTAAGCTGTACATTCAAGATCTGCAGTCCGGTGTCGCCACGGCGCTCACTGACACGACACATGACGAGTCGCCCAGCTTCGCGGCGAACGGTCAGTACATTCTTTACGCCACACAGGTGAACGGCCGTGGCGTGCTGGCTGCTGTATCGACCGACGGTCGTACGCGGCAAATCCTGTCCGTTCAGGGCGGCAGCGTACGCGAGCCGTCCTGGGGTCCTTTTATGCAATAACACTTCAGGAGAGAAATAATGATGTCGAAGAAAGTACGCCTGGCCTTGGCCGTCTTGATGATCGGTGCACTGGCAGCGTGTAAGTCGGGTGTCAAGGAAACGAACCCGAACGCCGGTGCGATGAACACCCAGCCGAACCCGAACGCGGTCGCCCAGGTGAACGTCGATGAGCTGAACAATCCGAACAGCCCGCTCGCCAAGCGCAGCGTGTACTTCGATTTCGACAGCTACGCCGTCAAGGACGACTACCAGTCGCTGCTGCAAGCTCACGCACAGTACCTCAAGACGCACCCGGAACGTCACGTCCTGATCCAGGGCAACACCGACGAGCGCGGCACGAGCGAATACAACCTGGCGCTGGGTCAAAAGCGTGCTGAAGCGGTCCGTCGCGCCCTCTCGCTGATGGGCGTGCCCGATTCGCAAATGGAAGCCGTCAGCCTCGGTAAGGAAAAGCCGGTCGCAACGGGCCACGACGAAGCATCGTGGGCGCAGAACCGCCGTGCTGACCTCGTGTATCAACAGTAATTGAGCATTGGATGAAGGGGCGTATGTCGCACCGTTTCTCCCCGCTGCGCGTAGCCGCAGCCGCTTGCGTGGCTGGCGTCGCCTTTGCGGCGCTGCCGGCCCACGCGGGTATCTTCGATGACGATCAGGCGCGCCAGGCGATTCTCGACCTGCGCGCGAAAACGGACAGCCTGTCCAGCCAGCTGTCCGCCGCTCAACGCACGATCCTCGACCAGTCCAACCACCTCGACCAGCTCAACCAGCAGGTCGCGACGTTGCGCGGACAGAACGAGGATATGGCGAACCAGTTGGCGACCCTGCAGAAGCAACAGAAGGACTACTACACGGATCTCGACACGCGACTCAAGAAGTTCGAGCCGCAGCAGGAGACCGTGGACGGCATGCAAGGCACGGTTCAGCCGGGTGAGATGGACGCGTTCAACGCCGCTTCGCAGCAGTTCCGCAACGGCGACTTCAAGAACGCGGCGGCATCGTTCCGTAGCTTCATCGCGAAGTTCCCGCAGAGTCCTTACCAGCCGACCGCGCAGTACTGGCTCGGCAACGCGCTCTATGCGCTGAAGGACTACAAGGGGTCGACCGCGACGTGGCAGAACGTCGTCAACAAATACCCGCAACACCCGCGTGCCCCCGAGGCACTGCTGGCCATTGCAAACAATCAGATCGAGCAGGGGCAAAAGGCTGCGGCCAAACGCACGCTCGAGCAGGTCGTTTCGCAATACGGCAACTCGGATGTCGCCCAGACGGCGCAGAGCAAGCTTTCACAGCTCAAATAAGCGCTGCTGGATGGTTTTGGCGTGACGTGGCGCTGGCTAATGCCAATGCCGCGAAATGCGCCTCTCGCATACAGGGAAGGCCCGGGGCACGGCGTGCTCCGGGCGCTTCCATCGGTTTTATGACGGCAAAAGTTGACGCGTTGACCAGACGCCGCTATAATCCCGCTTCTCTTTTGGGTCGTTAGCTCAGCTGGTAGAGCAGCGGACTTTTAATCCGTTGGTCACAGGTTCGAATCCCGTACGGCCTACCAAAGCATCAAACAAAAAGCCCAGTCTCCGGACTGGGCTTTTTGCTTTGCAGCGTACGGCGCAGGCTCAAGCGTCTTGAGTGACTCGGCGCGCGAGCATGCGTCCAGCATGTATACTCCCTCCCCCGCCGTCCCATCCCCGCTGCACAGGCCACGTCATCATGAAGTTCACGACCCTTGCCTGCGCCCTGCTCGCGCTTTTCTGGCTCAGTCTGCGCGTTCAGGCGCAAATTCAACCGCAACCCGAAGACTACGCATACCTGCGCCGCATACGCGTGCCGGACGCCGTCGTCAATTGCGTTGCCGCGCTCGACCAGTGGGTGCATAAGGCGCAGCGTTACGATTCGCTGCTCGTGCCCGATCGGCGCGCGCTCTCGGCGAAAATCGAGCAGCCCGCGCCCGCGAATGCCACGCCCACGCCCGTCGCGAGCGACGCACTTTCGCCTGCCCCGTCCATCGACACACTGATCCATCTGCGCGCCTTCGCCAAGGTCCGCGGCAAGTACGCCTGGGTGCCCGTGAAGGCCACCTGCGGGATCTGGCATTCACACGTCGTCGACGTCGCGCTGTCGCCGCGCGGCACGCACGCAACGTCGCCGATCCACTGACGACACTTCGTCATCCTTATCGCTTCCCGCAACAAAAAAGCCCGCGCGCCTGACAGCGCACGGGCTTTTTCGCATCGAGCGACGCGCGGCCCATGCCGCGCGCAAACTCAGTCCGCCTTGACGCCTTCGACCTGGATCTGCAGCGTCGTCGCCGTCTTGAAGCCATACGACTGGCCCCAGTTCACGCCGTAGTCCGCGCGGTCGAATTGTGCCGATGCGTCCGCGCCGCACACTTCACGCTTGAGCATCGGGTTCTGGAAGCACTTGAACGAGTCGATCTTCAGGTTCAGCGGCTTGGTCACGCCATGCAGCGTGAACGTGCCGATCACTTCCACGGGCTTGTCGCCTTCGAAGCGGATCGACGTGCCCTTGTAGGTGGCCGTCGGGAACTTCGCGGTGTCGAGGAATTCGGCCGAGCTCACGTGCTTGTCGAGCTTCGCGTTGCCGGTATCGATCGACGATGCGTCGATCGTCACGTCCACCGTGCCCGTCTTCGCCTCGCGATCGAGCGTGACCGTGCCCGAGCTCTTCGTGAACTTGCCGCGCCACACCGAGACGCCGCCGAAGTGATCGGCTTCGAAGCTCGGATAGGTGTGCATCGGGTCGAGGTTATAGGTCGTGGCGGCTGCGAGCGCCGGCGTGGCGACGAAGGCTGCGAGCGAGGCGGCAACGGCCGCGGCGAAAATCGTGGTCTTCATGAATCGATTCCTGGTGCGGGAGAAACGGGATGAAAAAGCGGTGCCGTACGCGCGTCAGTGCGCGGCGGACACGATGTGAAACTTGATCTGCACGTCGTCGGCGACGATCGAGGTGTCCTTCCACTCGCCCGAGCCGATGCCGTAAGCGAGACGCTTGATCGGCAGCGTGCCGTCGAACACCTGGGTGGCGCCGTCCTTGCGGTACTGCACCGGCACGACGACGTCGGTCGTCTTGCCCTTGATGGTCAGCTTGCCGGTCACCGTGAACGCGCCGTTCGCGGCGGGCTTGATCTGTGTGGAGACGAAGGTCGCGTGCGGGAAATGCGAAGCGTCGAACCATTCGTCGCCGGCGACTTCCGTGTTGTATTCCGGCGCGCCGAGGTCGAAGCTCGCCACCTCGACGTCGAGCTTCGCGCTCGATGCCGCGACGTTCGCCGGATCGAAGCGCACGTCGGCGGTGAAGTGGTTGAAGCGCCCTTCGACCGGCACATTCATTTGCTTGAACACGGCGCTCACGGAGTTCTTCGCGGCTTCGGCCGCGGCGTTGGCGTTCGTGGCGAAAGTCGTGGCAAGTGCCGCGCCGGCGGCGAGCGCCGCGCCGAGCGCGACGACGGAAGCAGTATGGGCAAGACGCTGGATCATGGGCAGTCGGTCCAAGGTGGAAGGTATCGGGAAATGGAGATGGCGCATGCGCGCCGCGAAGTCATTCGCGCGGCGTGCCGAACGGCAGCATGCGAGAGAGGATGTTCTGGCGGTCGATCAACTGGTGCTTGATGACGGCGAGCACGTGCAGCACGACCACGGTGAGCAGGGTGTAGTTCAGCGAGATGTGCACGACGCGCAGCACGCCCTTGAGCGCGGTGTCGGGGCCGATCAGCACGGGCATCGGCCAGATGCCGAGGTACACGACCTGAATGCCGGCCGCCGAACTGTAGAGATATCCCGTGACCGGAATCGCGACCATCAGCACGTAAAGCGCGGTATGGCCCAGGTGCGCGGCGAGCCGTTCCCAGCCATGCATAGAGCCAGGCAGCGCGGGCGCGGTGTGCGTCACGCGCCAGAGAATGCGCACCAGCACGAGCGCGAGCACGGTCACGCCAATCCACTTGTGCCACGAGAAGTAGCGCAGCTTCGTGGGCGTGATGCCCGGAATGTCGGTCATGACCCAGCCGAGCGCAAAGCCCCAGACGATCAGCGCGGCGATCAGCCAGTGCAGCAGCATGGCAACGCCGTTATAGCGGCCGGCGGGCTTGACGGTGGGGTTCATCGGCATACGACTCCATTATTCGAGGTGTGCACTTTACCCGGCCAAACCTATTCAAACAATCGGCTAAAATGGATGGTTATCATCCATTTTTTCGATAGATCGAAAAGGACCGTACCTCGTGCACCGCACCTCGGACCGCTCCCCTAGCCTCGAGCAGCTGCGCGCGCTGATCGCCGTCGCCGAGACCGGCAGCTTCTCGGCGGCGGCGCGCCAGCTCGACCGCGCGCAGTCGGTGGTCAGCTATACGATCGCCAATCTCGAGGCGCTGCTGGGCGTCGCGCTGTTCGAGCGCGGCAAGCGCAAGCCGGAACTCACGGCCGCAGGCCGCGCGATCCTCGCCGACGCGCGCCGCCTCGATCTGCTCATGGGTCAGCTTAACGCCAAGGCGGCCGGCCTGCAGAGGGGGCTCGAGGGCGAGGTTTCGCTGGCCGTGGACGTGATGTTTCCGTCGCAGCGGCTCGTCGAGGCCCTGCAGGCGTTCGCGTTCACGTTTCCCACCGTCGCGCTGAATCTCACCATGGAAGCGCTTGGCGGCGTGCTCAAGCTCGTGCTCGACGGCGACTGCGCGGTGGGGATCAGCGGGCCGAACCACAACTGGCCGCACGTGATCGAAGCCCAGTCCATCGGCACCGTGGAACTCGTGCTCGTGGCCGCCCCCTGCCATCCGCTCGCCAAGGCGGAGCACCCCGTGCGCATTTCGGATGCGCGCGAGCATACGCAGCTGGTGCTCACCGACCGCAGCCGCCTTACCGAAGGCCAGAATTTCGGCGTGTACAGCAATCGCGCGTGGAAACTCGGCGACTTGGGCGCCAAGCACCGGCTGCTGCTCGCGGGCCTCGGCTGGGGGTCGATGCCGAAGCACCTCGTGGAAGCCGATCTCGAAGCCGGTCGGCTCGTGCGCGTCGCGCTCGCGGACCGGCGCTCGGTGAACTACAACATCTCGCTGATCCATCGCACCGACGCGGCGCGCGGCCCCGCCAGCGAGTGGCTCTGCCACTACCTCACGCAAGGTACGCCGCCGCAGGCGCCGTTGCCCGACGCGCGCTGAACGCTGAACTGGCGCGGGAGCGAAGCGCGTGCGGGTTGTACGAACGCAAGCCCGCGCACGCCTGAGTCTGCCCCTGGCGAGGTAGGGTGCGCCGCCCGCTTCAGCCCTTCTTGACCTTGGCCGCCTTGGCCGCCTTGGCCGCCTTGGCCGCCTTGGCCGGCGCAGCCGCTGGCGCTGGCGCCGCCGCCGCGGCTGGCACCACGCCCGACCAGCCCGGCAAATAACGCGCGTCGGCATCGTGCGCGTGCGATAGCGCCTCGGCGAGCGCAGCGTCGAAGTCCTTGCGCAGGCGCGTTTCGGATACCTTACGGCGCAGATAGTCGGCCCACAGGAATTCGCTGAACGGCGTCGTGTCCTTCGCGTAGCCGCCCGACGTGCGCAACTCGCCCGCGAGGCTGCGATACGGATCGTCGGCAAGGCCGAGAAGCTGCTTCGGCAACTGGTCGAATTCGCAGCGCTCGCCCGCGGCATCGAACGGATGCACCCACTGGTCGTGCTCCATCATGCGCCAGAAAATGGTGGGCTCGAGCCACGAGAGATCCTTGAGCACCGTCACCCGCACGCTCTGCACCGACTCTTCGAGCCACGCGCGGCCAAGGTGGTGATGATCGACCACGTAGTAGCGCGACTTCGGCCCCAGCACGGCGGGAAACCAGTGCGAGTCGATGGCCGCCGCGCGCCCCTTCTTGTCGAGCGTCTGCCAGTGCGCGCGCTTGGCGTTCACCTCCCGAAAGCCCACTGTGATCTGCGTGGGACGCAACTCGTCGAGCTTCACGGTGATGAGATGGAGATCGGTGTTCGGCAGGTTCATGGCGGGCCTCCTGTTTTAGTGTCGGTTCGTGTCGGGGTCGATCGCGCAACGATACAGCCGAACGGCCATGCACGCCGGTTCAATCGAACGAGCGCCGCGCGCCCCGTGCGCAGGGTCAACCCTGAGACGGGCGGGCACGCTGGATGCACGCTTTCGCCGCTTCGCCTATAAATGCGCCAAGGGACAGACGGCGCGCACCACCGCGCCCGTCATGCTCCCGCCGCTGTCAGTTGCACGTCTTCCAGGCTCAACCAACGACACAAGCGAGGGCATTTTGGATCTCGAAACCATCCGCGTATTCATCATGACCCGGGGCATCGACTTCGGGACCAAGGTCGTGGCGGCGATCGTCCTGTGGATCATCGGACGCTGGGCCATCAACCTCGTCGCCGGTGTGCTGCGCAAGGTGCTCGCGCGCAACGAGCGCGTCGATCCCACGCTCGCGCATTACCTCAGTTCGATCCTCGCCGCCGTGTTGAACCTGCTGCTGGTCCTCGCGATCCTGCAGGTGTTCGGCGTGCAGACCACCTCGTTCGCGGCGCTCCTCGCCGGTCTCGGCCTCGCCATCGGTACGGCGTGGGGCGGGCTGCTCGCGCATTTCGCGGCGGGCGTGTTCATGCAGGTGCTGCGCCCGTTCAAGGTGGGCGACTTCGTGACGGCCGGGGGCGTGACGGGCACCGTGAAGGAACTCGGCATCTTCGGCACGACCATCATCTCGCCGGACAACGTGGTCAACATCGTCGGCAACAACAAGATCTTCTCGGACACCATCTCGAACTACAGCGCGACGCCCGTGCGCCGCGTAGAGCTGACCGCGAAGATCGCCAACGGCGTCGATCCCGTCGATGCCGCCAGCCGTCTGCGCACGGCCATCGCCAAAATTCCGAACGTTTCGCAGGAGCCGCCGCCCAACGTCGAGATTCTCTCGTTCACGCCCGAAGGCCCGCTGCTGGCTGTACGTCCCTACACCAGCAACGACTCCTACTGGCAGGTGTATTTCGACACCAACCGCACGATTGTCGAGACCTTCAAGGACGCGGGCTACCCGACGCCCGAAACGCCCTCGATCATTCGTCGCGTGGGCACCTAGCGCGCCGCGTTCGACGCGAGCGCCAAAACAAAACGGCATCGCCTTCGCAGGCGATGCCGTTTTTCCTTGCGTTGCGGCCCGAAGGCGCCGGACGCTCAACCGCCGTTGGGCTTGCGCACCGCGCCGCCGCGCGAGTCCTTGCGCAGCATCTTCCACACGCCGCCGATCAGGATCGGCACGATCGCCGCGCCGATGCCGACGAGCACGATCACGTTGAGGTACTGGCGAATGAACGGAATGTTGCCGAAGAAGTAGCCGAGCAGCACGAGCAGCAACACCCAGGACAGCGCGCCCGTGACCGTGAAAAACTGAAAGCGTCGCATAGGCATTTGCGAGACGCCCGCCACGAACGGCGCGAACGTCCGCACGACAGGAATGAAGCGCGCGAGCACGATGGTCTTGCCGCCGTGGCGTTCGTAGAATTCGTGGGTTTTCTGCAGCGCGGCGCGGTCGAGGAAGCGTTCGAGCACAGGAATGTGCGTATTGAACACTTTCGGCCCGATGGCGCGCCCAATCAGAAAGTTCACCGTATTGCCGAGGACCGCAGCCACGAGCAGCAGCACGATCAGCACGCCGAGATTCATCTCATGCGTCGCGGCAAACGCACCGCCGATGAAGAGCAGCGAGTCGCCGGGCAGGAACGGCAGCACCACGAGGCCGGTTTCGCAGAACACGATCAGGAACAGCACCGCGTAGACCCAGCCGCCGTATTGCTGGATGAAGACACCGAGAAACTTGTCGATGTGCAAGACAAGATTGACGAACTGCAGAAGCGTATCCAAAAGTGTCCCTTATTGATCGTGGGCCGCGCGCCTGAAAAAGCGCATTCGCCCTGCGTTGCGCGAGAAGCCAAATTGATCGCGCCATGATACCGAAAGTGCCCGTGCGCCACGAAAATTTCCCGCCAATTTCGGTGAATTTGCGCACAAAGCGCTGCTACATGAGGGTTTCGCGGGCGCTGAAGCGCGTCGGGTCGGCTAGCGCCGACTCGCTATAATTGCGCGCATGTCTTCGAACTCCGAACCCACCGGCGCCGTGCCGGATTCCGCCAGCGCCGCCGACACTGGCGCCACGACCGGCGCCGCAGTCGCGTCGCGTGCCGCGCAGCCCGCGCGCGCGATCCAGGCGTTGCCCAACCAGCTCATCAGCCAGATCGCCGCGGGTGAAGTGGTCGAGCGGCCTGCCTCCGTCGTCAAGGAACTGCTCGAAAACGCGCTCGACGCGGGCGCGAGCACGCTGCGCATCCTGCTCGACGAGGGCGGCGTCAAGCGCATCTCCATCGCCGACGACGGCTGCGGCATTCCCGAAGCCGAACTCCCGCTCGCGCTCATGCGGCACGCCACGAGCAAGATCCGCTCGCTCGCCGAACTGGAGAGCGTCGCGACGCTCGGGTTCCGGGGCGAAGCGTTGGCGTCGATCGCCTCGGTCGCCGAGATGTCGATCACAAGCCGCAGCGCCGACGCGCAGCACGCCGTGAAGATCGACGGGCACACCGGCGCGATCTCGCCGGCTGCGGGCGGCCAGGGAACGACCATCGAAGTGCGCGAGCTGTACTTCAACACGCCCGCGCGCCGCAAGTTCCTGAAGAGCGAGCAGACCGAGCTGGGCCATTGCCTCGAGATGATCCGCCGCAGCGCGCTCGCACGACCGGACGTCGCGATCTCGGTGCTGCACAACGGCCGCGCGGTGGAGCACTGGAACGCGAGCGATCCGGCCACGCGCGTCTCGAAGATCCTCGGCGAAGTGTTCGCCACGGCGCATCTGCCGCTCGACGAGCGCGCCGGGCCGCTCGCCGTCTACGGTTGTGCAGGGCTGCCGACGGCGAGCCGCAACCGCGCCGACCAGCAGTACTTCTTCGTGAACGGCCGCTTCGTGCGCGACAAACTGCTCACGCACGCGGTGCGCTCGGCGTATGAGGACGTGCTGCACGGCGAGCGCTACCCGTCGTACGTGCTGTTCCTCGACCTGCCGCCCGAAGCCGTCGACGTGAACGTGCATCCCTCGAAGATCGAAGTGCGTTTCCGCGATTCGCGCTCGATTCACCAGTTCGTGTTCCATGCCGTGCAGCGCGCGCTAGCGCGCCACGCGGGCGCCTCGCCCGAGACGACCTCGGGCGGCCATGCCGCGGCGCTCATCGAGCCGCGGGCGTTGCCGGGCGCCGGGGTGCTGGGCGCCTCGGTCGGGCTGGCTTCGGGCGCGGCCGACTCCGCGCGCGCAGGCGCAGCGCCCGGCTTCGGCGCGGACGGCAAGTTCGGCACCGCGAGCGTGGCAAGCAGCTTCGGCGGCGGCGCGGGTGGCCTGCCTTCGCGCGCGTCGGGCTTCGGTCAGCCAGGCGGCGGCGGTGCAGGCGCGAGCAGCGGCAACACCTGGCTGCGCCAGTCGCGCATGACGCAAGGCAGCCTGCCTGTCGCGCAGCCGCTCGCGCTATATGACGCGTTGTTCGGCCGCAAAGATGTCGGCGCCGGCACGGCGCAAGGTTCGAGCGTCCCGCAGGCGCAAGACGGCGCAGCCGGTGCAGCCGATGCATTCGCCACCGGCGCGCCGCACGCCGCCTTCGAAGCCGGCGAGGACCACCCGCTCGGTTTCGCGCTCGGCCAGGTTCACGGCATCTACGTGCTCGCGCAGAACGCGCGCGGCCTCGTGATCGTCGACATGCACGCCGCGCACGAACGCATCCTGTACGAGCAGTTCAAGCAGGCCCTCGCCGAACGCTCGCTCGCCGTGCAGCCCTTGCTGATCCCGATCTCGATGACGGCCGATCCCGTCGAAACCGGCACCGTCGAGGAAGAAAAGGCCACGCTCGAAGCGCTGGGCTTCGATCTCGCCGTCCTCTCGCCCACCTCGATTGCGATCCGCGCGGTGCCCGCGCTCCTCAAGGACGCCGATCTCCAGGCGCTCGCGCGCGCCGTGCTCGCCGACCTGCACGAGTATGGCGGCTCGCGCGTGCTCACCGAGCGCCAGCACGAGATGCTCGGCACGCTCGCCTGCCATCACGCGGTGCGCGCGAACCGGCGTCTCACGCTCGACGAAATGAACGCGCTCCTGCGCCAGATGGAAGCCACCGAGCGTGCCGACCAGTGCAACCACGGCCGGCCGACCTGGTATCAGCTCACGCTCGCCGATCTCGATCGGCTCTTCATGCGCGGTCAATGACGCAGTCCACGAAACAGGAAGGCGCAGCGCTGCCCGTCGCGTGTCTGCTCGGCCCCACGGCCTCGGGCAAGACGGCGGCCGCGCTCGCGTATGCGGCGCAGTCGGCGGCGCGCGGGCGCACGGTGGAAATCGTGAGCGTCGATTCGGCGCTCGTGTACCGCGAGATGGACATCGGCACGGCGAAGCCGAACGCCGCGGAGCGTGCGGCCGCCGCGCATCATCTGATCGATATCGTCGATCCGCTGGATGCCTATTCCGCCGCCGACTTTCGTGCCGACGCGCTGCGCGTGACGGGCGAAATCGTTGCGCGCGGGAACGTGCCGCTGCTCGTGGGCGGGACGATGCTCTACTACAAGGCGCTCACCCAAGGCCTGAACGACCTGCCCTCGGCCGATCCGGCCGTGCGCGCGCAACTCGACGCCGAAGCCGCGCGCGATGGCTGGCCCGCCATGCATGCCCGCCTCGCGCAGGTCGATCCGGCCACGGCTGCACGCCTCGCCCCGAACGACTCGCAGCGCATCCAGCGGGCGCTCGAAATTTTCATGCTGAGCGGGCAGCCGATGTCGGTGCTGCTCGCCACGCCGTCCACGCGCGAAGATGAAGCCGCGCGCTACCGCTTCGTGCCCGTCGCGCTCGAGCCCTCTGATCGCAGCGTGCTGCACGCGCGTATCGAAGCGCGGTTCGATGCGATGCTCGCCGGCGGTCTCATCGACGAGGTGAAGGCGCTGCGCGCGCGCGGGGATCTGAACCCCAACCTGCCATCCATGCGCTGCGTGGGTTATCGCCAGGTTTGGGAATACCTCGATGGCGAAGTCGACTATGACACCATGCGCGACAAGGGCGTCTTTGCCACCCGCCAGCTCTGCAAGCGTCAGCTCACGTGGCTGCGCGCCATGCCGGAGCGCATCGTCGTGGATTGCTGCGCGCAGGATGCGACCGATCAGGCCGTCGCGGCCGTAGCGCAGATCGGCGGCTGAAGCCGCGTTCCCCTTTCCCCGCTTCGGCTCCCGGGCGCTTTGTGCGCCACAACATCCCCGCTCCGTCCGCAGGCGGCGCACGTGCGTGCGTTGCCCGCGCGCCATCGCCCGCCGCAGCGCGCCACCGAAAACCGCCCTCGCCCGCTTGACTTTCGACCGACCGGATACGATCATTCGTTCATCACTAGAGCAATTGCTCAGGCTTGAGCCGATCGGCCGCTTTGAGTAAGGAGACACCGAATGAACACCGAACGCAGCAATGCGAACGTGATCCTGCACATCGGCGGCGGGTCGTTTCACCGGGCGCATCAGGCGTGGTACCTGCATCGCGTGAACCTCGCGCGCAAGCCCGACGAGGCCGCATGGTCGCTCACCGTCGGCAACATCCGCTCCGACATGAACGCCGTGATGGAGGCGCTGGCCGCGCAAAACGGCGTCTACACGCTCGAAACAGTCACGCCGCAGGGCGAGCGCGCCTACGAGACGATCCGCTCGATTACGCGCGTGCTGCCGTGGTCGGCCGATCTCGCGAGCCTGATCGATGCAGGCGCCGACGCGAACTGCAGGATCATCGCGTTTACGGTGACCGAAGGCGGCTATTACCTCGACGAGCACGACCGCCTCGACACCGCGAACCCCGACCTCGCCGCCGACCTCAAGGGCGGCCGCACGACGATTTACGGCGCGCTCGCCGCGATCCTCGAAGCGCGCATGGCACGTGACGGCGGCCCCGTCACGCTGCAGACCTGCGACAACCTGCGCAGCAACGGCAAGCGCTTTCACGCGGGCATGCGCGAATTCCTCGCGCTGCGCGGCGCAACGGATCTGCGCGACTGGTTCGATGCCAACACGGCGTGCCCCGACTCCATGGTCGACCGCATCACGCCGCGCCCCACGCCCGACGTGCGCGAGCGCGTGAAAGCGGCGACCGGCGTGGACGACGCCTGTCCGGTGATGGGCGAAGCGTTCATCCAGTGGGTGATCGAGGATCACTTCTGCGCGGGGCGGCCCGCCTGGGAGCGCGCCGGCGCGGAAATGGTCGAATCGGTGATGCCCTACGAGGAAGCGAAGATCCGCATCCTCAATGCCACGCACAGCTGCATTGCGTGGGCGGGCACGCTCATCGCGCTCGACTTCATCCACGAAGGCACCCACGACGCCGACATCCGTACCTTCGCGCGCGAGTACGTGAGCGAAGACGTGATTCCCTGCCTCACGCCCAGCCCGCTCGATCTCGCGAAGTATCGCGACGTCGTGCTCGAACGCTTCAGCAATCCGTACATCCAGGACACGAACCAGCGCGTGGCCGCCGACGGCTACTCGAAGATCCCGGGCTTCATCGCGCCCACGCTCGCGCAACGCATCGCCGCGGGCGCGACGCCCGCCGCCACGGCCGTGCTGCCTGCGCTCTTCCTGCGCTTTCTGGAACGCTGGCACAAGGGCACGCTGCCCTACCGCTACCAGGACGGCGTGATGGACGAAGCGGCCGTCCACCGCATGTTCGAAACCGGCGACCCCGTCTCGACGTTTCTCGGCGACAAGCTGCTGTGGGGCGGCCTCGCCGGCAACCCGACTCTGGGCGGCGCGGTGCGCGGCGCGCTCACGCGCGTGGACCAGTGGCTCGCCTCTCGCGGCTGCAGCGTTTGAAAAAAGACCGCAGCGCAATCCGCAACACCCGTGCCACGCGCGCCCTCCGGGTCGGCGCGCATGGCGTCGCGCCCGGCGCGCGGCTAAAGTAGCGCAACTCTCCTCACGACTTCAGCGCGCCTATGTATCTCGGCATCGACCTCGGCACCTCCGAAGTGAAAGTCCTGCTGCTCGCGCCCGACGGCCGCGTGATCGGCACTGCCGGCACGCCCTTCGTCGTCTCGCGCCCTCACCCGCGCTGGTCCGAGCAGAATCCCGCCGACTGGTGGGACGGCACGCGCCGCGCGCTCGCCGCGCTGCGCGAGGCGCATCCTCACGAATTCGCGCAGGTGCGCGGCATTGGCCTCTCCGGCCAGATGCACGGCGCGGTGCTGCTCGACGCGCACGACAACGTCTTGCGCCCCGCGATCCTCTGGAACGATATGCGCGCGGTGGACGAATGCGCCGAACTCACCGCACGTGCGCCGCAGCTGCATCGCATTGCGGGCAATCTCGCCATGCCGGGCTTCACCGCGCCGAAACTGCTGTGGGTCGCGCGCCACGAGCCGCAGATCTTTCGCGAGACGGCCTGTGTGCTGCTGCCGAAGGACTATCTGCGCCTGCAGCTCACCGGCGGCAAGGTCTCCGATCCTTCGGATGCCGCGGGCACGCTCTGGCTCGACGTGGCCAAACGCGACTGGTCCGATGCGCTGCTCGACGCCTGCAACATGACGCGCGCGCAAATGCCCGCGCTCGCCGAAGGCAGCGCGCCCTCCGGCACGCTGCTGCCTGCGCTCGCACGCGAGTTCGGTCTGCGCGAGGACGTGGTCGTGGCAGCGGGCGGCGGCGACAACGCGACGAGCGCCATCGGCATCGGCGCCACGCAGCCCGGCGACGGCTTCGTCTCGCTCGGCACCTCTGGCGTGCTTTGCGTGGTGGGCGACCGCTTCCGGCCAAATCCCGCTTCTGCCGTGCACGCGTTCTGCCACGCGATTCCGGACCGCTGGCACCAGATGAGCGTCGTGCTTTCGGCGGCGAGTTGCCTGCGCTGGGTCTGCAAGCTCACGGGCACGAACGAGCCCACGCTGCTCGCCGAAGTCGAGCAGCTCAACGCGCCAACCCTCGCCGAAGCCCCGCTCTTCCTGCCGTATCTCTCGGGCGAGCGCACGCCGCACAACGACCCGTATGCGCAGGGCGTGTTCTTCGGCATGACGCACGCGACCGACCGCGCACTGCTCGGCTACGCCGTGCTCGAAGGCGTGACGCTCGCGCTCACCGACGGCCTCGACGCGCTCGCGGCCGCGGGCACCGAAGTGGGCGCGCTGTCGATGCTGGGCGGCGGCGCGCGCAGCGGCTACTGGGCGCAACTGGTTGCAGACGCATTCGACACGCCCACGCGCCAGCACGGCGGCGGCGAGACGGGCGCGGCGCTCGGAGCGGCCCGCCTTGGCTGGCTCGCGGCAGGCGGCAACGCGCGTGAAGTGCTGACCAAGCCGCCCGTGGTGGCCGAGTACGCGCCGAATGCGGCGCGCCACGCGGCGCTGCGCGAGCGGCTCACTGCCTACCGCGCGCTGTACCGCCACGTGCGCCCGCTCTTCGAGCCCTCGCGCGAACGCCTCGCGTAACGCGTGAAGTACACTTCGGCCCCGCATCCCCCCGACCCCCATCGTGCCCAAGTCCACCGAAAAACTCGATCTCGCGACCCGCGCCGCCTGGCTCTACTACGTGGCCGGCAACACCCAGAACGAAATCGCCGAGAAGCTGCAGGTGTCGCGCCCGGTCGCGCAGCGCCTCGTCGCGTTCGCGGTCGAGAAGAACCTCATTCGCGTGCGCGTCGATCATCGTCTCGCCGACTGCCTCGCGCTCGCCGACGCGCTTTCGAAGCGCTACGGCCTTTCGGTTTGCGAAGTGGTGCCCGTGGACAATGACACGCCCGAGGAAATCGACCGCAAGCTCGCCGTGGCAGGGGCGCAGGTGATGGAGCGCTATCTGGGCGAAGAGCGGCCGATGGTGGTGGCCGTGAGCAGCGGTCGAACGCTCAAGGCCGCCGTCGATCAGATCGCGCAGCTGGAGCGGCCGCAGCATCGGCTGGTATCGATGGTGGGCGCGATCGCCCAGGATGGTTCGTCGAACCGCTACGACGTCGCGCTGCATATCTCCGAGAAAACGGGCGGCAAGCACTTTCTGCTGCCCGCGCCGCTCATCGCGGATAGCGAGGCCGAGCGCGCGCAATGGTGCAATCACCGGCTCTATCGCATCGTCGAGTCGCTGTCGGGCGAGGCCGATGTCGCGTTCGTCGGCATCGGCAACATCGGCGAGCATTGCCCGCTGCATGAGGACGGCTTCATCACCTCCGACGAAGTGCGCGAACTGATGGACCAGGGCGCCATCGCCGAAATGCTCGGCCTGCCGATCGACGCCGCCGGCAAGCGCGTCGATTCGCCCACGGGCCGCCGCGTGACGAGCGTGTACCTCGATTCGCCGCCGCGCCGCCCGACCATCGGCTTCGCCGGCGGCGCGCGCAAGCGCGAAGCGGTGATCGCGGCGCTCAACGGCGGCTGGCTCTCCGGGCTCGTCACCGACGAGCTGTGCGCGCGCGCCGCGATCGAACGCTAAGCCCCAAAAAAGCGCCCGCACGAAGCGGGCTAACAAAGGCAACCTCAGGTACCTCGCCACACAAGACACCGTCTCACCCTCCTCCGAGGCGGTGCGTCCGGCAAGCCAGTGAATTCACGCAGCCAGTTGCTGCGCGAAGCGACGCTCGAACGCCTGGCCGTTCGCGTCGAAGAGGTGGCAATGGTCGGGCGTCGAGCCCACCTTGAACGCCTCGCCGCGATCGTGACGCTCCAGCGGCGGAATGCGCGCGATCAGGCCATCGGGCGCGACCGGGCATTCGGCGTACAGATAGGCGGCGTCGCCGAGCGACTCGACCGTCATCGCCTTCGCGCTCACGCCCTCCGCGCCCGTCATGATGTGCAGATGCTCGGGGCGGATGCCCACCGTCACCTTGTCGCCCTCGCGCGCCTTGCCCGGCTCGACGCCCACCTTCTGCGTATCGCCCGTTTCGTAGCGCACGACGATGCCGTCGCTGCCGATCTGCTGCACCGTGCCGTCGAGGAAATTCATCTTCGGCGAGCCGATGAAGCCCGCCACGAAGCGGTTTGCCGGCGCGTGATATAGACGGTTCGGACTGCCGACCTGTTCGACATTGCCTGCCGAGAGCACGACGATCTTGTCGGCGAGCGTCATCGCTTCGACCTGATCGTGCGTCACGTAGATCATCGTCGTCTTGAGTTCGTCGTGCAGGCGCGCAAATTCGAGGCGCATCTTCACGCGCAGCGCGGCGTCGAGGTTCGAGAGCGGTTCGTCGAACAGGAACACCTTCGGCTTGCGCGTGATCGCGCGCCCGATCGCCACGCGCTGGCGTTGGCCGCCCGAGAGCTGCTTGGGCTTGCGGTCGAGCAGATGGTCGATGTGGAGGATCTTCGCGGCGTTCTTCACGGCCGCGTCGATTTCGGGCTTCTTCGCGCCCGCGAGCTTGAGACCGAACGCCATGTTGTCGTACAGCGTCATGTGCGGATACAGCGCGTACGACTGGAACACCATCGCAATGCCGCGCTTGGCCGGCGGCACGTCGTTCATGCGCGTGCCGTCGATCATCAGGTCGCCGCCGCTGATGTCCTCCAGCCCCGCGATCATGCGCATGAGCGTGGTCTTGCCGCAGCCGCTCGGGCCCACGAACACGACGAATTCGCCGTCACCGATGTCGAGGTTCACGTCGCGCAGCACTTCGTTGTCGTCGTAGCGCTTCAGTACGTCTCTGAGGATCACGCTTGCCATGATGTGTCTCCGTTTCTGCTTGAGTCTGCCTAAGCCTGCCTAAGCCGGTTCAGTTCGAACGCGTTTGCGCCTTGTTCATCCAGTACGCCACCCGCGCGGGCAGCGTCGTCATATCGTCGAAGATTTCGCTTGCACCCGCTTCGCGCAACTCGTGCGCGTGCGCGTCGCCGCCCACGTGCGTGCCGCCCACGAAGCCGAGCACCGTCATGCCGGCCGCGCGCGCCGCGCTCACGCCCGTCACGCTGTCCTCGACCACGAGGCACGCGGCGGGCGCGACATCCATGCCCTGCGCCGCCGCGAGATAGACGTCGGGCGCGGGCTTCGGCCGGGCGACGATATCGGCGCAGTACACGCGCGCGCCAAAGAAGCGATCGAGCCCGTTGCGCGCCAGCACCTCGCGCACCACCGCCGTGTAGCTGTTGCTCGCACAGGCCTTGGTGAGCGCCACGGCTTCCAGTGCCGCCACGACGCCCGGAAATAGCGGCGCTTCGCGCGCTTCGGCTTCGGCCACGGTGCGGATCGCATCGACGTCGGCGGCGGTGAGGCTGCGCCCGAGCGCTTCGCCCGCGCCGCCCAGCACGCGCTCGATGCGCTGGCCGAGCAGCGGCATGACGACGGGCGCCGCGTCCACGCCGGGCCAGCGCGCTTCGAGTTCGCGCACCAGCACGCGTGCCGCTACGGCTTCGCTGTCGATCAGCACGCCGTCGCAATCGCAGATCAGGGCTTGACTGGACATCGCATTGGCCATTACTTGACCGCCCCGAAGGTAAGGCCGCGCACCAGTTGCTTCTGCGACAGCCAGCCGACGATCAGCACCGGCGCGACCGCGAGCAGCGACGCAGCGGAAAGCTTCGCCCAGAACAGCCCCTCGGGGCTCGAGTACGACGCGATGAACACCGTCAGCGGCGCGGCGTTCGAGCTGGAGAGGTTGATGCTCCAGAACGCTTCGTTCCACGAAAGAATGATCAACAGCAGCGCGGTAGATGCGAGCCCCGGCACCGCCATCGGCATGAGCAGATAGACGATTTCCTGCCAGGTGGCCGCGCCGTCCATGCGTCCGGCTTCGAGAATGTCTTTGGGAATCTCGTTGAAGTACGTGTACGCCATCCACACTGCGATCGGCAGATTGATGAGCGTGTAGACGATCACCAGCCCGCTCACGGTGTCGAGGAGCCCCGAGTTCTTCCACAGCAGGTAAATCGGCACGAGCACGCCCACCGAAGGCATCATCTTGGTGGAGAGCATCCACAGCAGAATTCCCTGCGTGCGCTTGTTCGGGAAGAACGCCATCGCGTAGGCCGCGGGCACGGCAAGGATCAGGCAGACGATCGTCACGCCGGCCGAAATCATCACCGAATTCCACGCGAACGCGAAGTAGTTGCTGCGCGCGAACACCTCTCTGAAGCTGTCGAGCGTGGGCAGGAAGAAGATCGTCGGGATATAGGCCTGCTGCTCGGTCTTGAACGCCGTGATCGTCATCCAGAAGATCGGGAAGAACAGCGCGATCGCGATCAGCCAGGCAAGCAGCCCCGGCAGCACGCGCCCGATGAACTGCATCGGCGACGAATGCTTGACCGCGTCGGGCGATTGCGCGGGCGTAGCGGTAATCTGGCTCATTTTTCGTACTCCCCTTTGAGGTTGCGCGCGAGCATGCGCACGAGGAAGAACGACACGATGTTCGCCAGCACGACGGCGAGAATGCCGCCAGCCGAAGCGATGCCCACGTCGAACTGCTGCAGGCCCATCGAGTAGATCAGGTAAGTGAGGTTGGTGGTCGCGTTGCCGGGACCGCCGCCCGTGGTCGTGTAGATCTCGGCGAAGATCGACAGCAGGAAGATGGTTTCCATCATCACGACGACGGCAATCGCGCGCCGCAGGTGCGGCAGCGTGATGTAGAAGAACAAGGCGATCGGGCCCGCGCCGTCGATCTTCGCGGCTTCCTTCTGCTCCTGGTCGAGCGACTGGATCGCCGTGAAGAGAATGAGGAACGCGAACGGCAGCCACTGCCACGCCACGATCATGATGACCGCGGTGAGCGGATAGACGGCGAACCAGTCGATCGGCGTCATGCCTATCGAGCGCATGGCGATGGCCACGAGGCCGTACACCGGATGCAGGATCATGTTCTTCCAGATCAGCGCGCTCACCGTGGGCATCACGAAGAACGGCGCGATCGCGAACAGGCGCGCGACGCCCTGACCGATGAACTTGCGGTCGAACAGCACCGCCATCAGCACGCCGCCGACCACGGTGATCACGAGCACCGCCACGATCAGCTCGATGGTGTGCACGATCGACGGCACGAACGAGGGATCGGTAGCGAGGAACCTGTAGTTGTCGAAGCCCGCGAATCCCTTGAGATCGGGGTTCAGCAGGTTGTATCGCGTGAACGAATACCAGATCGTCATCGCGAGCGGGATCGTCATCCACAGCAGCAGCACCGCCACGGACGGCGTCACGAGCCAGCGTGAGGCCGAGCGGCGCGATTCGACCTGCTGCGGTTTCTGTGGCGTGCGCGCTCGATTGAATATAGGCATGGGGAGATGGAGATGACGCATGAGGACCACCCTTCTCGGTTGCGCGCCTCTATGGAACACGGCGCGGCATCGGCTGTCGCGAGTGCGCGCGCCGCGCCGGGTCGCCCGGCGCGCGCACTCGCGCTACTACGCTGGCTGCCTGAACGGCGCAGCCCGACTTCCCGCAGTTACTTCTGATACCCGGCTTGCGCCACGGCACGGTTGGCAGCGGCGTTACCGGCGGTCAGCGCCTGATCGACGCTCATCTGCCCTGCCACGGCGCCCGCAATGCTCTGGCCCACGACCGTACCGAACGACTGGAACTCAGGAATCCCGACGAACTGGATACCCGTGTACGGCACCGGCTTCGCGGTCGGATGCGTCGGATCGGCGGTCTGGATCGCCTTCAGCACGAACTCGGAGAACGGCGCGGCCTTCTTGTACTCGGGATTCTGATAGGTCGAAATCCGCGTGCCCGAGGGCACCGAAGCCCAGCCCTCGTCCTGCGCGACCATCTGGACGTACTCTTTCGAGGTGGCCCATTCGATGAACTTCTTCGCGGCGTCCTGCGACTTCGACGACTTCGGCACCGCGAGCGCCCACGACCACAGCCAGTGCGCGCCGTTGGGCGTGGCTTCGGTCGGCGCGGCCGCGAAGCCGATCTTGTCGGCCACCTGCGACTGCTGCTTGTTGTAGAGGATGCCGGCTGCCACCGTCGCGTCGATCCACATCGCGCACTTGCCCGACGACATCAGCGTGAGGTTTTCGTTGAAGCCGTTCGAGCTGGCTCCCGGCGGGCCATCCTTCTTCAGCATGTCGACGTAGAAGTTCACCGCCTTCTTCCACTCTGGCGAAGTGAGCTGCGCCTGCCACTTTTCGTCGAACCAGCGGCCGCCGAAGGTGTTCGCGACCGTCGTCACATACGCCATGTTCTCGCCCCAGCCGGCCTTGCCGCGCAGGCAGATGCCGTAGGTGCCGGCGGACTTGTCGGTGAGCTTGTCGGCGAAGTCCTTGATCTGGTCATAGGTCGGCTGCTCGGGCATCTTGAGGCCCTTCTTGTCGAACAGGTCCTTGCGGTAATACGTCATCGAGCTTTCGACGTAGAACGGCAGCGCGTAGAGCGTGCCGTTGTACGAGAGGCCATCGCGCGCGGTCTTCACCACGTCGTCGAGGTCGTAGCTCGCGGGCAGGTTCGTCATCGGCACGATCCAGCCGCGCTTGCCCCATTGCGGCGCCTCGTAGGTGCCGATCATCATCACGTCGAACTGGCCGCTGTTGGTCGTGATGTCGGTGGTGGCACGCTGGCGCAGCACGTTTTCTTCGAGAATCACCCAGTTCAGCTTGATGCCCGGATTGGCCTTTTCGAAGGCCGGCGAGAGCTTCTTCAGCTCGATCATGTCCGGGTTGTTCAACATCGCGATCGTGACGGTCTGCGCGTGCGCGGCGCTCGCCGCCGCGACGAGTGCACCCACGCTCGCCGCTCGACTTATGCACTTTGCGGCGGTCTTCATTGCTGGCTTCATGACGTTGTCTCCTTGTTCGTTGCGTTATGTCTTGCTGCAGCCGGGCTGCTGTCGTGATGCGTTGGGCAAGGGTTGCGGGAAATTCAGCTCATCCAGTTTCCGCCGTCGACGTTGAGGGTCTGCGCGGTGATGTAATCGGCGTCGGCGGAAGCGAGAAAGAGCGCGGCGCCCGTGAGGTCCTCGGGCAGGCCCATGCGCCCGAGCGGCACGGCCTCGCCCACGAGGCGCTTCTTCTCGCCGGGCGGACGATGCTCGTAGCGTGCGAAGAGCGCGTCGACCTGCTCCCACATGGGCGTGTCGACCACGCCCGGCGCGATGCCGTTCACGTTGATGCGATGGGGCGCGAGCGCCAGCGCCGCCGACTGCGTGTAGCTCAGCACGGCGGCCTTGGTTGCGCAGTAGTGGGAGACGAGCGCTTCGCCGCGGCGGCCCGCCTGCGACGACATGTTGATGATCTTGCCGCCCTGGCCCTGCTCGACCATGCGGCGCGCCACGGCCTGCATGAGGAAGAACATGCCCTTCACGTTCACCGCGAAGAGGCGGTCGTACACGTCCCAGGATTCGTCGAGGAGCGGGCGCATGTCGAAGAGCGCCGCGTTGTTGAAGAGGATGTCGATGCGGCCGAAGCGTTCGACCGCGCTCTCCACGATGCGATCGATGTCCTCACGGCGGGTGACGTCGGCGGAGATCGCGAGCACGCGCTCGGGGTACGCGGCGGCCAGCGTTGGCGCGACGGACCCGGCGGGCTTCACGTCCACTAGCACGCAGCGCGCGCCTTCGTCCAGATAACGCTGCGCGACCGCCTCGCCAATGCCGCTCGCCGCGCCAGTCAGCACGGCTACCTTGTCCTGCAAACGTCCGGCCGCCGGGGTCGCGGTGTGTGCCACAGGTGTCTCCAATTTCGTTCGTGCGGGGCGCGCCCGACAGACGCTCCAGAGGAGCAGCTGAGCGATCGCCCGACATGTGAGCATTTGCTCTGTCGTTGATCGAATGATCGGATACGAGTCGGAGACTGTCAAGGCGAACAAACGCGATTGGCCGAGATTTCGATGGTGCGACGCGCAAGCCTCCACTGGCTGCGGCCTGCAGAACCGGCCCCCTGACCGGAGGACGAGCTGACTCGCCAATCGAAGTGATACGTTATATCATCTCGCCTTCGCGACGCCGACGCGACCGCGTCCGCTTTCAGGCTCCCTATAGACAAGGATAGAACCATGATCACGTTCAGCCGCGCCAACTGCACGCCCCGGTCTGCCACCACAGACGCGCGCCGTCGCGTCACGCTCGCGCGCCTCGCGGGCGGGCTCGCGCTCGCGCTGGTCGGCGCGTTCGGCGGCGCGAGCGCAGCCCTGGCGGCGCAGGCTGTCAGCGCCACGATTCCGGTTGTCGCGGCGGAGAACTTCTACGGCGATGTCGTCAAGCAGATCGGCGGTAATTACGTGAACGTGACGAGCATCCTGAGCAATCCCGACCAGGACCCGCACCTCTTCGAAGCCAGCCCGAAGACCGCGCGCGCGCTTCAGAATGCGCGCGTAGTGGTGTACAACGGCGCCGATTACGACCCGTGGATGACCAAGCTGCTCGGCGCCACCGGCGCCGGCAAGAACGGCGCCAACCGCACGACGATCGTCGCGGCGGACCTCGTCGGCAAGAAAGCGGGCGACAATCCGCACCTCTGGTACGACCCGAAGACGATGCCCGCCGTGGCGCGCGCCGTGAGCGCCGCGCTCGGCGCAGCGGACCCCGCGCACAAGAGCGTGTACGATGCCAACCTGGCAACGTTCCTCGCCTCGCTGCAGCCGGTCGACGCCAAGGTCGCGGCGCTGCGCGCGCGCTACCAGGGGCAGCCCGTCACGGCGACGGAGCCGGTGTTCGGCTATATGTCGGATGCGATCGGCCTCGACATGCGCAACCTGCGCTTCCAGCTCGCGGCGATGAACGACACCGAGGCAAGCGCCTCGGACATCGCCGCGTTCGAGCGCGACCTGCGCGAGCACCGCGTGCACGTGCTGATCTATAACAGCCAGGCGACCGAGGCGCTCACGCGGCGCATGCTGGCGCTCGCGAAGCAGTCGAAGGTGCCGTCCGTGAGCGTGACCGAGACGCAGCCGGCCGGCGTGACCTTCCAGCAATGGATGCTCGCGCAGCTCGACGCGCTCGACAAGGCGCTGGCAGCGGGAACAGCAGGGCAACACTAACCGTATTCAGCAAGGACAGATGTCATGACCGGGGCCGGCTCTTCGCCCACCGATATCGCTTCATCGCGCAACGCACGGCATAACGGCGCGCACCGCGCGCCCACGCCTGTGCTCACGCTAGCGGGCGTGACGCTGACGCTCGGCGAGCGCACGATCCTGCGCGACGCGAACTTCGCGGTGAACCAGGGCGAATTCATCGGCGTGCTCGGCCCGAATGGCGCGGGCAAGACCACGCTCATGCGGGCGATTCTCGGCCTCGTGCCGGCCTCGCACGGCGCGATCCGCGTGCTGGGCGAGCCGGTCGCGCGCGGCAACGCAAGAATCGGCTATATGCCGCAAACGCGCACGGCGCTCGCGAGCCGCCGCGTGCGTGGCCGCGACTTCGTGGCGATGGCCGCCGACGGCCACCGCTGGGGCCTGCCGCGCGCCGACGCCGCCACGCGCGCCGACGTCGCGCGCGTGCTCGATCTCGTGGGGGCGACCGCACTGGCGGACCGCCCGCTTTCGGAGCTTTCGGGCGGCGAACGCCAGCGCCTGCTGCTCGCGCAATGCCTGCTCGGCGACCCGAAGCTGCTGCTGCTCGACGAGCCGCTCATCAGCCTCGACCCCAACCACCAGCGCGGCGTGGTCGAACTCGTGCGCCGCGTGCAGCGCGAGCTCGGCATCGCGGTGCTGTTCTCCGCGCACGAACTCAACCCGCTCCTCAACGCGCTCGATCGCGTGCTCTATCTCGGCAACGGCGTGGCCGCGCTCGGCAGCGTCGATGAAGTCATCACCGCGCCCGTGCTCTCGCGCCTCTACGGCTCGCCGATCGAAGTGATGCGCATGAAGGGCCGCATCTTCGTGATGTCGGGCGACGTGGAAGTCGAAAAGCACGACCACGAGCATGAGCACGACCATGGCCACGACCATGGCCACGACCACGGCGGCCATGGCCACGCGCACGGACATGCCCACGGCGACAACAACGACAACACACACGGCCACACGCACGATGCTTGAATACGATTTCATGGTGAACGCCTTCGCGGCGTCGGGCATCGTCGCGGTGCTCGCGGGCGTGGTGGGCTATTTCCTCGTGATGCGCGGGCAGACCTTCGCGGGCCACGCGCTCTCGCACGTGGGTTTCACGGGCGCGACGGGCGCCGTGCTGCTCGGCGTCTCGCCGCTGTGGGGCATGGTGGGCTTCACGCTCGCCGCCGGCGTTTCGATGGGCGCGCTCGGCGAAAAGCTCGCGGGCCGCGATGTCGCGATCGGCGTGATTCTTTCGCTCGCGCTCGGCTTCGGCCTGCTGTTTCTGCACTTCTTCACGTCGTATGCCACGCAGGTCACGGCGCTGCTGTTCGGCAACGTGCTGGGCGTGAACCGCGAGACGCTCGGCGTGCTGGCCGCCCTCGCCGCGGCGAGCCTGGCGGCGCTGGGCGCCATCATGCGGCCGCTGCTGTTCGCCTCGCTGCAGCCCGAACTCGCCGAAGCGAAGGGCGTGTCGCTGCGCGCGGTCTCGATGCTGTTCCTCGCCATCGCCGCGCTCGCGGTGGCGGCGTGCACGCAGATCGTCGGCGTGCTGCTCGTCTTTACGCTGATGGTCGGTCCGGCCGCCGCCGCGCAGAATCTCACCACGCGTCTGTCCACCGGCCTCGTGCTCGCCGCGCTGCTCGCGCTCGTGCAGGCGTGGCTCGGCGTGACGCTCGCGTTCTACACCGACTGGCCCACCAGCTTCTGGATCACCGCGCTCGCCGCGCTCGTCTACGGCGCGAGTCTGATCGGGCGTCGCTAGAACGCTTCGTGCGCCCAATGAGAAAGGCGTTGCCCCTCGCGGTGGCAACGCCTTTTTTGCTTCTACGGCTTCACCTCGATGAGCACCTTGCCGGCGCGCGGACCGATGCCGGTGCGAACCAGGTTCGAACGCGGCCGTATAGATCGATGAAGCGCGCATAGCGCTGCGCGAGCGCGGCGTCTTCGCGCGGCGACGCCACTTGCGTCGCGGCCGGCGCAAGCACCGCGAGGTCGCTCATGCGCCAGTGTCCACAGGCGAGGCCGCCCAGCATCGCGGCGCCGCGCGCCGCTGCGTTCGGGCAGTCGATCGCGTAGAGGTCCGCGTCGAGCGTGTCGGCGAGCAACTGCCGCCAGCGCGCATCCACCGAGCCGCCGCCCGCGAGCTTGAGCGTCGGCACACTGCGCGCATCCCGCGTGTCTCCATCGGCGGCTTCACGGGTGCTGCGCACGGCATCGAGGCCTGCACGCAACGCAAACGCGACGCCCTCGAACGCCGCGCGCATGAGCGTGCCGCGCGAGTCGCCGAGCGCAGCGCCCAGCCAGCCGCCGCGCGCCGCGGGGTCGAGCCACGGCGAGCGCTCGCCGCTCAGGTAAGGCAGGAACGCGAGCGTCGCCGACGGCGGCACGGCGAACGCATCCGCGTAAGCCGAAGCCCAGTCGTAGGCCAGCCAGCCGCGTGCCGCTTCCAGCGCCACGCCCACGTTCTGCATGGCGGCCATGGTGTACCAGCCGCCCGTCGCCGAGCGGTAGCGATGCAGCCCGCGCCGTGCGCGCGGCTCGCTGCGCGCAGTCACGACGATCTGGCCGCCTGTGCCCGTCGTGAGGAGCGCGTCGCCTTCGTCGGCCAGGCCGCTGCCGAACGCGGCGCAAGGCGTGTCGCCCGCGCCCGTCGCGAGCACGATGCCGGCGGGCAGCCCGAGCGCCTGCGCGGCTTGCGCGCTCAGCGCGCCGCTCGCTTCATGCGACGCGGCCAGCGGCGCAAACCACCGCGCCGGCAGTCCGAGGCGCTCGATCAGCGCGAAGTCCCACATGCCGTCGGGTGCGGCGAGCGCCGTCGCGCACGCATCCGACGGATCGCCTTTGACTGCGCCACCGAGCGCCACGCGCAGCCAGTCCTTCGGCTGCAGCGCCCAGCGCGCGGCTTGTGCGACTTGCGGCTCGTGCTGCAGAACCCAGCGCAGCAGCGGCCCCGCCATGCCAGGGGCCACGGGGTTGGGCTGCGGATGTTCGGGGTCGTCGGGCCACGCGTCGAGCAGCGCATGCGCGCGCGTGTCGGGCCAGAGCATCGCGGGGCGCAACGCGCGGCCCGCTTCGTCGGTGAGCACGACGCCGTGCATCTGTCCGGAAAAGCCGATGCCACGCACCGCGGCGCGCTCGCTCTCCGGCAGTCGCGCGCAGGCCGCGACGAGCGCGTCCCACCACCGATCCACGGCGATCTCGGCCCAGCCGGGCTGCGGTGTTTCGAGCGCATAGGCCACGCTCGCGGCGGCACGCTCGACGCCATCGCCATCGATGATGCCGAGCTTGAGTGAACCGGTGCCGAGGTCGATACCGAGAAAACGCGTCTGCGATGGGCTCATGGGGAACGATGTGCGAGGTGGGTGAGGACGGGAAGAACGATCATACCGGCGAGCACGCCGCCGAATGTGCGTTGAGCGGGGGATTCAAACCTGCCGCGAACCCGCGTGCAACGCAGCCGATTTCGACGCGAATCATGCCCATTTGCGGGTTAACCCGGTGGGTGTTCGCGGGATGCAAAATGGCTCACATTGCGCATTCGAAATAGAGATCATAACGACGCTGCCATAGATGACATGACCCGCTGGGCATCGCCGGCCTCACTTCGAGCCACCTGCACGCGCTCCGCCATGGCGCCGTACCGCCACGCCGCGCCGCGGCACCCACAGCGCGGAGCCGCCCAATCGCCGCAAACAGGGGGCTCCCCGCCTTGCGCCGCCGCACGCGCGGTCCGAACCGGCGCCTCGCGACGCCGCCATGATGCCGCCACGCGCGCCGATCCCACCCTTATGTCGCCGGCCGATCGCGACGGGCGCATATCGTCGCCGGAAAGCACGGAATAGTCTCCAGTGGTCTTGTTGCATATTTTCTTACCGCATACCTTGGAGGCCATACCCTTAAACCAAGAGACGGAGACAGACGACATGCAAGCCAAGGGCATTGAGGACCAGGCCGCCCAGCGGTCTGGCCAGAAGCAGGTCCACCCCTGCGACGAGCGCCTGCCGTTCAGCCAGCTGCTGACACTCGGCATCCAGCACGTGCTCGTGATGTACGCAGGCGCGGTGGCCGTGCCGCTCATCGTCGGCGGCGCGATCGGGCTGCCGAAGGACCAGGTCGCCTTCCTCATCAGCGCCGACCTGTTCGCCTGCGGCATCGCCACGCTGATCCAGACGCTCGGCCTCTGGATCTTCGGCATCCGCCTGCCCGTGATCATGGGCTGCACGTTCGCCTCGGTGGGTCCGATGATCGCCATCGGCACCAATCCGTCGCTCGGCCTGCTCGACATCTTCGGCTCGACCATCGCGGCGGGCGCAATCGGCATCGTGATCGCGCCGATGATCGGCAAGCTGCTGCGCTTCTTCCCGCCTGTTGTGGTGGGCACCGTGATCGCAGTGATCGGCCTCTCGCTCATGGAAGTGGGCATCAACTGGGCCGCGGGCGGCGTGGGCAACCCCGACTACGGCAACCCGATCTACCTCGGCCTCTCGCTGCTCGTGCTGATGCTGATCCTGCTCATCAACAAGTTCGGGCGCGGCTTCATCGCCAATATCTCGGTGCTGCTCGGCATCGTCGCGGGCTTCGCCATCGCGCTTGCGCTCGGTCGCGTGAACCTCGAAGGCATGGCCAGCGCGCCGTGGGTCGGCATCGTCATGCCGTTCCACTTCGGCATGCCGAAGTTCCACATCCTGCCGATCGCGACGATGGTGATCGTGATGTTCGTCACCTTCATCGAATCGACGGGCATGTTCCTCGCGGTAGGCGACATGGTCGAGCGCCCCGTCGATCAGGCCACGCTCGTGCGCGGCCTGCGCGTCGACGGTCTCGGCACGATGATCGGCGGCATCTTCAACTCGTTCCCGCATACGTCGTTCTCGCAGAACGTGGGCTTGATCGGCGTGACGGGCGTGAAGAGCCGCTATGTGTGCGCGATGGGCGGCGTGATTCTCGTGCTGCTCGGCCTCTTTCCGAAGATGGCGCAGATGGTCGCCTCCGTGCCCGCCTTCGTGCTGGGCGGCGCAGGCATCGTGATGTTCGGCATGGTGGCGGCGAACGGCATCAAGGTGCTCTCTCGCGTGGACTTCGTGAAGAACCAGCACAACCTGTTCATCGTGGCCGTGAGCGTGGGTTTCGGCCTCGTGCCGGTGGTGTCGCCGCACTTCTTCGCCAAGCTGCCGCCCGCGCTTTCGCCGCTGCTCCATAGCGGCATCCTGCTCGCTTCGGTTTCGGCGGTGGTGCTGAACCTGATCTTCAACGGTGCGAAGAGCGAGAAAGCCGCCGAGCGCGCCATCCGCCGCGCCGGGCACGATTTCGAAGGCCGCCCCGATGCCGCGCCGACGCCGGATACGGGCCACGAAATGCCGCGCTCGGCCGCGCACTGAGTCGATCTCACTGCACTGATCGAACCGGGTTTGAATGTATTGAGTTGACGCGAGAGGTGCCCCGCTCGCAGGTGCCCATCCATACACAGGCGGGCGGGGTCTTTTGCTGGTTCGGCGCCATGGGAAACCATGGCGCTTTTTTTAACCGCGCTGCGCACGCTCACACGCGAAAAAAAACGCCACGGTCTCCCGTGGCGTTCTGGCTTCCGATTCCGAAACCGTAGAGCGTTATCCCGCCGTCGCCGTAGCCGCCGAAGCCGCTGCGGGCGCGCTGGCCGCGCCGTAATCGGCTGGCGCATCGGGCTCGCGCGGCGTCTCGCCTGCATGCGCGATCCAGCCGCCGCCCAGCGCGCGATACAGATCGACGAGGTTGGTCAGGCGCGCAAGGCGCGCCGTGACGAGCGACTGCTGCGCCGTGTAGAGGCTGGTCTGCGCGGCCAGCACCGGCAGATAGCTGTCCACGCCGTTTTTGTAGCGCAGTTCCGAAAGCGTGAGCGAGCGCTGGTTCGCAAAAGTGCTGCGCTCGAGCGCGGCGATCTGCTCGTCGTAGGTGCCCCGTGCAGCCAGGCCGTCGGCCACTTCGCGGAACGCCGACTGGATCGACTTCTCGTAGTTGGCGATCTCGATGCGCTTCTCGACGTTCGCGAGTTGCAGGTTCGCGATGTTCGAGCCGCCTTCGAAGATCGGCAGCGTGATCTGCGGCACGAAACTCCACGCCGCCGTGCCCGCCTTGAAGAGCCCGCCGAGCGAGAGGCTTTCGGTGCCGAACGCCGCCGTGAGCGAGATCTTCGGGAAGAACGCCGCACGCGCCGCGCCGATATTGGCGTTTGCCGCAAGCAGTGTTTGCTCAGCCTGCATGATGTCCGGACGACGCGTGAGCAGATCCGAAGGCAGGCCTGCCGGAATGTCGTTGACCAGCGGCTGGCCGTCGAGCGGCAGGCCTTGCGGCAGATCCGCCGGCAGCGGCTCGCCGATCAGCAGCACGAGTGCGTTTTCGGCTTGGGCGCGTGCGCGAAGTTGCGCCTGCATGTTGGCCTGCGCGTTCTCGACCACGGTCTGCGCCTGACGCAAATCGAGCTCGGTGCCGGTGCCCGTATCGAACTGCGCCTTCGCGATGTTGTACGAGTCCTGCGCCGTCTTGAGCGTTTCCTGCGTGACCTTGAGCAGCTCGTCGTCGGAGAGCATGGTCAGGTACTGGTCCGCGACTTCCGAAACCAGCGTGATTTCCGCTGCCTTGCGTGCATACGCCGTCGAGAGGTACTGCGCCAACGCCTGGTCCTTCAGGCTGCGGATGCGCCCCCAGAAGTCCAGCTCCCACGACGCCTGCACGCCCACGTTGTAGACGCTGTACGGGTTCGGACTGTTCGGTGTGGTCAGCAGATCCCTCGGTGTGCGCGTGCGCGTGTCCGTGGCCACGCCGTTGATCGCCGGGAACAGCTCGGCGCGCGTGATCTGATACTGCGCGCGCGCCGCCTCGACGTTGAGCACCGACACGCGCAGATCGCGGTTGTTCTTCAGCGCGATGTCGACGAGCTGCTGCAGACGCGGATCGACGAAGAACTCGCGCCAGCCGATGTCGGTAGCCGCGGCGCCATTGGCGCTCGGGGCGGCCTGGCCGTTCTGGCCATTCGCGCCCCCGGCAACCGGCTGCGTCGCGTACACGCCGCCTTGCGGGAAGCTCTGCGACACCGGCGCTTCAGGCCGGTGGTACCACGGCTCCATCGTGCAACCCGCGAGGAGCGCAGCGGCCGCTGCAATTACGGATAGTTTATGCATCTCAATGTCCTTCCTTGCCCGGGCCGTCGCCGTTGCTGCCGCCGTTGCCACCTTCGCCACCACGGTCGTTGCCACCCTGAGCGCCACCACCATTCGCGCCATTGTCCTGGTCGTGGTCGTGCGCGTGGTGCTCTTCGTAGTGCTGGAGCGCGACGTCCGCGTCCTCCTTCTCGCCGGCGAACTTCGCGCGAATCACCACGAAGAACATCGGGATCATGAAGATCGCGAGGAACGTGGCCGTGATCATCCCGCCGATCACGCCCGTGCCGATCGCGTGCTGCGAAGCCGAACCCGCGCCGTTACTGATCGCGAGCGGCAGCACGCCGAGAATGAACGCCATCGACGTCATGAGAATCGGCCGCAGACGCAGTCGCGAAGCTTCGAGCGCCGCCTCGATCGGTCCCATCTTTCCCTCGGCCTGCAGATCGCGCGCGAACTCCACGATCAGAATCGCGTTCTTCGCCGAGAGACCCACGGTGGTCAACAGACCCACCTGGAAGAACACGTCGTTCTCGAGGCCGCGCAAGGTCACCGCCAGCAGCGCACCGAGCACGCCGAGCGGCACCACCATGATGACCGCGAACGGAATCGACCAGCTTTCATACAGCGCCGCGAGACACAGGAACACGACGAGGATCGAGATGCCGTACAGGATCGGCGCCTGCGAGCCCGACTGGCGCTCCTGATACGACAGGCCCGTCCATTCGTAGCCGATACCCGCGGGCAGCTTCGCCGCGATCTGCTCCATGGCCGTCATGGCCTGGCCGGTCGACTTGCCCTGCCCCGCCTGACCCTGGATTTCCAGAGCGGAAATGCCGTTGTAGCGTTCGAGCTTCGGCGAACCGAAGGTCCAGCGGCCTTTCGCGACCGAGCCGAACGGCGCCATTCCGCCCGCGCTGTTGCGCACGTACCAGAGGTTCATGTCCTCCGGCGTCATGCGGAACGGTGCGTCGGCCATCACGTACACCTTCTTGATACGGCCGTCCGTGTCGAGGAAGTTGTTCACGTACGCCGACGCCCACGCGATCGAGAAGGTCTGGTCGACCGCGGCCGCCGTCACACCGAGCGCCTCGGCCTTTTCGCGGTCGATGTCCACGGTGAACTGCGGCGTGTCGTTCAGGCCGTTCGGGCGCACGAGTGCGAGCGTCGGATCCTTCGCAGCCATGCCGAGCAGCATGTTGCGCGCTTCCATCAGCTTCTCGTGACCGAGACCTCCGCGGTCCTGCAATTCGAAGTCGAAGCCCGACGCGGTGCCGAGTTCAGGAATCGATGGCGGATTCACCGGGAACACCATCGCGTCCTTGTAGCCCGCATAGTGCATGAACATACGCCGCACCAGCGCCTGGACCTTCTGGTCCGCGTTCTGACGCTGCTTGTAGTCCTTCATCCGTACGAACACGAGACCCGAGTTCTGGCCACGGCCCGCGAAGCTGAAGCCGTTCACCGTGAACACCGACTCGACGATGCTGCCTTCGTCCTTGAGCAGCCAGTTCTGGATGTTGGCGAGCGTGCGTGCCGTCGTTTCCTGGGTCGAGCCCACGGGCGTCTGCACGATCACGAACATCGTCCCTTGGTCTTCATCGGGCAGGAACGACTTCGGCAGGCGCACGAACAGCAGGCCGACCGCGACGATCACCGCGAGATAGATGATGAGCCAGCGGCCCGAGCGCTTGATCACATGGTGCACGCCGGAGTGATACTTGTCCCGGCTCGTCTCGAACGTACGGTTGAACCAGCCGAAGAAGCCCTTCTTCTCTTCGTGATGACCCTTCGGAATCGGCTTGAGGATGGTCGCGCACAACGCCGGCGTGAGAATCAGCGCGACGAGCACGGACAGCACCATCGCCGCCACGATCGTGAGCGAGAACTGCCGGTAGATGGCGCCGACCGAGCCGCCCGAAAACGCCACCGGCACGAACACCGCGGAAAGCACGAGCGCCACGCCAACGAGTGCGCCGGTAATCTGGCCCATCGCCTTGCGGGTGGCCTCCTTCGGCCCTAACCCCTCTTCCACCATCACCCGCTCGACGTTCTCCACGACCACGATCGCGTCGTCCACCAGCAGGCCAATGGCGAGCACGAGACCGAACATCGACAGCGTGTTGATCGAGAAGCCCACCGCCGCCATGATCGCGAACGTGCCCAGCAGCACCACCGGCACCGCGATCGTCGGAATCAACGTCGCGCGCAGATTCTGCAGGAACAGGTACATCACGAGGAACACCAGCACGATGCCTTCCAGCAGCGTCTTGATCACTTCCTCGATCGACAGGCGCACGAACGGCGTCGTGTCATACGGGTACTTCACGACGAGACCGTGCGGGAAGTACCTCGAGAGGTCGTCGATCTTCTGGCGCACGAGCTTCGCGGTCTGCAGCGCGTTGGCGCCCGTCGCGAGCTGAATGCCCAGACCGGCCGTCGGCGCACCGTTGTACTTCGTGTCGAAGTTGTAGTTTTCGCCACCCAGACCAATACGCGCCACGTCCTTCAAGCGCACCTGCGAGCCGTCCTGGTTCACCTTCAGCAGGATGTTGCCGAACTGCTCGGGCGTCTGCAGCAGCGTCGATTCGGTGATGGTCGCCTGGAACGCCTGCCCCGCCACCGCCGGCGTGCCGCCCAGCTGACCGCCCGCGATCTGCACGTTCTGCGCGGTGATTGCCGCTGTGACGTCGGTTGGCGTTAGCTGGAAGTTCGTGAGCTTGTTTGGATCGAGCCAGACACGCATCGCGTACTGCGAGCCGAACAGCGTGACCGTACCCACGCCGTCGATACGGCTGATCGGGTCTTTCACGTTCGACGCCACGTAGTTCGCGAGGTCGTACTTGGTCATGCTGCCGTCTTCGGACACGAACGCGAGCACCAGCAGGAAGCTGCTGCTCGATTTCGTGACGCTGATGCCAAGTTGCTGCACGACCTGCGGCAGAATCGGCGTGGCGAGCTGCAGCTTGTTCTGCACCTGCACCTGCGCGATGTCGGGGTTGGTGCCCGCCGCGAAAGTCAGCGTGATCGTAGCCGTGCCCGAGTCATCGGAAGTCGACGAGATGTACAGCAGGTGGTCGAGACCGCTCATCTGCTGCTCGATCACCTGCGTGACCGTGTTTTCCACCGTCTTGGCCGATGCGCCCGGATAGTTCGCGCTGATCTGGATGGAAGGCGGCGCGATGGTCGGATACTGCGCGACCGGCAGCGTGAACACCGACGCCACACCCGCCAGCATCAGGATGATGGCGATCACCCATGCAAAGATTGGGCGATCAATAAAGAACTTTGCCATGAAGCAGGCTCCCCGTTATTGCGCTGCGGAGGCGGCAGGTGCAGCCGAGGCAGCCTTCGGCCCCGATGCGGCGCTGGCGGCGTTCGCGTAGCCCGAAGCCGTTGCCATGTCGGCCGAAGGCGCGCCCTGCGGCGGCGGCGGCGGCAGCTGCGCGGGAACCGGCTTGACCTGCGCACCCGGCTTGACCTTGTCGGTGCCCTGAACGATCACGCGGTCGCCGGCGTTCAGACCGCTCTGAACGACCCAGTCCTGACCCTGCGTGCCCGCCGTGGTGATCGGCGTCGGCACGACCTTGTTGTCCTGGTTGACGACGTACACCGAGGCCTGCCCCTTCTGGTCATGCTGCACGCCGATCTGCGGCACGAGGAACGCGTTGTTGTTGATGCCTTCTTCGATGCGCGCGCGCACGAACATGCCCGGCAGCAGCACGCGGTCGGCGTTCGGGAAAATCGCGCGAACCGTGACCGAGCCCGTGGTCTGGTCGACGGTGACGTCGGAGAACTGGAGCTTGCCCTTTTCCGAATAGGTGCGGCCGTCTTCGAGGACGAGCGAGACCTTGGCGGCGTTCGGGCCGTTGGTCTTCAGGCGTCCTTCCTGGATCTCGCGGCGCAGCTTCAGGCCTTCGAGGCTGGACTGCGTGACGTCCACGTACATCGGATCGAGCTGCTGCACCGTCGACATCAACGTGGCCGCGCTCGCCTGCACGTAGGCGCCCGGCGTGACCTGCGAGATGCCGACCTGGCCCGAGACCGGCGAAGTGACGTCGGTGTAGCCGAGGTTGATCTGTGCCGTGTCGACGGCGGCCTTGCCGGCGGCGACGTCGGCTGCAGCCTGGCCCTGGGCGGAAATGGCGTTGTCGTAGTCCTGCTTGCTCACCGCGTTGGCCTGCACCAGCACCTTGTAGCGCGCGACCAGCGCGTTCTGCGTGACGAGGTTGGCCTGCGCCTTGGCGAGCGTGGCCTTGGCATTGTTCAGCGCAGCGATGTACGGCGCCGGATCGATCTTGTAGAGCCGCTGACCGGCCTTGACGAGCGCGCCTTCGGTGAATTCGCGGCGCAGCACGATGCCGTCCACCCGTGCGCGCACTTGCGCGACGAGATAGGCACTGGTGCGGCCGGGAAGCTCGGAGACGACCGGCACGGCGGACGGCTGGACGGTGACGATACCCACTTCGGGGGTTTGCGGCGGCGGCGCCGACTGCTTTTGCCCGCAGGCTGCGAGCACGATGGCAGCCGTCGCGACACTGATTAGGCGGAATGGAACCCGTTCGACGCGCATGGAGCGACCTCTGTCTATAACTGACAATAAAAGCGTGCGGCGTCCTGCAACGAGGAGGACGACCACGCACGCCAGCATCTGGCAAATACCTGACGGATAAACCCGGTACTTCTTCTAGAAGGCGCGTTCCGGTCTGCACATCCGTCCGGGCGATACTGCCGCGCGCCGCCGCGAGAGGCGTCGCGCATTGGGGTTTCTACGACCACTTGGCCAAGGACGGATATTAACCGGACATCACCATTTGAGGCACCCAGGTGGTGGGGTGCTATTATAGATACATTCGCGAACGAATGTAAAAGGACGTTACTTAACCGTTGAGTGGTGCTTCAGGAGCGATCCGCGCATCACCTCCATATTACAAATCAATACATTACGGTTCGCACCCCAAATACGTTCATTCACCCCCAACCTGCTGCAACGCACCGACTTTACAAAATGGCCCGCCGCACGAAAGAGGAAGCGCTGGAGACGCGCAACCGGATCCTCGACGCCGCCGAACACGTCTTTTACGAGAAGGGCGTGTCGCGCACTTCGCTGGCCGATATCGCCCAGACCGCGGGCGTGACGCGCGGCGCGATTTACTGGCATTTCGAGAACAAGGGCGACCTGTTCACGGCCATGTTCGACCGCGTGGTGCTGCCGCTCGACGAGCTGAAGGTGGCATCGACGGATCCCGGCGAGCCCGACCCGCTCGGGCGCATGCGCGATCTCTGCATTCTGTGTCTGCGCAATACGGCGACCGACGTGCGCCGCCGCCGCGTGTTCGAGATCCTGTTCCTGAAGTGTGAGTTCGTCGAGGAGATGGGCCCGGTGATGGCGCGCCATCAGACCGATATGCGCGAGGGCCTGGCGAGCATCGAACAGGGTTTGCGCAATGCGATGTCGAAGGGCCAGCTGCCCGCCGACCTCGACGCCAAGCGCGCTTCGCGCGTGCTCCATTCGTTCATCGGCGGCGCGCTGCGCGATATGGCGATCCTGCCGGACGCGTTCGACGTGGCGAGCAACGCCGAACTGCACGTCGACGCGATGCTCGACGCGCTGCGCTTCAGCCCGTCGCTGCGCATCGGCGCGAGCGCGTCGCAAGCCTGACGCCTACGCGCGCAGTTCCCGGATCGAACCAGGCGGCCCACCGACGGGCCGCCTTTTTCTTGAGCGCTCAGGCCGGCACGCGGGTCGCCCGGGCCCGTTGATTCGACGCGTAGATGTTGTCGCGCGCGAGCGGCACGCCTTGTTCGACGGCGGCAAGCCAGGCATCCGTGTTCACGACCGCAGCGAAACGCGTGTGCATCACTGCGCTGAATACGCGGTGGATCTCCTCGGCGCTCGCCGTTCCCGCCTCGTTTGCATACGGCACCGAACCGGTCGCATCGGCGAGAAACTCCACGGCAAGACCCGCGTGGGTCGCCTCGAACACCGTCGAGGCGTCGCAGTTATGCGTCATGTAGCCCACTACCGTGAGCGTGTCGATGCCGCGATCGGTCAGCCAGGCCTTGAGATCGGTGCCCGCGAAGGCGCTCGGCAGCGCTTTTTCGACGTAGTGATCGCGCTCGCGCGAGGCCACGACCGGATGCAGTTCGGCGCCCACGCTGCCGCGCGCGAACAGCGGCGAGTCCGCCGGGGCGAAGTTCTGCACCACCACGACCGGCACGCCGGCCGCGCGCGCAGCGTCGATCGCGCGGCCGATATTGGCAAGCGACGTCTCGATGGGGGGATATTCGATCGGCAGATCGCCGCTGACATATTCGTTCTGCACGTCGATGACGACGAGCGCCCGGCGCGGATTCGCGGACATGGCCATGCCTCCAGGGGTTGAAAGGAACCGACCGGTCCGAAGACGCGAAGTCGATGGCGGGATTGTGGCGCCGCGAGCGCCCACGCGACAGTGGCCCGGACGACAACTTTCGCTAGAATCGGGCCATTCCTCTTCGGGACTCGTCATGGCCACCGCTATTCGTCAGGCTCCGTCACCGGCCCCCTTGCGCGTCGCCGTGATCGCCTTCGACCGCATCAGTCCGTTCCATCTCTCGGTGCCTTGCGTCGTGTTCGGCGAAGACCGCAGCGAAGGCGGCGTGCCGCCGTTCGAACTCGCAGTCTGCGCGGCGGAGCCCGGCACGCTCACCACCACGGCAGGCTTCACGATCGGCGCGCCGCAGGGCCTCGAGGGGCTGCGCGGCGCGGACGTGATCGTCGTGCCGAGCTGGCGCGACACCCACGAGGCGCCGCCCGCCGCGCTTTGCGACGCGCTGCGTGACGCGCACGCGAGCGGCGCGATCCTCGTCGGGCTCTGCCTCGGCGCCTACGTGCTCGCGCATGCGGGCCTGCTCGACGGCCGCCCGGGCACCACGCACTGGGCCGCGGCGGACGACTTCGCGCAGCGCTTTCCGGCCGTACGCTTCGATCCCGGCGTGCTCTACATCGACGACGGCGACCTGCTGACCTCGGCGGGCACCGCGGCGGGACTCGATTGCTGCCTGCATCTCATGCGGCGGCTGTGCGGCTCGGGCGCCGCGAACTACGTGGCGCGGCGGCTCGTCGTGCCGCCGCATCGCCAGGGCAACCAGGCCCAGTACGTACAACAGCCGCTTGCGGCGCCCGGGCGCGGCGAGCGGCTGCCGAGTCTGCTCGACTGGATTCGCGCCCACCTCGACGCGCCCCACACGCTCGACTCGCTCGCGCAGCGCGCCCTGATGAGCCGGCGCACCTTCACGCGCCAGTTTCGTTCGACGACGGGAACGACGGTGAGCGCGTGGCTGCTCGGCGAGCGCCTCGCCCGCGCGCAGCAGCTGCTCGAAAGCACCGATCAGCCGATCGACGCGATCGCCCAGCGCGCGGGCTTTCGCTCGGCCGCGTCGCTGCGTCAGCATTTCGTGGAGGCGTTCAGGATTTCGCCGTCGGCGTGGCGGCGGGAGTTTAGGGGGGTGTAAGCGGTTCGATGAGCGGTTCGACGCTCGGCGCACCTTGCGCGCGCCGGGCAGCGCCGAATTCAGGTCCCGGTGAACCAGCGCGCAGCATAAAGCAGCAACGCCACGAAAAAGATCATCGCAGCCCACGCCCAATAGGGCATGGCGTGCTGCGGCGGCTCGTGATTCAGCGTGCTTGCGGCGCGGCCCGAGAGCGTTCCGCCCGCGTGGTGCTGTGGCAGGATATGCGCACGCCGGGCGAGACCGGCGAGGTTGATCGGCCGCAGGAACACATGCTGCCGGCGCGGCTGCTCGCCCGCCACGCGGTTCGGCGCCTGGCCGTGCTTGACCGCAACCACGGCGCAGAACTCCGTGAAGAAGTCGTCGGCCAGTTCGTGCAGCGCGTTCTCGATCTGGCGCGGCGGCAGCTCGGAAAGCGGGCCCGTGAGCGTGGCCCACACCGAGTAGTCGATCCGCGTGCTCACATCCTTGCCCGTACCCGGCTCCCGCGCCGTGGCGCGCTCTTCGGGGCGCAGCGCGACGTCGATCTGGCCGCGCAGCGAGCCGATGCCGTCCGCGCGGGCGCGAAAGCTCAGCACGCGCCGGGGCGTGAGGGGCACCTGCGCCGTGTCATTGGCAATGTGGGCGCGCACTTCATAGCGTGCGCGCAGCGGCCCGAGCGGCACCGTGAGGGTGATCGCGTATTCGCCGGGGCCGAGCCGCCTGAACGACTCGCAATGCTCCATGCTCGCGCGCACGAGCGCGACGTCCTGCAGCGCCGCCCAGACGGCGGCCGGTTCGAGCGGAATTCTCAACGCGTCGTTCAGTTCCATGGCGGCTCCCCCTATGCAAGCTACCGGGCCATTTCAGGAGGTCTGGTCGATCCGGTCCACGCGAGTCGCGTAGAAAGCCAGATACCCCTTGATGCCGCTTGCGTCATCGAGCGGCGCTTCGTAGCTCCAGGCCGCGTCGTCGACGCGCCCGTCTTCGGTACGCAAATGGAAATACGTCGCCTCGCCCTTGAACGGGCAATGCGAGGTCTGTCCGGAGCGTTCGAGTCGTGCCATGTTCACGTCTGCGCGCGGGAAGTAGAAGACGTCGGGGTAGCCGGTTTCGCAAAGGGTGACGGCGTGCAGCGTATCGGCAATGGTGATGCCGCCATGAATCACGCGCACGCGGTGACGGTTCGCAACGAGTTCGATGCGATGGTCCGCATCCGGTTCGACCGCCATGTTCGGTTCCCCTGTTGGTTGGCGGCGCCTGCGGCGCCCTGCGCTCACCGGGCGGCAGGCCGCACCGGTTCGCGTGGCACGCCGCCAGGCAGGCGCGTGCCGTGCAATCCCACGGGATGGCCGCTCGCCAGTCGCCTGCCGCCGTACCGGTCACGCAATCGACGGCGACCGACGGCAACGCGCCAACCCGCTCGCGAAACGCCTGAGCGATCGCAGCCTCCCATCGGCTTCATTATCGGCCAAACTCGTCCTGGCTGCGTGAATCTTATGCGCGGCACGCGTGCGGGAGCGCCCCAACACGACCGGCCCGGCCACGCGGCTTACCAGATGAACGCCGCCCGCGCGCTGCCGTTCGAGCCCACCGTCACGGCGCTCGTCTTGTCGACGCCCGCATGGCTCACATGCACGCTGTAGCGGCCAGGACGCACCCTGACGAGCATATAAGGCCCGCGCGAAGTGGTATCGAGCACGCTCGCGCCGTGCGAGTCGGTGATCTGCACGTGCACGTCCGCGACGTACTCACCGCTGCGTTGGGTAAAGCGCAACGCAAGCGGCCACTGGTGTTCCGCGCCGAGCAGCGCCCTGGATTCGTCCAGACCCACGCCGCCGGAAACGAACGACACGTCGCCCTGCTGCTGGACTTGCGGCATGCCGCCGCCATTCGTGTTGCCGGCGCTCGTATTGTCGGTGGTCGTGCCGCCGACGGTGCCCGAGGCATCGGCCTGCTGCGCCGCCGCGCCGCCCGCGTAGCCGAGAGCAAGCGTGGCCGCGAGAATCGTCGCGTAAGCGGTCGTATGGATGGGGCGCGAGTTGCGGAAACGCTTCATCGATCGCTCCTTTCAGTGTGTCCGATGTAATGCTCGCGCAAGGCGCGTACCCGAGTGGTTCGACTAAAAGGTTTTGTGCGCCCCAAAAAAAATCGCCGCCGCCGAGGCCAAAGGCCAACGGGGGCAGCGCAAGTACAACGTAATGAAACCTGCTCTCGCCGCGAATCCGGCGCACGGAGCCGGATTCGCGACAGCAGGGATCAGCCGAGATCGACGGGCACGAAAATCTGTGCGTCGTCTCGCTGGATCAGGAGCGCAATGCTGTTGCCAGCCTTGGAAACCATTTGCTTGAGCTGATCGGCGCTCGTCACCGGGCGGCCATTCACGGCGAGAATCACGTCGCCGGGCTGGACACCCGCATTTTCGGCCGCGCCACCCGACTGCTCGACGAGCAGACCGTGATCGAGCGAGCCGTTGTTCTTCTCTTGCGGCGTGAGCGGGCGCACCGCGACGCCGAGGCGACCCTGCATCTGCGCCTGCGGAGCGTCGTTCGAAGCCACCTTGGCGTCGCCCAGCGCGCCGATGGTTGCGGTGAGGTCCTTCGTGCTCTTGTCACGCCACACCTGAACATCGGCCTTCGTGCCCGGCTTCATGCCCGCGATGAGCGACGGCAGAGCGGACGAATCATCCACGGCCTGGCCGTTTACGGACAGGATCACGTCGCCGGGCTTCAAACCCGCCTTCGCGGCCGGACCGCTCGCGTCCACCGAGCTCACCAGCGCGCCGCGCGGCTTGTCCATGCCGAACGAGTTGGCGAGCGTCTGGTTCATCGACTGCACCGCGACGCCGAGACGCCCCCGGCTCACGTGGCCGGTCTTGACGAGTTCGTCCTTGACCTTGATCGCCTCATTGATCGGGATTGCGAACGAAAGGCCCTGGAAGCCGCCCGTCTGCGAATAGATCATCGAGTTGATGCCGATGACTTCGCCCTGCAGATTAAACAGCGGGCCACCCGAATTGCCGGGGTTGACCGGCACGTCGGTCTGGATGAACGGCGTGTAGTTTTCGTCCGGCAGCGAGCGCGACTTCGCGCTGATAATGCCCGAGGTCACCGTGTTGTCGAAGCCGTACGGCGAGCCGATCGCCACCACCCACTGGCCGACCTTGCTTTGACGCGGGTCGCCGATCTTCACGGTCGGCAGATCCTTCGCGTCGATCTTGAGCACAGCGACGTCCGACTGCTTGTCCGCGCCCACGACCTTCGCCTTGTATTCGCGCTTGTCGGTGAGTTTCACCGTCACGACGTTGGCGCCGTCCACGACGTGCGCGTTCGTGAGAATGTAGCCGTCCGGGCTGACGATGAAGCCCGAGCCGAGGCTCGCGCTCGGCTGGTCGGCCTGCGGACCATTGTCGCCGCCGCCCATGCCGGGCGCGCCGCCATAGAAGTGCTTGAAGAACTGGTAGAACGGATCGCTCGGATCGATCGGCAGTTGCTGCGAGCCGCTGCCGCCGCTGCGCAGCGCCGTCTGCTTCACGACGTGCTTGGCGCTGATGTTGACCACCGCGGGCCCGTAGGTTTCCACGAGACCCGAGAAGTCGGGAATGCCAGTCTTGGCTGCGGCTTCGGCGGGCATCATCGCCGCGGCCTGGGCCTGAGAAATGACCTGCGGAGCAGGCAGATCACGGTGCCCTCCTACATAGCCCGCCGACAATGCGACGACCACGGCGGCTGCCACGGCACTGCGGGAAAGCACTTTTGTATTCATTGCGGACTCCTTGCGCGGGGTACTCATCACGACGTACCGAAGAGTAAGCCGTGTCGCTTAAAGGAGTCTTAAGTACGCGGAAATCGCAATAATCGCGCAAACGCCCGCGCGGCGGGCATTTGCGGGCGATTCGGAGTCAGAACCGCACGTCCACGAGCAGGCCGCCTGCGGGCGAATCGCCGAGTGTGATGGTCGCGTCGTGCTGATCCGCGATTCGGCGCACGATAGCGAGCCCGAGTCCCGTGCCGGCGATATCGGTGCGCGCGCGATTCGCGCCTGCGCCCACGCGATAAAAGCGATCGAACACGCGCGCGCGCTCCTCTTCCGGGATGCCCGGCCCGCTGTCCGCGATGCGCACGTGCGCACGCCCGTCGACGACGGCGAGGCTCACGTCCACGCGGCCGCCCGCGGGCGTGTACTTGGTCGCGTTGTCGAGCAGGTTGTTGAGCATCACGCGCAATGCATCGGCGTCGCCATGCACGCTCGCCGCCGCGCTTTCCTCGATGCCGAGATCGACGCCGCGCTGCTGCGCGAGCGGCGCATGGTTGAGCACGCAATCATCGAGCAGCGCATGCAGATCGACGTTCTGCGCGCGCGCGTGACCGTCGGGTTCGGAGCGCGCGAGGGCGAGCAGCTGCTCGGCAAGACGCGTGGCGCGCGTCACGCCCGCCTGCAGATCGACGAGCGCTTCGCGACGCGTTTCGTCATCCTTTGCGCGCGCAACGAGTTGCGCCTGGATCTGCACGGCCGCCAGCGGCGTGCGCAACTCGTGTGCAGCGTCGGCGACGAAGGCCTTCTGTGTATCGATGGCCTGCGCGAGGCGTTCGAGCAGCGCGTTCAACGCATGCACGAGCGGCGTGACTTCGCGCGGCAGACGCTCTTCGGGCAGCGGATCGAGCGCTTCGGGATGACGCGTGTCGAGCGCGCGCGCGACGCGCGAGAGCGGCCTGAGCCCACGCCCCACCATGATCCAGACCGCGATGCCGAGAAACGGCAGCACCACGATGAGCGGCCAGAGCGTGCGCAACGCGACGTTCGCGGCGAGACGGTTGCGCACCGAAACGGGCTGCGCGAGCTGCACGACGTTGTCGCCGACGATCGCGCCATACACGCGCCAGTCGCCGCGGTCGGTGCGCTCCGTCGAAAAGCCGAGTTCCGCGCGCGGCGCGAGCGGCGCGCGCGGATGCGAGTAGTACATGAGCACGCCGTTGCGATTCCAGATCTGCAGCACGATGCCTTCGTCGCCCGTATCGCGCGAACTGAGGATCTCGTTGAATGGCTCGGAGGGCAGCGCCTCGGCGATTTCCTGCAGCTGGTAGTCGAACAGCTCGTTGGCTTCGGCGAGCGCCTGGCGATAGATCAGCCAGCCCGCGAGCCCAACGCCCGCGACGACGATCGCGAGCAGCCAGAACAGCAGTTGTCGTCGGATGGAACTCATCGGCTAACGGGGTCTCCCTGTCGATCCGGAGCTAGCGCTTTGGCGCTTACGCACTTGATTACCTGCTTCATGCGTCTTTGGAGATCATGTAGCCGAGGCCGCGCACGTTGCGGATCAGGTCGGCCCCGAGCTTCTTGCGCAGCGCGTGAATATAGACCTCGACGGTATTGCTGCCGATCTCCTCGCCCCATCCGTACATCTTCTCTTCGAGCTGGGTTTTCGAGAGCACCGCGCCCGGTCGCGCGAGCAGCGCTTCGAGCAGCGCGAATTCGCGCGCCGAGAGCGCGACGGGCGAACCGTCCTGGGTGACCTGGTGCGAAGCCGGATCGAGCGTGATCGAGCCGTGGCGGATGGTCGAATCGCTGCGGCCCGCCTGGCGGCGGATCAGCGCCCGCATGCGTGCGCCCAGTTCATCGAGATCGAAGGGCTTGATGAGGTAGTCGTCCGCACCGGCGTCGAGGCCCTTCACGCGGTCGGCCACGGCGTCGCGCGCCGTGAGGATCAGCACGGGCAGTGCCGCGCCGCGCGCGCGTAGCGTGCGCAGCACGTCGAGCCCGTCGCGCCGCGGCAATCCGAGGTCGAGCAGCATGAGATCGTAAGAATCCGCGCTCGCGGCCGAGAGGGCGGCTTCGCCGTCTTCGACCCAGTCGACCGCGAAGCCTTCGCCGCGCAGCGCTTTGCGCACGCCTTCGGCGATCATGCGGTCATCTTCGACTAGCAGTATGCGCATCGTAATATTGGCCGGGCGGCGCTGCTGCGCCACGCTGCGTGAGTGGATGAGGATGCGAGCATTCTAGCGCCTGAACAGGGGCGCCGCGCCGCTGCGGCACGCAGCCGGTCGCGAGGCAATGGCGCGCGGCATGGGCACATTAAGGGCAGTGTTTGAATCACGCCACGCAATGTGCAACGTTTTCTTGCGGCAATGCGCGCACGCGGCGCGAGGTCTTTACAATGTGCGCTTTTGCGGCGCTCCACTCGTGATTCGGCCGCGATGCGCGTGCAGGCTTGTACAGTACGTTCAAGCGAGCGCATCGCGCGCGCACCGAGAATCACACGCCGCCCTGATTTTCGCGCCCGCGCGCAGCACCGGTGAGTCCCCTCTTTCCGTGCGCCGCGCCCGGCCCAAGCACCGCCCCTGCACTCGCCCGAACGCTTTTCATGCTGCCCGCTTCGCTGTCCCGCCTACGCTCTTTGTTCAGACTGCCTGCCTCGCGCTCCAACCGCACGCATCGCACCGCCGCCACTGCGCGCCTGCCTCGACCGCTCGCCCTCACGCTCGCCTGCGCCGCGCTCGCCGCGGGCTTCGCCGCCGCGCCGGCCGCGTACGCGCAGCCCGAAGGCGCGCGCATTCCCACGGTCAACGTGACCACGGTGCTGCCGCCCACCGTGATGGCAGGCCTCGAGCGCGCACACGTGCCGCTCTCGTCGGTCAGCGTGGTGATCGAAAAGGTCGGCGACCGCCAGCCGAGCGTCGCCGTGAATGCCGGCCAGCCGATGATGCCCGCCTCGACGATGAAACTCGTCACGACGTGGAGCGGCCTCGCGATGCTCGGTCCCGACTATCGCTGGAAAACGAGCGCCTATACCGACGGCGAAGTCGATGCGAGCGGCACGCTGCACGGCAACCTCTATATCAAGGGCACCGGCGACCCGAAGCTCGTGCCCGAGGAGCTGATCGACCTCGTGCAGAAGATTCGCGCCGCGGGCGTCGCGCGCATCGACGGCGCACTCGTGCTCGACAAGAGCGAGTTCGATCCGTCCACGCGCGACCTGCCCTCGTTCGACGGCGACGACAGCGCGCCCTACAACGTCGGCCCCGATCCGCTGATGTACGCGTTCAAGTCGGTCTCGTTCACGTTCTCGCCCTCCCGCGAGGGGGTGTCGATCGATGTGGTGCCGCCCGTTGCGCAGTGGCAAATCGACAACCAGATCCGCAAGCGCGCCGGCGCCTGCGGCGGCATGCTCCCGAGCCCGCAGGTTTCGCCGGGCGGCAACGGCGTCGTCACCGCGAGCTTCGCGGGCAGCTACGCCATGCGCTGCGGCGAGCGCACGCTCAACATGGCCGCGCCCGTGGACCACAGCACGTTCTTCGCGGACGGCTTCCTCGCCCTCTGGCAGCAAACGGGCAGCAGCCTCTTCGCCACGCCGCCTGGCGCGGTGCGCGAAGGCGTCGTGCCGCCGCGCGCACGTCTGCTCGCCGTGCACCAGAGCCCGCCGCTCTCGGACGTCGTGCACGACATCAACAAGTTCAGCAACAACGTGATGGCGCGCAACCTGTTCCTCACGCTCGGCGCCGTCGAGGGCAAAGCGCCTGCGACTACGGCCAAGGCCGCCACGGCCGTCAATACGTACCTGCGGCGCAGCGGCCTGAACATGCCCGAACTCGTGCTCGACAACGGCTGCGGCCTCTCGCGCGAAGAGCACGTCAGCGCGCTCTCGCTCGCCAACCTGCTGCAGAACGCGAACGCGAGCCCGGTCGCGCAGGTGTTCATCGACTCGCTGCCGATCGTCGGCGTGGACGGCACGATGCGCAACCGCCTCACCAACGCAGGCGTGGAAGGCAACGCGCATATCAAGACGGGCACGCTGCGCGACGTGCGCGCGATCGCCGGTTACGTGGCGGCCGAGAATGGCGAGAGCTGGATCGTGGTGAGCCTCATCAACGATCCGCGCGCCGAGGCCGCACGCGCCGCGCACGACGCGCTGCTCGAGTGGGTCTACAAGGGCATGCCCGAAGAAAAGCCCGTGTATGTCGAGCCGCATCCGAAGCGCGCGGCGAAAGCGTCGAAGGCCGAGAAGGCCACGCACAAAACTCTGGCCAGACGACGCGGCGCGCATTGACCACGCGCATTGACCACGCATTGACCACGTGCCGGGCGCACGCTGATTGCACCCGGCGAGCACGCTGTGTGCACGCCCGGCGAGCGCCGCGGACCTGTCCCCGTGCGCCTCACCCGAGCGCGCCGCCGCGCGCCGGGCTCGAATCTTTCCTCTAGCAAAGCGCCGCCCGTCCTGGGCGCGAGGCGTGTACCCTGACGGGCAAAGGCCGAAGGCGCGTCATAAAAATCTGTCATACGCGCCCGCCAATCGAGCCGCGCGCCCGTAAGAACGCGCACTAACGCGGCCGACAAGACATGAGACTACAACCGCCGCGCTGTCCACCAGCGCCGCCCACGGGACAAGGAGGACGACGTTCGTGCAGTTCGATGCGCAATGGCTGCTGCTCGCCCTCGCCCCCGTATTTCTCGCCTGCATCGGCTGGGAAGCGTGGCATCTCTCCCACACGCGGCCGCGCACTGCATCGAACGCCACCCCCGACAGCGCCCGCTACGCCTGGCCCGATACGCTGTGCAACGCCGCGCTCGCGCTCATGCACCAGGGCGCCGACAAACTTGCGTGGCTCATTGCGGTGCCCGTCTATGCTTACGTCTACCGGCACTTCCGGCTCGTTTCGTGGCAGCCGGGGCTCGTCGCATGGTTCGCACTCTTTATCGCGCAGGACCTGCTCTACTACGTGTTTCACCGCGCGAGCCATCGCGTGCGCTGGCTCTGGGCCGCGCACGTCGTCCACCATTCGTCGGTGCGCCTGAACCTTTCCACGGCGTTTCGCCAGAGCCTCATGTACCCCGTGGCGGGCATGTGGCTGTTCTGGGTTCCGCTCGCCATGCTCGGCTTCACGCCGGAGCAGATCGTCGCGATCGTGCTCGTCAATCTCGCGTTTCAGTTCTTCGTGCATACCCAGGCCGTAGGCAAGCTCGGCTGGCTCGAATACGTGTTCAACACGCCGTCGATGCATCGCGTCCATCACGCGCGTAACGCACGCTATATCGACCGCAATTACGCCGGCGTGCTCGCGATCTGGGACCGCCTGTTCGGCAGCTATGTCGCGGAAGACGCGCACGACGCGCCCGATTACGGCATCGTCAAGCCGCTTGCGTCATGCAATCCGCTCAAGGCGACGTTTCACGAATGGCTCGCGATGGCGCGGGACTTCGCGCGCATGCCCGACTGGCGTTCGCGCCTCGCGGCGCTCTTCGCACCGCCCGATTGGTGCGAGCGCCACGACGCGCTCGGCCTCGCATCCGTGACGGTGCCGGCGACACCCGTGGGAACGCGCTACGGCGTGCCGGAAAACAACACCGAGGGTGAGTTCGGGTCGCGCAATAGCTGAGAGATTGCGTAGTCTGTCGGCCTTGGCCCTGACCCTGGGACAGCAGCACACAGGGGGTGCATGCAAGGCCGGCGATCGAGAAAAACATCGACAACGGGGCAGCTGCTCGTGCCACGAGCACCCGTTGCATGAGTAGGCAGGCATGGCATCAAAGGCCACACACAGAGGAGATGAAGTGAATATGAAGCATCAAGGACCGAGACACCGTAAGCTGTTGCGCGCCACCCAGATCGCTGCCGCGAGCGCCGCCTTTGCGCTGCTCGCCGCCTGCGGTGGTGGCAGCAGTGGGAACAACAACGCGAGCACGCCGCCGCCCTCGGGCGTCAACATGCAGGTGGTGGCGTTCGGCACGAGCCTGACAGACGCGGGCACGTATTCGGAGCAGATTCTGCCGGGCTTCGGCGGCGGCCGCTTCACGACCAACCCGGGCGAGGTCTGGGCGCAGCATGTGTCCGAGTACTTCGGCAACACGCTATCGCCCGCCTTCGAAGGCGGCTTCGGTCTGCCGCTCACGGCCACGGGCGGGCTCGACTACGCGCAAGGCGGCGCGCTGGTGACGGGCGGCGGCGTGGCGAATACCAGCGCCGTGATCTCCGCCGCGAGCGAGCAGCCGGTCACGTGGCAGCTCCAGCAGTACCTGGCGCAGCACGGCAGCTTCAATGCGAATCAGCTCGTGCTCGTGGAAGGCGGCGCGAATGAAATCCTGAATTTGCTGAACGTGCCCACTAACGGCAGCCCCACGGGCCTGGCGTTGTTCGGCGCGGCGCTCGCGGCCACTCCGTTTTCGACGCTCGTCAACGATCCCGCGACGCAGCAGAGCACGGTTGCGAGCCTGATGCAGTCGGGCTTCACCCAAGCGCAGGCAACAGCCTTGGTGCCCGCCGCTATCGCGCTCGGTATCGTCACGAACCCGAACTACGCCTCCAGCTTCGCCTCGATCGCCCCGGTCCTCACAGCGGCGGGCACGCTGGGCGCGCTCGTCCATGCGGATATCGTCCCCGGCAATCCGAAGATCGCGGTCGTCACGGTGCCCGACATCGGCAAGACGCCGGCGGCGCTGAAGGCTGATGCCGCCATCGGCGCAACGCCCGGCTCCGCGAGCTCGGCCGACCAGGCGCTCTCGCTCATTTCGGCGATGTACAACCTGACGCTGATCAAGGCGACCGCAGCCGACGTGCAGGCGAAGAAGGTCGTGCTGGTCGATACGTTCTCGTGGCTCGATCAGTCGATCGCGAACGCGGCCAGCCTCGGCTTCACCGTGACGAACACGGATACGGCCTGTAACCTGACGGCCATGACGAACAGCGCGACCAACTACGCGCTCGCCAATCCGAAGGCTACGTTGGGGCTGGACCCGGCCACGACGCCGCAAGCCACCATCAACGCGTACGCCGCGGCCTACGGCCAGAACTTCGGCAGCTCGCTGTTCTGCTCGCCGCAAACGCTGACGACGGCCAACGCGCCCACGACCTACATGTTCGCGGATCTCGTGCACCCGACCACGGCGCTGCATTCGCAGTTCGCGACGTACGTCGAAAAGCAGCTGGCTGCTGCGGGCATCGGCAAGGCGCCCTGATAAGCGTCGCTTGCACCGGGCCTCCCGGTGCAAGCAAAAAACACCCCACGAACCGTCAGGCTCGTGGGGTGTTTTTCATTGAACGCGCAAGAAGATGATCAGCCCTGCTGCTGCGCCTCGAACGCCGCCGCCGCCCGCCCCAACCGGTCATTGACCGCGATCCACTCGATCGTCTCCGGCAGCTTCTCGATGAGAATGCGCGAGACATTCGCGCGATCGAGCGCGCGCAGCAAGCCATACAGCTCACGCGCATATTCCTGCGGCTCTTCCGGCGCGGTGACGAAATGCACGCCCTTGGCCTGCGCCCAATCGCCCGCGCGCGAGGCGCGCGCCACGAGCGCCACCGTTTCGCCCGCATCGCGCGCTGCCGCCAGCAGCGGCTCCAGCGCCTCGAACGGCAGCAGCGCGAGCGGCGTGCGCGGCGCATAGTGCGCCTTGAGCGTACCCGAGGCGCGCGGCGCCGTGGCGTCCGAGCCGTCGGGCAAGCGCGGCGCCTCGCCCAGCACGCGCGCGATGTCGTGCGGCGTCACGTGGCCGGGCCGCAGCAACGCGGGAAATCCGCGGGAGAGATCGAGAATCGTCGATTCGATGCCCACGTCGCATGCGCCGCCGTCGAGCACATGCACCGCCGCGCCGAATTCGTCACGCACGTGCTGCGCCGTGGTCGGGCTCACGTGGCCGAAACGGTTCGCCGACGGCGCCGCCACGCCGCCATGACCGCCGCGACGCGCAGAAAACGCCGCCAGCAGCTGCTGCGCGACCGGATGCGACGGGCAGCGCAGCCCCACCGAGTCCTGACCGCCGCTCACGGCATCGGGAATGCGTTCGTGGCGTTTGACGATCAGCGTGAGCGGGCCGGGCCAGAATGCATCGACGAGCTTTTGCGCCGCCTCGGGCCACTCCGCTGCCCAGTACTGCGGGTCGCCGCCCGGCGGCAAGTGCACGATCACCGGATGGTTCGCCGGCCGCCCTTTGGCCGCGTAAATGCGCGCGACTGCCTCGGGGCTCGCCGCATCGCCGCCCAGACCATAGACGGTCTCGGTCGGGAACGCTACCAGATCGCCCGCGTCGAGCAGCGCGGCGGCGTGCTCGATGTCGGCATCGGTCAGAGTCGGCGCGCCATCGTGCGGCGCGTTCTGCTGATCAGACATGATGCGGCTCAACCTCAGCTCGTGGCGATGTGCAGCAGGCGCGCGCAGTCGCGTGCGGCCGTGCGCGCTTCGTCGAGCGTCGGCGCAGTGAAGTTCACGTGGCCCATCTTACGGCCCGCACGCGCTTCTTCCTTGCCGTACAGATGCAGGCGCGCGGCCGGCATCGCGGCCACCTGGTCCCACGGCGGCGTGACGGGCGCGGCGCCCTTCTGGGGCTTCGCCTCGCCCACGGCGCAGGGGAACCACACGTCGCCGAGAATGTTCAGCATCACGGCCGGCGAGTGCTGGCGCGTGTCGCCGAGCGGCATGGCCGTCATGGCGCGCACCTGCTGCTCGAACTGGCTCGTGGCGCACGCATCGGTCGTGTAGTGGCCCGAGTTGTGCGGGCGCGGCGCCATTTCGTTGGCGACGAGCGAGCCGTCTTCGAGGATGAAGAACTCCACGCACAGCACGCCCACATAGCCGAGCTTCGCCGCGATCTGGATCGCCGCCTGCTGGGCCTGCTGCACGAGCGCCGGGCTTGCGTCCGGCGCGGGCACGATGGTGTGCGAGAGCACGCCGTTGCGGTGCGTGTTCTGCGCGAGCGGATAAACGACGGCCTTGCCGTTCGTGCCGCGAGCGATCAGCGCGCTCACCTCGAACTTCAGCGGCAGGCGCTTTTCCAGCACGCACGGCACGCCGCCGAGCGACGCATGCGCCTCGCGCACTTCTTCGGCGTTGGAGACACGAATCTGGCCTTTGCCGTCGTAGCCCATGCGCGCGGTCTTGAGAATGCCCGGCAGCACGGCGGCGAGCGTCTTGTCGTCGATGCCGGCGAGCGCCTGCGACGACTCGATCACCACGTGCGGCGCGACCGGCACGCCGGCCGCCGCGATAAAGCGCTTCTCGGCGATGCGGTCCTGCGCCACCGCCACGCAGCGTCCAGCCGGGCTCACGAAGGTCGACTTCGCGAGCGTGTCGAGGCTCGCCGCGGGCACGTTCTCGAACTCGGTCGAGATGGCCGCGCACAGACGCGCGAGTTCGGTGAGCGCCGCTTCGTCGTCGTACGCGGCGCAGATGTGGCGGTCGGCCACGGTACCCGCGGGGCTCGTCGCGTCGGGATCGAGCACGGCGACGCGATAGCCCATCGCCTGTGCGGCAAAGCAGAACATGCGGCCGAGCTGGCCGCCACCCACCATGCCCAGCCAGGCGCCGGGCAGGATCGGTGAAACCGGTGAATTGTCAGGAGTCATCTTCGTGGTCGGCCGCGGGGTGGCCGCGGCGCGTGGGGACGATCAAAGCGGGACGATCAAAGCGGGGGCAGCACCATGGCATGCGCCGCTTCGTTCTGGCGCACACGGAAGGCCGCGAGCTTGTTCGCGTATTCGGTGTTGGTCACGCTCAGGATCGAGACGGCGAAGAGCGCCGCATTGGCCGCGCCCGCCTCGCCGATGGCAAAGGTCGCGACCGGGACGCCCTTGGGCATCTGCACGATCGAGTGGAGCGAATCCACGCCCTTCAGATACTTGCTGACCGCCGGCACGCCCAGCACGGGCACCGTGGTCTTGGCCGCCAGCATGCCCGGCAGGTGCGCCGCGCCGCCCGCGCCGGCGATGATCGCGCGCAGGCCGCGCTCGCGCGCCTTTTCCGCGTACTCGAACATCTCGTCGGGCATGCGGTGCGCCGAGACCACCTTGGCCTCGTACGCGACGCCGAACTCCTGCAGGATCGCGACCGCGTGCTTCATCGTGTCCCAGTCGGAGCTGGAGCCCATCAACACGCCGACGAGCGGCGCCGCATGCTGGTGAGCCGTCTGAACTTCGCTCATTGTGCTTCCTTTTTCCCTCTTCTCGCTCACGCGAGCTTTTGACCCGTAAGACGCTCGAGCGCCTCCTGATACTTTGCCGACGTTTTGGCGATCACTTCGTCGGGCAGCTTCGGCGCCGGCGGCTCCTTCTTCCAGTCCTGGGTTTCGAGCCAGTCGCGCACGAACTGCTTGTCGAACGACGGCGGGTTCGAGCCCACCTGGTACTGGTCGGCCGGCCAGAAGCGCGACGAGTCGGCGGTGAGCGCCTCGTCCATCAGATACAGCTGGCCGTGGTTGTCGAGACCGAATTCGAACTTCGTGTCGGCGATGATGATGCCGCGCGTGGCCGCGTAGTCGGCGGCTTCCTTGTACAGCTTGATCGAAATATCCTTGATGGTGCGCGAGAGCTCGGTGCCGATGCGGCGCTCCATCTCTTCGTACGTGATGTTCTCGTCGTGGTGGCCCATTTCGGCCTTGGCTGCCGGCGTGAAGATCGGCTCGGGCAGCTTTTGTGCATTCTGCAGGCCCGGCGGCAGTTCGACACCGCACACGGCGCCCGTTGCCTGATAGTCCTTCCAGCCGCTGCCGGCCAGATAGCCGCGCACCACGGCTTCCACCAGGATCGGCTCGAGGCGCTTCACCACGACGGCGCGGCCCCTGACCTGCTCGACTTCGTCGGCGGCCACCACCGTTTCAGGCGCGACGCCCGTGAGGTGGTTCGGCACGACGTGCTTGAGCTTTTCGAACCAGAAGTCGGCCATCTGGTTGAGCACCTCGCCCTTGCGCGGAATCGGCTCGCCCATGATGACGTCGAACGCCGACAGACGGTCGGTGGTGACGATCAGCAGCTTGTCATTGCCCACGGCATAGTTGTCGCGGACCTTGCCGCGGCCGAGAAGCGGCAGCGAGCGGAGCGTGGATTCGTAGAGGGTAGACATCGTCGTGATTCGCTAAAAGGACAATCGAAACGGAGGCGGGTTCGGTCCAGAATCGCGGTTGCAACCGCGCGCGGAAACCGTAAAACCGAAGGTATTGCGAGGGTAAACCAAAAACCGGCAAATTTCCCGGAAAAGCCCATCGCCGTTCCCCCAAAACAGGCGGAAACGGCGATGTTTTGCTACTCGAGGCGCACAGCGCCCGGAACAGAAGCTCGCTTAGCGAACGATCTGCGCGAGTTCGCCCGATTTGTACTTCTCGGCGATCCTGTCGAGCGAAACCGGCTTGATCTTGCCGGCCTGGCCTTCGCAACCGAACGCGAGGAAGCGGTCCAGGCACACCTTCTTCGCGGCTTCGCGAGCCGGCTTCAGGTAGTCGCGCGGGTCGAACTTCGACGGGTTTTCATACATATAGCGACGGATCGCGCCCGTGATCGCCAGACGCAGGTCGGTGTCGATGTTGATCTTGCGCACACCGTGACGGATGCCTTCCTGGATCTCTTCCACCGGCACGCCGTACGTTTCCTTCATGTCGCCGCCGAATTCGCGGATCTCGGCCAGCAGTTCCTGCGGCACCGACGACGAACCGTGCATCACGAGGTGCGTGTTCGGGATGCGCGCGTGGATTTCCTTGATGCGCTGGATCGACAGAATGTCGCCCGTGGGCTTCTTGGAGAACTTGTACGCGCCGTGCGAGGTGCCGATGGCGATGGCCAGCGCGTCGCACTGCGTGAGCTTCACGAAGTCGGCGGCCTGCTCCGGGTCCGTCAGGAGCTGCTCGCGCGTCATGGTGCCTTCGGCGCCGTGACCGTCTTCCTTGTCGCCCTTCATCGTTTCCAGCGAACCGAGCACGCCCAGTTCCGCTTCGACCGTCACGCCGATCGAGTGCGCCATTTCGACGACCTTGCGCGAAACTTCGACGTTGTACTCGTACGATGCGACCGTCTTGCCGTCGGCTTCGAGCGAGCCGTCCATCATCACACTGGTGAAACCGCTGCGGATCGCTGCCATGCAGACTGCCGGCGACTGGCCGTGGTCCTGATGCATCACGACCGGAATATGCGGATACGACTCGACCGCGGCTTCGATCAGGTGGCGCAGGAAAGGCTCACCCGCGTACTTACGCGCGCCGGCCGATGCCTGCATGATCACCGGCGAACCGACCTGGTTCGCGGCTTCCATGATCGCCTGGACCTGTTCCAGGTTGTTCACGTTGAACGCGGGCAGGCCATAACCGTGTTCAGCCGCGTGGTCCAGCAGTTGACGCATTGATACGAGAGGCATTGTTGCTACTCCTTTGATTTGAAACGAAATGCTTCTGCCGCCGACTGTCTTGCGCAGCCGGTCGAGGGCGGCCTGGCAGCCGCCGCCCGCGTGACCTGCCGCGGGCTCGATGGCGTGATTTTATCGCGAAGCGCGTCCGATCCCGGCACCAGGCACGTAACTGGCATGAAATTGGCGTATCGGAGCGTCAGAACCGCGAGAAGATGCAAAAAGCGTTACAGCCCGTGCGCCGTGGGGAAAAAGCGTCTAAACGGCACCGATTTGGCGTCGATCTGATACCAGTGTGGTACCAGTCGAAGCCGACCGCATTTATTTTCGGGAGTCGCGAAAATAAAGCGAAAAAAATCGCCGCGAGGTTACCGCACCGAAGTTAGAGCACGTCGCCGACGCGTACGATCTTCAGTGTGTTCGTGCCGCCCGGCTGCCCCATCGGCTCGCCCACGGTCAGCACGACCATGTCGCCGTGCGACGCGTAGCCCTTGCTGACCACCACTTCGATGGCTTGCTGGAGCGCCGTGTCGCGGTCGCTGCTCGTGTCGAGGTGCAGCGGCGTGACATTGCGATAGAGCGACATGGCGCGCTCGCTGCCTGCACGCGGCGTGAGCGCGAAGATCGGCACATGGGTCCAGTGACGCGACATCCAGAGTGCGGTCGAACCCGACTCCGTAAGCGCGACGATCGCCTTTGCGCCCAGGTGATAGGCCGTGAACAAGGCGCCCATGGCGATCGACTGGTCGATGCGCGTGAAGGTGCGGTCGAGGAAATCCTTGTCCAGTTCGGATTGCTCCGACTTCTCCGCTTCCAGACAGATCGCGGCCATGGCCTCGATGGTCTGCACCGGGTACTTGCCCGCGGCCGATTCGGCCGAGAGCATCACGGCGTCCGTGCCGTCGAGAACCGCGTTGGCGACGTCCGAGACTTCGGCGCGCGTAGGCACCGGCGCGTGGATCATCGACTCCATCATCTGCGTGGCCGTGATGACGAGTTTGTTCGAGTCGCGCGCCATGCGGATCATGCGCTTTTGCAGCGCCGGCACGGCGGCATTGCCCACTTCCACGGCCAGGTCGCCGCGCGCGACCATGATGCCGTCCGACGAATCGAGAATTTCCTGCAGCGCCGGAATCGCCTCGGCGCGCTCGATCTTCGCGATCATCTTCGGCTTGATGCCGTACGGCGCGCCCGCGATGTTCGCGAGCTGGCGCGCCATTTCCATGTCGGTGGCGTTCTTCGGGAACGACACGGCGACGAAGTCCGCGCCCAGCGACATGGCCGTGCGGATGTCTTCCATGTCCTTCGCGGTGAGCGCGGGCGCCGTCAGCCCGCCGCCCTGGCGGTTGATGCCCTTGTTGTTCGACAGGTCGCCGCCCACGCGCACGATCGTGTGGATCTCGCTGCCGATCACGCGCGCGACGTCGAGCACGATCAGGCCGTCGTTGAGCAACAGGATGTCGCCCGGCTTCAGGTCGCGCGGCAGATCCTTGTAGTCGAGACCGACGCGCTCGTCATTACCGAGCTCGCATTCGGCGTCGAGGATGAACGGATGGCCCGGCTCGAGCGTCGTCTTGCCATTCTCGAATTTGCCGACGCGAATCTTCGGGCCTTGCAGGTCCGCCATGATCGCAACTTCGCGGCCAGCCTGGCGGGCGCAGTCCCGCACCATTTCAGCACGCTGACGATGGTCGTCGGCGGTGCCGTGCGAAAAGTTGAGGCGCACCACGTCCAGTCCTGCGCGGATCATTTTCAGCAGGATGTCCGGCGTGCTGGAAGCCGGACCGATGGTGGCGACAATCTTGGTGGCGCGATGCATGAGTCTCCTCGTCTGGATAGGATCGCTGGGAAAACCGTTGCTGCGAGAAGTGCTGGCCGGCTGCGCCGCGGGTGCGGATGCGCCGGAACGCGCACCGGGTGTACCCGGCGTCGCTTTCTTGGAGGACACCGCAGGGCTCACATGAGCCGCTACGGCGCTGTCTACATGCGTAGTCGTATTCGATGCGGGCGTGGCTGTGCGCCCTGTCGGATTCTGTGCGGCTGTCGATTCAGCAGTCGACTGCGTCGCCGCAAGGTCCTTTTCGGCAGCGGCGGCGGGGGTCGCGTCGGCCCCCGCCTGGTCCGTCTCTGCCTGGGGCGCTGCGCGCCCCTTCTGTTTTGCTGCGGCCCCGGCTGCGCTGCGCGACTTCTGTGCGCCTGCACGAGGAAGTTTGCTCATGGCCTTCCCGGCCGGGGCGCGCGGCGCCACTTAACCAGCCGCCCGCGTTTCGAGCACTTCGACCGCCGGCAGCTTCTTGCCTTCGAGGAACTCGAGGAAGGCGCCGCCGCCGGTGGAGATATAGCTGACCTTCTCGGCGATGTTGTACTTCGCGATGGCTGCGAGCGTGTCGCCGCCGCCCGCGATCGAGAAGGCGCCCGAACTGGCGATCGCATCCGCGAGCGTCTTCGTGCCGTTGCCGAACTGGTCGAACTCGAACACGCCGACCGGGCCGTTCCACACGATCGTGCCGGCCTGCGCGAGCTGCGCGGCGAGTGCGTTGGCGGTGACGGGACCGATGTCGAGGATCATGTCGTCGTCTGCCACGTCGGCCACGTTCTTCGTCTCGGCCCTGGCCGTCGGCGAGAATTCCTTGGCGGTCACGACGTCGGTCGGGATCGGCACGGAGGCGCCGCGCGCGCGCGCCGCGTCGATGATGGCCTTCGCATCGTCCACCAGATCGGCTTCGGCGAGCGACTTGCCGATCTTCAGGCCCGCGGCCAGCATGAACGTGTTGGCGATGCCGCCGCCGACGATCAGCTGATCGACTTTCTCGGCCAGCGACTTGAGGATGGTGAGCTTGGTCGAAACCTTCGAGCCCGCCACGATGGCCACCAGCGGACGCTTGGGCGCGCCGAGCGCCTTGCCGAGCGCGTCGAGTTCGGCCGCGAGCAGCGGACCCGCGCAGGCGACGCTCGCGTACTTCGCGATGCCGTAGGTCGTGGCTTCGGCGCGATGGGCGGTGCCGAACGCGTCGTTCACGTAGATATCGCAGAGCTTCGTCATCTTTTGCGAAAGCTCGTCCGAGTTCTTCTTTTCGCCCTTGTTGACGCGGCAGTTTTCGAGCAGCACCACGTTGCCCGGCTCGACGTTCACGCCGTTTTCAACCCAGTTCGCGACCAGCGGCACGTCGCGGCCGAGCAGTTCGGCCAGACGCTTCGCGACCGGCGCGAGGGAGTCTTCGGGCTTGAATTCGCCTTCGGTCGGGCGGCCCAGGTGCGAGGTGACCATGACGGCCGCGCCGGCGTCGAGTGCGGCCTTGATGGCCGGCACGGAGGCGCGCACGCGGGTGTCTTCGGTGATGTTGCCGTGGTCGTCCTGCGGCACGTTCAGGTCGGCGCGGATGAATACGCGCTTGCCCTTCAATTTGCCTTCGGAGATCAGATCGGAAAGACGCAGAACCTTGTTCATGGGCATGTCATCTTGATGGTGGGAAGGCGGTGGCAAGGCGATGCGGCGCCGCGGGCCTCATTCTGGCGCGGCAAGACGTGCGGGACGGCACGGCGCGGGATCCGGTGTGAACGCTGTTTCGGGTCGCGGCTCCATGTCGCTGCTCGTCGCTGGCACGAGCCGGCATCGATTGCGAGATCGGTATTTTAGCTGATAGCCAGGACGATCAGAGACGTGTCCAGGCGAATCTCCCGTATTTGGGCAGACGCTGCTCGCCGGGCGGGCGTTCGCGCGATTTGCTGCGATGCAGCATGGGCTAAACCCAAAAAAATATTCATGCGGAACACGCGCGAAACGACCCTAAAATCGCCCGAAATCCCCGCCCCAAGCGCCCGCGGGCGCGCTGGAAGGCGTCAAATGACGCTAAAATAATCGTCTTTGCCAACCGCAGCCACGCGGCGCGCGGCGAAACCCCTATATAAGCCCGATATTTACTGCACTTGTCTGGAGATTCGTATGTCAATGGCCGACCGCGACGGCAAGATCTGGATGGACGGCAGGCTGATTGATTGGCGCGACGCCAACATTCACGTGCTGACCCACACGCTGCACTACGGCATGGGTGTCTTCGAAGGTGTACGCGCCTATCAGACCGCCGACGGCAGCACCGCGATCTTCCGCCTCGCCGAGCACACCAGGCGTCTGCTCAACTCGGCCAAGATTTTCCAGATGGACGTGCCGTTCGACGCGAAGACGCTCGCCGACGCGCAGCTCGAAGTCGTGCGCGCGAACAGGCTCGAGTCGTGCTACATCCGCCCGATCATCTGGGTCGGCTCGGAAAAGCTCGGCGTTTCGGCCAAGGGCAACACCATCCACGTGGCCATCGCCGCATGGCCGTGGGGCGCCTATCTCGGCGAAGACGGCCTCGCCCGGGGCATCCGCGTGAAGACGTCGTCGTTCACGCGCCATCACGTGAACGTGTCGATGGTGCGCGCCAAGGCTTCGGGCTGGTATGTGAACTCGATCCTCGCCAACCAGGAAGCCACCGCCGACGGCTACGACGAAGCGCTCCTGCTCGACGTGGACGGCTATGTCTCGGAAGGCTCGGGCGAGAACTTCTTCCTCGTGAACAACGGCAAGCTGTACACGCCGGACCTCGCGTCGTGCCTCGACGGCATCACGCGCGACACGGTCATCACGCTCGCGCGCGACATGGGCATTCCCGTGATCGAAAAGCGCATCACGCGTGACGAGGTGTACACCTGCGACGAAGCGTTCTTCACGGGCACCGCCGCCGAAGTCACGCCGATCCGCGAGCTCGACAACCGAACCATCGGCAGCGGCTCGCGCGGCCCGGTCACGGAGAAGCTGCAATCGGCCTTCTTCGACGTCGTTTCGGGCAAGAACGACAAGTACGCGCACTGGCTCGCGAAGGTCTAAGACAAAAGGTCCGGGCGCGCCAACGCCTGGCCCCCACAGCTACACAGAGAATCGTCCTCATGAGCGAAATCAAGGAAATGCCGCTGGTCGAACTTTCGGCCAAGGATCTGCCCGCTTACTGCCCGAATCCGTCGATGCCGCGCTGGAGCAACCACCCGCGCGTGTTCCTCGACGTGACGCACGGCGAAGCGAAGTGCCCGTACTGCAGCACGCGTTACAAGCTGCGCGCGGGCGAGGTCGTCCACGGCCACTGACGCGTTTCGCCTCACTCGCGGCGCGCTGTCGTTGCATGCGGCGGCGCGTTTTACGTGCTGCCGCCGCCCGTTCACCGGCGCGCGGCTTCTCGTCATTTTCCCAACCGTGTTTCGCGCGCGGCCCAATCCGCCCCCATGCCGGCCCGAGCCGGCGCGAGGCGGGCAAGCCGCACGTGCAACCTTTACCCTCTCCGGACCCTGACTCCCGATGCGCCGCGCGCTGGTAATCGCACCGAACTGGATCGGTGACGCACTGATGGCGCAGCCGCTTTTTTCGCGGCTCGTGAAACTGCACCCGCGCATTCAGATCGATGCGCTCGCGCCAACCTGGGTTGCGCCCGTGCTCGAGCGCATGCCCGAGATCCGCGACGTCTACGCCACCGACCTCGGCCACGGCAAGCTGCAGCTGCTGCGCCGCTGGCAACTGGCGGGCGATCTGCGCGCCGAACGCTATGACGCCGCCTATGTGCTGCCCAATTCGCTCAAGTCCGCACTGATCCCGTGGCTCGCCAATATCGGGCTGCGCATTGGCTACACGGGCGAGAACCGTTACGGCCTCTTGAATGTGCGCCATGCGAATCCGCCCAAGGACGAGCGCCCGCCGATGGTCAGCCACTACGCCGCGCTCGCCTACGCGCCCGGCGCGAGCGTGCCCGACGACCTGCCGATGCCGCGCCTCGAGTCGGACCCGAACGAGGCGTCGCGCGTGTCGGCGCGCTTCAATCTCGATACGCGCGTGCCGCTGCTCGTGTTCTGCCCCGGCGCCGAGTACGGCCCGGCCAAGCGCTGGCCGCCCGAGCATTTCGCGGCGCTCGCGAAGATGGTGGGGCAGTCGTTCCCGTACACGCAGATCGTCGCGCTCGGCTCGCCGAAGGACGCCCCGCTCGCCCAGGCGATTGCCGATCGCGCGCCGAACGTGCGCAACCTGTGCGGGCAGACCGCGCTCGGCGAGGCGTGCGCACTGATCTCGCGCGCGAACGCCGTGGTGACCAACGATTCGGGCCTGATGCACGTGGCCGCCGCGCTGCGTCGGCCGCTCGTCGCGCTGTACGGTTCGACGGATCCGCGCCACACGCCGCCCTTGTCCGAGCTTGCAAAGGTACAATGGCTCCATCTCGAATGTAGTCCCTGCTTTGCGCGAGAGTGTCCGCTCGGGCATCTGAACTGCCTGCGTGAACTGAGCCCGGAACAGGTTTTCGGCGATCTACGCGGCATGCTGCTCGGGCAGCGATAAGCAACAGGCATCGCCAGCAGCGTTGGGCGGCTATGTGCCGCCCGCCACGCTGAAAACATCGCGCACACAAATGGATGTGCGCCACGCAACGGACGCCATGCGCGTTGCGCGCGCCCAATAGAGGCAACGAGGCGCGGGAGGGACCCATGCGCCGCATCGGAGCACGTCACAGGCCTGTCTCGCGAAAGCGGCATGCTCGCGGCAAACGCGCGGCACGCAGCGACAGCCGCACAACGACGCAACCGATCAATCGCCAACCCGCGCCCAGGTAGACGCCGAATGCGACACCGAGCGCACAAGACCAACGAGCCATGCCACGTTTTGCCCACATCTTCGAAGCCGCCGCGGACACCCTCAACGCGTACTACCAGGCCGTCGCGGAAGTCAACATCGACAGCTTGATGGGTCTGTGGATCGATGAAGAGTTCGTGAGCTGCATCACGGCGGAAGGCGCGCATCTGCACGGCCTGCCGAGCATCCGCGCTGGCCTCGCCGCACAGCTCGAAGCGGCGCCGGTGTCGATCGAGCCGCTCGACATCCGTGTGTACGACAGCCTCGGCACCGTGGTCTACGCGATCGTGGAGGCGCACCGCCCGGTCGATCCCAGTGCGATTCCCACCATGGTCTTCACGACCTACGTGATGGTTCACGAGCGCGGCGAGTGGCGCATTGCGCACATTCACGCGAGCCGCATGCCCGACGACGCAGCCACCCAGTTCTCGGCCAGATTGCGCCACGGCCAGGGCGCGCTGCACTGACATAAGGGCGCAAAGCAGGGGGCAGTGATGAGTACGACCGACGACACCAGCAGGCCCGGCGACGCAGCCCGCGTCGCGGCCGCGCTCGATGCCCAGACCGCCCTGCTCGGCCCCCACTACGACAACGACTACCGCGCGCCGTTCTGGCTGCCCGGTGCGCACATCCAGACCATCGTGCCGGCGCTGTTCTCGCGCCTGCCCGCGCCAGCCTACCGCCGCGAGCGCTGGGACACACCGGATGGCGACTTCATCGAAGTGGACTGGCTGGACGGCAAGCGTGCCGGTGCGGATTCACACAACGCCCCGCTTTTCGTCCTGTTCCACGGCCTGGAAGGCGGCTCGAGCTCCCACTACGCGCGCGCGCTCGCTGCCGCCGCGCAGGCGCGCGGCTGGCATGCGGCGATCCCCCACTTTCGCAGCTGCAGCGGTCCGCTGAACCTGCTGCCGCGCTTCTACCATCTCGCCGATTCCGCCGAAGTCGACTGGGTGCTGCGCCGCTTCGCTGCCCGCCACGCGGGGCCGCTCGTGGTCGCGGGCGTGTCGCTCGGCGGCAACGTGCTGCTGCACTGGCTTGCCCAGCGTCGGGAAGATGCCGCGATCGTCGCGGCCGCCGCGGCGATCTCCACGCCGCTCGATGTGCATGCAGGCAGCGAGATGCTGACGCAGGGTTTCGGCATGATCTACACGCGCAGCTTCCTGAAGACGCTGAAAGTGAAGGCGCTCCAGAAACTCGAGCAGTACCCCGGCCTGTTCGACGCGCAAGCCGTGCTCGCCAGCCGGACGATGTACGAATTCGACAATGTCGTGACGGCGCCGCTGCACGGTTTTCGCGACACCCACGACTACTACACGCAGGCGACGATCCGCCCGAAGCTCGGCGAAATCGCCGTCCCCACGCTCATTCTGAACGCGCGCAACGATCCGTTCCTGCCGGGCCGCGCGCTGCCCGCGCGCCACGAAGTGAGCGCCGCCGTCGAGCTCGATCAGCCCGCGCACGGCGGCCACGTCGGCTTCATGACGGGACCGTTCCCTGGCCGCAGCGACTGGCTTTCGCAGCGCGTGTTCGCTTATCTCTCGCCTTTCGTCTCTCATGGATGACATCGTCAAACAGGCGCTCGCGCGCTGGCCCAACGTCCCGCATTGCACGGGCTGGCTGCTGCTCGACGCACGCGGCAACTGGCGCATGCGCGACGAGGCCGCCCAGGCGCAGAACGCACCCGGCACCGCGATCCGCCACGAAGCGCTGCTCGGCTTCATCAACCGCAATTACGAGCGCGATGAACACGGCCAGTGGTACTTCCAGAACGGGCCGCAGCGCGTGTACGTCGAACTCGAATACACGCCGTGGATCGTGCGTCTCGCCGCGGGTCACGAGGGCGACGACGCGTTGACGCTCACCGATCAGGGCGGTCAAGCGTTCGAGCCCGTGGCCGCCTACCTCGACGAAGCGGGCAGCGTGATCTTCGCCGATGCGAGTTCGCCGCCGCGCGCGGCGCTGCTGCACGACCACGACCTCGACCTCTTCACCGACCACGCCACGCTCGCGGACGACGCCCACAGCGGCACCTTCCACTGGCGCGCCGGCGCCGCGCTGCCGCTGCAGCCGGTCAAGCGCGCCGACGTAAGCACGCGCTTCGCCTTCGTGGCGAGCCCGGCGCGCGCCGAGCGCGAAGCGCAGGCCGCGGGGCACGGCGCGAGCGGCACGCCGCCTGCATCCGCGGACTGAGCCCCGACTTAGCCGCGGCCCTCATCCTTCTCGTCCTGGCGCTCCTGCTGGTAGCGCGCCTCGAAGTCGTGCAGGCGAGCTTCGATCGTCGACAGATCGTAGTAGCCCACCGATTTCATGTCGCGCGCCTCCTTGAGCTGACGGATAGCCGAGGGCCACGCGCCGTCGAGCGCCAGCTTCTCTGCCATCGCCCGATGCTGAGTGAGCGCGTCGCCGAGTCCGGCGCTCGCCTGCGCCAGATAGAGCCACCAGGCGTCCTGCTGCGGTTCGGCCTCGGTTTCGCTGCGCGCGAGCGTCTGCGCCTCCTTGAAGCGCCGCGCCGCGATCAGCGCCTGCAGCAGCGCATCGGTAGCCGCGTGGGAGCCTGGCCACGCCTTGTGCGCGGCCTCGGCCAGCCGCACGGCGTCGTCGGTGCGGCCTGAGCGGCGCGCGATATCCACGGCGAGCACGTCGAGGCTCGGCGAGCTGCGCGTCTTGCTGCCATCCGCGGCCTCGAACTTCGCGAACGCCGCGCGCGCGTTCGCGAGCGACGCCGTGGCGTCGTCGTAGCGCTCCAGCAGCAACTGCGCGTAGGCAATGCCATACCAGTTCGCGGCGACGTTGAGCGCCGTGCGGTCCTCGAGCTCTGAGCGCAGACGCGAAACCTCGTCGATGTACTCGTTGCGCGTGCGGTCCTGAAGCACACGCACGCGTGCGCGCACGAAACCGTACTCGGGCGCCTGGCGCGGCTGACGGTAAGCGGCGCGGCGCGCGCGATCCTGCATGTCGGCGATGCGCTCGCCGGTGAGCGGGTGCGTGCGCGCGTAGGCCGGCACGCCCGTGTCTTCCATCGAATCGCGCTCGAGCCGCTCGAAAAACGCCACCATGCCCCACGGGTCGTAGCCCGCGCCCGTAAGCAGCTGGAAGCCCACGCGATCGGCCTCGTGCTCCGCGGCGCGCGAGAAACGCAACTGGCTGTCCACGGCATACGCCTGGCTGCCGAGCGCAATCCCGGCGCCGAGATCGCCGCTATGCGCGAGCACGCCCGCGAGAATGCCGAACAGCACGCCGGCCAGCGCGGCCAGGCCCGTGCGCTCGCTCTGCGAAAGCATGCGTGCGATGTGCCGCTGCAAGACGTGGCCCATTTCGTGACCGAGCACGGAGGCGAGTTCGGACTCCGTTTGGGTGACGACGATGAGCCCCGAGTTCACGCCGATGAAGCCGCCCGGCAGCGAGAAGGCGTTGATCTGGCCGTCGCGGATCGCGAACAGATCGAAGTCGGGCCGATAGGCGCCGATGAACTGCGCGCTGGCGGCCGCCGCGAGGCGCGCGGCCACCGAATTGAGGTAGTCGCGCACGAGCCAGTCGCCGATATAGTCGGGGTCGCGGCGAATCTCGCGCATCACGCGCTCGCCGATACGGCGCTCGGCCTGCGGCGTGAGCGCGCCGCCGGAGCCGTCGCCGAGGTCGGGCAGTTGCGGCACCCAGGCGGGGGCGCGCACGCTGGTATTGCCGCTCGACGACGAGGAAGCTGCGCCTGCCTGGCCCTGGGCCGAAAAGCGGCTCTGCGCGCCGCCGTAAGTGCCGAACACGCCCTGCGCGATCGAGGCGGGGACGACGGGGTCCGCCGAGTCGTCGAACGGGCCGCTGACGAGTGCGGGCGCCGCATTGGCCGCGTTCGGTGCCGGGCTGGAGGGGGCCGGTGCCGGCTGCGCGGCCAACGGCGGGGCCGCGCCGGGCTTGAGGACGGCGGCATTCGACGCCTGCGCGTACGCTTGCGGCGAAACCGTAAGCGACGCGCACAACCATGCAGCAAGCAGCCGTTTCAGACGCATTGATGACAGGATCGGGGAATGCGGAACACCGGCGCGGCGGCGCACCCGGTGCGGACCGCCCGCGCGCTTGCGCCAACCCATCGATTGTAGCCCGCCTTACAACTCTTGCGGCACGGCAAGACGCGTAGAAAGCGCGGCGTGCCGCACTGTTAAGATAGGTACCCCTCAAGGAAGAACCCACCATGCCTGAACTCACGCATTTCGATGCAGCCGGCGACGCCCATATGGTCGATGTCGGCGCCAAGGCAGAGACGAAGCGCATCGCGCTCGCGAGCGGCACGATCCGCATGTTGCCGGAAACCTTCGCGCTGATCCGCGACGGCCACGCGAAAAAAGGTGACGTGATCGGCGTTGCGCGTATCGCCGCGATCCAGGGGGCGAAGCGCACCTCGGATCTGATTCCGCTGTGCCACCCGCTCGCCATCACGCGAGTGAAAGTGGATTTCGTGCTCGACGAAACGATGCCCGGGGTTCACTGCACGGCGCAGGTGGAAACGCTCGGCCGCACGGGCGTGGAGATGGAAGCGCTGACCGCCGTGCAGGTCGGACTGCTGACCGTCTACGACATGTGCAAGGCCGTGGACCGGGGCATGACGATCACCGATGTGCGCGTGCTGGAAAAGCACGGCGGCAAGTCGGGAGATTGGGTGGCGGAGCGCTGACGCCATGACGCTCGACGAACTGCTCGCGCAGGTTCTGGCCTTCCGTGACGAGCGCGACTGGGAGCAGTTTCACACCTTGCGCAACCTGATCGTTTCCACCAGCATCGAGGCTGGCGAGCTGCTGGAAACGGTCCAGTGGAAGACCGACGCGCAGATCGACGCACAGCTCGCCGATCCCGCGCAGCTCACGCATCTCAAGCACGAATGCGCAGATGTGTTCATCTACCTGTTGCTGGTCGCCCATACCGCCGGGATCGATCTGGTCGAAGCGGCGGCGGAAAAGCTCAAGCTGAACGCACAGCGCTATCCCGTGGAGAAGGCAAAAGGCAGCGCCGCAAAATATTCCGAGCTTTGATTGCCGGAGCGGCGGCGAGCTGACTCACCGCCCCTTCACGCGCGCGCTGTGAGACTCAATCGTCCGAATCGTCCTCGTCGTCCTGTTCGACCGATTTCGCCGGCGTCCCGTACTTCTTGACGAGTTGCGCCTTGAAGTCCGCGAGCGTGGGCTGCTCGTCGAGCAGGCCGTAGAGCGAAGCGAGTTGCGTCTGCCAGTCGTGCAGTTCCGTGGCGAAAATGCGCAGACGCTCCACCGTATCGAAAGCGCCCGCCGTATCGCCATCCAGCGCCTGCAAGACCGCGTAGCGCCGCAGCACCGTTTCGCCGGGCAGCAGCGCGATGGCGCGCTGGTGCGCGTAAAGCTTGCTCGGCAGGCTCGCGGCGTTCATCGGCAACAGCGTGGCCATACCGTAGTCGCCCCAAGCGCCGAACAGGCGCGAAGGATCGTCGCCGTAGTCGCGCGCCGGGTGCTGACCGTAATACAGCACCTCGGCGCGGTTGTAGTCGCGCAGCACCGGGTACAGCGCCGCGACGCCGCCGAACACGACCACCGCATACACGCCGAGCGAGACGCGCGGCGGCACGACACGCAGCGGCTTCGTCTCCAGCAGGCCGAACACGAACATCGCCGGCAGCAGGAAGAACATGTACTGCTGCGGATATTCGACGAGCGCATGCATGACGAGCACGCCGATCAGCATGAAGCCGAACACGCGCTCGGCGGTATGCGGCGCGCGCAGCCCGCGCACGAACCACGCGACGAGCCCGATCACGACGATGGCAAGACCGACGAGGCCGGTCTTCGCGAGCAGGTCGAGGAAGATGTCGTGCGCGTTGTTGGCGATCTCGACGCCGCCAAGCGAGCGCGCCAGCTCGAACTGGTGCACCGGGAAATCGCCCCAGCCGACGCCTAGCACCGGATGCGACTTGAACATCGTCCAACCGTAGCGCCACAGTGCGAGGCGCGGCGCGATCTGGCTGGCGTCCTTCATGCGCTCGGCGGCGGACTGCGCAAGGTCCAGGCCGTAGTGGACGTTGGCCCAGCGCACGAATGCATTCATGCCGAAGAAGATCAGCACGAGCACGAACGGGATGGCCCAGGCGCGCACGCCGCCGGCCTTGCGGCCCGCACCCGCACCGCGTCCCTCGTCGCCTTCGCTGCGGCAGCCCGTGAGCGCGATCCACAGACCCGCGACGAAAATCACGCCCATCTGCAGCCACGGCCCGCGCGACACGGTGAGCGCGAGACCGCCCGAATAGATCACGGTCAGCACGCCCCACAGCAGGATGTTCAAACGCCGCGTGAGGACGAGGTACATCGCACCCGCCATCGCAAAGGCGATATAGGTGGCGAGGTGATTGGCCTGCGCCATGTTGCCGAACGGCCGGCGATCGACCGTGATGTTGTACGCCACCACGAGCGGCGTGACCTTCGTCTCCAGGTGAAAGAGCTGGATCACCTGGGTGAATACGGCGAAGAGGCCGCCGAACTGCAGCGCGAAAGCCGCCCACACGAGCGCCGATTGCATGAGGCGCGCGCGCGTGATGGTGTAGCCCGCGTGCGTCGCGAGGAACGCGGCGAGCAGATAACCGGCGCCGAGCCAGTTCATCGAAGGCTCGGCAAGCGGCAGTGCGAACGTCTGCACGATCAGCAACAGACCGAAGAAGAGCGGCACGAGCGCGACCGTGGGCGATGCGAAGCCCTCGCCTGCGCGCGCCGGGCGAATGAGCAGCAACGTCGCGGCGCCCATCAGCACATAAAGTGTCAGTGCAACGAATTCCGCGTAGAAAGTCGGAATCGGATAGGTGTGGTTGACGACCGCATAGGGCAGCGTCAACGCGAGGGCCAGCGGGACGAACGTAAGGTAACGCGCAAAATTGGAAGGCATGGTTGGGCGGGGGCGTTCAGCAACGGGGCACTATACAAAACTTTTCCCCCGCTGTGCGGGTGCGGCCGGTCGGGTCGCATCCGCGTGCGCTGCGCGAGTGGGCTTGAAAGCGCTCACGGTTGCCCCCGCACCGATGCGCAAACCTTATGCGCGGCACTCCGGCGGTGCGAGGTTGCCCGCCAGCGTTGCGGCGTCCGTGGGCGATGGGCCCGTGCCCGGCGCGCCAAGAGACGAAGCCGTCTTGCCCGCTGCGAAGCACTCCCACGTGAGCGTGCCGCCCTGCACACTGCCCTGGGCGAGCACGACGCGCGCGGTGGGCGCATCGGCGTTGTCGGGCACCGAGGGTACGAGCACGATGGTGTTGCTGCCCTCGGGCGCCACGCGCGAAGTGAAAGCGACCGTGATCTGACCGGTCGTGTCATCGATATGCAGCGACTGCACGTTGCGCGTGGCGGGCGGCACCGTGTAGCCCGCGCCGAACGCGTTGCCGCTCGCGGCGTTCTCCGCCACGGCGAGGCGCGCGGAAGCCGCGAGCGAAAGGCCCTCGCCCACGCGGCTGCGGGCGAGGTAATCCTGGTACGCGGGAATGGCGTAGGCCGCGATCACACCGACGATCGCGAGCACGATCATCAGTTCGATCAGCGTGAAGCCGCGCGCGGTCCAGCGCCCGGCAATGCTCGCGAGGCGCGAGAGTCTGGCAAAACACGCGCAGCCGTTGGGCGGCTGCGGGTTCATGGGAAGTGCGGATACGATCATCGTCAGGGCTCCTGAAACAAGAAACGCCTGCTCACAGTCGTGAACAGGCGTCTTGATCGTATCGGCGGCCCGTGCTGCGCAGCAGTCGGCCAGATGGCCCAGGCACTATGGCACAGCCATGCGCGCTCAGTGCGACTGCGGCCCCTGCGTCGCGCTGCGCTGCGCGTTGCGGCGCCGAAGCCAGGTGCCGAGCGCGACGACGAACACGGCCCCCGCCACGCACATGCCGTATTCGGCCGCTGGCGTATCGAGCAGCGGCCAGCGGTCGCCGGCGGGATCGTTGACGATGAGCCCGCCCGCAATCCAGCCGAGCAGCGCGGCGCCGAGCGTCACGATCACCGGGTAGCGGTCGAGCAATTTCAGTACGAGTTGGCTGCCCCACACGATGAGCGGAATGCTCACCATCAGCCCGAAGATCACGAGTGCGATGCGATGGCGCGGATCGGCCGCTTCGGCAGCGCCCGCAATCGCGACCACGTTGTCGAGGCTCATCACCGCGTCGGCAACGACGATCGTCTTGATCGCGCCCATCAGCTTCTCGGCAGGCTTCACGTTGGCGTGCTCGAGTTGACTGGGCGCGAGCAGCCGAACGCCGATCCACAGCAGCAGCAGGCCGCCTGTGAACTTGAGGAACGGCACGTTGAGCAGCACGACGGCGAAGGCGATCAGCACCACGCGCAGCGCGATCGCGCCCGCGGTGCCCCACAGAATGCCGCGCATGCGCTGCTGCGAAGGCAGGTCGCGGCAGGCGAGCGCGATCACCACGGCGTTGTCGCCGCCGAGCAGGATGTCGATGACGATGATCTGGATGACAGCGCCCCAGTGGAGCGTCGCGAAAAACTCGAGCATGGAGACGAAGACTCAGCCGTGACTCAGGATAGGCGGCTCATACGGCGAGCCAAATAAAAAAGCGAGGAGGCCATGACTGGCTCCCTCGCTCTTTGTTCGGAAACCTCGTGAAAGGATTCCGCAAGCATATCAAAAAACGCCGGCCGCCCGCGCATACATGATGCACGAGTGGCGGCGCATTTCGAATTTACAGCATCGCCTTCAGCAGACGACCCATTTCCGACGGGTTGCGCGTCACCTTGATGCCGCACGCGTCCATGATTTCCAGCTTCGCGTCGGCCGTATCCGCACCGCCCGAGATCAGCGCGCCGGCGTGGCCCATGCGCTTGCCCGGAGGCGCCGTGACGCCTGCGATGAAGCCAACCACCGGCTTCTTCATGTTGTCCTTGATCCACTCAGCGGCGTTCGCTTCGTCCGGACCGCCGATTTCGCCGATCATGATCACGGCGTCCGTATCCGGATCGTCGTTGAACATCTTCATGACGTCGATGTGCTTCAGACCGTTGATCGGGTCGCCGCCGATGCCGACTGCCGACGACTGGCCGAGGCCGATCGCGGTCAGCTGGGCAACCGCTTCATACGTCAGCGTGCCCGAACGCGACACGACGCCGATGCGGCCCTTGCGGTGAATGTGACCCGGCATGATGCCGATCTTCAGCTCGTCCGGCGTGATCGTGCCGGGGCAGTTCGGGCCGAGGAGCAGCGTCTTGCGGCCTTCGCGGCGCATACGGTCCTTGACTTCGATCATGTCGCGGACGGGAATGCCTTCCGTGATGCAGATCGCGAGATCGAGATCGGCCTCGACGGCTTCCCAGATCGCAGCAGCAGCGCCTGCCGGCGGCACGTAGATGACCGAAACGGTCGCGCCGGTGGCGTCCTTCGCTTCACGCACGTTCGCGTAGATAGGAATGCCTTCGAAATCTTCGCCGGCCTTCTTCGGGTTCACGCCAGCGACGAACGCTTCGCGGCCGTTTGCGTACTCACGGCACGCGCGGGTATGGAACTGACCGGTCTTGCCGGTGATGCCCTGCGTGATGACCTTGGTGTCTTTGTTGATCAGAATCGACATGTATTGACCTCTTTTCGTTTGGCGCCGCGCGTCGCGTCATCCGCGCCTTGCGTTGCGGATTTCGCGCCGGCACGCCGCCATTCGTGTCCGGTGAAAATTACTTGCCTTCGGCAGCCGCGACGACCTTCTGCGCGGCTTCTTCCATGCTGTCTGCCGAAATGATCGGCAGGCCCGATTCGGCCAGCATCTTCTTGCCGAGGTCCTCGTTCGTGCCCTTCATGCGCACGACGAGCGGCACGTTCAGGTTCACGGCCTTCGAACCAGCGATCACGCCTTCCGCGATCACGTCGCAGCGCATGATGCCGCCGAAGATGTTCACGAGGATCGCCTTCAGGCCCGGGTTCTTGAGCATGAGCTTGAACGCTTCCGTGACCTTCTCGGTCGTGGCGCCACCGCCCACGTCGAGGAAGTTCGCCGGCTCGCCGCCGAACAGCTTGATGGTGTCCATCGTCGCCATGGCGAGGCCTGCGCCGTTCACCAGACAGCCGATGTTGCCGTCGAGCGAGATGTACGCGAGGTCGAACTTCGAGGCTTCGATTTCAGCCGGATCTTCTTCGTCCAGGTCGCGGTAAGCGACGATTTCCGGATGACGGGACAGTGCGTTGGAGTCGAAGTTGAACTTCGCGTCGAGCGCGATGACCTTGCCGTCGCCGGAGACGTTCAGCGGGTTGATTTCAGCCAGCGATGCGTCGGTTTCCCAGAATGCCTTGTACAGGCCTTGCAGGATGGCGCGGGCTTGCGGAATCGAAGCAGCCGGCACGCCGATCTTCGCGGCGAGGTCGTCGGCCTGAGCGTCGAGCAGACCCGTCGACGGCTCGACGATGACCTTGTGGATCAGTTCCGGGTGCTTTTCGGCGACTTCTTCGATGTCCATGCCGCCTTCGCTCGAACCCATCAGAACGATCTTTTGCGACACGCGATCGACGACGAGGCTGACATACAGTTCCTGCTTGATGTCGGCGCCTTCTTCGATCAGCAGACGGTTGACCTTCTGGCCTTCCGGACCGGTCTGGTGCGTGACGAGCTGCATGCCGAGGATCTGGTTCGCGTATTCGCGGACCTGCTCGATCGTCTTGGCAACCTTCACGCCACCGCCCTTGCCGCGGCCGCCAGCGTGGATCTGCGCCTTGACGACCCAAACCGGACCGCCCAGCTCTTGAGCGGCCTTGACCGCGTCATCCACCGAAAACACCGGGATGCCGCGCGGGACCGCGACTCCGAATTTCCGCAGGATTTCCTTACCCTGGTACTCGTGAATCTTCATGCGTGATTCCTTCAGTCTGAGAGTTGGAGTGAACTTCGATTCCGCTGTTGTTATTCATGCGAGACGGCGTCGGCCCTGCCCTCTTGGCCCGGGCTCCGGCTGTCGCGCACGCTGGGGGTTTCCGCGCCGCGTGCGATCGAACGCGGCACATGGCCATACCAGCGCGGATAAAACTGCTTCACCGCCTCCCCGTCGAACCGCAGCGCGTGGCAGCGGCCCAGCTGGAAGGGCGGCTTTTCACCGGCGGCCTCGTTGCCTCCGGCGGTCTTGCCGAGTTCCGGTCCGGGCGCTTCACCCGGCGAGCCATTCGATGTGTCCCACACTGCCCCGACGAACGCCTGGATCGCAGCGGTCGGCAAAACGCCCAACATTTCTGTGAGGTGTGTGCAGCCGACCGTGCCGGCGAGGAGCCGGCCCGCTTCACGGCGGAAATTGTCGAGGAGATTGAGCCCGATAAGGGCCCGATAGGCGGGATTGGCGTTCTGGCACTGACCGTCGTAAGGCACCCAGTCGGACGACGCTTCGGCGTCGACGACATTGAGCTTGCGATCGATCTTAATACGCAGCCAGAGTTCATGGATCGGCAGACCATTGGGCCGGACACCGGCGGCAAGCGGCACGTCGCGTGGCTTGTGGTCGGTCAGGCACGCGTCGATGTCCCACAGGCCGTCTTCGCGCTCATAGGCAACCGCCCGGATGGCGCGCTGATGGCGCAACTGGCGGGGCACGGGCGGAGAAAGCGGCATGCTAAAGGTAAGACCGGATTGGAAAACCTCGTGATTTTAACATACCGAGTATTTGAGACAGCCGCGAACACACAGGCCGGGCGGGGACTTGCCTGAGCGGATTTTTCGAGACGGCCGGCTCAGTTATCGGACCAGTCTTCGTCGATTCCCTTGAGGATCTTGCCGATGATCGACATCGAGAAGCCGCGCGCCGCGAGAAAGCGCGCCTGGCGCGCGCGTTCGGCGGGCGTCTCAGGCAACTGGCCGTACTTCTTCTGCCAGACCGTGCGGGCGCGGACGAGCTCGGTCTCACGCAGTTGCGAGCTCACCTCTTCGATGAGCGCTTCGCCCACCGCGTGGCGCTTGAGTTCGCTGACGATACGCCCTGCCCCCACGCGCGACGCGCGCCGGTGCACGACGCTTTCGGCAAAGCGCGCGTCGGAGAGCCAGCCCTCGCGTTCGAGTGAATCGAGCAGCACTTCGAGTGCGTCGGCGTCCTCGGTGTACGGCATGAGCTTGCGCGAGAGTTCGGCGCGGCTGTATTCGCGGCGCGAAAGATAGCCGAGCGCGCGGCCCTTGAGGGAGCGCTCGGGGCGCTGCTTCGCCGTGGACGACTTTTCGCGCTCGCTGGCGCGTGCGGCGCGGCTGGCCGAGCTGCGCTCGTATTGGTCGGCTAGCGGCGCGCTGGATTCGCGCGCTGTTTCGAGAGGCGCGCGACGCGATCGCTTGAATGTGGGTTCGGACAGCGGTTCTGGCGGCACGTTTGCCGCCTCTTCATCCGCCCCGCTGAAGAACGCCTCGAACGGGACTTCGAAGACCGCGCCGCCATCGTCGCTGAGATCGGCGGGCGAAGAAAACGCGGCGCCAGAATGCGCAAAGCCGCGATCGCCCGCCTGGGCGTCGCGGCTCAAATGGCCAGAACGGCTCGTGCGCGAGTCGGCAGGCTTGACGGCGGAGCGCCGCTCGGCGCCCCTGTCCGCAGGCGAACCCGCGTGCGGGTTAGCCTGCTCGCCGGAAGGCGAGGACGTGGGTGACCCGCCCTTGCGCATCAGCTTGCCTTATCTACGAGAGCCTGTGGACTTACTCTTCGTCAGCGACTTCGACTTCGCCGGAGTCCTTGACGCCGTCCGGCATCGTGCTCACGCCAAGCGACTCGCGGATGCGGTTTTCGATCTCGCGAGCAATGTCCGCGTTCTCACGCAGGAATTCACGTGCGTTGTCCTTGCCCTGGCCAATGCGCTCGCCGTTATAGCTGTACCACGCACCCGCCTTGTCGACGATCTTGGCCTGCACGCCGAGGTCCACGATTTCGCCCTGACGCGAGATGCCCTCGCCGTAGAGAATGTCGAACACGGCTTCGCGGAACGGCGGCGAGACCTTGTTCTTCACGACCTTCACACGCGTTTCGCTGCCGATCACTTCGTCGTTCTTCTTGATCGAACCGATGCGGCGAATGTCCAGACGCACCGACGAATAGAACTTGAGCGCGTTGCCGCCCGTGGTGGTTTCCGGGTTGCCGAACATCACGCCGATCTTCATGCGGATCTGGTTGATGAAGATCACCATGCAGTTCGTCTTCTTGATCGTGCCGGTGAGCTTGCGCAGCGCCTGCGACATCAGACGCGCCTGCAGACCCGGCAGCGAGTCGCCCATTTCGCCTTCGATTTCCGCCTTCGGCACGAGCGCCGCGACCGAGTCGATCACGATCATGTCGATCGAGCCCGAGCGCACCAGCGCGTCGGTGATTTCGAGCGCCTGCTCGCCCGTGTCCGGCTGCGAGATGAGCAGTTCGGGCACGTTCACGCCGAGCTTGGCGGCGTATTGCACGTCGAGCGCGTGTTCCGCGTCGATGAACGCCGCCGTGCCGCCGAGCTTTTGCATTTCGGCGATGACCTGCAGCGTGAGCGTGGTCTTACCCGACGATTCCGGACCGTAGATCTCGACCACCCGGCCGCGCGGCAAACCACCCACGCCAAGTGCGATGTCGAGGCCGAGCGACCCGGTGGAGACTACCTGGATGTCCTCGACCGCCTCGCCGTCGCCGAGTCGCATGATCGACCCCTTGCCGAACTGCTTTTCGATCTGCGCGAGCGCGGCGGCCAGCGCCTTGCTCTTTTCAGCAGTCAGCCCAGCCGAGCCTTTCTTGCTATCTTCCATGAATCGTCCTTTGCTATGATGAACGGCGTCTCGTGACCATGCGCACGCCTCATTCGGGCTAATGCACACGAACGCAGACACTGTATAAAAAAACAGTGGTTTTGGCAAGCCTTTCTGGCTATCCAGAACCGCGAATTTCGGGAGACCGCCGCGCGTCGCCTGGCCGCGCCTTCAAGGACGCGGCGCGGCGCGGGTGTTACGAGCCTGACTACGAGGTCTAAAAGCCTCGAAGGCGACGCTGGCGCAACATGCGAATCCTCATTGCCGAAGACGACAGCATACTCGCGGATGGACTCGTGAGATCACTCCGCCAATCGGGCTATGCCGTTGATCACGTGCGTAGCGGCGTGGATGCCGATACTGCGTTGTCGATGCAGTCGTTCGACCTCCTGATCCTCGATCTGGGCCTGCCGAAAATGCCGGGCCTCGAAGTGCTGCGCCGTTTGCGCGCGCGCAATTCCAACCTGCCCGTGCTGATCCTCACCGCCGCCGACAGCGTGGACGAGCGCGTCAAAGGCCTCGACCTCGGCGCCGACGACTACATGGCCAAGCCTTTCGCGCTCAACGAGCTCGAAGCGCGCGTGCGTGCGCTCACGCGGCGGGGTGCGGGCGGCGGCCCGACCGTCGTGCGGCACGGCGCGCTGGCGTTCGACCAGGTGGGGCGCATTGCGCGCATCAACGACCAGGTGCTCGATCTTTCCGCGCGCGAACTGGGCGTGCTCGAAGTGCTGCTGCAGCGGCTCGGGCGGCTCGTCTCGAAGGAGCAGCTCGTCGACCATCTGTGCGAATGGGGCGAAGAAGTCAGCAATAACGCCATCGAAGTCTACGTGCACCGGCTGCGCAAGAAAATCGAAGCGGGCGGCGTGCGCATCGTGACCGTGCGCGGGCTCGGCTACTGCCTCGAAAAGGAGGCGAAGGAAGCGCAGGCCGGCGCAGGCCAGACGCCCGCCCGGACCGAGGCCGGCACGCCCGACGCCGCGCCGGCGATGCCCGCCAGCCACCACTTCAAGTAGGCAGGATCGACGATGGCCGGGCGTCCTCCCATCGCGCGCGCCGTGCCGCCCAAGGGCGCCGCAGGCGTTGCCGGCCCGGCCGGCGACAGCGTTTCGGGCGCGACCGCATTCGCGGCCGACGCCCTCGACGACGACGCGCGCGACGCCCGCTACGCCAATCCGTTCGCCCCGCCCGACGAAGCCGAAGCCGCCGCCGAGGCCCGCCCGCGCTCGCTCTTCGGCGAGATTCTCGACTGGATGCTCGCGCCCCTGCTGCTGCTCTGGCCGATGAGCATCGCGGTCACGTATCTCGTGGCGAAATCGATCGCCAACGCCCCGTTCGACCGCGCGCTCGAAACCGACGCCTATGTGCTCGCGCGCCAGATCCAGCCCGTCAACGGCGTGGCCGAGCTGACACTGCCCGCCTCCACGCGCGACTTCCTGCGCGCCGATAACGTCGACAGCGTGTTCTATCAGGTGCTCGGCAGCCGTGGCGAGCTGATCGGCGGCGATCGCGACATGCCGCTGCCCCACGACGACGACCGCCCGCCGCCGGGCCTCGTCGAATTCCGCGACGACACGCTGCATGGCATCGACATCCGCGTCGCCTATACGACCGTGGAGCCGACGCATCCGAGCGTCGGCGATCGGCAAGGTCAACCCGTGCTCGTGCAGGTCGCGGAAACGCTCGACAAGCGCCGCCAGCTCGCCAACGACATCATCAAGGGCGTGATCCTGCCGCAGTTCGTGATCTTGCCGCTCGCGATCCTGCTCGTGTGGTTCGGGCTCTCGCGGGGCCTCGCTCCCCTGCACGCGCTGCAGTCGAACATCCGCATGCGTCGCCCCGACGATCTTTCGCCGCTCGAAGCGCGCCGCGCGCCGCCCGAAATCGAGCCGCTCGTCACCTCGTTCAACGACCTGCTCACGCGCCTCGAACAGAACATGGAGCTGCAAAAGCGCTTCATCGCCGACGCCGCGCATCAGATGAAAACGCCGCTCGCGGGCTTGCGCACCCAGGCCGAGCTCGCGCTGCGCCAGGACGCGCCCGCCGAAGTGCACCGCTCGCTCGAGCAGATCGCGACGAGCTCCGAGCACGCCGCACGGCTCGTCACCCAGCTGCTCGCACTCGCGCGCGCGGAAAACCGCATGTCCGGACAGGTCTTTACCTCGGTGGACGTGGCCGACGTGGCGCGCCACGCCGTGCGCGACTGGGTGCAGCCGGCGCTCGCCAAGCAGATGGACCTCGGCTACGAAGGCCCCGAAACGGCCGGCGGCAGTGAGGAAGACGATGGCGAAGCGGGGGCGCGCATCGAAGTGGACGGCAACCCGGTGATGCTGCGCGAGATGCTCTCGAACCTCATCGACAACGCGATCCGCTACACGCCCGCGGGCGGGCGCATCACCGTGCGCGTGCGACCCGAGCCCTCGGCGGGCATGGTCCATCTCGAGGTGGAAGATACGGGCATAGGCATTCCGAGCGCCGAGCGCGAACGCGTGCTCGAGCGCTTCTACCGCATTCTCGGGCGCGACGGCGAAGGCAGCGGGCTCGGGCTCGCGATCGTGCGCGAGATCGCCACGATGCACGGCGGCATGCTCGCCATCGACGATCATGTCTATCAGGACACGCCGCGCCTCGCCGGCACGCTCGTGCGCGTGACGCTGCGCTTGCGTACGCAGGCCTGAGCGGCATTGCCGGCGCTTTGGCGGCGAAACCACCGCGAAACTGACGGACCGCGTCAGAAAACCGGGATGGGACTTACCCTTACCCGATACGCTTCGAGCGAGTCAAAATCTGCACGTTAGAAGATACTTGCCGATCGATGCCTGACTTTGCTCGCGAATTCAGCGAAGTTAGCCGACGCCACCCCACGCCGACGCTGCACTCAGAAACCCACACCCGCGTCAGAAGCCCGTAAGTTTCCATTCCAATAATGCTCCGCAGGACCGCCGGTCTACGAGTCGCCTGCCCGACGGACCACACGCATATCAATACTGGAGACATCTATGGCAACCGTTGGCGGACAAGTCTCGCACGCGCCGATGACCAGCGACGAAAAACGCGTGATCTTCGCGTCGTCGCTCGGCACCGTGTTCGAGTGGTATGACTTCTACCTGGCCGGATCGCTCGCGGCCTTCATCAGCAAGAGCTTCTTTTCCGGCGTCAATCCCACTGCCGGCTTCATCTTCACGCTGCTCGGCTTCGCTGCGGGCTTTGCCGTGCGTCCGTTCGGCGCGATCGTGTTCGGGCGCCTCGGCGACCTCGTGGGCCGCAAGCACACGTTCCTCGTCACGATCGTCATCATGGGTATCTCGACCTTCGTGGTCGGCTTCCTGCCCGGCTATGCGTCGATCGGCATTGCGTCGCCGGTGATCTTCATCGGCATGCGTCTGCTGCAGGGCCTCGCGCTCGGCGGCGAGTACGGCGGCGCCGCGACCTACGTCGCGGAACACGCGCCGGCCGGACGACGTGGCTTCTACACCTCGTGGATCCAGACGACCGCCACGCTTGGCCTGTTTCTCTCGCTGCTTGTGATCCTCGGCGTGCGCACCTTCACCGGCGAAGAGCAGTTCGCCGCATGGGCATGGCGCATTCCGTTCGTCGCCTCGATCCTGCTGCTCGCGGTTTCGGTGTGGATCCGTCTGCAACTCGACGAATCGCCGGCGTTCAAGCGCATCAAGGCCGAGGGCAAGGTCTCGAAGGCCCCGCTCACGGAAGCATTCGGCCAGTGGAAGAACCTCAAGGTCGTGCTGCTCGCGCTCTTCGGCGTCACGGCCGGCCAGGCCGTGGTCTGGTACACGGGCCAGTTCTACGCGCTCTTCTTCCTGACGCAGACGCTCAAGGTGGACGGCGCCAGCGCCAACATCCTGATCGCGGTGGCGCTGCTGATCGGCACGCCGTTCTTCCTGTTCTTCGGCGCGCTCTCCGACAAGATCGGCCGCAAGCCGATCATCATGGCTGGCTGCCTGATCGCGGCGCTCACCTACTTCCCGATCTTCAAGGCGATCACGCACTACGCGAACCCCGCGCTCGAAGCCGCGACCGCACGCGCACCCATCGTCGTGATCGCGGATCCGGCCGAATGCTCGTTCCAGTTCAACCCGGTCGGCACCTCGAAATTCACGAGCTCGTGCGACATCGCCAAGAGCGCACTTTCAAAGGCCGGCCTGAACTACGAGAACGTGGCCGCCCCGGCAGGCACGCTCGCGCAAATCAAGGTGGGCGACACGACCATCGACACGTTTGACGGCCGGGCGCCCGGCGCCAAGGAAGCCGGCGCGCTGTTCGAGAAGACGCTCGCGGCTACGCTGAAAGCGGCGGGCTATCCGCTCAAGGCCGATCCCGCGCAGCTCAACTGGCCGATGACGGTGGTGATGCTCACGATCCTCGTGATCTTCGTGACCATGGTGTACGGGCCGATCGCGGCGATGCTGGTGGAGATGTTCCCGACGCGCATCCGCTACACCTCGATGTCGCTGCCGTATCACATCGGCAACGGCTGGTTCGGCGGCTTCCTGCCGGCGACGGCCTTCGCGATCGTGGCGGCGCGCGGCGATATCTACTCGGGCCTCTGGTATCCGATCATCATCGCGCTGGGCACCTTCGTGATCGGCATGCTGTTCGTGAAGGAAACCAAGGACTCGGATATTTACGCGCAGGATTGAGGCTGTGAGCGCTGCCGGGTGGGGCTTCTCGCCCGGCGGCCGCCTTCCCTGCAAAAAAGATGACGAAGGGGGTTGACAGCCTCCGGCTGTACCGCGATAATTCTTTTCTTCGGCGAATTAGCTCAGCCGGTTAGAGCGACGGAATCATAATCCGCAGGTCCGGGGTTCGAATCCCTGATTCGCCACCAGTTGCAAAAGAAAGCCGCTGTCCCACAAGGACAGCGGCTTTTTTCATTGCCGCGTGCCTGGCGAACCGGAGTCCGCCGGACCGCACGGCATTCACCTGATCTGCTTGCGCTCCCGCTTCGTTTCGTACATCGAACGATCTGCGTATTCGATTAGCGCCGTCATCTCGGTGCCGTCGTCGGGCAGGATGGCAACGCCTACGCTCACGCCAAGATCGATGCGATGTCCTTCGAACTCGAACGGCTCGCCCACAGTGTCCACGAGCCGGCGGCTATACGCCTCGGCGTCCCCGCGCCCCGCGATGCCGGGCAGGATCACGGCGAACTCGTCGCCGCCCACGCGCGCGGCCGTGTCCACGCGGCGGCTGTGGCGCGCAATGCGCGTCGCGGTCTCGCGAATCGCCGCGTCGCCGGCGCGATGCCCGTAGCGGTCGTTGATCGGCTTGAGGCCGTCCATGTCGAGATTGAGCACGCCGAGTCCGCCCGACGAGCGCAGCGCGAGGTCCACCGACTGGCGCAGGCGATCGTAAAAGAGCGCGCGATTGGGCAAACCGGTGAGCGCGTCATGCGTCGCGCGCAGATAGAGCTCGCTCGTCTCGTGCCGCGCGGCGTGGAACATGGCTGCGGCGATGAGTTCGGACATCAGCGAGAGCGTGCGGATGTCCTCGTCCTTGAAGGCGTCGACTTCCGAATTCGTGACTTTCAGAACACCGACGGTCGTCTCGAGATGCTTGAGCGGCGTGACGATCATCGAGCGCAGGCCGGCGCGCCGGCACGCTTCGCGGTCCACGCGCGGGTCGGTTTCGGAGTCGTCGCAGCGCAGGATCTCGCCCTCGCGCACGCACAGGCCCGACAGGCTCGTTTCACGCGCGAGGCGCAATCCGAGGAGGTTCGCGACGTTGCCCGAGGCCGCGCGGTAGACCATGTCCTCGCCCTCGGCGAGTTCGACGACCGCACCCTGGGCTCGCGTGAGCTGCTCGGTGCGCTCCGCCACGTAGGCCATCACGCCGCCGAGATCGAGCCCGAGCTTCGCGATGTCCGACTGCGCCTTGATGATTTCCAGCAGGGTTGCGTTGTCCAGTTGCGTGTCTTTCGCTTCGCTCTTCTTCATCGCTTAACCGTTAGCCTTGCCTTTGACTTGCTGACGGCACTGTAAGCCACGGCGCCGTTCGATCGAGCTAAAGCATAGCAAACGTCATTGCATGCGCCAGCGCAATCGTTTTACATCTGCAATTCGCTGCGTTTTTCGCGATTCGTTGCGAAGACACCCATTCGGCATACGCGTTCATCGCTCGATGCGCTCGCGCGTGAGGCGCAGCAACGCCGCCATTGCGCGGCTCGCCGCATAGGCGTCGCGTTGCACGATCGCCTCGTACACGAGGGTGTGGTCGGGCAGCGCGGCGTTGAACACCTCCGCGCGCTTTGCGTTCACGCGCAACTGGCCTTCGAGCGTGCGCTCGATCAGCGTGCCGAGCGGCACCAGCAATTCGTTGCGGCAAGCGCCCAGCACCGCGAGATGAAAGCGCAGGTCGGCGCGCACCCATTCGTCCACATTGCGCGCTTGTGCCATGGCCTCGTGCGCGGCGGCGATCGACGCGAGCGCATCGGAATCATGCGCGTTCGCGGCCAACCCTGCCGCAAACGGCTCGATCATCTCGCGCATTTCCTGGAGCTTGAGCGCAAAAGCAAGCGGCGGCGCCACGCGCGCGTACCAGTCGAGCACGTCGGCATCGAGCAGATTCCACGCTTCGCGCGCACGCACCCGCGTGCCCACGCGCGGACGCGACTCCACGAGCCCTTTCGAGGTGAGCGTGCGCAGCGCCTCGCGCAGCACCGTTCGGCTCACATCGAACGTTGCCATGAGTTCGGCCTCGCGCGGCAGGACCGTCGCGGGCGGGTAGTCGCCACGCAGGATCGCGCTGCCGAGTTCGTAGGCCACCGTGCCGTGCAGATCGCGTTGAATCGCCGTTCTCCTGGATATTGGGAAGCGTTGCGAAATAATACTATTAATAGCACTTAAAGGCGAATTTTGCAGTAGCATGGGCGGATGAAGACGTTGCCGCTCGCGCGTGATGCGAGCGCCGCCCTACCGCTCAAGGTCATGGAGACACCGCATGAAAATCACCAGGCTCGAAACCTTCGTCGTCCCGCCGCGCTGGCTCTTTCTGAAGATCGAAACGGACGAGGGGATCGTCGGCTGGGGCGAGCCGATCGTCGAAGGTCGCGCGCATACGGTGGCCGCGGCCGTCGATGAACTCGCCGACTATCTGGTCGGCAAGGATCCGCTCCTCATCGAGGATCACTGGCAGGTGATGTATCGCGCGGGCTTCTACCGCGGCGGCCCGATCTCGATGAGCGCCATTGCCGGCGTCGATCAGGCGCTCTGGGACATCAAGGGCAAGCATCATGGCGTGCCCGTTCACGCGCTGCTCGGCGGCCAGGTGCGCGACAAGATCAAGGTGTATTCGTGGATCGGCGGCGACCGTCCGAGCGACGTCGCCAACAACGCGCGCGCCGTAGTCGAGCGCGGCTTCAAGGCTGTGAAGATGAACGGCTCCGAAGAACTGCAGATCATCGACACCTTCGACAAGGTGCAGGGCGTCATCAACAACGTCGCGGCCGTGCGCGAGGCCGTGGGCCCGAACGTCGGCATCGGCGTGGACTTCCATGGCCGTGTGCACAAGCCGATGGCCAAGGTGCTCGCGAAGGAACTCGATCCGTTCAAGCTGATGTTCATCGAAGAGCCCGTGCTCTCGGAGAACGTCGAGGCGCTGCGCGACATCGTCAACCAGACCAGCACGCCGATCGCGCTGGGCGAGCGCCTGTATTCGCGCTGGGATTTCAAGCACATTCTCGCGGGCGGCTACGTGGACATCATCCAGCCCGACGCCTCGCACGCGGGCGGCATCACCGAGTGCCGCAAGATCGCCGCGATGGCCGAAGCCTATGACGTCGCGCTCGCGCTGCACTGCCCGCTCGGACCGATCGCGCTCGCCACCTGCCTGCAAATCGACGCCGTGAGCTACAACGCGTTCATCCAGGAGCAGAGCCTCGGCATCCACTACAACAAGGGCAACGACCTGCTCGACTACATCAGGAATCCCGAAGTTTTCAAGTACGAAGACGGCTTCGTCTCGATTCCGCAGGGCCCGGGTCTCGGCATCGACGTGAACGAGGAGAAGGTGCGCGAGATGGCGAAGACCGGTCACCGCTGGCGCAATCCGGTTTGGCGTCACGAAGATGGCAGCGTCGCCGAATGGTGATGCGCAAATGAACGCCGAACGCGCGGCGCGCAGCGTGAAGTGACGCGCTCGATGCTGCGCGTTTCGGCGACGTAACATTTCGCGTGGCTTTGCGGGCTTCGGCGCGCGCGCTCGCGAGACGCGCGCACGCCTTATGTCGTTTGCGCACACAGCCAGTTCATGGAATGCCGCGCCGCGCAAGGCGCGGCCATCATCGAAGACACGCGCCGAACGCGAACGCCACCCACTGGCCTGCTCCTTGCAGATTCCTTTGCAACCCAACCTCGGTGTTGCAAAGGACTCCATGGACGCGTCGCTTCCCGACTATCTGATCCGCGAACAAGCCGCCGTCGGCGCACTCGTCGCCTTCGGCTTCCTGCGCGTGCTCGCTGCCGCAATCGCCTTCACGCGCGGCTGGCGCATTCGCTGGATCGAGTACGCCGCGATCGGCGCCGCGGCGCTATGGTGTGCGCCGCAGTTGATCGCGCTGATCGCTAATCCAACCTCCGTGGCTGCGCTCGCGGAGCTCGAAGGCAACGCCACGGGCTGCGCCCTCGCCCTCTTCTTCTCACCGATCCTCAGTCACCGGCTCGGCTACGAATAAGTTGCGGCGACGACGTTTCAGCCCTGCAACACGTAGGCCGGCACGCTGTGCGCGAGCGCGGCTGCGGCCACCAGCACGCCGATCATCACGATGGCTTCGAGATGGATCACGTTGACGAACCGGCGCGCCGCCGCCGTCGACGCCGCGCGCCGCAACTCGGGCATCGCCACGAGCCGGTTGAAGCCGCCCATCGCGAGCGCGAGCAGCACGAGCACAGCCTTGAGCATCAACACGCGGCCCCAGGTGCTGCCGACGATGGCGTCGATCGAGCCGCCGCTGCCGCGCAGCGCATCGAACACGCCCGTCGCGATCACGAAGCCCACCGCGAAGAACGCCACATTCGAAATCTGGCCCGCCGTGCGGATCAGCACGCCGCGTGCCGTCGATGCGCCGAGCGCCGGCAGCACGGCAAGCCCTCCCGCCATGACGATGCCGCTCCACGCGCTCGCGCTGAGCAAGTGGAGGGTATGCAGCCCGAGCGCAGCCGAGGCGAAGCCCGCATCGGCGGCGTGTCCGAGCCCCGCGCGCCCCGCGGCGATGGCGACGAGCGCGAGCCACAGCACACCGTCGCGCGCCACGCTCGAAGCCGCGAACGCGCAGCCGAGCAGCACGAGCGCACCGACGAACGCGACGGTCCACGCGTGTCCGACGTGCGTTTGCGAGAGCACCGTGCCGACCACGCCGAACGCGCTGGGCAACGGTTCGCCGCTGACCGACGCGCTCTCGTAGAGCATCCACATGATGAGCGCCGCCACGAGCACGAACGCCGCGGCGCGCAGCGAGCGTTGCGCACGCAGCCATGCGAGGCGTGCGGGCGCGACGTGCGTGCGGCCGTCCTTGTCGAGCCAGGCGCCATAGAACGCCGAGCCGAGCGCGAATGCGTAGGCGATGTTGACGATGGCCGCCATGGCGACCTGCCCGATCCAGAGCCAGTCAGCTTTCATCGGACCTCGCCCTCCCGCGTGTTGCGGGTCGCACGGACTTCGCGCGAAGGGGATCGGTCGGCTGGATGCAACGATAGGGAAAGTGCAATTGGAGTCATCGAGACAAGTGGCAAGGAAACAACATGAAAACGGCAACAGCAGCACGCGCAAGCATCACGTCGCGTGACCCGCAAGGGTGCCTGCTTCGATAGCCGCCGCGCCATTCGGTTCAATGCGGGCTCGATGCGGCTTCAACGCGCATTCCATGCGCGAGCATCGAGCCGAGGCACGAGACCGGAAGTGGCGGCGGCATGCGCCCGGCATGATGACATGCATGCACCGGGCAACGAGCGGCTCGCCGAATGGGGCGCGGGTGCGGGACAACCCCGTGTCACCGATTGGCGAACAGGTGCAGAATCATAACCGGCACCGACGCGACGATCGGCCGCAAGCACGTCGCGGTGGCGCCTCGAAGCCATCGGAGGGCGTTTGTGGTGCATGCGGCAAATGGTCACTATGAGTTCCCGATGCTAGAATCTGCTGCGTCGCCGCAGCGCGCACGGTCTGCTGCTTTCATCGCGCGCAGCCTGGAAGCCGGGCCGTTCGAAGCCTGGTCAGGTCCACGATAAAGATGGAGTTACGCGTGTCCCCAAGACGTATCTTCCGACCGCTCATTCCGCTCGTCGCGCCTCTGGCAGCAGCACTTTTGCTCGGGACGACAGGCGTTCTCAGCGCTGCACATGCCCAGACGGCGGCCTCCGCGCCGCAGGCCAAAGCCCCGGACACGATCGCCGCACGCGTGCAGGGCTGCACCGCGTGCCACGGCTCGCATGGGCAGGGCACCGACAACGACTACTTCCCGCGTCTCGCCGGCAAACCGGCCGAGTACCTGTTCAACCAGCTAATGAACTTTCGCGAGGGGCGCCGCAAGTACCCTCCGATGAATTATCTGGTCACCTATCTCTCCGACGACTACCTGCACGAGATCGCAACGTTCTTCTCGCAGCAGCGGCCGCCCTACCCGCCGCCCGCGAAACCTTCGGTCGGCAGCGACACGCTCGCACGCGGTCAGCAGATCGTCCTGCACGGCGACCCGGCCAAACAGGTGCCCGCCTGCGCGGCCTGCCACGGCGCGAAGCTCACCGGCATGGAGCCGGCCATTCCGGGTCTGGTCGGTCTGCACATGGATTACATCAGTGCGCAGATCGGCGCCTGGCGCTCGGGCTCGCGGCATGCGAAGGCGCCCGACTGCATGCATGAGATCGCCACGCGTCTCACCGACGAAGACGTGAACGCGGTCGCGGCCTGGCTCTCCACGCAGAGCGCGCCGCAGAACCCCGTGCCGGCGCCGGCTGGCTCACTCAAGACGCCGCTTGCCTGCGGCAGCGAACCGCAATAAGGCGCCGGGGGAGACAGCCAATATGAACCGCAAGTCCCTGTTCGCACTTTCCGCCGTGATCGTGGCCGCCGCCGCGGCCCTCGTACCAGTGCTCTGGTCGGGCACCCACTATCTGCACAACGCTGCGGCGCTGGCCGCGACGCCCGTCGACCAGGCCGATCTCATCAAGAAGGGTGAGTACCTCGCGCGCGCCGGCGACTGTATCGCCTGCCATACCGTGCGCGGCGGCCAGATGTTCGCGGGCGGCCTGCCGATGGCCACGCCGTTCGGCACGCTCTACACCCCGAACATCACGCCCGACGACCAGTACGGCATTGGCAAGTGGAGCGCCGACGACTTCTATCGCGCCATGCACACGGGCCGCTCGAAGGACGGCAGCCTGCTCTATCCGGCGTTCCCGTTCGCGAGCTACACCAAGGTCACGCGCGCCGACGCCGACGCGATCTTCGCCTATCTGCGCTCGGTCCCGCCGGTCAACGTGCCCAGCCGCCCGCACGAACTCAAGTTCCCGTTCAACAACCGCAACCTGCTGATCGGCTGGCGCACGCTGTTCTTCCGCGAAGGCGAATACAAGCCCGATCCGACCAAGTCGGTCGAATGGAACCGCGGCGCGTATCTCGTGGAAGGCCTCGGCCACTGCGGCATGTGCCACACGTCGATCAACGCGGTGGGCGGCCCGGTCAACTCGGCGGCCTTCGCCGGCGGCCTGATCCCGCTGCAGAACTGGTACGCGCCGTCGCTCACGGGCAGTGAAGGCGGCCTCGGCGACTGGGACATCAGGGACATCGCAAGCCTCCTGAAGACCGGCGTTTCCGAGCGCGGCGCCGTGTTCGGCCCGATGGCGGACGTGATCCACAACAGCCTGCAATACCTCTCGGACGACGACATCCACGCGATGGCCTCGTATCTGAAGACCATCCCGCAGAAGAAGGAAGCGCCCGAAACGATGCAGATGGAGACGTCGGAAGCGTTCGGCGGCGAACTCTTGCAGCAAGGTCAGAAGATCTACCATGACCAGTGTGCAAAGTGCCACGCGGAGAACGGTCTCGGCATGCCGCCGAACTTCCCGCCGCTTGCGAACAACCAGTCGATCCAGATGCATTCGGCCGTGAACCCGATCCGCATGGTGCTCAACGGCGGCTATCCGCCAAGCACGGGGGGCAATCCGCGCCCGTACGGCATGCCGCCGTTTGGGCAGTCGCTCTCGAACCAGGAGGTCGCGGCGGTGGTGACGTTCATCCGCATGTCCTGGGGCAACAAGGGCACGCCGGTGTCCCCGCAACAGGTCGCGGACCTGCGCTCGTCTCCGCTCGACTGACGCAAAGCAGCCCACCGCCGTAAGGGCCTCCGCCCTTACGGCGGTCCCACGCAAGTGGTTACTGTTATAGTGACGGTTGCCTGATAAGGGCGCAGTCCGCGGTGCGCGGGCTGCGCCCTTCGCTATTTGGCGCCGGGGCCGTGCGGTGAAAGCGGCTCCGTGGCCCGTCAGGCCTGGTTTTGAACGCTGCGCTCGAGCACGGCGCCGCACGCGGTGGAACACTGTTCCGCCGGCGCGCGCTGCGCTCAGGAAGAACAAGGAGTGGTCGTCATGCACGCCGGTGAGCGTCTGAACAGCATTACTCACCTCGTGGGCGCGATGTTGTCGGTAGCGGGGCTCGTCTCGCTCGTGACGCTCGCGGCGCTGGATCACGACGCGTACAAGGTCGTGAGCTTTGCGGTATACGGGGCGATGTTGTGCGCGCTGTACACGATCTCGACGCTGTATCACGGCGTGCGCGGCATCCGCCTGAAGGCCGTGCTGCAAAAGTGCGACCATGCCGCGATCTATCTGCTCATCGCGGGCAGCTATACTCCGTTCACGTTGGTGACGCTGCGTGGACCCTGGGGCTGGTCGCTCTTCGGCGTGAGCTGGGGGCTCGCGGCCCTTGGCATCGTCCAGGAACTCACGCTCGGGCGGCGCACGAGAATGCTTTCGATGGCGCTCTACGTGGTGATGGGCTGGCTCGCGGTGGTGGCGGTTCGCCCGCTCGTCGAAGCCTTGCCGGCCGCGGGCACGGCGTGGCTGCTGGCCGGCGGCGTCATTTACAGCGTCGGCATTTATTTTTTCGTCAATGACGAGCGCATCCGGCACGGACATGGAATCTGGCATCTGTTCGTGCTCGCCGGGAGCGTCTGTCAATTCGTGAGCGTCGCGCGCTACGTCGCGTGACGCGTCAATGCGAAGACATCGTACGGCCGCCGCAGTGTCCGCGGCCGCATGATGCAACTTAACGCCAGACGACGGGTCTCGATAGACTTGTCCGTTCCATGAAGAAAAAACGCGGCGCGCGCACTGGCGCGCCGTCCGAACAACGCGAAAAGGCGGCTTCACCGGGCGCATTCGAACCCGGCAACACCGCTTTGGCTGCGCAGCGCGCCTTCGGGCCGCGAAGCGACGCCCGCGCTACTGCAATACAACAGGTGTTTATGTCTTTCGATTCTCTCGGCTTGTCCGAACCGCTGGTCCGCGCAGTCAACGAACTGGGGTACAGCACGCCCACGCCCATCCAGGCGCAAGCGATTCCCGCCGTGCTCGGCGGCGGCGACCTGCTCGCCGGCGCGCAAACCGGCACCGGCAAGACCGCCGGCTTCACGCTGCCGATCCTGCAACGCCTCACGGACATGCCGCCGGCAGCGAACGGCAAGCGCGTGGTGCGTGCACTGATCCTCACGCCCACGCGTGAGCTCGCCGCGCAGGTCGAAGAGAGCGTGCGCGCCTACGGCAAGTATCTGAAGCTCAGGTCCACGGTGATGTTCGGCGGCGTGGGCATCAATCCGCAAATCGACGCGCTCAGGCGCGGCGTGGATATCGTGGTCGCGACGCCGGGTCGCCTGCTCGATCACATGCAGCAAAAGACGATCGATCTGTCGCAGCTCGAGATTCTCGTGCTCGACGAAGCCGACCGCATGCTCGACATGGGCTTCATCCACGACATCAAGCGCGTGCTCGCGAAGCTCCCGCCCAAGCGCCAGAACCTGCTCTTCTCGGCCACCTTCGCCGATGAGATCAAGGCGCTCGCCGACAGCCTGCTCGACTCGCCCGCACTCATCGAAGTCGCGCGCCGCAACACCACGGCCGAAACCGTTGCGCAGAAGATCTATCCCGTCGACCGCGACCGCAAGCGCGATCTGCTCACGCACCTGATCCGCCAGCACAACTGGTTTCAGGTGCTCGTGTTCACGCGCACCAAGCACGGCGCGAACCGCCTCGCCGAGCAGCTCACGAAGGACGGCATCAGCGCGCTCGCGATTCACGGCAACAAGAGCCAGTCGGCGCGCACGCGCGCTTTGAGCGAGTTCAAGGACGGCACGCTCCAGGTGCTCGTCGCGACCGACATCGCCGCGCGCGGGATCGATATCGACCAGCTTCCGCACGTCGTCAACTACGATCTGCCGAACGTGCCCGAGGACTACGTGCACCGCATCGGCCGCACCGGCCGCGCGGGCGCGACGGGTGAAGCCGTGTCGCTCGTCTGCGTGGACGAGCATCAGTTGCTCAAGGACATCGAGAAGCTCATCAAGCGCGCGGTGCCCCAGGAGGTCATTGCGGGCTTCGAGCCAGACCCGAACGCGAAGCCGGAGCCGATCCAGCGCCGCAGCCAGCCCCAAGGGCGCTCGCCGCGCCAGGGGCAAGGCCAGGGCCAGGGCCGCGGTGCGTCTGGCGCCAATGCTGCGAACGGCGGACGCCCCGCGCAGGCGCGTGAACCGCGTGAGTCGCGTGAATCGCGTGAATCGCGCGGCGGTACTCGCGAAGGTGGCCGCGAAGGCAAGCGCGAAGGCGGCCGCGACGGCACCCGCGCACAGGCAGCAACCAACGGTGGCGGCAACGGCGGTCAGCGCCCGGCCAAGCCGGCCTCGAACGGCGGCGTGCGCACCGCCAAGCCCGTGAAACAGCAAGGCGCGAATCACGGCGCACAAGGCGCGCGCGGCGAGCATACGCGTCGCGAAAACCAGCGCGGCGTTTCGCACGAGAGCGCACTGGGCCGCCCGCAACAACGCAAGCCGCAAGGCAACCCGGGCGCGCTGCTCGGCGGCCGCCCAGGCGGCAATTCGCGCCGCGACGGCAACGGCCAGCGCGATCGCTGATCTTCGCGTCCAGAAACGAAAAAGCCCGCTCCAGCAGCGGGCTTTTTGTTTTCGTGCGCCGATGTCCTAGCGGAAGAACACGTGTTGCGTGATCTTCGCGAGCGGATAGTGCACGCCGGGCCGGATCTTCGCGGGCAGGTTGAGCGGCTTGAGCAGCATCTTCACGCACATGTCGGCGGACAGATTGTGGCGTACCAGCCTGTTCACGCGCGCGGTCAGTTCGCGGCTATAGGCCTCGTCGCGCACGCGCTCGGGGTAGCGGCCCGCGTAGACATGACGCAGCGCGATCTCGGAATCCTCGTTCTTGATCTCCATCACGCGGCGCATGAGCGCGCCGAGCACGGCGAGACGCCCGTGCCCTTCTATCTGGTTGTACTTCTTGAAATAGCGGAAAAAGTGCTTGTAGTGGCGCACTTCGTCGCTGCGGATGTTGTCGGTGATTTCCTTGAGCACGGGCTCATCCGAATACTCGCCGATCGCGCGATAGAGCGTGGCGGTGCCGGTTTCGACCACGCAGCGCGCGACCATTTCGAGCGCGCGCGTTTTCTCGAACTCCTCGAACGAACAGGTCTTCGAATACTCTTCGATGAAGGTCTGAAACGCCGCGTCCCAGTCGAACTCGGGCCACACGTACTGGATGTACGTCTTCAGCGCGCGTCCGTGCTGAAGCTCTTCGGGCTCCCATTCGCGAACGAGCCACTCGGAGACCTCGGGGTCGCCTTTGAAGAACACGTTCAGGTTGCTCGTGTAGAGGTCGGAGCCGCTTTCAATGAACGAAGAGGCGGCGAGGAGCAGCAGCAGATCTTCGTTGGCTGCGGCGCGTTGACGGTCGATACGTGTGAGATCGATGTCTTCGATGCGCCAGGGCATCACATGGCGAGGCTCATTGTCGTTACGCATTGTGTCCTACTCCCGAAGCGGCGTTTTACGCTCACGACGCGCGGCGTCCGGCCGGAGGCCCGGCGAACTGCGCCAGTCACGTGCAGTGAACGTTACCAGCCATCCCTATTTCCATCTTAGCTGTACTTTCGCGCAGCTGCAGTCACAAAGCACAGACCGGGCCCAGTTCCCGCAGTTCCGGAAATTGACGACCTCTTCGCGTTACGTCATGTGACGATCACTAACCAACGCGCAAACGCAATACCCACGGGCATACCGTGCGTTTGATGCGTAGCGTATCGAAGCGCATTCGCTCGCTGCGTGCCGCGCTGCGGCACGAACTTCAAGTGATTTCGCGAATCCAGGCGGCTCGCAGCACCGCTGCGTGCGGGCTCGAATGTCAAAGGGAAAATTTTCGGGGCGTGGTTTGTACAACGCAGCGGCGTTGACTACACTCCAGTTCCCCGAGGTAGATCCCGGGCTGGATGCCGTTTGGGCCGCGCATAGGCGGGCCTGATGGCCGGTCCCTCCAGCCAGTCGATCTGCACGGTCGCAGGCTTTCGCTCATACCACCGCATTCCTGTCGCTGCGCCGCCCTGCGGGCCGCAACCGGCGACCTCTGATGCGGCAACACGGAGAGAACGATGCTGAGTCCGCATGAATTCGCCACCCTGCTGCTAGTGCAGGACGCCCCCAACCAGCTCGACATGGAGCGAGAAGAACTGGACGCCTTGCTCGAACGACAGCTCGTCCAACTGGAGCGCCTCGCATCCGGCCTTCAGCAATGGCGACTAACCGAAATCGGCGACTCTGCGTTGCGCGCCATCAAACGGTGTTCGTAGCCTGATCCCGCGGGCCGAGTACCCGCGCAGCCACAGGCTCCATTGCCCTTTATCGATTTGCGCGGACGCATGGATCGTCCGCGAGCCCGGCTTGTCGGGCACGTCCCCGATGCAGGCGCACGGCAGTAGACGTACGCGCCTGCAGTGCATGGTCACGCGGACCCGCGCGCTTCATGCCCGCGTGACCATTTTTTTGCGCATGCCTGTTTGCACTGCTTGCACGCGCGAATGCGCGCACCCTGCCGCGGCACCCTTCGCCTATTCGCCTACCCGGCTCTCAACGTGGGGTCGACCGCCGAGCGCCAGCTCAGCGCCTGGGCGCGCTGTGCGTTGAGGAAGTTCACCCACTCACCCCGCGCCTCGCCGTTGCCGCTCTTGCCGAGCGTGGTGTATTGCTGCGCGAGCTGAGCCTGGAAACCGCAAAACTGGTCCTGGGGCAGCCTGCCGCGGCGATTGGCGACCCACGCGTCGAAAATGGCCGCGTAGACGCCCGGCGCATAGGCACCGAAATCGACCGCCTGGCCGCCGCACATCTGCTGCAAAGCGGCGAGCGACGGCGCGCGCCCCCCGCCTTCCGGGCCCGGCGGCGCGCCCACGCACCCCGTGAGCAGCACGGCTGCACCGATCATCGCAATTGCACGCATGATTGCCTCGTTATCGTTTTCGACTGGTTGGAACGACTGCATCCCGACTCGATTATTGTCGCACCGCGCCGTGCGAGCGACACCTTGACCGTTCCGTTGCGCCGAATCGAGCGCAAATCGCTTTCGGGCTATGCTGGGTCCGATGGCACGCGCCTCGTTGCGCGCCGGTCGACGCGCGTACCCCGCACACCCTCCAGGGAGACTGCACGATGCCTCAGTCGCACGCCGAGTCGTACATCCTCGCGCTGGACCAGGGCACGACGAGTTCGCGCGCCTTGCTGCTCGAGCGCAGCGGTGCAATCGTCGCGCTCGCCCAGAAGGAGTTCGCGCAACGCTACCCGCGACCCGGCTGGGTCGAACATGACCCGCGCGACATCTGGTCGAGCCAGGCAGGCGTCGCGGCGCAAGCGCTCACGCGCGCGGGCGTCGGGGCCGCCGCGATTGCGGGCATCGGCATCACGAACCAGCGCGAAACGACCCTCGTATGGGACCGGGCAACAGGTCAGCCCGTCTACAACGCGATCGTCTGGCAGGACCGCCGCACGGCCGGCTATTGCGACGAGCTGAAAGCGCGCGGCCTCGAGCCGACGGTGCGCACGAAAACCGGCCTGCCGATCGACGCGTACTTTTCGGCCACGAAAATCCGCTGGATTCTCGATCATGTCGAGGGCGCGCGCGATAAGGCGCGCGCAGGCCGTCTCGCGTTCGGCACCGTGGACAGCTGGCTGCTGTGGCACTTCACGCGCGGCGCGCTGCACGCCACCGACGTCACCAATGCCGCGCGCACCATGCTCTTCGACATCCACACGCTGCGCTGGGACGACGACCTGCTCGCGCTCTTCGAGATTCCGCGCAGCATGCTGCCGGAGGTGCGTTCGTCGTCGGAGGTCTATGCGCGCACGGCGGCGTCGCTTTTCGCGGCCGAAATCCCGCTTGCCGGCGTGGCCGGCGACCAGCATGCGGCGCTCTTCGGGCAAATGTGCATGCGCCCCGGCATGGTGAAGAACACCTACGGCACCGGCTGTTTTCTCGTGATGAATACCGGCGCGCAGCCTGTCGAATCGAGCCACAACCTCGTCACGACCATCGCGTGGCAAGCGCTCGGGCAAACGCAATACGCGCTTGAGGGCAGCATCTTTATCGCGGGCGCGGTAGTGCAATGGCTACGCGACGGACTCGGCATCATTCGCAGTGCAGCGGAAATCGAACCGCTCGCGGCCAGCGTGCCGCACAGCGACGGCGTGTACCTCGTGCCCGCGTTCGCCGGCCTCGGCGCGCCGCACTGGAACGCGCATGCGCGCGGCACGCTGTTCGGGCTCACGCGCGGCACGACCGCGGCGCATATCGCACGCGCGGCGCTCGATTCGATTGCCTATCAGTCGTTCGACGTGCTCGCCGCCATGGAGGCCGACTCCGGCATGCGCGTGAACGAGCTGCGCGTGGATGGCGGCGCCAGCGCGAACGATCTGCTCATGCAGTTCCAGGCCGATCTGCTGGGCGTGGATGTGTTGCGGCCGCGCTCCAGCGAAAGCACCGCGCTGGGCGCGGGATATCTGGCCGGGCTCGCGGTGGGGTTCTGGCGCGATATCGACGAACTCCAGCGGCACTGGAGCCTGGAGCGCCGCTTCACGCCCTCGTTGCAGCGCGACGAGGCGGCAAGGTGCCTCGCCGGCTGGCAGCGCGCGATTGGCGCAGCAAAAGCGTGGGCCGACACCCGCGAGGCAAACGCAGCAGACGACGGCTGAGCATCCCAGGCCGCGTGTGCGCTGCTTTCAAAAAGCAAAAGCACGTATGATTGGGGTTTCCACCTTGTCCCCTGCCTGGCTCAGGCGCATGCACGGCCGCCGACCGCTGGCCGCGCGCTGCCCGGCCTCTCGTTTCACGCATGATCGACCATCTCATCTGCGACTGTGACGGCGTGCTCGTCGACAGCGAAGTCATCGCCGACCGCGTTCTGTTCGATACGCTCAGCAGCACCTTTCCCGGCATCGATTTTCACGCCGCCGTGAATGCGGCGTTCGGCCAGCAGACCTCGCGCTTTCTCGCCGACGTCGCCGCGCGCTTCGACCTCACGATGCCCGAGGACTTTCTCGAGACCATCGAACATCGTTGCGAAGCCGCCATTGCCGAATCGGTGAGCCCGATCAACGGCGTGCGCGACGCCTTGCGCCGGGTGACGCTGCCTGCCGCCGTCGTCTCGAACAGCCGGCTCACGCGCGTGCACGCTTCGGTGCGGCGCGCCGGCCTCGACACGATCTTCGGCGAGCGCATCTTCAGCGCCGAGCAAGTTGCGCGGCCCAAGCCTTATCCGGACGTGTACCTGCATGCGGCGAAGCAGCTCGGCGTGGAGCCGGCGCGCTGCATCGTCGTCGAAGACAGCATTTCGGGTTTGAACGCCGCGCGCGCGGCAGGCATGAAGACGATTGCGTTCGTGGGCGCGAGCCACATTCCTTCGGGCTACGCCGACGTGCTGCGCGAGATGGGCATCACGCGCATCATGGCCCACATGGAAGAACTGCCGGCGCTCGTCGAGGCCGGCGTGCGCGGCGAATTCGGCGACGTGCAGTCGTAAGACTGCGCGCCTCAGGCCGGCTCGGCGCAGCGCTCGCGCGCCACGGCGAGCGACTCGCGAAACGCCACCAGCTCGGCAATCGAAAGCACCGGCAGATTGTGCAGCCTGGCGAAGTCGTCGACCTGCTTGCCGCGCGCCATCGTGCCATCCGGGTTCATCAGCTCGCACAGCACGCCAGCGGGCGCGAGGCCCGCGAGCACCGCCAGATCGACGGTACCTTCAGTATGGCCGCGGCGCGCCAGCACGCCGCCCCGCTGCGCGCGCAGCGGGAACACGTGGCCGGGGCGCACGATATCGGCAGGCTTGGCGTCCGGGGCGATCGCGGCGCGGATCGTCGTCACGCGGTCGGAGGCCGACACGCCGGTGCTCACCCCGTCACGCGCTTCGATCGAGACCGTGAACGCGGTGCGGTTGCGGCTCTCGTTGTGGGCCACCATCGGCGGCAGTTCGAGCGCGCGCACTTTTTCGTCGGAGAGACACAGGCAGACGATGCCGCTGCATTCGCGGATGAAGAGCGCCATCGTTTCGGGCGTGAGGCGTTCGGCGGCGACGATCAGGTCGGCCTCATCCTCGCGGTCGTGGTCGTCCTGCAGCACGACCGGGCGGCCTTCGCGCATGGCTTGCAACGCGGCGGCAATGCGCGGCGGCACCGGCTCGGAATCGATGAACGGGAGATCGGCGGCGGCGTCGAGCGGCGCGCCCTGGGATGAAGCGAGAGGGGTACTGGCAGTAAGGGACATGTGAAACGCTCCTCGCGAGAGTTAGGCGAAAAACGTTTCAGGGCATTGCAAACAGGCAGGAATCCCCGGCACGCGTGATTCGGCAGTGACGTGGCGCGCCTCGAAAACGGAGACGCACACGCACCGGCCGAAACGCCGCGGCGGATGGGCAAACATGACCATCTGCACATCTTCTTTCATCCGGACTATGACCGTCGGCTCTGGCTTCGCACCAGATCTGCTGACCCTGCGCACGACACACTGAAGCTCGCGCAGGCGCTCGCGGGCTCGTCGACCTTGCCTTGCGGCGCGGCCGGCATACCGCCGGTGGGGAATTTCACCCCGCCCTGAAGACGCACTGATTACCGGCTTGTTACCTGACTTGACCGGCGGGCAAAGGATACAACAGGCTGCGCAACTGTGCAGCGCGAAAACTTGCGACTAGACGATGTTCTCGAAGGCGCGACGCGGCTCATGCCGGCTGCGCCGTCCCGGCCGGCACGTCCCAGCGCGGCGGCGTCTCGGCGTTGAGCGTCACGCGAAACACGCGCGCCTCGGTGTCGCCCGGGTTGCGCAGGCTGTGCGGCTGGTCGGCGTCGAAGACGATCGCGTCGCCGGTGGCGAGCAGCTGGCGCCGATCGTGCACGCTCACTTCGAGCGTGCCCTCGCTCACCACGAGGTTCACCGTCGTGCCGGGCGGGCGGCGCACGCCGGACTCGGTATGCAGCGGCGCGATGCGCAGTTCGTGGAATTCGGCGGCGGCGGGCTCGCCTTCCGGATAGAGCGCGCGCGCCGAATAACGGCCGTCGGCGGAAACGAGGCGCGATGCCCGCTCGGCGGGCAAATGCTCGAAACCGTTCACGGCATGCCGCCGCAGGAACGCCGAAACCGAGACCTTGAGCGCCGCCGCCACCTTGCACAGCACCTTGATCGAAGGCACGCTGCGCGCCGACTCGACTTGAGCGAGCATCGCGCGCGAGACACCGGAGGCGCGTGCGAGCGCATCGAGCGAAAGCTGGCGTTCGGCGCGCAGCCGGGCGAGGTTGACGCCCACGAGATGTTCAAGCGTCTCGTAAGATCCTTCGGTGTGCGCAATATCGGGTTGTGCATCGCGTACGAGCGCGAGGGGTGAATGCATGGCTGCCTCCAGGCAGCGCCGCGTCATTGCGGCGCAAGAGCATGAATGGAGGCAAGACTAGCATCGCGATTTGCCGCGCCCAACGAAGTTATCTTCACACTGTTATCAGCATTGCAGAGCGCAAATCGTGGATTGCTTTCGCGCCCTGCGCATAAGGCGCATTGCCATCTGCACGGCTGCGCCTTGCCCTCGTCAGGCGCTCACGTATTCTGCCGCGCCGCCACGTGCGCGTCGCGCAGCGTTACGGCACGCGTATCGAGCCGCGCCGCCGCCCATGTGAGCACGAGCGCCGCCACCGAGACGGCCGCAGCCACCCACGGCAGCGAATCGAGCGCCACGCCGTGTGCAATGGCGAGCCCGCCCATCCACGCGCCCATCGCGTTACCCACGTTGAACGCGCCGATGTTCAGCGTCGAGGCGAGATTCGGCGCCGCCGCGGCCTTCGCGACCACGCGCATCTGCAACGGCGGCACGGTCGCGAACGCGGCGATGCCCCACACGAAGACGGTGATCGCGGCCGGCCACATGGCGTGGCTCGTCTTCGTGAAGATGGCCATGACCACGGCGAGCACCACGAGAATGCCCATGAGCGAAGGCATCAGCGCGCGGTCCGCAAGCTTGCCGCCCAGTGTGTTGCCAAGCGTGAGGCCCACGCCGAACAGCACGAGCATCAGCGTCACGCCGCGCGGCGAGAAACCGCCCACCTGTTCGAGGATCGGCGCGATATACGTGAACACGACGAACACGCCGCCAAAGCCGAGCACCGTCATGCCGAGGGCGAGCCACACCCGCGGGTCGCGCAGCACGCGCACTTCGTGGCCGAGCCCGGCCGGGCCGCTGTCGTGATGGTTGGGCAGCAGAGCCGTCACGCCGGCGAGCGAAATCACACCGAAGCCGCTCACGATCCAGAACGCCACGCGCCAGCCGAACTGCTGGCCAATGGCGGTGCCGAACGGCACGCCCAGCACGGTGGCGAGCGTGAGCCCCGTGAACATCAGCGCAATGGCGCTCGCGCGCTTTTCCTGCGGCACGAGCGAGGCGGCCACCACGGCGCCGATGCCGAAGAACGAGCCGTGCGCGAACGACGCGACGACGCGCGCGACCATCAAGAGCGAATAGTTCGACGCGACCGCGCACATCACGTTGCCGACGATGAACACGCCCATCAGCAGTTGCAGCGCGAGCTTGCGCGGCATGCGGCTCGTCAGCGCGGCGAGCAGCGGCGCGCCGGCCGCCACGCCGAGCGCATAGCCGGTCACGAGCAGACCCGCGGCGGGAATCGTCACGTGCAGATCGCGCGCCACATCGGGCAACAGGCCCATGATGAGGAACTCGGTGGTGCCGATGGCAAAGGCGCTGATGGCCAGTGCGAGCAAGGGGATAGGCATCGAAATCTCCGAAAATCAGCCTGGATTCAAATGGGCTTCAGTGGCGTCGAGTGGCCATCAAGCCGCCGCGCCAGCCGCCAGCGACGTCACGAACTCGACGACGACACCGGGCGCAAGCGCAACGAACAACTGCACTTCCTCGCTCGCGGGCACCTCCGCCAGCTGGTACGGCACGCGGCGCGCGGCCAGCCGTTCGACGAGTGCGCGCCATTCAACACCGGGGGCCACGCGAAACGCCACGTGGTCGATGCGCGGCGCCACGAGCGCAGACGATCCGCCTGGCAACCGGGCCGGCTCGGTCGCCTCGACCAGATGGATGACCGGGCGGCCGTTCGCGTAGAGCCAGTGGCCGCCCACGCGAAACGGCGGACGGGTGCCGTCTTCGAGGCCGACGATGTCGCGAAAGAAGCGGCATGTGCCTTCGAGGTCGGGCGTGACGAGGGTGACGTGATCGAGGTGCATGGCGTGCGAGCCGAGGCCGTTGTCCTGAAAACACGCGCATTGTCGCGGCTACACTCGAATTTGATAATTGGCGTAGCATTTGAATCATTTTCAATTCATTTCTAATAATCGCGATGGACAACCTCGGCGACGTGCGCTTGTTCGTGGAGGCGGCACGCCTCGGCAGCCTTTCCGCGGCGGGCCGCAAGCTCGGCCTCACACCCGCGGCGGCCAGTGCCCGGCTCGCGCGGCTCGAAGCGGAGTTGCGTGCGCGTCTGTTCGACCGCACCACCCGCCAGCTGCGCCTCACCGACGAAGGCCGCCTCTATCTCACCTGCAGCGAGCATGCGCTGCGCTCGCTCGACGACGCCAAAGCGGCCTTGCAGGAGGGCCAGAACGCGGTGCGCGGCAAAGTGCGCATATCGGCGACCTCGGATTTTGGCCGCAATCTGCTGATGACCTGGCTCGACGAGTTCCACGCTCTTTATCCCGACGTGCGTTTCGCGCTGATGCTGACCGACTCGCTCTCGAATCTCGTGCTCGAAGATATCGATCTCGCGATCCGCTTCGGCACGCCGCAGGACAGCTCGCTCGTGGCGCGCTGGCTCGCGCCGAACCGCCGTGTGCTGTGCGCCTCGCCCGAGTACCTCGCGCGTTGCGGCGAACCGCGGGAGCCGAACGATCTGGCCCGTTTCGACTGCATCGTGATCGGCTCGGCGGCGGGGCCGGTGAACGAATGGCGCTTCACGCGCGGCAGCGGATCGCAGACGGAAACGCAGACCTATACGGTGCCGCTCGGCGCCGCGCTCGAATCGACGGATGGCGAAGTGGCGCGCCAGTGGGCGCTGTGCGGCTACGGCCTCGCGGTGAAGTCGATCTGGGACGTCGCGGACGATCTGCGCGCCGGGCGGCTCAAGACCGTGATGTCCGAGTGGCGCTACCCCGACGCGCCGCTGCACGCGCTCTATCACCGCAACCGCTTTCTCGCGCCACGCGTGCGGGCGCTGCTCGATTTCCTCACCGAGCGTTTCGCGCAGACTTCGGGCGAACTGGAGGCGCTCGTCCCCTGCACGGATCCGGCCGAAGCGACGCAAAGCCGCAGACGCAAACGGATATAATGTTGGATTGCGCAGAAAGCGATCCGCAGCCGCATACGCGTTGACCCATATTGCAAATATTGGCCAATGCGGCGGTGCCGGCAAAAAAGCGAAAAAGAAGTGAAAAGCAACGCGGATCGTCCCCAACGCATTGCCAGAAGCAGGATGCCAACGCCGGCCTCATAGCCGGTCTCCTCGCATCCCGATTCGGCCCTCATAAAACACCGTAGTCCTGACGTGCAGACCGTGCATCACGCGCGTGCATCAAGCGGACGACGCCCCCAGGTCAACCACTGCGAACGGCGAAACCCGATGACCAAGAAAGTTTATGTAAAGACCTTTGGCTGCCAGATGAACGAGTACGACTCCGACAAGATGGTCGACGTACTCGGCGCCGCCGAAGGTCTCGTGAAGACCGACACCCCCGAAGATGCGGACGTCATCCTCTTCAATACCTGCTCGGTGCGCGAAAAGGCGCAGGAGAAGGTCTTCTCCGACCTGGGCCGCGTGCGCGAGCTCAAGGAAGCGAACCCGAACCTGCTGATCGGCGTAGGCGGCTGTGTGGCGAGCCAGGAAGGCGCGGCGATCGTCGCGCGCGCGCCGTATGTGGACCTCGTGTTCGGCCCGCAAACGCTGCACCGCCTGCCGCAGATGATCGACGCGCGCCGCGCCTCGGGCCGCGCGCAGGTGGACATCAGCTTCCCCGAAATCGAGAAGTTCGACCATCTGCCGCCCGCGCGCGTAGAAGGCCCGAGCGCGTTCGTCTCGATCATGGAAGGCTGCTCGAAATACTGCAGCTACTGCGTCGTGCCCTACACGCGCGGCGAGGAAGTCTCGCGCCCGCTCGACGACGTGCTCACCGAAATCGCGGGCCTCGCCGACCAGGGCGTGCGTGAAGTCACGCTGCTCGGCCAGAACGTCAACGCCTATCGTGGCGCGCTCACGAATGGCGCGCACGACGTCGCCGACTTCGCGACGCTCATCGAATACGTCGCCGAAATCCCCGGCATCGAGCGCATCCGCTACACGACTTCGCACCCGAAGGAATTCACGCAGCGCCTGATCGACACCTACGCGAAGGTGCCCAAGCTCGTGAGCCACCTGCATCTGCCGGTTCAGCACGGCTCGGACCGCGTGCTCATGGCGATGAAGCGCGGCTACACCGTGCTCGAGTACAAGTCGATCATCCGCAAGCTGCGCGCGATCCGCCCGGACCTGTCGCTCTCCACGGACTTCATCGTCGGCTTCCCCGGCGAGACCGAAGAGGACTTCCAGAAGATGATGGCGCTCGTCGAGGAGATGAGCTACGACACGAGCTTCTCGTTCATCTACAGCCCGCGCCCGGGCACGCCCGCCGCGAATCTCGAAGACGACACGCCGCGCGAGGTGAAGCTCAAGCGCCTGCAGCACCTGCAGGCCACGATCGAAGAGAACGTGGCGCGCATCAGCCAGTCGATGGTCGGCAATGTCGAACGCATTCTCGTGGAAGGCCCTTCGCGCAAGGACCCGAGCGAACTCTCGGGCCGCACGCAGAACAACCGTGTGGTGAACTTCCCGGCGCCGCTCGCTTCGCACGCGCGCCTGATCGGCCAGATGATCGACGTGAAGATCAACCACGCCTACCCCCACTCGCTGCGCGGCGAACTCGTGCTCGCGCACGAAGACGCTTCGACGCTCGCGCACTAATCGGCTCGGCGCACCCAGCCAGGAATTCAGGAGTTCAGAGACACCTTGAAGCCCAATCAGCAGCATCTGGAATTCACCGCGCCGCGCGACGACAACGCGCGGCTCGCCAACCTCTGCGGCCCGCTCGACGAAAACCTGCGGCAGATCGAGCAAGCGCTCGATGTGACGCTCGCGCGGCGCGGCCATCGCATCACGATTCGCGGGCGTGGCGCCAAGCTGGCGCTCGCGGCGCTCGAAAACTTCTACAACCAGGCGCGCGATCCGCTCTCCGTCGACGACATTCAGCTCGCGCTCGTCGAAGCCCGGCACCCTGCGAACTTCGGCAGCAACTCGGCGAACGATCCGCGTGGCAACGGCAGCGGCGGCATGCGCGGCAATGTGAATGGCGGCAATAGCGGCGGCAACGACGCTTCCGAGATCGACCCGCGTTTTCGCGGCGACCCCGATCATCCGTTCGACGAGCCCGCGAGCGAAGGCGTCGACGTCGAGGAACTGGGCCCGAAGCTCTACACGCGCCGTGCCGACCTGCGCGGCCGCACGCCTGCGCAGCGCGAGTATCTGAAGCAGATCATCTCGCACGACGTGACGTTCGGCATCGGGCCCGCGGGCACCGGCAAGACCTATCTCGCCGTGGCCTGCGCCGTGGACGCGCTCGAGCGCGACCAGGTCAAGCGCATCGTGCTCACGCGTCCGGCCGTGGAGGCGGGCGAGCGTCTCGGCTTCCTGCCCGGCGATCTGTCGCAGAAGGTCGATCCGTATCTGCGTCCGCTCTACGACGCGCTTTACGATCTGCTCGGCTTCGACAAGACCGCGAAGATGTTCGAGCGCCAGATGATCGAAATCGCGCCGCTCGCCTACATGCGCGGGCGCACGCTCAATCACGCGTTCATCATTCTCGACGAGGCGCAGAACACCACGCCCGAGCAGATGAAGATGTTCCTCACGCGTATCGGCTTCGGCTCGAAGGCGGTCGTGACCGGCGACACCACGCAGATCGACTTGCCGCGCGGCCACAAGAGCGGCCTGATCGAAGCGCAGCATGTGCTCAAGGACGTGCGCGGCATCGCCGTCACGCACTTCACGAGTGCGGACGTCGTGCGCCATCCGCTCGTCGCGCGTATCGTCGAGGCGTATGACGCGCATTCGAAAAAGGACGAAGGCGTTGGCGACGCGCGCTAACGCCGCCGCCTGCGTCGCTTCATAGCTCGAGCCCCATGCCCCGCGCACCAAAACTCAAACTGATCGTGCAGTTCCCCGCCGCGAAGGCGTTCCCCGAGCACAAGGCCGCGCTGCCGCGCGCCACCGTGGCGGCGTGGCTCAAGGCCGCGCTCTTCGCGGACGCGGAACTGGCCGTGCGCTTCGTCGACGCCGAGGAAGGCCGCACGCTGAACCGCACCTATCGCGGCAAGGACTACGCGACCAACGTGCTCACCTTCGCGTACGCGGAGAGCGAGGACGACCCGGTCACGGGCGATCTGATCCTGTGCTGCCCCGTGGTGGAAAAGGAAGCCGCCGAGCAGGGCAAGCCGCTCGCCGCGCACTACGCGCATCTGCTCGTGCATGGCGCGCTGCACGCGCAGGGTTACGATCACGAAGACGAGACCGAAGCCGAAGAGATGGAAGGCATCGAGACCGAGGTGCTCAACTCGCTAGGCTTTCCTGATCCGTACAAGTAAGCCCCCGCCATGAACGACAAACGCACGCCCGATTTCGCCGAACCCTCAGCACTGCCCGAGGCGGGCGATGCGAGCGTGCCCTGCCCCGGCTACCCGCCGGCGCTCGGCGAGTCACGGCTCCTGAGCGAAGACGAGTTGAGCGCCTCGCTCGACTGCACGCTAAAGGCGCAAGGCTGGGACGGCGCGAGCGACATCTGGCTGTTCGGCTATGGCTCGCTGATCTGGAACCCAGGGCTGCCCACCGTCGAGAACGTGCGTTCGCGCGTGCACGGCTACCATCGCGGGCTGTACCTGTGGTCGCGCGTGAACCGCGGCACGCCCGAGCAGCCCGGCCTCGTCCTCGCGCTCGACCGCGGCGGCTCGTGCGCGGGCGTCGCGTTCCGCCTCGCCGCCGAGGGCGTGATGCCGCACCTCGAAGCGCTCTGGCGCCGCGAGATGCCGATGGGCTCGTACCGCCCCGCCTGGCTGCCCTGTGTGCTCGCAGACGGCCGCCGCGTCGACGCGCTCGCCTTCGTCATGCGCCGTGATGTGGCGACTTACACCGGCAAGCTTTCCGAAGCCACGGTGCGCACCGTGTTCGGCTGCGCGTCGGGGCGCTATGGCACAACACTCGACTACGTGCGCCGCACCGTCGATGCGCTGCGCGAGAGCGGCATGCGCGACCGCGCCCTGGAGCGGCTGCTCGCGCGCTGCGCTTGAGGTCGGCGTCACGGGTGACGTCACGGCGCGCCGCTTTTTCGTCCACCGGGCGGCCACGCCGCATCTGCGTTAGGATGGATCTGCCGGTGTGTGTCCAATGTGTGGCATTACACGGTCGCGCCACAGGCATGTTGTATCCTTAACCCTCCGCAACAGCGCGCCCTGCCCCCAGCGGCAAAGGGCGCACCACCATGAACGACTCTTATCCCAGTCGACGCCAGACCGGCAAACCGCAGGAAAAGCGCTCGCTCCTCGAGCGGCTGACCGACTTCATCTCGCCCGAGCCCGACTCTCGCAGCGAGCTTCTCGAAATCCTCCAGGACGCGCACGCGCGCAACCTGATCGACGCCGATTCGCTTTCGATGATCGAAGGCGTGTTCCAGGTGTCCGAGCTTTGCGCGCGCGACATCATGATCCCGCGCGCCCAGATGGACGCGATCAACATCGCCGACAGTCCTGACGAATTCATTCCGTACGTGCTGGAGAAAGCGCACTCGCGCTACCCCGTGTACGACGGCAACCGCGACAACGTGATCGGCGTGCTGCTCGCCAAAGACCTGCTGCGCTATTACGCCGAAGAGGAATTCGACGTGCGCGGCATGCTGCGCCCGGCCGTGTTCATCCCCGAGTCCAAGCGCCTGAACGTGCTGCTGCACGACTTTCGCCAGAACCGCAATCACATCGCCATCGTCGTGGACGAATACGGCGGCGTGGCCGGTCTCATCACGATCGAGGACGTGCTGGAGCAGATCGTGGGCGACATCGAGGACGAGTACGACTTCGACGAGGAAAGCGGCAACATCATCGCCTCGCCCGACGGGCGGTTCCGCGTGCGCGCGCTCACCGAAATCGGGCAGTTCAACGAGGCGTTCGGCACCCATTACCCGGATGAAGAAGTCGATACGATCGGCGGCTTCGTCACGAATCACTTCGGGCACGTGCCGCATCGCGGGGAGAAGGTGCGCATCGACGACCTGATCTTCGAGGTGCTGCGCGCCGACGCACGTCAGGTTCACATGCTGCTGGTGCGGCGCGACCCGATGGCAGGACAGCGCGAAGCCGCGCTGCAGCCGCCGGGCACCTGAGCAAGCGCGAGCGCGCGGCCTACGCTTAGACGACGCCAGCCTTGCGGCTGGCGTTTTTGCTTCAGCCGCGCCTACGCTCCGATCCGTCCCCTGGGGGCCATCCCGGTACCGTCGCACGAAAGTGCTATCGTTGCGCTCGTCGCGCAATCCGCGCTCGCGCTTTTCAGCGCGCTTTCCATCGCATTCCACGCACCGCATGGCCGAACCGATCGATACCCGCACGCACACCGAGACGCGCGCGAGCGAAACCACCAACGGCGCCGCGCGCCGCGCGCTGCCCTTCTGGCACTATCTCGCCGCCGCCGCGCTGGGCGCGCTCAACACGCTGTCGTTCGCGCCCACGCCGCACGGCGGCTGGCTCGCCATTGCGATCTTTGCGCTGTTCTACTTCTGGCTCACGCGCACCACCGGCTGGAAGAGCGCGCTCTTCACGGGCTGGGCGTTCGGCTTCGGCAACTTCGTGAGCGGCGTGTGGTGGCTCTACGTGAGCATGCACTTCTACGGCGGCATGCCCGCGGTGCTCGCGGGCGCCGCGCTCGTGCTGTTCTCGCTTTACCTCGGTCTGTATCCGGCGCTCGCCTCGCTCGTCTGGTCGTTTTGCGCGGGGCATGCGAAGAACGGCCGCAGCGGCGAGTTGCCGTTCTCGCCCACCTGGCACGGCGCCTTTGCATTCGCGAGTGCGTGGGCGCTCGGCGAATGGGCGCGCGGCTATGTGTTCACCGGTTTTCCCTGGCTTTCGAGCGGCTACGCGCAAGTGGACGGTCCGCTTGCCGGTTTTGCGCCGATCGTGGGCGTGTTTGGCGTGGGCTGGGTGCTCGCGCTCGTCGCGGCGCTCATCGCTCAGGCGGTTTTGCGTGCGAGCGACGTAAAAGGCCAAGGCGGCACGTCGCCCCGGCGCGGCGCGGTGGCGACGCCGGCGCTGCTTGCACTCGCCGTGATCGCCGCCGGCCTGCTGCTCTCGCTCGTTTCGTGGACGCAACCCTCCGGCACGCCGCTCAACGTGCGGCTGCTGCAAGGCAACGTCAAGCAGGACATGAAGTTCTCCGAGCAGGGCACGATCGACGCCCTCAACGAATTCCAGAAGTTGATTACCGAAAAGGCCGCCGATCTCGTCGTCACGCCCGAAACCGCGGTGCCGGTGCTCGTGCAGGAAATTCCCCAGAAGTTCGGCCGCGATGTTCGCGCCTTCGCCGACGGCACCAACACGGCCATCCTGTTCGGCGCCGTGGGCGGCACGATCACGTCCGACGGGCGCGTGATCGACTACACCAACAGCCTCTTGGGCATCACGCCGGGACAGAACGGCCTCTATCGCTACGACAAACATCACCTCGTGCCCTTCGGCGAATTCGTGCCCTGGGGCTTCCGCTGGTTCGTCAATCTCATGAACATCCCGCTCGGCGACTTCGCGCGCGGGGCGCCCGTGCAGCCGCCCTTCCATGTGCACGGTGAGCTCGTGGCCGTGAACATCTGCTACGAGGACATCTTCGGCGAGGAGATCGCGCGCACCGTGCGCGAGAGCCCGACCTCGCCGGGCATCCTGATCAATTCGACGAACCTGGCGTGGTTCGGCGACACCATCGCGCTCGACCAGCACCTGCAGATCGCGCGCATGCGTTCGCTCGAAACCGGCCGCCCGATGCTGCGCGCGACCAACACGGGCGCCACCGCCGCCATCGACGCAAAAGGCCGCGTGATCGCACGCCTGCCGACGTTCACGGTCGGTTCGCTCGACGTGAAGGTTGAAGGCACGAGCGGCTTCACGCCTTACGTGACGAGCGGCAACAACACGGTGATCGCCATTTCGTTGCTGCTGCTGGCGCTCGGCTTTGCGTTCGGACCGGCTTTCAAGGACGCGAAGGAACGCAAGCCGACCAACGGAAAATAAGCCGCGCAAAGCACACGAAACCTCGCGCTGAAGACGCAACCACTCCGCTGCCGGCCGCCCGAACCCCGTCCAGGTCTCAAGGCTCCGGCAATCCGGTAAAATTCAACGTTTTAGCACCTGGCCGCCTCCCGGCCCGGGCCACGCAAGGGGAAGGGGCAAAGCGGAGCATCGCCGCCCCGCCGGCGCGCTCGCCTGGCTCCGGCCGCCGCATTCCGCCCCCGAAAGCCCGAAAGACACTGCAGGCACACATGCTCACGTTTCAGCAAATCATCCTGACGCTCCAGTCTTACTGGGACAAGCAGGGCTGCGCACTGCTCCAGCCGATCGACATGGAAGTCGGCGCCGGCACCTCGCACGTCCACACCTTCCTGCGCGCAATCGGCCCCGAGCCGTGGCGCGCGGCCTATGTGCAGCCCTCGCGCCGCCCGAAGGACGGCCGCTACGGCGAGAACCCGAACCGTCTGCAGCACTACTACCAGTACCAGGTGGTGCTCAAGCCCGCGCCGGAGAACATTCTCGACCTGTACCTCGGCTCGCTCGAGGCGCTCGGCTTCGACCTGAAGCAGAACGACGTGCGCTTCGTCGAAGACGACTGGGAGAATCCCACGCTCGGCGCCTGGGGCCTCGGCTGGGAAGTGTGGCTCAACGGCATGGAAGTCACGCAGTTCACCTACTTCCAGCAGGTGGGCGGCATCGACTGCAAGCCGGTGCTCGGCGAAATCACCTACGGTCTCGAGCGTCTCGCGATGTATCTGCAGAAGGTCGAGAACGTCTACGACCTCGTCTGGACCGAGTGGGAAGAGCCGGGCCCGAACGGCCCGGAAATGCGCCGCCTCACGTATGGCGACGTCTACCACCAGAACGAAGTCGAGCAATCGACCTACAACTTCGAGCACGCGAACGTCGACCTGCTGTTCACGTTCTTCAACGCGTACGAAAGCGAAGCGAAGCGCATGATCGATCTGCAGCTCGCGCTGCCCGCGTACGAACTCGTGCTCAAGGCCGGCCACACGTTCAACCTGCTCGACGCGCGCGGCGCGATCTCCGTGACGGAGCGCGCAGCCTACATCGGCCGCATTCGCGCGCTTTCGCGCAGCGTGGCGCAGTCGTACTACGAGTCGCGCGAGAAGCTCGGCTTCCCGATGCTCGGCAACCCCGTGCACGGCGTGCCAGGCCTGACCACCGACGAACAGGACGCCGCGATGCCCGCCTGGGCGCCGCCGCTGAAGGTCGAACGCAAGTTCGACGAGGCATGACCGGATCTCAAGAACAATGACGCAAGCTCATCACGCCACTCTCCTCGTCGAACTGCTGACCGAGGAACTGCCGCCGAAGGCCCTCGCGCGCCTGGGCGACGCGTTCGCCGAAGGCATCGCGCAGCGCCTCGCCGCGCGCGACCTGATCGAAGGCGATCTCTCGTTCGAACGTTACGCGACGCCGCGCCGCCTCGCCGTCACGATCAGGAACGTGCGCAGCGTCGCGCCCGAAAAGCAGGTGCGCGAAAAAGTGCTGCCCGTTTCGGTCGCGCTCGACGCCAACGGCCAGCCCACTGCGCCGCTCGCGAAGAAGCTCGCGGCGCTCGGCTTCCCCGATTTCCCCGTGAGCGACCTCGAACGCGCGAGCGACGGCAAGAACGAAGCGTTCTTCCTGCGCTACTCGGCGCCGGGCGCCATGCTCGCCGACGGGCTTCAGGCCGTGCTCGACGAAGCGCTCGGCAAGCTGCCGATCCCGAAGGTCATGACCTACCAGCGCCCGGACGGCAGCAACGTGCAGTTCGTGCGCCCGGTACATCGCCTCACGGTGCTGCACGGCGACCAGATCGTGCCGGTCACGGCATTCGGCGTCGACGCCGACGACACCACGCGCGGCCACCGCTTCCTCTGCGAAGGCCTGATCGCCATCCAGCACGCCGACGAGTACGCGCACACGCTCCAGCACAAGGGCTTCGTGATCGCGAGCTACGCCGACCGCCGCGAGTCGATCCGCGCGCAACTGATCGAACAGGCCGGCAGCGACAGGGTCGTCATGCCCGAGTCGCTGCTCGACGAAGTGAATTCGCTCGTCGAATGGCCGGTCGTGTACGCATGCAAGTTCGAGGACGAATTCCTGCAAGTGCCGCAGGAATGCCTGATCCTCACGATGCAGACGAACCAGAAGTACTTCGCGCTCACCGACGACCAGGGCCGGCTGCGCTCGCGCTTCCTGATCGTCTCGAACATCGCGACACAAGCGCCCGACGAGATCGTCGAGGGCAACGAGCGCGTGGTGCGCCCGCGTCTGGCCGACGCGAAGTTCTTCTTCGAGCAGGACAAGAAGAAGCCGCTGGCCGACCGTGTGCCGCTGCTCGCGAACGTGGTGTATCACAACAAGCTCGGCTCGCAGCTGCAACGCGTGGAGCGCCTCGAAGCGCTCGCCGGCCGGATCGCCCTGATGTGCAGCGCCGATATCGCGCTCGCGGAACGCGGCGCGCGCCTCGCGAAGGCCGACCTGCTGACCGACATGGTGGGCGAATTCCCCGAGCTGCAAGGCACCATGGGCACCTACTACGCGCGCCACGACGGCGAGCCCGAAGACGTGGCAATTGCGTGCTCCGAGCACTACCAGCCGCGCTTCTCCGGCGACGCCCTGCCCGCCACCACGACGGGCACGATCGTCGCGCTCGCGGACAAGCTGGAAACGCTCGTCGGCATCTGGGGCATCGGCCTCGCGCCCACGGGCGAAAAGGATCCGTTCGCGCTGCGCCGTCACGCGCTGGGCGTGCTGCGTATTCTCGTCGAGAAGCAGCTGCCGCTCGACCTCGTCGAGCTGCTGCGCGCTACCTCCGCGCAATTTGCCGGCATCGAGGCCGTGACGGAGTCGACCCAGGCCATCTACGAGTTCTGCATGGACCGCCTGCGCGGCATGCTGCGCGAACGCGGCTTCGCGGCCACCGAAGTGGACGCGGTACTCGCACTGAACCCCACGCGCTTCGACGACATCGTCTCGCGTCTGGACGCAGTGCGCGAATTCGCAGCGCTCGCGGAAGCAGCCTCGCTCGCGGCGGCCAACAAGCGCATCTCGAACATCCTCAAGAAGTCCGAGGGTGCGCAAGACGCCGGCGTGCAGATCGCCCTTTTCGTCGAATCCGCCGAGAAGGCGCTGTTCGCGCAGCTCGAACAGGTCGCGCCGCGCGTGGAAACGCAACTCGCCGCACGCGAGTACACGGGCGCGCTCACCGCGCTCGCGGCGCTGCGCGAAACCGTGGACACGTTCTTCAACGACGTGATGGTCAACGCCGAAGACCCGGCGCTGCGTGCGAACCGTCTCGCGCTGCTCAAGGCGCTGCATCGCCAGATGAACAGCGTCGCGGACATCTCGCGACTCGCTGCATAAGCGCAAAGAAGCGCAAAGAAGCGGAAACAAGCGGAAACAGGGGAACTGAGCGAAACGCCATGCCGACCAGCACCACCAGAAAACTCGTGATCCTCGACCGCGACGGCGTGATCAACGTCGACTCCGACGCGTTCATCAAGTCGCCGGACGAATGGGTCGCGATACCCGGCAGCCTCGAAGCGATCGCACGCCTGAACCAGGCGGGCTATCGCGTCGCGGTGGCGTCGAACCAGTCGGGCATCGGGCGCGGACTGTTCGACATGGCCGCGCTCAACGCCATGCACGCGAAGATGCACCGCCAGGCGGCAGCCGTGGGCGGCCGCATCGACGCCGTGTTCTTCTGCCCGCACACGGCGCAGGACCACTGCGAGTGCCGCAAGCCGCAACCGGGCCTGCTCAAGATGATTGCGGAACGCTTCGAGATCGATCCGGCCGGTACCCCGGTGGTTGGCGACTCGCTGCGCGATCTGCAGGCAGGCGCGGCGCTCGGCTTTCGCACGCACCTCGTGCGTTCGGGCAAGGGCGAGAAAACGCTCGCCGCCGGCGGCCTGCCCGAAGGCACGCTGATCCACGACGACCTGCGCGCTTTCGCGCTCGACTTTCTCGCGAACGCCCCTGCGTGAAGGCGCAGGCGGTTCACGCGAACATTAAACCGGCTCGACCGATGCGCTTTCTCCGCTCCCTGCTGCTGTTCATCTATTTCATCGTCTACACGATGCCGTACGCCACGGCGTGCTTTATCGCGTTCCCATTCTTGAACGCGACGCGGCGCTACTGGATGGCCGTGGGCTGGTGCCGCTCCACGCTGTTCGTTGCGCGCCACCTCTGTGGCATTCGCTACCGCATCGAGGGCATGGAGAACCTGCCCGACGGGCCGGCTGTGCTGCTTTCGAAGCACCAGTCCGCATGGGAGACGCTGGCGTTCCCCGCGCTCATGCCGCGGCCCATGTGCTACGTGTTCAAGCGCGAGCTGCTGTTCGTGCCGTTCTTCGGCTGGGCGCTGGGCATGCTGAAGATGGTTCACATCAACCGCAAGGAAGGCAAGAACGCATTCACCTCGGTGATCCGCCAGGGCAAGCAGCGCATGGCCGAAGGCGCTTGGGTGATCATGTTCCCCGAAGGCACGCGCATCCCGGTGGGCAAGACAGGCAAGTACAAGACCGGCGGCCCGCGCTTCGCCATCGAAACGGGCGCGCCCGTGGTGCCGATCGCGCACAACGCGGGCCACGTCTGGCCCCGAAACTCGTTCATCAAATATCCGGGTATAGTCACGGTGTCGATCGGCAAGCCGATCGAGACGACCGGACTCACGCCCGACGAAGTGAACACGCGCGTGCAAACGTGGATCGAAACGGAAATGCGGCGGATCGATCCTGAGGCTTATCGCGGAACGGATGGCGCAGCGGCGAAGGCGGCACGGATTTGAGGCACAGAGCGGGCTCGCTCACGCCGCGCGAAGCGTGGTGGCGCGGATGTGGGCGCTGCTCGCTGCACGGCTGGGCGCGCCGCGCAACACTGCGCCAGAAGCTCCGCGCAAACGCCCCGCGAACGGCACACGTCCACGCCGCGCACGCCCATCCGCACCAGGCCTGACGATGCAGAAGTCCCCCGCGCCGCGCCCACCCGCGGCACTCGACAACCGGCAACTCGACTTGCCGCTCTTTGCTGAACCGGCGCCTGTCGTGGCGCCCGATGCATCCTCTCCCTCCCTCACACCGCAGCGCGGGACTCCGCCCTCGCCTGAAAAGCCCGGCAAGGCGCCGCTTGCACCCGATGGCACGCGGCTGCGTTCTCTCGCGCTTGGCGCGCGTACGCTGCATTACCGGCTCAAGCGCTCGTCGCGCAAATCGATCGGGTTCGTGATCGACGGCACCGGGCTCAGCATCACGGCGCCCAGGTGGGTCGCGATCGCCGATATCGAGACCGCTATCGCCGAGAAGCAGCGGTGGATCTTCGCCAAGCTCGCCGAATGGCAGACGCGCACGGAGCAGCGCGCCTTGCCGCGCGTGGAATGGAGCGATGGGGCCGAGCTGCCTTATCTTGGCAAGCCGATTACGGTGAAGCTGGGGGCTTCCTTGCTCGCGTTCGATCAGGAGACGCGCGTGCTTGCGTTGCCGCTGCCGCCGCATGCCGACGCGCAGCAGATCAAGGACCGCGTGACGGGGTGGCTTCAGGGCGAAGCGACGCGGATTTTCGGCGAGCGGCTCGAGGTGTATGCCGAGAAGCTCGGCGTCTCGTTCCGGTCTTACGCGCTTTCTTCGGCAGCGACGCGATGGGGCAGCTGTTCAAGCGAAGGGAGAATTCGCCTGAACTGGCGGCTGATTCATTTTCCGCTCTCCGTCGTGGACTATGTGGTGGCGCATGAGCTCGCGCATTTGCGCGAGATGAATCATAGTCCAAGGTTCTGGCAGACGGTCGAGTCGATTTTTCCGGAGTTTCGCGAGGCGAGGAAGCAGCTTAAGCAGCATCCGCCGGAGATGGTGCCGGGGATGTGATATCCCCGTTGTAAGTTCGCGAATTGAAGTTGAATTTCAATTCATTCGCAGTTCGAAGCAATTCACCGAAGAAACAGGCTGGATTGCCAGCCTGTACTACCAACGCCCTTACTTCTTGCGCTGAATGAACTCGATCTTGTATCCGTCCGGATCGGTCACGAACGCGATCACCGTGCTCCCGTGCTTCATCGGGCCGGCTTCGCGCACCACCGTCCCGCCCTGTTCCTTGATCTTCGCGCAGGCGGCGTAGGCATCCTCCACCTCGACCGCCAGATGGCCGAAGCCCGTTCCAGGATCGTACGAAGCCGTATCCCAGTTGTGGGTCAACTCGATCACAGTGCCGTCGCGCTCGTCCGTGTACCCGACGAAGGCCAGCGTGAACTTGCCATCGGGGTAGTCTTCGCGGCGCAGCAGTTTCATGCCGAGCAGTTCGGTATAGAACTTGATCGAGCGATCGAGGTCGCCGACCCGGATCATCGTGTGCAGCAGGCGCATGGTGTACTCCGTTTTGCCGTCGTCAAAAAACGGACTGTACCAAAAACGGGCCAGCCCTGCCGGCGCCGGCAAGATACGCCGATTTGCTCTAGCATGGACGCCATCGCGAAATTGCCGCGGCAATTTCCCCAGCCAGGCGCAAGCACAGCGTGCGAGCAATGAACGTGAGAACCGAGGAGTAGACATGCGAATTCTGGTAGTCGGTGCGGGTGCGACGGGCGGCTATTTCGGCGGCAGGCTCGCCGCTGCGGGACGTGACGTGACGTTTCTGGTACGCGAGGCGCGCGCCTCGCAACTGCGCGAAGCGGGCCTCGTCATCCGCAGTCCGGCGGGCGATCTCACGCTGCGCGAGGTCAAGACCGTCACGCGCGAAGCGCTCGAATCACAAGGCGGCCAGCCGTTCGATCTCGTCCTGCTGAGCTGCAAGGCCTACGACCTCGACAATGCCATCGATTCGTTCGCCGCAGCCGTCGGTCCCAACACGTTGATCCTGCCGCTGCTCAACGGCATGCATCATCTCGAAGTCCTGCAGGCGCGCTTCGGTACGCAGGCGGTGCTGGGCGGTGTCTGCCTGATTGCGTCCACGCTCAACGACAAGCGCGAGATCGTCCATCTGAACGACGTGCAGGCCATCACGTTCGGCGAACTCGGCAGCGGCGTCTCGGCGCGCGTGCAAGCCGTGGCGGATCAGTTCGGCAATGCCGGCTTTCACGTGAAGGCGAGCGATCACATTCTTCAGGAGATGTGGGAGAAGTGGGTGTTCCTCGCGTCGCTCGCGGGCAGCACGTGCCTTTTCCGCGCGCCCATTGGCGTGATTCTCGCCACGCCCGACGGCGCCACGATCATCGAGCGACTCTTCGCCGAATGCCGCGCGATCGCAGCCGCACACGGCCATGCCGTGCGCGACAGCTTCCTCGAGCGCTCGCGCGCGATGCTGTTCGCCAAGGGATCGTCGCTCACCGCCTCGATGTTGCGCGACGTGCAGAACGGTTCGCGCATCGAGGCCGATCACGTGCTCGGCGACCTCATCCAGCGCGGCGGCGCGGCGCAGCACGCGTCGGCCGAGCTTTCGGTGCTGCGCGTCGTCTACAGCCAGCTCAAGGCCTACGAGGCGCAGCGCGCCGAGGCTGCCTGAGCGACGACGCTTGGTGCACCGGCAAGGCGGCGGCGCGCCACGCGCATATCACGCGCCGCCAGCTGCTTCCAGCGCCTGCGCGAGGCTCACATACTCCTCGACAGGCACTTCCTCGGCGCGGCGCGCCAGATCGAAGCCCAGCGCGTCGAAGTCGAGGCGCTCGCGGTAATCGCCGAGCGTATTGCGCAGCATCTTGCGGCGCTGCGAGAAGGCGGCCGTCACGAGTTCGCCGAGCACGGCGTCGTTGACCTTCGGCAGTTCGTGCGGCGCGTAGGGAATCATGCGCACGATCGCCGAATCCACCTTGGGCGGCGGCTGGAACGATTCGGGCGGCACGTCGATCAGCTTGTCGATCACATAGCGATACTGGAGCATCACCGTGAGACGGCCGAACGCCTTGCTGCCCGGCTCCGCCACCATGCGCTCGACGACTTCGTTCTGCAGCATGAAGTGCTGGTCGATCACGCGCTCGGCGAACGTGGTGAGGTGAAACAGCAGCGGGCTCGAAATGTTGTACGGCAGGTTGCCGACAATGCGCAGCGAGGGCTTCTCGCCCGGCGCCGCGAGCGAGCCGAAGTCGAACGCGAGCGCGTCGCCCGCGTGGAGTTCGAGCCGCGGGCCGAACTTCTTCGTGAGGCGCGCGATCAGGTCGCGGTCCAGCTCGACCGCGTGCAGCGGCGATTCGGGCGTGGCGAGCCGTTCGACGAGCGGCTCGGTGAGCGCGCCGAGACCCGGCCCGATTTCGACCATGCGCTCACCGCGCTGCGGGCGGATGACGTCGACGATCGAATCGATCACGCCCGTATCGACGAGGAAGTTCTGGCCGAAGCGCTTGCGCGCGAAGTGGCCCTGGTGCTGTCTGCTGCTGTTGGACATCTTCTCTGGAATCAATCAGATGGCGCGCCGGTGGCGCGCCATCGAAACGGCGGTGTCGAGGGCGGCGATCAGGCTGCCCGCGTCCGCGCGGCCAGTGCCGGCGAGGTCGAGTGCGGTGCCATGATCGACCGAGGTGCGCACGATCGGCAAGCCGAGCGTGACGTTGATGCCTTCGCCGAACGTCGCGTATTTCAGGACCGGCAGGCCCTGGTCGTGGAACATCGCCAGCACGCAGTCGGCGTCCTTGAGGTAGCGCGGCTGGAACAGCGTGTCGGCGGGGTACGGGCCGCGCGCGTCGATGCCTTGCGCGGCGGCGGCGGCCAGTGCCGGCGAAATCGTGTCGATTTCCTCGCGCCCCAGGTAGCCGTTCTCGCCCGCATGCGGGTTGAGGCCGGTCACGAGGATGCGCGGCAGGGGCACGCCGAAATGATGGCGCAGGTCATGGTCGATGATGCTCAGGGTTTCGACGAGCCCCTCGACCGTGAGCGCCGCCGACACGTCCTTGAGCGGCAAATGCGTCGTGGCGAGCGCCACGCGCAGCGGGCGAGCGCCGGTGCCCGCCAGCATCATGACCACGCGCGGCGTGTGCGTGCGTTCGGCGAGGTATTCGGTGTGGCCGGTGAAGGGCACGCCGGCGTCGTTGATCGTGCTCTTTTGCAGCGGCGCGGTGACGATGGCGTCGAATTCGCCTGCCAGTGCGCCGTCGATGGCACGGTCGAGCAGCGCCAGCACATAGCGACCGTTGGCGGCGTCGAGTTTGCCTGGCTTCGCGGGCGTAGCCAGCGCCACATGCTCGACCTGCACGGGCTGGTTCGCCAGCACGGCGGCCCAGTCGACGCTCGCGGCCTGCGCGCGCGCTTCGAGCAGCGCACTGTCGCCGAGCACGATGAACTGCGCGTCGGGCCAGTGTGCCGAGGCACCCGCCAGTGCGGCGGCGGTCAGCTCGGGGCCGACGCCGGCCGGCTCACCCGTGGTGATGGCAATGCGGATCGGCCCCGCCCTCCGCGGAGCCGGCGACGACGATGCGGAGGCGTTCATGGCTCGATCCCCTGGTGACGCTTAGTTGTGCGGCGGCGTCATGCCCGCGATCTTGTAATCGACGTAGGCACTGTCGCGCAGCTGACGCAGCCAGTCGGCGTAGGCCTGCTCCGCCTTGCGCTGGCCGATGGCCTGGCGCGCCAGTTCCATTTGCTGCGCGATCGAGCCTTCGGCGTCGCGGCGGCCCAGCACCTGGATCAGGTGGTAGCCGTACTCGGTGCGTACCGGCTCGCTCAGCTGGCCGTCCTGCAGCGTATTCATGGCGCGCTCGAATTCAGGCACGGTTTCACCCGGGCTGATCCAGCCGAGGTCGCCGCCCTGCGAAGCCGAGCCGTCTTGCGAGTAAGTGCGCGCGAACTTGGCGAAGTCGCCGCCCGCTGCGATTTCCTGGCGGATTTCGAGCAGCTTCTGGCGCGCCTGGGGCTCGGACATGCCGTCGCCCACGCGCAGCAGGATGTGGCGCACGTGCGTTTGCACGAGCTTGGGCGCGTCGGCGGCCGTGCCCTGGCCCTGGCGGCGCTCGACGAGGCGCACGATCTCGAAGCCGTCGTTGGTGCGGATCACCGAGGGGTTCACCTCGCCCGGACGCAGCGTGGCAGCGGCGGTCACGAATTCGGGCGGCAGCTTCGACTGCGGCAGGAAGCCCATGTCGCCGCCCTTGCCCGCGTCGCTCGCCTGCGAGTTCGACTTCGCGAGGCTCTCGAACTTGCTACCCGACTGGGCTTCCTTGAGCAGCGCATTGGCCTTCGCCTGCGCCGCTTCGATGTCGGTTTCCGAAGCGTTCAGCGGCGCCTTGATGAAGATGTGCTGGAAATGCAGGTCGTTCGACTGGCCCGCGTTCGGTCCGCGCTGGCTCGCGATGTAGTTCGCGACTTCGGCGTCCGTCACCGTGACCTTGCTGTCCACTTCCTTCTCGCGCAGCTTCGAGAGCGTGAGTTCGGTGCGCGCGTCGCGTTGGAACGTGGTCCAGGGCACCCCAGCCGCCTCGATGCGCGCGCGATAGGTCGCGAGATCCATGCCGTTGGCCTGGGCGAGGCGCTCCAGCGTGCGTTGCACGGCGGCGTCGTCTACGGTGATGCCGTCTTCCTTGGCCTTCTGCAGCTGAATGCGCTCGAGCACCATCTGGTTGAGTACCTGCGCGCGCAACTGCTCATCGGGCGGAACCGGCGCGTTTTGCTGCTGCAGCCGGTGAGCGATCATTTCGGCGCGGCTGTCGAGCTCGCGCTGCGTGATCACGCCGTCATTGACGACTGCGGCGATCGTATCGACCGTCTGGCCGTTGCCGGCCGGGAGACCTTGAGCTTGCGCCGGCGCGGCCGGCAACACGCCTGCAACGGCGAAGAGACTCGCAGCGTACGCTGCCAGGCGAAGCTTTTTCATGATTCCCACAGATACTCCAATGTTGGCGGGCACGCTTCGCCCGTCTCTATGCAACCGACACCGCGTTGCCCCGAGGCGCAAGCAATGCACTCCGGATCACGCGTTATTGATAATCAGTGAAGCGCGAGTCCGGCGGCGACTGAGCCGGCAGCTGCGTGTACCCCGGCACTGCCGTGCGGAACGCCGCCACCAGCCCGTTGTCGACGTTCGACAGTCCCTTGAGCGTAAGCTGCGCGAGAAACCGCGTTGACGAATTCGGCGTGCCCGACGTATTGAGCCCGTTCGCGTAACGCTGCAGGCCGACCCCGAGCACCCAGCAGTCGGCGTCGTACTGCATGCCGACCAGGCCGTCGACGATCCGATGGCCGTTCAGATCGTAGTTGAAGCGGCCCACGGCGTACACCCGGTGCGAGAACGGCCATTGAGCCGAGATCAGGACCTGATTGATCGGCTGGAAGTCGAGCGTCGTGTTCGCGCGCGTGTAGCGGTAAGCCACGTTCAGCACGCGGCTCGTTCCCGGGCTGTACCCGAAACCGATGCTCGCCTTGGTGAGCTGGTTGCTGTCGGCATTATATTGGAACGCCGTTTCCGAAGCGAAACCGGCCCCGATTTTCAGTGCAGCGCCCGCAATCAGGTCCGAATGCGTCGCCTGACTCGTGCTTTCGCCCGAGTTGAGCGTGACGCGCTGATCCTGGAAGTAGTACTGCTGCGCGATCACGAAGCGCGCGCGTTCGTCGCCCGAAGCCGGGTCGATGAAGCGCGTGGTGAGCGCGGCAGTCAGGCGGTTCGCATCGGCAATGCGGTCGTTGCCGACGAAGGTATTCGGCGTGAAGATTTCCGCGAGGCCGAAGTCCGACTCGGCGGTATCGAACAGGGGCGCGAACTGCTGGTTGCGATATGGCGTGTACACGTAGTACAGGCGCGGTTCCAGCGTCTGGATGTAGTCCTGACCGAACAGATGGACCGAGCGGTCGAACACGAGGCCCGTGTCGAAGCTGAAGGTCGGGATCGATTCGGTGAAACTCTTCGGCGTGCCCACAGGCGAGCCGAAGGTCGTGCCCGCCGGGCCGATGTTGCTCAGGTTGTACGACGCGAAGTGCCACTGAACCTTCGGCGTGACGAAGTAACCCGGCCCCATCAAGGAGTACGACACGTACGGATTGAAGACGACGCGGTCGCCTTCGGTCGCATTGTCTTCCGTGATGCGGAAGCGCGAGTAGTCGGCTTCCATGCCGTAGTCGAAGCCGCCGACGTTGTACTTCGCGTACTTCACGTTCAACTGCGGCTCGCGGCCATACGGCGGCGTCGACGACTCGACCGTCTGCCAGTGCTGGTAGCGGCCCAGCACGGACCACGGCCCGTTGTTGTACGTGAGGCCGGCTTCCTGCTGGTACAGCGTCTGCGTGCCGTTCAGGAACTGGTTGGCCGGCGACGACAGGTCCGACGGATAGGTGTTGTCCGAGACCTTGTTGTAGTAGACGTAACCGCCGAAGCCGTTGCCGAAGTTCTGGTTGTGCTGGATGAACAGCGCGTAGCGGTTCGTCTTCGTGATCGCGTCGTCCGGCAGGAACGTTCCGGTGATCGAACCCGAGTAATTCGTCGAGAGATACCGGTAGTTGCCCTGCAGGAACACGCCCCGCTTCGAGATGATCTCGGGCGTGAACGTGAAGTCGCGGTTCGGCGCGATGTTGAAGTAATACGGCAGCGAGATTTCGTAGCCGTTCGTCGAGCTGACCGAGAACGTCGGCGGCAACAGGCCGCTGCGGCGGTCGCCCGAAAGCGGGAACGACAGCCACGGGCTCGCGAAGATCGGCACGTCCTGGAAGAACAGCACGGCGTTGTGCGCGACACCTTCGTCGCTGCCGGTGTCGAAATCGAACTCGCTGCCCTTGATGTACCACGCCGGATTGGTCGAGCAGTGGCACGCGGTGTAGGTGCCGGTCGTGAGCACCGAGCGCTCGCTGTCCAGCAGGTCGGCGCGCGCGGCGCTGCCCGAGCCGCCCGTGAGCGTGAAATGGTACTTCGGCGCGGGCATGAAGCCCTCGTTCGCCTCGACCTTCAAATGCGCCTCGGGCCCCGAGAACGTCGTGCCGTTCTGCACGACCGTGACATTGCCGTAGGCATTGGCCATGTCGGTGTCCTGGTCGTAATGCAGGGCGTCGCCCTTCACCACGTTCGAACCCTGACGCAACTCCCCCGCCCCTTTCACGGCGAGGTCGGTATCCACCGTGCCGGTCGTCGAATCGCCGAGCACGAACGTTGCCGGGTGCTGGCCCGACGCATTGGGGTGGTCCTCGAGTTGCGGCGCGAGCCGCAGGCTCCACGGGCCGTCGAGCTGCTCGGGCTGCGCGGCCGCGCCCGAGAGCTGGGCGTGCGCGAGCGCGGGCACCAGACCCGGTACGGCCAGGAGTGCCGCGATGAGCCGCCGCTTGCCCGGCACGCCGTCGTCACTAGGGGAGATCGTCTGGAAAAACTGTCTGGGCGGCATGTATGGTTTTGGCGAATCGGCCCGGGCCGCCTGCCCTCTCCATGATGGTGGCCCGCCTGGGCACCCGCCTCCCGATGAACCGGATCGAGGCCGGGCTGCAAACAAATAATTACAATTCATCGCCCCCCTGGAGCGACGATGAATGCGGCGAGCGAACCGTCATGCGGGCTTTGGCGCGAGTCGCGTCAAAAAAGTCGTGGGGTATTATATGGCAAGACGTTGATCCACTGATTTTGCCTCTGGCTTTCATGACCTTTTCTGCCGCGCATTCTCCCGCCGCTTCCCCTGGCGCCGCTCCGACCGACAATCGCCGCGACCTGCTCGCCGCCTGGCTCGGCAGCCACGCCGGCCAGTACGCCCTCGACCTCGCGACGCTCGCCCCGGCCTCGGCCGACGCGAGCTTTCGGCGCTATTTCCGCCTCGCGAGCGCGGGCGCGCACGGCGCGTCGCTGATCGCCGTCGACGCCCCGCCGCCCGAAAAGAGCCGCGAATTCGCCCAGATCGCGCAGTTGCTCGAGGCGGCCGGCGTGCACGTGCCGCGCGTGCTCGAAGCCGATTTCGACGCGGGCCTCATGCTCGTGACCGATCTCGGCACCGCGCCCTACCTGAATGCGCTGCAGGAAGCCGGCCCCGGCACGCGTTCGCGCGAGCTAATGCGCGACGCCATCGACGCGCTGATCCGCTGGCAGCACAGCTCGCGGCCGGGCGTGCTGCCGGACTTCGACGAAGCCTTCATGCGCCGCGAGATGGAGCTGATGCCCGAGTGGTATCTGGAGCGCCATCTGGGCCGCAAGGTCGACGAAGCCACGCGCGGCGTGCTCGATCGCACCTTCGCCCTGCTCGTGGCGAGCGCCCGCGCGCAGCCGCAAAGCTTCATGCTGCGCGACTTCATGCCCCGCAACCTGATGATCGCCACGCCGAACCCCGGCGTGCTCGACTTCCAGGACGCCGTGTACGGCCCGATCACCTACGACGTCGTCTCGCTGCTGCGCGACGCGTTCCTGAGCTGGGACGAGGCGTTCGAGCTCGACTGCTTCGCGCACTACTGGGAGCGCGCCAAGAAGGCGGGACTGCCCGTCGATGCCGACTTCGGCGAGTTCTACCGCCAGCTCGAGTGGATGGGCCTGCAGCGCCACATCAAGGTGCTTGGCCTGTTCTGCCGCATCAACTATCGCGACGCCAAACCGCATTACATGGCCGACCTGCCGCGCTTTCTCGCCTACGCGAGCAAGGTCGCGCACCGCTACCGCCCGCTCGCGCCGTTCGCACGGCTCATCGACGAGCTACAGGGCAGCGCCGTCGAAGTCGCTTACACCTTCTGAAACGGGCCGTCATGACCCAATCGAATCACACGCCGGCCAGGGCGAGCCACGGCCGCACCGCCATGATCTTCGCCGCCGGACGCGGCGAACGCATGCGTCCGCTCACCGACACCTGCCCGAAGCCGCTCCTCGCGGTGGGCGGCAAACCGCTCGTCGTGTGGCAGATCGAGCGGCTCGCCGCGGCGGGCTACATGCGCATCGTCATCAATCACGCATGGCTTGGCGCGCAGATCGAAGCCGCGCTCGGCGACGGCGCGCGCTTCGGCGTCACGCTCCACTATTCGCCCGAGCACGACGCGCTCGAAACGGCGGGCGGCATTGCCCAGGCGCTGCCGCTCATCGAGTCGACGGGCGCGCCCGAGGTGTTCCTCGCGGTGAGCGGCGACGTCTACAGCGCCTACGATTTCGCGCGCCTGGACACGCACGCACAAGCGCTTGCGGCGCAAGAACAGCCGGGCATGCATCTCGTGATGGTGCCGAATCCGCCGTTCCACCCGAAGGGCGACTTCGCGCTGGGCGCCGACGGCCGGCTCGCGATCGACGGCGCGCCGCGCTACACGTTCGGCAATATCGGCCTCTATGACACGCGTATGTTCCGCGATCTCGCGCCCGGCACGAAGCGCGCGCTCACGCCGTACTATCGCGAGGCGATCGCGCAAGGACGCGTGAGCGGCGAGCTATACGAAGGCGTCTGGGAAAACGTCGGCACGCCCGCGCAGCTCGAGGCGCTCGACGCCGCGCTGCGAGATTCGACGAGCGCGCACCACGGCTGAGACCGGCAACGCAAAGCGCCGCGCCAACGCCGGCGCGGCGCGCTTCGTCAGTTTCCTCCCGCCGCCGGCAACTCCACCTGCCCCTGTTGTGCCTGGGACTGTGACTGCGACTGGGGCGCTTCACCCGCCTTCTGCTGCTGAAGCGCCCACATCTGCGCATAGTGTCCGCCCGCTTGCAGCAATTGCGCATGCGTGCCGCGCTCGACGATGCGCCCATGATCCATCACGATGATCTGCTGCGCGTGCACGACGGTCGACAGCCGGTGCGCGATCACGAGTGTGGTGCGCTCGCGCGCGATCTGGTCGAGCTCGTGCTGGATGGCGCGCTCCGAGCGCGAATCGAGCGCTGACGTCGCCTCGTCGAACAGCAGGATCGGCGGATTCTTGAGCAGCGTACGCGCGATCGCCACGCGCTGCTTCTCACCGCCCGAAAGCTTGAGGCCGCGCTCGCCCACGGACGTGTCGTAGCCCTTGGGCAGGCTCTCGATGAACGCGTGAATGTGCGCCGCGCGCGCCGCGGCGATTACTTCCTCGCGGCTTGCCGTGGGCCGTCCATAGGCGATGTTGTAGTAGATCGAGTCGTTGAACAGCACCGTGTCCTGCGGCACGATGCCGATCGAGGCGCGCAACGAATCCTGCGTGACGTCGCGGATATCCTGGCCGTCGATGGTGATCGCACCGCCGCTTTTGCCGGGATCGGAGCGGTCGAGATCGTAGAAGCGGAACAGGAGCCGTGCGAGCGTGGACTTGCCCGAGCCGCTATGCCCCACCACGGCCGTCGTCGTGCCCGCAGCAATCGTGAAGCTCAGGTCGTGCAGAATCTGGCGCGACGGTTCATACGCGAAGTTCACGTGAGAAAAGCGCACCTCGCCGCCGCGCACCGCAAGCGCCTGCGCGCCGGGCACGTCGGCCACTTCGCGCTCGACGGTGAGCAGCGTGAACATGCGGTCCATGTCGGTGAGGCTTTGCTTGAGCTCCCGATACACCACGCCGAGAAAATTCAGCGGAATGTAGAGCTGCAGCATGAAGGTGTTGATGAGCACGAGGTCGCCGAGCGTGAGCCGCCCCGCCATCACGCCCTGGGTGGCGCGCCAGAGGATGAACACGAGCCCGGTGCCGATGATCGCCTGCTGTCCGAAGTTGAGCGCCGAAAGCGAGTGCTGCGACTTGATCGCGGCCTGCCGGTAGCGGTGCAGGTTTTCGTCGTAACGCTTCGTCTCCCACTCTTCGTTGCCGAAGTACTTCACGGTCTCGTAGTTGATGAGCGAATCGATCGCGCGTGCATTGGCGCGCGAATCGAGCTCGTTCATCGTGCGGCGAAAATGCGTGCGCCACTCGGTTACCTTCACCGTGAACACGATGTACGCGACGAGCGCGATGAGCGTGACGATCGCGTAGTACGCCTCGTACTTCACCACGAAGAAGCCGAGCACGAGGCCCACTTCCACGAGCGTCGGCAGGATGCTGTAGAGCGAGTATGAAATGAGCTGCGTGATGCCGCGCGTGCCGCGCTCGATGTCGCGCGACATGCCGCCCGTCTGCCGCTCGAGGTGAAAGCGCAGCGAGAGTGCATGCAGATGGCGGAACACCTTGAGCGCGAGCTGGCGCACGGCGCTCTCGGTCACCTTCGAAAAGAGGATTTCGCGCAGTTCGGTGAACAGCGACGTCGACAGACGCACGATGGCGTACGCCACCACGAGCAGTCCGATGCCACCCGCGAGCACGATGCCGGGTGCGTGCTCCGCACGACCGAGCGCCGTGAGATGACGCACCGAGGCGAGACCGTCGACGATGTGCTTCATCACGATCGGCACGCCGAGGTTGGCCACCTTCGCGCCGATCAGGCAGGTGAGCGCGAACGCCACGCGCCATTTGTAGGCCGTGAGGTAAGGCAGCAGCGAAACGATCGTCTGCCAGTCGTTGCGCGGCCCGGTGGCGGGCAGCGCGGGTTCGTTGGAAGCGGGAAAGCGGCGCATGGGGCGAGCGGCGAGATGCCAGCGCCGTGCGGCGCGCCAAGGCCGGTTCGGGGACCGGAAGCTGGCGCGGCGCAAACGGCCCGGCGAGTCATGTGGGGCGAATGTGAGGTTCCTGGCGACGGGTTTCGCGAAGGTGGAGGGCTCTAATCGACCGCCCGCCGCGCCTCAGGCTTTCCCGTACAATTCCTGATCAACGTATTGTCGCAGAAGGCGGCACGCGCCGCTGGGCGCCCCGCGCCGCAACGCCTTGCGCCGTTCGATCCCTTTTCATGGAAGCCCGATGACCGACTCCTTCCCGCTCCCCCAAAAATCACCTGCGCTGCGCGTCGTGCCGCAGCCCTCGGACGCCAACGTTCACGGCGACGTCTTCGGCGGCTGGATCATGGCGCAGGTCGACATTGCCGGCTCGATTCCGGCGAGCCGCCGCGCCAACGGACGCGTCGCGACCGTCGCGGTGAACTCGTTCGTGTTCAAGCAACCGGTGTTCGTAGGCGATCTGCTGAGCTTCTACGCCGACATCGTCAAGACCGGCAACACCTCGGTGACCGTCGAGGTCGAGGTGTACGCGCAGCGCATGCGCCTCCAGGAGGAAGTCGTCAAGGTGACGGAAGCCACGCTTACCTATGTCGCCACCGGCGCTGACCGACGCCCGCGTCAGCTGCCGCCGATCGAATAACGGCAACAACCAGCGCAAGCACGAACGCCCGGTCGTGGCGCCGGGCTCAATCCGTCCACGCGAGACCGGGCGTTTCCTCGTAGGTCGCGCTCGCGCGCAACAGCGCCGCCGCCTCGTCGCCAGGCAGCGGCGGCGCGAAAAAGTAGCCTTGCAGCTCGTCGCACGCGCGCTCGCGCAGGAAGGCGAACTGCGCCGAAGTCTCCACCCCTTCCGCGATCACCTGCAACTGCAGCTCGTGCGCAAGCGCGATGATGGCTGCCGTGATCGTTTCGTCGTCGCCGCTCGTGCCGATGTCGGCCACGAACGAGCGGTCGATCTTGAGCCGGTCCACTGGCAGACGCTTCAGGTAGCTCAGGCTCGAATAGCCGGTGCCGAAGTCGTCGATGGCAATGCCGATGCCCAGCGCGTGCAGCTCATTCAACATCGACACGGCTTCTTCGGCGTTGCGCATGAGCGTGCTCTCGGTCAGCTCGATTTCGAGCCAGCAGGCTTCCAGGCCGGTTTCCTGCAGCACGTCCTTCACGAGCTGGGCAATGTCGCGCTGGTGGAACGTCTTCGCCGAGAAGTTCACGGACACGCGCACGGGCGGCAGCCCCGCGAGCTGCCACGCGCGATTCTGCCGGCAGGCCTCGCGTAGCACCCAGTCGGAAAGCGGGCCGATCAGGCCGCTCTCCTCGGCCACGGGAATGAACTGCGCGGGCGAGACGAGCCCCACCTCCGGATCGCGCCAGCGCACGAGCGCCTCCATGCCGATGATGCGCCCGCCCTCGATCTCCACCTGCGGCTGGTAGTGCAGCAGGAACTCGCTGTCGCGCAGCGCACGGCGCAGGCGCCGCTCGAGATTCAGGCGCGCGCCCACATTCGCGTTCATTTCGGGCTCGAAGAACTGGAACGTGTTGCGGCCCATGTCCTTCGCGCGGTACATCGCGACGTCGGCCTTCTTCATGAGCGTTTCGGCGTCGTTGCCGTCCTGCGGGTAGACGCTCGCGCCCATGCTGCAACCCACATACAGCTCGGTGCCGTCGATCCACACGGGCTCCGAGATCAGCGAACGCGCCCGCTCCATCCAGCCGATCAGCGACTTCTCGTCGATCGTGTCGGTGAGCACGATCACGAACTCGTCGCCGCCGTGGCGCGCGACCGTATCGGTCGTGCGCGTGCAGCGCTGGAGCCGCTCGGCCACCACGCCCAGCAGCCGGTCGCCCACGCTGTGGCCGAGACTGTCGTTCACGTTCTTGAAGCCGTCGAGGTCGATGAAGACCACGGCCACGCCCGTGTCGTGCCGCTGCGCCGCGAGCAGCGCGTGCTGGAGACGGTCGCGCAGCAGGTTGCGGTTGGGCAGCAGCGTGAGGCTGTCGTAGTTCGCCTGGTATTCGAGCTGCTCTTGATAGCGGATCAGCTCGGTCACGTCGTTGATGATGCCGATGTGATGCGTGATGCGCCCATCGAGATCGGGCACCGGCGCGATCAGCAGCTGGTTCCAGAAGAGCGCGCCGTCCTTGCGGTAGTTGCGCAGCACGGCGCTCACTTCGCGATTGGAAAGCAGCGCCTTGCGCACCGCGATGAGTCCGTCCTGATCGCGGTCGTCGCGCTGCAGGAGGCGGCAGTCCTGGCCGATCACCTCGGCCGGATCGAAGCCCGTGATGCGGCGAAACGCCGGATTCGCGTACTCGATCAGATTGCTGCCGCCCGGGCCCGGCGCGGTGATCAGGATGGCGTTCACGCACGCGTCGAGCGCGCGGCTTTGCAGGCGCAGCGCGAGGTCGGCGCGCTTGCTTTCGGTGGTGTCCGAGTACGAGCCGAGCACGCCGATCACGCGGCCGTCGCCGTCGAGCAGCGGCAGCTTGCTCGTGAGCGTCGTGCGGTGCAGGCCGTCGATCGTGTGGTTGTCCTCGTAGTTGATGCGCGGCAGCCCCGACTCGATGACTTCGCGGTCCTGCTCGCGCATGCCGTCGGCGTAGGCGCGCCACGGCAGGTCGTCGTCGGACTTGCCGATGATCTGCTCGGGATACGCGAGGCCCGCGTCGCGCGCGAAGGTCATGTTGCAGCCCAGATAGCGCGACTGCGCGTCTTTCCAGAAGATGCGCTGCGGGATGTTGTCGATCACCGACTCGAGCATCTGGTTCGAGCGCTGCGCCTCCGCTTCGGCCTTGATCTGCTCGGTCACGTCGTCGGCGAGCACGAACACGGCGTCGCGGCCGAGGAAGGTGAGCGAGTGATGCGAGATGTCGGCGCTGATGATCGAGCCGTCGCGGCGGCGATGGTGCCAGATGCCGGCCATCATGCGCACGTTTTGCGTGACCATGTCCGAGCGCGTGAGGTGCTGCTCGAGCCGCGAGACGTCCTCGGCGGGACGGATTTCGCGGATCGTCATCGTGAGGAATTCTTCCTCGCTGTAGCCGTACTGCTGGATCGCGGCGGCGTTCACGGCGAGAAAACGCAGCGTCTCGCGGTCGAACACGTACATCGGCACCGGATGCGCGTCGAACAGACCCTGAAAGCGCTCGCTGCGCAGGCGCATGCCGCTCACGGCGCGCAGCTTCTCGCGGGCCGCGCTCTCGCGCGCGCCGAACGTGTAGATGAGGAGCGTCCCGCCCGCGAGCATCGTCACGATCAGCAGCAACAGCGCGCGGCCGCCCGAGCGCGCCGAGTCGGCGAGCGCGGCGGCGAGCGCCAGATCCTGGGCGCGTTGCAGCGCCGCGAGCTGCCCGTCGAGCTGGTCCACGAGGTTGTCGATGCGGATGTATTCGCCGGCGAGCCACGCGGCAGTGGCGGGCGACGGCATTGCCGTGTCAGGCAGCGCAGCGGTCGGCGTGATGGGGTTCTGGGCGCCGTTCGTGACAGCCGGTGCGACTGTTAGCGTATCCAGCGTCACGGCGCTCGCCGCCTCATCCGCCGCGGCGTGCAGCGGCAAGATGGTGCCGGTCACGACATGACCGGCCATGCGCGCGTCGGCGGGGTTCCCGGGTTGCATCGTCTTCGCTGCCGCGACGTTGCGGGCGAGCGCCTCGCGGTCGCCCCACGGCGCTGCGGGCGAACGCGCGGCATTTGCGGGCGTTGCGGTGCCGAATTCCTGGCTGGCCGCACCGTCGGCCGCCACGGCCTGCGTTGCCACGGTCCCGCTTGCCCCCGCCGCCACGGCAGCCTGCCCGCGCTCGTCGGCAACGCGCTGCTCGGCACGCGCAAGCGTCACGTCGATCTCGCCCACAATGACACTCGCCTGCCGCGCCAGCGCGTCGAAACGGGCTGCGAGGTCGGCGTTACCGCCCAGCTCAGCGCGCAGGGCGCGGGTGGTTTCGTCGAGCATGGCGGCGCGCGCGTCGTGCGCGGCGGCCGACTCCGGCTGGCCCTGCACGGCGAAACGGCCCAGCGCGCTCATGCCGCTGCCAAGCGCGTCGCGATAGCGGTCGAGGTCGTGACGGATCGTCGCCGCCTGGCTCGCGCGCTGGTCGATCTCGCGCTGACCGTCGATCTGCGTCCACGCGACAAAAGCGTTCGCGCCAACGGCCGCCGCGACGACGGCCAGATTGATGAGTTGGCGCTTCGAAAAAAGAAGGTTCATGAATGCCGAGCGTCGTTCGCGCCCGCGCCGTGAGCGCGGGATGATGGGTCACGACTGCGCGCGACCGGTCGGCGCCTGACGCGCCAACCCGAAATAACGGCAGGGCCGGCCGGGTCTTGAGGGTCAATGTGGAGAAAGAAGCGGAAAACGACCCGCGGCGGCGCGAGGCTGCCGCGGTCAGCGGGAATCGGGTAGGGATCGGCGATGAATCGTGGCGGGCAGGCGCGGCGGGAAACAGCGGGGCAAAATCACCGCGGCACCGCCAGCCCGAACTCGTGCATCGCCGGCGCGAAGTCGTGATTGCTCTCGGGCTTGCGCGCGAGCTTTGCCAGCACGTAGCGCTGGAACGGGTCGAGCTGCGCCCAGTCTTCGAGGTCGGGCGCCTGCAGGCTGGCAAGCTCGGACTGCAGCGCAACGCCGCCGGGCACCGCGTTCACGTCGCGCCAGGCCGGCGCTTCTTCGGGCGCGAACCATTCGGGTTCGACGTTCGCGTGCGTGCGCATCATCTCGAAGAGCGCGTGGTCGAAATTGGGCTCGATTTGCGTGTCCTCGTCCACGGGGAAACACGCCAGCAGCCGGCGGTCCTCGTAGGGCAGCAGTTGCCATTGCGCGAGCGAAATGCGCAGACCAAAGCGATCCAGGTTGAAGCGCACGCACATCGGGATAAAGGTGAGATTTTCCGACGAGTCGACCTCGAACCGGAAAAGCAGCGGAGCTTCGTTCAATGCCATGACGGTGTCCTCGCGAGGCGGGCATAAGCGCGGGCGGCCCGCTTGAGGTATTTTAGAACCTTCCGCGCGCGGCGCGGCCCCGCTGTCCCCCGGCGGCGCTGCGGTACCGCGCCGCACAAGGACCGATGGAGTTTTGCGCTTGTCCCCCTCAACTCGCCCCCCTACCCGCACGCCAATGAGCACCGCAGACCGGCCGCAGATCGCGACGACGCATCCCCTCGAAACCGAAGGCCAGCCCGGCGCCATCGAATTGCGCGTGCATCGGCACCGCGGCGGCGCCGTGCAAACGCGTGAGGACCACGTGGGTCAGGAATGGCCCGTCGCGCTCGTCTTCAACGGCATTTCGCACGCCGTCATGATGTGCACGCCGCGCGACCTCGAAGCGTTCGCCGTGGGCTTTGCGATCTCCGAAGGCATCGTCGGGCGCAATGCCGACATTCAGGACATCGAGGTGTACTGGCACGAGGATGCGGACCTGCCGCACGCCGAAGTCCACTTGACCGTGGTGCAACAGGCGTTCGTCGAGCTCAAGGAAAAGCGCCGCGCGCTCGCCGGGCGCAGCGGCTGCGGCGTGTGCGGCATCGAGAGCATCGACCTGCTCGATCTCGAGCCCGAACGGGTGCCCGATACGGGCTTCGTTGCGCGCCTGGCTCCCGACGCCATCGCGCGCGCCGCACGCGAACTGCCGCGGCATCAGGCGCTCACGAAGCTCACCGGAGGCCTGCACGCGGCCGCGTGGTGCGACGAAAACGGCGCGATCCTGCGCGCCTTCGAAGACGTGGGACGCCATAACGCGCTCGACAAGCTCATCGGCCAGCTCGTGATGGAGCGCGCCGACACGCAGCAGGGCTTCGTCTTCCTCTCGAGCCGCGCGAGCTACGAACTGGTGCGCAAGGCCGCGCGGGTGGGCATTCCGATGGTCGCGACGATCTCGGCGCCCTCCTCGCTTGCCATCGCCATCGCCAGGCGCGCCGGACTGCGGCTCGTGAGCTTTTGCCGCGAGTCCGGGTACGTCGATTACGAAACGGCCTGAAGCACCGTTAGCGCTTAATCGAACTGCCGGAAATCCGGCTTGCGCTTTTCGAGGAAAGCCGTGAACGCCTCGCGCGCTTCGGGCGCGAGCAGCATCTTGCCGAAGTGCACGAACTCTTCGCTCATGCGCGTCTTGACCTCGTGCGTGTCCGCGCGCTTCATGAGCGACTTCGTCACGCGCAGCGACGACGCGGGCAGCGCCACGAGCTTCGCCAGTTGCGCGCTAACGAACGCGTCGAGTTCGGCCGCCGGCAGCACGCGATTCACGAAGCCCATGCGATGCGCTTCCGCCGCGTCGAAGGTCTCGCCGAGCAGCAGCTTTTCCGCCGCGCCCTGGTGGCCCGCAATGCGCGGCAGCAGCAGCGACGAAGCCGCTTCGGGGCACAGCCCGAGTTGCGAGAACGGCACAGCGAAACGCGCGTTGTCGGCGGCATAGACCATGTCGCAATGCAGGAGCAGCGTCGTGCCCACGCCGATCGCCGGCCCCTTCACCGCGGCGACGAGCGGTTTTTCGAACGCCGCGATGGCATCGAGAAAGCGGATCACGGGCGAATCGGCGCCCGCGGGCGGCCCCTTCAGAAAGTCTTCGATGTCGTTACCGGCCGTAAAGATCTCGGCGTGGCCGCGCAGCAGCGCCGCGCGCACCGAGGTGTCCTTGTTCGCGCCGTTGAGCGTGTCGGCCATCGCCTGATACATCGCGGGCGTCAGCGCGTTCTTGCGCGCGGGCCGGTCGATGGTGATCGTGAGCACGCCGTTTTCGTGTGCTACCAAAATTTCGTTGCTCATAAACCTGTCTCCTCGCATCCCAATCGTGATACGAAAAACGGTCCGCAGACCGCGAAGTCTGCGAACCGTGTCGATAACGCCAATGCGCTAATCAGATGAACGCTTACAGCCGCTCGATGATGCCCGCCGCACCCATGCCGGTGCCGACGCACATCGTCACCATGCCGTACTTGTAGTTGCGGCGGCGCAGGCCGTGGACGACCGTCGAGGCGCGGATCGCGCCCGTCGCGCCGAGCGGGTGGCCCAGCGCAATCGCGCCGCCAAGCGGGTTGATCTTCGCAGGATCGAGGCCGAGGTCCTGGATCACCGCCAGCGACTGCGCGGCGAACGCCTCGTTCAGTTCGATCCAGTCGAGATCGTCCTGCTTCAGGCCCGCAGCCTTCAGCGCCGCCGGAATCGCTTCCTTCGGACCGATGCCCATGATCTCCGGCGGCACGCCGCGCACCGCGAAGCTCACGAAACGCGCGAGCGGCGTGAGGTTGAACTGCTTGAGGATCTTCTCGGAGACGACGATCAACGCGCCCGCGCCGTCCGACGTCTGCGAGCTGTTGCCGGCCGTGACCGAGCCCTTGTTGGCGAACACCGCGCGCAGCTTCGCGAGGCCTTCGAGCGTGGTATCCGCACGCGGGCCTTCGTCCAGCTCGATCAGGCGCTCCTTCACCTTCACTTCGCCCGACGCGAGATCGGGGGAACGCTCGACGATCGTGTACGGCGCGATTTCGTCCTTGAACTCGCCGGCCTGCTGCGCGGCGAGCGCGCGGCGATGCGATTCGACCGAGAACGCGTCCTGCGCCTCGCGGCTCACCTTCCAGCGCTCCGCCACTTTCTCGGCCGTGAGGCCCATGCCGTAGGCGATGCCGACGTCTTCATTGCGATCGAAGATATGCGGCGAAAGCGACGGCTTGTTGCCCATCATCGGCACCATGCTCATCGACTCGCAGCCGCCCGCGATCATCGCGTCGGACTCGCCCACGCGGATGCGGTCCGCGGCCATGGCGAGCGCCGTGAGGCCCGATGCGCAGAAGCGGTTGACGGTCACGCCGCCCACGCTTTGCGGCAGACCCGCGAGCAGCGCGCCGATACGCGCCACGTTCAGGCCCTGCTCGGCTTCGGGAATCGCGCAGCCGACGATGGCGTCTTCGATCACGCTCGTGTCGAGGCCGGGCACCTGCGCCACGGCCGACCTGATCGCGTGAACCAGCAGCTCGTCCGGGCGGGTATTCCTGAACACGCCGCGCGGCGCCTTGCCGATGGGCGTGCGGCTCGCGGCGACGATGTATGCGTCCTGCAACTGTTTGCTCATCTCTTACTCCAGTATCTGGTGTGCGTCGTGCCGCTTAGTTGCGCACCGGCTTGCCGGTTTGCAGCATGCCCATGATGCGTTCCTGCGTCTTCTGCGTGCCGAGCAGATCGACGAAGGCGCGGCGCTCGAGCTTGAGCAGCCATTCTTCGTCGACGAGACTGCCCGCCTCGACGTCGCCGCCGCACACCGCTTCCGCGATGCGGCTCGCGATCAGGAAGTCGTGATCGCTGATGAAGCGGCCGTCGCGCATGTTCACGAGCGATGCCTTGATGGTCGAGATCGCCGAGCGGCCCGCCACCGGAATCTGCGTGGCGCGCAGCGGCGGGCGGTAGCCCGCAGCGGAGAGTGCGCGCGCTTCCTTCTTCGCCGTGTCGAGCAGTTCGAACACGTTGAAGACGATCGTGTCCGACGGCTTCAGATAGCCCATTGCGCGGGCTTCGTGCGCCGAGGCCGAAACCTTCGCCATCGCCGCGTTTTCGAACGACTTCTGCAGGAACCGGAGCAGATCGCTCGGGGCCGCGCCGATCGCCGCTGCGCCTTCGGCTGCACGAATCGCCGCTTCCTTCAGGCCGCCGCCCGCGGGCACGAGACCCACGCCCACTTCCACGAGGCCGACATAGCTCTCGACATGCGCCACGCGCTTCGCGCTTTGCAGCATGATTTCGCAGCCGCCGCCGAGCGCGATGCCCGACACCGCCGTGATCACCGGCACGTTCGCGTACTTCACGCGCAGCATCGTGTCCTGGAACTTCTTCACGAACGGCTCGATGCCCTTCGCCCCGCCCATCATGAACGCGGGCATCGCCTCTTCGAGGTTCGCGCCTGCCGAGAACGGGCCGCCCGGCGCGCCGAGCTTGAACGACGTCGGTTGCCAGATCACGAGGCCCTTGTAGCCGTCTTCCGCGATGTCGATGGCCTTCACGAGCGAGTCGAGCAGGCCCGGGCCCATCGTGTTCATCTTGCTCTTGTACGAGACGATGACGACGTCGTCCTCGCCCGCGCGGTCGTCCACCCAGGCGCGCAGGTTGTCGTTCTCGAACAGCGTCTTGCCGTAGGTCTTCGGATCGCGTGCGCTCGTTTCACCGAACAGCGCCGCACGGAACACCTGACGCTCGTACACCGGCAGCGTCGAGCGCGGCACGAAGCGCGCTTCAGCGGGCGACCACGAACCTTCCGCGCCGTGCACGCCGCCGTTCGCGGCGACCGCGCCTTCGAACACCCAGGCGGGCAGCGGTGCATTCGACAGCGCCTTGCCTGCATCGATGTCTTCCTTCACCCACTCTGCGACCTGTTTCCAGCCCGCGGCCTGCCAGCCTTCGAACGGACCTTCGTTCCAGCCGAAGCCCCAGCGGATCGCGAGATCGACGTCGCGCGCGTTGTCGGCGATCGACTGCAGATGCACGCCGATGTAGTGGAACACGTCGCGGAAGATCGACCACAGGAACTGCGCCTGCGGATGCTGCGTTTCGCGCAGCAGCTTCAGACGCTCAGCGGGCGGGCGCTTGAGGATGCGGCCCACCAGTTCGTCGGCCTTGCCGCCGCCGTCGACGTACTCGCCCGTGTTGGCGTCGAGCACCTTGATCGCCTTGCCTTCCTTGCGATAGAAGCCGCCGCCCGTCTTCTGGCCGAGCGCGCCCTTCGCCACGAGACCCGCGAGCACGGCCGGCGTCTCATACACAGGGAAGAACGGGTCGTCCTTCAGGTTGTCCTGCATCGTCTTGATGACGTGCGCCATCGTGTCGAGACCCACGACGTCCGCGGTGCGGAACGTCGCCGACTTCGCGCGGCCAAGGCGCGCGCCCGTGAGGTCATCGACTTCGTCGAAACGCAGACCGAACTTCTTCGCCTCGGCGATCACCGCGAGGATCGAGAACACGCCCACGCGGTTCGCGATGAAGTTGGGCGTGTCCTTCGCGCGCACCACGCCCTTGCCTACCACGCTCGTGAGGAACGATTCGAGCTGGTCGAGGATTTCGGGCTTCGTTTGCGTCGTCGGGATCAGCTCGACGAGGTGCATGTAGCGCGGCGGGTTGAAGAAGTGCACGCCGCAGAAGCGCGCCTTCAACGCATCGTCGAAGCCATGCGAGAGTTCGGTGATCGACAGGCCCGAGGTGTTGGTCGCGAAAATCGCGTTCGGGCCGAGGTGCGGCGCGACCTTCTTGTAGAGGTCGTGCTTCCAGTCCATGCGCTCGGCGATCGCCTCGATCACCACGTCGCATTCCGCGAGCTTTGCGATGTCGTCTTCGTAGTTCGCGGGCGTGATGTATTGCGCGTCGTCCTTCATGCCGAAGGGCGCGGGCGAGAGCTTCTTGAGCGTCTCGATCGCCTTCAGCGCGATGGCGTTCTTCGGGCCTTCTTTCGCGGGCAAATCGAACAGCAGCACGGGCACGCGGGCGTTGATCAGGTGCGCGGCGATCTGCGCGCCCATCACGCCGGCGCCGAGCACGGCCACCTTGCGAATATTGAGGTTGCTCACGTTGTTCCTCCAGCGGGTATGCAATGTCGAGCGGATTGAGGTGTGAGGGCGGCGCGTTTCAACGTGGGCCGCCTCCGGACATCGTGTTGACGGCGCGCGCGCCTTTGAAAAGCGCGCGCCCGTTGGCTTTTAGAACAGCGCTTCGTCGACTTCCATCAGCGTCTTCGAACCCGCGCGCGCCTGGCGGATCGACGTGGCCGTTTCGGGCAACAGCTTCGCGAAATAGAAACGCGCCGTGGCCAGCTTCGACTTGTAGAACGGATCGCCCGAGCTTTCCTTGTCGAGCGCGATGCGCGCCATGCGTGCCCAGAAGTAGGCGAACACGAGGTGGCCCGCCGTGCGCAGATACGGCACCGCGGCCGCGCCCACTTCGTCCGGGTTCTGCATCGCCTTCATGCCGATTTCCATCGTGAGCTTCTGCATCTTGTCGCCGATGTCGGCGAGCGGATTCACGAACTCCTGCATTTCCGGCTTGACGCCTTCGGCTTCGACGAAATCCGTCACGAGCTTGCCGAACTTCTTGAGCTTCGCGCCCATATCGCCCAGCACCTTGCGGCCCAGCAGGTCGAGCGACTGGATCGTGTTCGTGCCTTCGTAGATCTGGTTGATACGCGCGTCGCGCACGTACTGCTCCATGCCCCACTCGGAGATGAAGCCGTGGCCGCCGAACACCTGCATGCCGAGGTTGGTGCTCTCGAACGCGTTGTCGGTGAGGAAGGCCTTGATGATCGGCGTGAGCAGCGCGACGAGGTCGGCCGCTTCCTTGCGCTCGCCTTCGTCGCCGTGCGAGAGCTCCTTGTCGATCTGCAGCGCGGACCAGTACGTGAAGGCGCGCGCGCCTTCGGCCCAGGCCTTCTGCGTGAGCAGCATGCGGCGCACGTCCGGATGCACGATGATCGGGTCAGCGGCCTTTTCGGGCGCCTTCGGGCCCGTCAGCGAGCGCATCTGCAGGCGCTCCTTCGCATAGACGAGCGAGTTCTGGTACGCGACTTCGGTGAGGCCGAGACCTTGCATGCCGACGCCCAGACGCGCCGCGTTCATCATCACGAACATGGCGTTCAAGCCCTTGTTCGGTTCGCCGACGAGCCAGCCCTTCGCGCCGTCGAGATTCATCACGCAGGTCGCGTTGCCGTGAATGCCCATCTTGTGTTCGATCGAGCCGCATTTGATGCCGTTGCGCTCGCCCACTTCGCCCGCTGCCGTGGGGATGAACTTCGGCACGACGAACAGCGAGATGCCCTTGGTTCCCGGCGGCGCATCGGGCAGTCGAGCGAGCACGAGGTGGATGATGTTCTCGGCCATGTCGTGCTCACCGCTCGAGATGAAAATCTTCGTGCCGGTGATCGCGTACGAGCCGTCGCCGTTCGGCTCGGCCTTCGTGCGCAGGATGCCGAGGTCGGTGCCGCAGTGCGGCTCGGTCAGGCACATCGTGCCGGTCCATACGCCTTCGACGAGCTTCGGCAGATAAGCCTTCTGGAGCTCGGGCGTGCCGTGTGCATGCAGACACTCGTAGGCGCCATGCGAGAGACCCGGATACATGGTCCACGCCTGGTTCGCCGAGTTCAGCATTTCGTAGAGCGCGTTGTTCACGAACGCGGGGAGGCCCTGGCCGCCGTATTCGGGATCGCAGCCGAGCGCGGGCCAGCCCGCTTCGACGTATTGCTTGTACGCTTCCTTGAAACCAGCAGGCGTGGTGACGACGCCGTCGCCGGCGTACGTGCAGCCTTCACGGTCGCCGACCTGGTTCAGCGGAAACAGCACCTCGGAGCAGAATTTTCCGGCTTCTTCGAGCACCTGGTTGATGGTGTCGGCGTCGAGGTCGGCGTGCTTCGGCATCTGCTTCACTTCGCCTTCCACGTTCAGCAGTTCGTGCAGAACGAACTGCATGTCGCGCAGCGGCGCGGTGTACTGTCCCATGTCTTCTCTCCAAAATTTGAGCTTCGGGTCCCTCGCGCGCCGCCGCGACTTCGATGTTGCGGCCGGGCGCTACTGGGTCTCGCTCTGATACGAAACAATCAGCTTCTCGAACGCAGCCCACGTATGCTCGACCGCGTCCGGCAGATGCAGGAAGCGGCCGTCATGATGCAGGCCGAGCGTCACGCTATACAGTTCGAAGAGCATCAGCGCGGGATCGGTCTCCTTGCGCAAATGGCCTTCTTCGATTGCCTGCGAAATGGCCCTCAGGAGCGCCGCGCGCCACATCGACACGCTCGCGACCAGCGTCTCGCGCACCTGGCTGTCCGCGCGGTCGTCGTACTCGACGGCGCCGCTGATGTAGATGCAGCCGGTCGTGACTTCGTGAATGCGCTTCTCGAACCATCGCGACAGCATCGCACGCAGACGCGGCAAACCGCGTGGCTCGCGCAAACTCGGAAAGAAGACTTCTTCCTCGAATCGACGGTGGTACTCGCGCACCACCTCGACCTGCAGGTCTTCCCGAGACCCGAAGTGAGCGAAGACGCCACTCTTGCTCATCTGCATGCGCTCGGCGAGCAGGCCGATGGTCAAGCCTTCAAGGCCATCGCGACCTGCGAGGTCGAGTGCTGCATCCAGAATGGCGGCTCGTGTCTGTTCGCCTTTTCGCATAGCTTTCTTTACCGTAACGATGTGGCCGCGATGTCGCTGTCAACTGCTCATTAACTGCTTACATCTCGGCTGAATTAAATCGAACGGCCGTACTATTGTTGAGGACGGCCGTCCGCGAAACAAGGACTTTATTAGAAACCGATTTCTAACCGGTACTCTAATTTTCGGGGTTCGGGCGCCGCGCGCAAGCCGACATTCTCTCGATTGCACGAGCGGGGATTCGTATGGCAGCTTTCTGTTTCTAGTCGTAGCCGCCCACGGTGATGAGCTTCATGAGCGCACGATAGAACGCCCAGGCGAGCCAGTTCACGGCGCGTACGTGCCACGGCCGCGCCTCGTAGCGCGCACGGTCGATCTGTGCGGCGTCGCCGAACGCCGCGAGGATCTCGCAGCGCAGCTGTTCGATCTGCGGATGCTGCACGAGCAGCACGTTGGCCTCGTTATTGAGCACGAGGCTGAGCGCGTCTAGGTTCGAGGAACCCACGGTGCCCCAGCTCGAATCGACGACGGCCACCTTGCCGTGGAGCATCGTTTTCTCGTACTCCGCAATCTGCACGCCCGCGCTGAGAAGCTGGTGATAGAGGAACGGCACCCCGTAGTCGAGTACCTTGAATTCCTTTCGTCCGACCAGAAGCTTGACCGCCACGCCGCGCTCCGCGGCGCTCACGAGCGCGCGACGCAGCCGCCGGCCCGGCATGAAATACGGATTGGCGAGCAGCACTTCCTTGCGCGCCTCGCCGATGGCGTCGAGATAAGCCTTTTCGATCGCACGCCGGTTCACCACGTTGTCGCGCGCGACGAACGCCACGCAGGGCACCTGCGCCGCGCGCGGGTCGCGCACGCTCGCGCGCAGGCGCTCGCGCAGACGCGTGAAGAAGCGTTTCGCCCGCGGCGAGCTAACAGTGGGTGCAAGCGCGCGCAGCGCGTCGTCGACGATCTGCGTGGGGCGCCCCACCGTGTGGCCGGTGGGATGCGGCGACATGAAACCCGCGCTCGCGGGCACGCCGGGCGAGAGTTGCTGGGGCAGCGGCGGCCGGTAGCCGAGCCGGATACGCCGCCACTGCTGCTCGATCGCAAGGCGCACGTCCACGACCACGGGACCGTACAGCTCGACGGCGAAATCCCAGCGCGCGTAGGGCAGCCTGTGGCCGTCCTGCTCGAAATCGTCGATCACGTTGATGCCGCCGCAGAAGGCGAACTGGTCGTCGATCACGGCGAGCTTGCGGTGCGTGCGCGAAAAACCGAAGCGCCCGAAGATATGCGGGTTGTAGACGCGGTGCTCCACCCCCCCGCCCGGCCAGGTCTCGAACAGCGCGATGCGTGGCGAGCCGATGCCGTCGGTGATGACGCGCACGCGCACGCCGCGCGACGCCGCGCGCATGAGCGCATCGGAGAGCGCGCGGCCAATGTCGTCGTCGCAGAAGATATAGGTTTCGAGCGCGACGTCCCGCTCGGCGGCGTCGATGCGCTCGATCATCGCGCCGAACAGACCGGCGCTCGAGCCGAACAGGCGCACGTCGTTGCCGCTCGTGAAGCGATAGCGCGAACGATAGCGCCGGCCAAGCAGCGCCTCGCGTAGCCGCACCACGCGCTGCGATTCAATGCCGGGATCGGTACTGGTTTCGCTCATGTCGCGTTCACCCACGCCCTTCGCGTAGCCGCATGGGCAGTTGCAGAATGGCTTCGCGGTTCGACCACGAGAAGCACTTCGCCGCCGCCTGCTCGTAAGGCAGCCACAGATAAGCCGTATGCTCGCGCGGCGCGAGCGTGACGACTGTGCCCGTTGGCACTTCCAGGCTGAACCAGTGCTCGGTGTTGCGCGTGACGCCGGGCGCATAGCGATGGCGCCAAACGGGATAGATTTCGTACTCGATCTCGTGATGCCAGTCGAGCAGCGCCGCCTGCGGAACGTTCCCGGCGCCCACCGCAATACCCGTCTCCTCGCCCACCTCGCGCACGGCGGTTTCGGCGAATGGCTCGCCTGGACGATCTTTCGAGCCGGTGACCGACTGCCAGAAACCCGGCCGGTCGGCGCGTTCGATGATCAGGACCTCCAGTTGCGGCGTATGGATGACGACGAGTACGGATTCCGGAATCTTCGGCGGCTTCTGCATGGTGATGGAGCGTGGGGAGGAACGCGCGCTGCGCGCTTGCGGCGCGTCTAAAGGTAATTTAACGCAAAAAGCGAAAAAGGCGCACGATGCGCCTTTTTTGTTGTTGCGATGCAAAAGCCCTGACGGGCCTTCGCAGCAGGAGGGCGGCTTACTGCGCCGTCTTCTGCTCGGGCTGACGCAGACGGATGTGCAGTTCGCGCAGCTGGCGCTCGTCCACCGGGCTCGGGGCCTGCGTAAGCAGGTCCTGCGCGCGTTGCGTCTTCGGGAACGCGATCACGTCGCGAATCGAATCGGCGCCGGCCATCATCGTGACGATGCGGTCCAGACCGAACGCGATACCGCCGTGCGGCGGCGCGCCGTATTGCAGCGCGTCGAGGAGGAAGCCGAACTTCGCGCGCGCTTCTTCCGCATTGATCTTGAGCGCGCGGAACACCTTGCTCTGTACGTCTTCCTGATAGATACGCACCGAGCCGCCGCCGATTTCCCAGCCGTTGAGCACCATGTCGTAAGCCTTGGCGAGGCAGCGGCCCGGATCCGTTTCGAGGTATTCCAGGTGCTCGTCCTTCGGGCTCGTGAACGGGTGGTGCGCGGCCACGTAGCGGTTTTCTTCCTCGTCGTACTCGAACATCGGGAAGTCGATCACCCACAGCGGCTTCCAGCCCTTCTCGACGAGGCCGTTGGCACGGCCGAACTCCGAGTGGCCGATCTTCAGGCGCAGTGCACCGAGGCTGTCGTTCACGACCTTCGCGCGGTCTGCCGCGAAGAAAATGATGTCGCCGTCTTGCGCGCCGGTGCGCTCGAGGATCGCGGCGATCGCGGCGTCGTGCAGGTTCTTGACGATCGGACTTTGCAGACCGTCACGGCCCTTCGCGGCTTCGTTGACCTTGATCCACGCGAGACCCTTCGCGCCGTAGATACGCACGAATTCCGTGTAGCCGTCGATGTCGCCGCGCGACAGCTCGCCGCCCTTCGGCACGCGCAGCGCCGCGACGCGGCCGTCCTTCGTGTTGGCCGGTGCGCTGAACACCTTGAAGTCGACGTCCTTCATGGCGTCGGTCAACTCGGTGAATTCGAGCTTCACGCGCAGGTCCGGCTTGTCCGAACCGAAGCGGCTCATGGCTTCCGCATACGGCATGATCGGGAACTTCGCGTCGAGCTCGACGTCGATCGTTTCCTTGAACACGTGACGCGCCATGTCTTCGAACAGGTCGCGGATTTCCTGCTCGCCGAGGAACGACGTTTCGCAGTCGATCTGCGTGAATTCGGGCTGACGGTCGGCGCGCAGGTCTTCGTCGCGGAAGCACTTGACGATCTGGTAGTAGCGATCGAAGTTCGCCACCATCAGGAGCTGCTTGAAGAGCTGCGGCGACTGCGGCAGCGCGAAGAACTGGCCCGCGTTTACGCGCGACGGCACGAGGTAGTCGCGCGCGCCTTCCGGCGTGCTCTTCGTGAGCATCGGCGTTTCGATGTCGATGAAGCCGAGCGCGTCGAGATACTTGCGCACGGCCATCGTCACGCGGTAGCGCAAACGCAGGTTGTGCTGCATCTGCGGACGGCGCAGGTCGAGCACGCGATGCGTGAGGCGCGTGGTTTCCGAGAGGTTGTCGTCGTCGAGCTGGAACGGCGGCGTGACCGACGCGTTGAGCACCACGATTTCGTGGCACAGCACTTCGATCTTGCCGCTCGTGAGGTTCGCGTTGACCGTGCCTTCCGGACGATTGCGAACGAGACCCTTGACCTGCACGCAGAACTCGTTGCGCACGCCTTCGGCGATCTTGAACATCTCCGCGCGGTCCGGGTCGCACACGACCTGAACGAGGCCCTCGCGGTCGCGCAGGTCGATGAAGATGACGCCGCCATGGTCGCGGCGGCGCTGCACCCATCCGCACAGCGAAACAGTTTGGCCCAGCAGCTGTTCGGTCACCAGACCGCAGTATTCAGATCTCATCGACATGATGTTCGTCTTTCGTTATGCATGAATGAACGGGAGCGGCGCGCAGCAGCGCGTCGTCCGGTATTAAAGCGGAGGATCGATGGGGCGGCGTGGTGAGGTTGCCGGCGCGACCACGCCCATCGAAACAATATACTTGAGCGCGGCGTCGACGGTCATGTCCAGCTCGACCACCTCGCTCTTTGGCACCATCAGGAAAAAGCCCGACGTCGGATTCGGCGTAGTCGGGACATAGACGCTCACGTGATCTTCCTGCAGGTGGTTGACTACGTCGCCGCCGGGAATGCCGGTGAGAAACGCGATCGTCCACGAACCCTTGCGCGGGTATTCGATCAGGAGCGCTTTGCGAAATGCATTGCCGTTGCTCGAAAGCAGTGTATCGGAAACCTGCTGGATGCTGCCGTACAGCGGTCCGATGATCGGAATGCGGCGCACCAGCGCGTTCCACCACTCCACCAGCTTCTGCCCGATGAAGTTGTGGGTGAGCAAACCGACCCCGAAGATGAACGCGAGCGTGAGCACCGCGCCGAGTCCCGGCAGGCGCACGCCGAACATGCGCTCCGGCCGCCACGATTCGGGCAGCAGCAGCAGCGTCTGATCCATCGTACCGATGACGAGGTTCAGCACCCACAGCGTGATGGCCAACGGCACCAGCACCAGCAGGCCGGTCAGGAATACCGATTTGAACGTCGCTTTCTTGATCGTCATGTACACCGCCATGCGGGCCGTGCGCGGCAAACGGGCTGCCGGCGCGGCTACGGCGCGGCGCGTGTCCCGGAAATAGAGGAATCGCGCCGCAGGTTGTCAGGTCGAGGCTGCCGGGCTGGGCGTACTCGCTGGGGTGCTCGCGGCGGGCGCGGCTGCGCCCGAATCGCTGGAAGCACTCGCGGCGCCCTCGCCGGCCGGCTTGCCGGCTTCCGACGACGGCGCGTTTTCGCCAGCCTCCTTCGCGCCGGCCGCCGCGCCGCTCTTGCTGCCGTTGCCGCCGCGGAAATCGGTGACGTACCAGCCCGAACCTTTCAGCTGAAAGCCCGCTGCGGTCACCTGCTTGCGAAACGTGTCCGCACCGCAGCTCGGGCACTGCGTCAGGGGCGCATCGCTCATCTTTTGGAGCACGTCCTTGTCGAAGCCGCACGACTCGCAGCGATAAGCGTAGATCGGCATGATCTCTATCCTGATGAAAATCTGATAATTGCTTGCAAAGCCTTGAATTATAGCCGCAAACCAGGATCGCCCCTGGCATTTACCGGGGTTGGGTGTCCAGCGGGGAAGGTCGGAGGGTTGCGGCCGCCTCGGCTTACATGAGCGCAGGTTGCGCGCACATCAAGAGCGCGCGCGGTCATGCAAGGCGGCAAGCGCACGGCGTGCCGGCCCGAGACAGCTCCAACCCCGCTCAAACGGGCGACGGCGCGACGTCGTTGCGGCGCCACACGAGCCATCGCTCGCGCCCGACGAACACGGGCAGCGAGTCGGCCACGGGCTGATCGTCGGCCAACGTGAAGTACGGCGTGAGCAAGGCGTCGAGTTCGTCGCGCGCGATCGCGAACGGCGGGCCCTTGGGCGTCTCGCCGATGAAGAAATAGCCCGCGAGCAATGCGCCGGGCTGCAACAGCTGGGCCATGCGGGTGGCGTAGCTCGCGCGCTGCGTTTTGGGCAGCGCGCACAGGAACGCGCGCTCGAACACCCAGGCCGGCATGAACGGCGGCGTGTAGGCGTAGAAGTCCGCCTCTTCGACGACACCGGCGTACTGCCCCAGCGCCGTGCGCGCGCTCGCGACCGCGGCCGGCGCGAAGTCGATGGCGCGCACCGTACGGCCGCGCTCGGCGAGCCAACGTGCTTCCCAGGCATTACCACAGCCCGGAATCAGCACCGCGGCGCCAGGGTGCGCCGTGGCGAAGGCTTCGAACTGGCGCTGCACGCCCGCCTGATCCCACGGCGTGAAGCCGCGCGCAAAGCGCTCATTCCAGAACGAGGGCGACGCCGGGTCGCGGGTTTCGAACTCGGGCACTTCGCCCGGTTGCGGCGGCAGGGTCGGGTCGCTCATCGTCTCACTCCTTGTTCACGTGGTCCGTCAGCCGCCGTAGGCAAACGCGAGCCACACGCGCGCGGCCACCATGCCCACGCCCACGGCAACGCCGAACAGGAGCAGGCCCTGCAGCAGGCGGTTCGTGCGGCGTTGCTCGGCGAGCATCGCGCGGATCGTCTCGTCGTTCGCGAAACCGCCCGGTTCCTGGCGATGCAGGAGCGCCTGGTGCACGAGGCGCGGCAATTGCGGCAGCGTCTTGCTCCATTGCGGCGCTTCGATCTTGAAGCGCTCGTACCAGCCGCGCAGGCCGATCTGCTCGGTCATCCAGCGCTCGAGATACGGCTTCGCCGTTTTCCAGAGATCGAGCTCCGGATCGAGCGAGCGCCCGAGACCTTCGACGTTGAGCATGGTCTTTTGCAGCAGCACGAGCTGCGGCTGGATTTCCACGTTGAAGCGCCGCGAGGTCTGGAAGAGGCGCAGCAGCACCTGGCCGAGCGAGATGTCCTTCAACGCCCGGTCGAAATACGGTTCGCACACGGCGCGAATCGCGCTTTCCAGCTCCTCCACGCGCGTGTTGGGCGGTACCCACCCCGATTCGATATGCAGCGTCGCCACGCGGTGATAGTCGCGCTTGAAGAACGCGAGAAAGTTCTGCGCGAGATAATTCTTGTCGAAGTCGGACAACGCGCCGACGATGCCGAAATCGAGCGCAATATAGCGGCCGAAATGCACGGGATCGAGACTCACCTGAATGTTGCCGGGGTGCATGTCGGCGTGAAAGAAGCCGTCGCGGAACACCTGCGTGAAGAAGATCTCGACACCCTCGCGCGCGAGCTTCGGAATGTCCACGCCTGCCGCCCGCAGCTTGTCCACCTGGCTGATCGGCACGCCGACCATGCGCTCCATCACCAGCACGTTGGCCGTGCTGAATTCCCAGTACATTTCCGGCACGAGCAGCAGGTCGAGGCCCGCGAAATTGCGGCGCAACTGGCTGCCGTTCGCGGCCTCGCGCATGAGGTCGAGCTCGTCGTGCAGGTACTTGTCGAATTCGGCCACCACTTCGCGCGGCTTCAGACGCTTGCCGTCGGCCCACAGGCGCTCGGCCCACACGGCGATGTCGCGCAGCAGCGCGAGGTCGGAGTCGATCACCGGACGCATGTTCGGGCGCAGCACCTTCACCGCCACCGGCTTGCCCGCGTGCTGGCCCGACTTCACCTTGGCGAAGTGCACCTGGGCAATCGATGCGCTCGCCACCGGCACACGCTCGAACTCGTCGAAGATCGTGTCGACCGGTGCGCCTAGCGACTTCTCGATCAGGCCGATCGCCACGTTCGAATCGAACGGCGGCACCTGGTCCTGCAGCTTCGCCAGTTCGTTGGCGATATCGGGCGGCAGCAGATCGCGGCGCGTGGACAGCACCTGGCCGAATTTCACGAAGATCGGGCCGAGGCTTTCCAGCGCGAGACGCAGACGCAAACCGGGCGGATCGTCGAAGCGACGGCCGATCGTGGTGATGCGCAGAAGCAGCGCGACACGCCGGTCGTTGATCCGGCTCAACATCATCTCGTCCAGGCCGAAGCGGATGACGGTGAAGAAAATCTTGAGGAAACGCAGAAAACGCATGTCTGGGGGGCCTGTTGACTAGCGCGAGCCGCGCGGCGCAGCGCTTTGGCTCCCGCCGCCGGCCTGTGATTTTTGTTCGAGCCGCTCGATGCGCTTTTCCACGCGCGCCAGCGCGTCGCGTGCGCGCGACAGCTCTTCATTGAAGCCGTCGAGCTCGGCGCGCCGCACGAGCTGCGGATTTTCATCGAGCAGATATTCCGTGACCGAGCCGAGCACGTTGCGCCCGGTGCGCAGGGCCTGCTCGCTCGCGGCGCGCGCGAGCGTGGCGATGCGTGAAGCCGGCGCGTCGCCGATCAGCTTCGCGAGGTCCTCTTCGGGCTCCCAGCGCAGATGCTCGGCGAGCTTGCCGATGACCTGCGCAAACTCGGCATCGCCCTCGATCTTCACGTGCTTCATCACGGCCGCCTGGCCGCCCTGCATGAACGACGAGAGCGCGCCTGCGGGCAGCGAGAGCGTCACATCGACGTCGCCCGCATCGTGGTCCTCGACCGCGCCCAGATAGCCGTCCGGCTGCACGAGCAGCGTGAGCACGATGGGCGCACAGGTGAGACGGGCCGTCTTGCCGGCATAGGGGGCGAGACGCTCGCGTGCCCACGTTTCGCGGGCGAGCAGGTGATTGACGGCGGCAGCGAAGGGCTTGGCGGCAAGAGTCATCGGCTTGGAATAAGAAAACCCGCACGGGCACAAGCCCGGGCGGGTTCCTATTGTAACGTTCGAGCCACAGGATCGCGCCGCCGCCCTGCCCTGTCGAATGCGGCGGGGCGCCTGGAAGGCACCGCACTGCGATCTGGATCAAGTCACGAGACGCTCGGCCCGGCTACCGGCTCAGTGAGATTCGACCTGCTGGATGCCCGCGAGCAGCCAGCCTTCGCCCGACGTGCGCGACTTCGAGAGATTCCATACCTCGACGAACGGCGCGGCCGGCTCACCCATGGCTTCGCGAATCAGGCCGGAGAAGCGCACGCTCGCAAGGTATTCGCTGCCGCGGTCTTCCACGCCGAGCAGGTCCGCGTTGAGCTGCACGACGTCGGTCTGGTTGGGCTGCGCGCCGCGGCCCGCGAGATCGACGCGGATTTCGGCGAACATCTCGGGCGTCGTGAATTCGCGGATGTCGTCCATGTTGCCCGCGTCCCATGCGGCCTGCAGGCGCACGAAGTAAACCTTGGCATTGCGTACGAAGGCTTCCGTGTCGAAGCCGGCCGGGATCGACGCCGCCGCCGGCGTATCGATTTGCGGCGTGCTCAGCGGATTGGCTTCAGGCGCGAGGTACTGCCCCGTGGGCGGCGCGGTGTAGCGCGGCTCCTGCGGCTGATACCCGCCCGACGACGGGTTCATGCTGTTCGACGCATACCCGCCCTGGTACGCGGGTTCCGCGGCACGGCGGCGGCTCATGAACTTGCGGATCAGCCAGACGGCGATAAAGGCGATGATCGCAATGACGATCATGTTGGCCATCATGCCGGCAAACGCCTCGCCAAGACCGAAGTGAGAAAGCAGCGCGGCGATGCCGAGACCCGCTGCGAGGCCCGCGATCGGCCCAAGCCAGCGATTGCGCGCCGGTGCGGGCGCGGGCGTGGGAGCCGGCGTGCCGGGAGCGCGCTGGGCGCCGGCCTGCTGCGCGGGATTCGCGGGGGTGGGCTGGGCCGGCGGCGGCGTGGTGCTGCGCTGCGTAGCCGTGGACGACTGCTTGCCGAAACTGCGGCCGCCACCCATGCGGCGAGCCTCTGCGTCGAACGATGCGAGGCTGCCGGCAACCATCACGCCGGCAAGGGCCAGGACGCCGATTCGTCTGGCCCATGACGATGAAAGCTTTTTGGAAGCAACGTTGCAGGGCTCAGACATGGCGAAAATTCCTTTAAAGACAGTGAGTTGGGAACACTAATACTTTGTGCCGACGTGTAAGGCTACCACGCCAGCTGACAAATTGTAATATTTGACGGCTTCGAGGCCGACTTGTTCCATCATCGTCTTGAGTGTTTCCTGGTCCGGATGCATGCGGATCGATTCCGCGAGGTACTGGTAGCTGTCCGCGTCCTGGGCGAAGCGCCGGCCAAGCCACGGCAGCACCTTGAACGAATAGACGTCGTACGCCTTCTTGAGCGGCTCCCAGACCTTCGAGAATTCGAGCACGAGCACGCGGCCGCCCGGCTTGAGCACACGGCGCATCTCGGCGAGCGCAGCGTCCTTGTGCGTCATGTTGCGCAGCCCGAAAGCCACGGTCACCACATCGAAATAGTTGTCCGGAAAGGGAATTTTCTCGGCGTCGCAAAGGAGCGCCGGCGTGATCACACCATTGTCGATGAGGCGGTCGCGGCCCACGCGCAGCATCGACTCGTTGATGTCGGTGTGCCAGACCTCGCCCGTCGGGCCCGCTTTCTTCGCGAACGCCATGGAAAGGTCGCCGGTGCCGCCCGCGATGTCGAGCACCTTCGCACCGGGCCGGATGTTCGCCTGCGCGATCGTGAACGCCTTCCACGCGCGGTGCAGCCCGCCCGACATCAGATCGTTCATCAGGTCGTAGTTCGAGGCGACCGAGTGAAACACGCCGGCCACCTTCTTCGCCTTGTCCTGTTCGTCGACTGTCTGATAGCCGAAGTGGGTTTTGCTCATCGCGCTCGTCCTTTCGCGGAAGGGTGTTCTATTGGTGTGCTGCGCCGCGTCTGTCAGAGATGCGGCGGGGCTGGATCGTAACAGGAAGCGTCAGTGGCAGTGGCCATGCGCGGCAGGAGGCGCCGCCATCGGAGCGTCGCGCTCGACGCCCGCTGCCTTCAGTCTGGCGAAATATTCCGCCCAGAGCTCGTCCTGGCGTGTGGCGAGCTCATAGAGCTGGTCCCACGAGTAGATGCCGGTGTTGTGACCGTCGGAGAACGTGGGCTGCAGCGCGTAGTTGCCGACACCTTCCAGCGCCGTAATCGTCACCTCGCGCTTGCCCGTCTGCAGCGTTTCCTGGCCGGCGCCGTGCCCGCGCACCTCCGCCGAGGGCGAATACACGCGCATCAGCTCGAAGGGCACGCGGTAGCTCTCCCCGTTCGCATACTGGAGTTCCAGCACGCGCGAGACGGCGTGCACCACGACGCCGCTTGGCACCGGCGTATCGGATTTCAGTCCACTCATGATCGTTCCCGCTGTTGGATGCGTGTTGGACGCGTATTGGACGCAATTGGACGCTCACCGCCCCCGCCCGCTCAGGCCTTAAGCCTGCTCCATTTCGTGGCGCACCGCGTCGCGCAGCAGCGTGGCCTGCGCGCGGCGCTGGCCCAGCATTGCCTCGGACACTGTGCGCTGGCGCGGTGCCCAGACGGGCAGCGGGAAATGGGCATCGTTCGTGAAGCGCGGAATGACGTGCCAGTGCACGTGCGGCACCTGGTTGCCGAGGCTCGCCAGATTCACTTTCGAAGGCTGCATGACGCGGCGCAGCGCACGCTCGACGGCGTACACCGCGCGCATCAGATGTTCCCGGTCGGCCGCGCCCAGGTCCGAGAATTCGGCGACGTGCGCATTCCAGATGACCCGGCAGAAGCCGGGATAGTCGGCCTCGGCAGTCGCGAGCACGACGCGCATGCGCTCGTCCTGCCACAGCACGTCGCCGCCTTCCTCACTGCAGAATACGCATGTCATCGTCGTCCTCGAACCCGTTCACGGAAAATTGAGCGCAGCCATTAGACCAGCACGCGCTCGATTCCGCCATTGTTCGCGTTCTGAACGTAGTCCGCCATCCAGTTTTCGCCAAGTATGTGGCGGGCGATTTCCACCACGATGTAATCGGCTTCGATGTTGGCGTCCTCGTTGTACCGCGACAGACCCTGGAGGCACGACGGGCAAGAGGTGAGAATCTTGACGTCCTGCGTCGTACCCTGCCCGCCCGCTTCCTGCTGCGTCGCCGGCTGCACCCCGTTCGCGCCGTTGCCGACGATCGGAATGCCGCGCAGCTTCGCCGCGCCCTTGCGGATTTCCTCTTCCTTGCGGAAACGCACCTGCGTCGAAACGTCCGGGCGCGTCACGGCCAGCGTGCCCGATTCGCCGCAGCAGCGATCGTTCTTCTCGATCTTGTAGCCGTCGTGTTCAGCACCCATCAGCTCATTGACGAGCTTGACCGGATCCATCGTCTTGATCGGCGTGTGGCACGGGTCGTGATACATGTAGCGCGTGCCCGTCACGCCGTCGAGCTTGATGTCCTTCTCGAGCAGGAACTCGTGGATGTCGATGATGCGGCATCCCGGGAAGATCTTGTCGAATTCATAACCCGCGAGCTGGTCGTAGCACGTACCGCACGACACCACGACGGTCTTGATGTCGAGGTAGTTCAGCGTGTTCGCGACGCGATGGAACAGCACGCGGTTGTCGGTGACGATCTTCTCGGCCTTGTCGTACTGGCCCGAGCCGCGCTGCGGATAGCCGCAGCACAGGTAGCCCGGCGGCAGCACCGTCTGCACGCCCGCTTCCCAGAGCATCGCCTGGGTGGCGAGGCCCACTTGCGAGAACAGACGCTCCGAGCCGCAGCCGGGGAAGTAGAACACCGCTTCCGAATCGACGTTCGTCGTCTTCGGGTTGCGGATGATCGGCACGATCTTGTTGTCTTCGATGTCGAGCAACGCGCGCGCCGTCTTCTTCGGCAGGTTGCCCGGCATCTTCTTGTTGACGAAGTGGATCACCTGCTCGACCACGGGCGGCTTGCCCGTGGTGGCGGGCGGCAGCGCCGTCTGCTTCTTGACGAACTTCTTCAGCACGTCGTTGCCAAGGCGCTGCGCCTTGTAGCCCACGCCCATCATCGCGGTGCGCGCGAGGTTGATGGTCTGCGGGTTCGTGGCGTTCAGGAAGAACATGCCCGCCGCGTTGCCCGCGTTGAACTTCTTCTTGCCCATCTTGCGCAGCAGATTGCGCATGTTCATGGTCACATCGCCGAAGTCGATCTTGACCGGGCACGGCGTCACGCATTTGTGGCAGACCGTGCAGTGGTCGGCCACGTCGTTGAACTCGTCCCAGTGCTTGATCGACACGCCGCGGCGCGTCTGCTCTTCGTACAGGAACGCCTCGACCAGCAAGGAAGTCGCGAGAATCTTGTTGCGCGGGCTGTAGAGCAGGTTCGCGCGCGGCACGTGCGTCGCGCACACGGGCTTGCACTTGCCGCAGCGCAGGCAGTCCTTCACCGAATCGGCAATCGCGCCAATGTCGGACTGCTGCATGATGAGCGACTCGTAGCCCATCAGGCCGAACGACGGCGTGTAGGCGTTGCGCAGGTCGGCGCCTTCGAGCAGCTTGCCCGCGTTGAAGCGGCCTTGCGGATCGACGCGTTGCTTGTAAGCGCGGAACTCGGCGATCTCTTCGTCCGTGAGGAATTCGAGCTTCGTGATGCCGATGCCGTGCTCGCCCGAGATCACGCCGTCGAGCGAACGCGCGAGCTTCATGATGCGCGCGACCGCATGGTGCGCGTCCTGCAGCATCTCGTAGTTGTCGGAGTTGACCGGCAGGTTCGTGTGCACGTTGCCGTCGCCGGCGTGCATGTGCAGCGCCACGAATACGCGCCCGCGCAGCACCTTCTTGTGGATCGCCTGCGTCTCGTCGAGGATCGGCTTGAATTCGCCGCCGTTGAAGATCTTGCGCAGTTCCGCGCGGATCTCCTGCTTCCACGAAATCCGCACCGTGCGGTCCTGAGTCACGTGGAAGACGTTGGCGTCGGGCTGCACGTCCACGCGGTCGGCGAACTTCTCCGCCAGCGCCTCGTAGCCCAGCTGCACGAGATAGTGCTGCGCCTCGCGCAGCGACAGATCGAGCTTCTCGCCCACGAAGGTCCAGCGTTCGCGCACGCGCTTGAGCAGGTCGAGCGCCTGCTGCACGCGGTCTTCGAGCAGTTCCGCGGAGGGAATCTCGTTCGCGTCGTCGGTCTTGCCGAGCGGCAGCTTGCCCGCCTTGAAGAACGCTTCGAGCGCGTCGACCAGTTGCAGCTTGTTCTTGATCGACAGCTCGATGTTGATGCGCTCGATGCCGTCCGTGTACTCGCCCATGCGGTTGAGCGGGATCACGACGTCTTCGTTGATCTTGAACGCGTTGGTGTGCTTGGCAATCGCGGCCGTGCGGCTGCGGTCGAGCCAGAAGCGCTTGCGCGCCTCGGCGGACACCGCGACGAAGCCTTCGCCGCTCTTGCCGTTGGCCATGCGAATGACTTCCGAGGTCGCGGCGGCCACGGCATCGGCGTCGTCGCCGACGATGTCGCCGATCAGCACCATCTTCGGAAACGCGTTGCGCTTGCTCTTGGTCGCGTAGCCCACGGCGCGCAGATAGCGCTCGTCGAGGTGCTCGAGACCCGCGAGAATCGCGCCGCCCTGCTTCGACGTTTCGAACAGGTAGTCCTTGATCTCGACGATGCTCGGAATCGCCTCGCGCGCCTGGCCGAAGAATTCGAGGCACACCGTGCGCGTATGCGCGGGCATCTTGTGCAGCACCCAGCGCGCGGACGTGATGAGCCCGTCGCAGCCTTCCTTCTGCACGCCCGGCAGGCCGGCGAGGAACTTGTCGGTGACGTCCTTGCCGAGGCCTTCCTTGCGGAAGCGCTTGCCTTCGATATCGAGCGATTCAGCGCGCAGCAGCTTTTCGCCCGGCGCGTATTCGCCGTCGAACCACTTCAGCTCGAAGCGCGCCACGGGAATGTCGTGGATCTTGCCCATGTTGTGGTCAAGACGCGTGACCTCGAGCCAGTTGCCCTGCGGGTCGACCATGCGCCACCAGGCGAGATTGTCGAGCGCCGTGCCCCACAGCACCGCCTTCTTGCCGCCGGCGTTCATCGCGACGTTGCCGCCGATGCAGGACGCATCGAGCGAAGTCGGATCGACGGCGAAGACGAAGCCCGCGGCGTCGGCGGCCTCGGTTACGCGGCGCGTGACCACGCCCGCGCCCGAGAAAATCGTCGCGACCTTGCGGTTCACGCCCGGCAGGTCGGTCATCTCGACGGGGCCGAGCTGCTCGAGCTTTTCGGTATTGATGACGGCCGAGAACGGCGTGAGCGGCACCGCGCCGCCCGTGTAGCCCGTGCCGCCTCCGCGCGGAATCACGGTGAGGCCGAGTTCGAAACAGGCCTTGATGAGGCCCGCGATTTCGGCTTCGGTATCGGGCGTGAGGACGACGAACGGATATTCCACGCGCCAGTCGGTCGCGTCGGTCACGTGCGAGACGCGCGAGAGGCCGTCGAAACGGATGTTGTCCTTGGCCGTGCGCTTGCCGAGCACCTTCGTCGCGCGGCGGCGCAGGTCGGCCATCTTCTCGAACTCGCCCGCGAAGGCGTCGATGGCGCGGCGCGTGGCGCCGACCAGTTTTTCGACGCGCGCGGCACGATCCACGCCTTCTTTGTCCGTGTGCTCCTGCAGATCGGCGCGGCGGCGCTTCTCGATTTCGGCGAGGCGGTGGTTCAACGCCTCGATCAGGAGCGCGCGGCGCTTCGGATTGTCGAGCAGATCATCCTGCAGATACGGGTTGCGGCGCACGACCCAGATGTCGCCCAGCACCTCGTAGAGCATGCGCGCCGAGCGGCCGGTGCGGCGCTCCGCGCGCAGCTCGGCGAGCGCGTTCCATGCGTCTTCGCCGAGCAGGCGGATGACGATTTCGCGGTCCGAAAACGACGTGTAGTTATAGGGAATCTCGCGCAGGCGCGGTTCGATGTCGGCGGCCACGGCGGCGGCGGCGCCGTGAGGATCGAAAACTTGAGGTGCGTTCATGGTTGGACGACTCTTTGGGCCAGTCCCGTGCACGGCTCGCGGCCGCTGCGACGGATACTGACGGGGCGCGTGGGGCGCTATTCTGAAATCGTGTCCGCCTGTGGCAGGCTGCGGACGAAAAGGGTGGGGAGGCACATGGCGGCAACGCTCACGCCGATGGTTCCCCGGCGCTCGGATTTAGCGACACGATCGTGCGTGGCGGGCGTGCCGCTGCGCCGCCGGGCGGGTTACGCGCCGTGCGGGCATCAAATGGGCTGTCCGAGGTTGCCAGTGCATCATCCGATCCTTGTTTCGAAAAAGGATTTTACCGCATGATCCGCACCCGCGCTGACGCTGCGTGGGAACCTGGTGAACACGCAAGATTCACTTGCGTTGACGGGCGATTCGCGCCCGATTGCGCGCGCTTTGACGATGATTTGCCTTCCGGCCGGTCGGCGAATCGCGCCGCCGCATCCGGCGCCAGCCGCCAGGCCGCGCCGCCAGTGCTGGAGCGGTTGGCGCTATCATTTACGCTTTCCCGCCCTAAACCCGCGCCCGGCGCGCCCTCGCATGGCCTCCCACGACGATTACCTGAAGAAGATCCTCACCGCCCGCGTGTACGATGTCGCCCGCGAAACCGAACTCGAGCGCGCTCCGAACCTCTCGGCGCGTCTGCGCAACGCCGTGTTCCTCAAGCGCGAGGACAACCAGCCGGTGTTCTCCTTCAAGCTGCGCGGCGCCTACAACAAGATGGCGCATCTCTCGCCCGCGCAGCTCGAGCGCGGCGTGATCACCGCCTCGGCGGGCAACCACGCGCAGGGCGTCGCGCTTTCGGCGGCGAAGCTCGGCGTGAAGGCCGTGATCTGCGTGCCGGTGACCACGCCGCAGGTGAAGGTCGATGCCGTGCGCGCCCACGGCGGCGCCACCGTCGAGGTCGTGCAGGCCGGCGAGTCGTACAGCGACGCCTACGCCCACGCCGTGCGCCTGCAGGAAGAACGCGGCCTGACCTTCGTGCATCCGTTCGACGATCCCCACGTGATCGCCGGCCAGGGCACCGTGGCCATGGAGGTGCTGAGCCAGCATCAGGCCCCGATTCACGCGATCTTCGTGCCGATCGGCGGCGGCGGGCTGGCTGCGGGCGTGGCGGCGTACGTAAAAGCCGTGCGCCCCGAGATCAGGGTGATCGGCGTGCAGACCGACGATTCCTGCGCGATGGCGCAGTCGATCAAGGCGGGCAAGCGCGTGGAACTCACCGAAGTCGGGCTGTTCTCCGACGGCACGGCCGTCAAGCTCGTGGGCGAGGAAACCTTCCGCCTGTGCCACCATTATCTCGACGAAGTGCTCACGGTCGATACGGATGCCCTTTGCGCCGCGATCAAGGACGTCTTCCAGGACACGCGCAGCGTGCTCGAACCCGCAGGCGCACTGGCCGTGGCGGGCGCGAAGCAGTACGCGGAGCGCGAGGGCATCGAGGGGCAGACGCTGGTGGCGATCACCTCGGGCGCGAACATGAACTTCGACCGCATGCGCTTCGTGGCCGAGCGTGCCGAGGTGGGCGAGGCGCGCGAAGCGGTGTTCGCGGTGACGATCCCCGAGGAGCGCGGCAGCTTCAAGCGCTTCTGCGAGCTGGTCGGTACGCGCAGCGTGACCGAGTTCAACTACCGCATCGACGACGCCGAGCGCGCGCACATCTTCGTGGGCGTGCAGATCCGCAACCGCGGCGAGTCGCAGCAGATCGCGAGGACCTTCGTCGATCACGGCTTTCCGAGCGTCGATCTCACGGGCGACGAACTGTCGAAGCAGCACATCCGCTACATGGTGGGCGGACGCTCGCCGCTCGCGCACGACGAACGCCTGTTCCGCTTCGAGTTTCCGGAGCGCCCGGGTGCGCTCATGCGTTTCCTTTCGTCGATGGCGCCGAACTGGAACATCAGCCTGTTCCACTACCGCAACCAGGGCGCCGATTACAGCTCGATTCTGGTGGGCATCCAGGTGCCTGCCGCCGAAGACGCCGAGTTCCGCCGTTTCCTCGCCACGCTCGGTTATCCGCACTGGGAAGAGACGCAAAACCCGGCGTATCGATTGTTCCTCGCGTAACGAGCGGCCATCGTGTCCGTATCGCTTTCCGACAAGCTCGTCGTCGCCATTTCGTCGCGTGCGCTCTTCGATTTCGAGGAGGAAAACCACGTGTTCGAGGCGGGCGACCTGCGAGCCTACGAGGCGCTCCAGCGCGAGCGCCTGAACGTGCCCGCGCGGCCAGGCGTGGCGTTCGCGCTGATCCGCAAGCTGCTCGCGCTCAATAACGGCGCGCATCACGTGGAAGTGGTGATCCTCTCGCGCAGCGATCCCATCAGCGGTCTGCGCGCGTTCAGTTCGTGCCGCGAGCACGGGCTCGACATTCAGCGCGGCGTGTTCACGCGCGGGCGCGAGCCTTGGCATTACCTCAAGCCGCTCAACGCGTCGCTGTTTCTCTCCGCGAATCCGGCCGATGTGAAGAGCGCGCTCGACGCTGGATTCCCCGCTGCACGCGTCTTTCCAGAATCGGCGACAATGTCGGAACGCAACGCGCACGAGATTCGCATTGCCTTCGATGGCGATGCGGTGCTGTTTTCCGACGAAGCCGAGCAGATTTTCCAGAGCAAGGGGCTTTCCGCCTTCGTGAGCCACGAGCGCGACAACCGCGAACTGCCGCTCGCGCAAGGCCCGTTGCAGCCGCTGCTCGCAGCGCTGAACCGTCTGCAGAAGCTCGCCGACGCGAACGCGCAAATGCGCATCCGCACCGCCCTCGTCACCGCACGTTCGGCGCCCGCGCACGAGCGCGCAATCCGTACGCTGATGGCCTGGAACATCGAGATCGACGAAGCGATGTTCCTTGGCGGACTCGACAAAGGCCCGTTCCTGCGCGAGTTCGAACCCGATTTTTTCTTCGACGACCAGATCCGCCATTGCGAATCCGCGCGCTCGGTCACGGCCACCGGGCACGTGGCGAGCGGCGTGACCAATCTCGCAACCGAAGCCAACGCATCATGACTCCCGATCAATCTCCGCTCGGCAAGGCCTCCACCTACACCGAGCAATACGACGCTTCGCTCCTCTTCCCGATCCCGCGCGCGGGCGCGCGCGAGCAGATCGGCATTGGCGCGCAACTGCCCTTCTTCGGCAGCGATATCTGGAACGCCTACGAGCTTTCGTGGCTCAACGCGCGCGGCAAGCCGCAGATCGCGATCGCCACGTTCTTCATTCCCGCCGACTCGCCGAACATCATCGAATCGAAGTCGTTCAAGCTCTATCTGGGCTCGTTCGCGCAAACGCCGTTCGAATCCGCCGAGGTGGTGCGCGAGACGATCAAGCGCGATGTGACGGCGGCCTGCGGCGCGTCGGTATCGGTGCGGCTCGAGCAGCCGGGCGCGTTCGGCAAGATCCCGTTCGAGGAATTCGAAGGGCTCTCGCTCGATCGCCTCGATCTCGACACGGAAATCTATCACCCGGAGCCGACGCTGCTCAAGGCGGCCTTCGACGAAGCCCCGGTAGAAGAAACGCTGATCTCGAACCTGCTCAAGTCGAACTGCCCGGTGACGGGCCAGCCCGACTGGGGCAGCGTGCAGATCCACTACGTCGGGCCGCAGATCGATCAGGCGGGCCTGTTGCGCTACATCATCTCGTACCGCAATCACACGGGCTTTCACGAGCAGTGCGCCGAGCGCATCTTCATGGACATCCTGCGCGAGTGCAAACCGGACCGGCTCGCTGTCTACGCGCGCTACACGCGGCGCGGCGGCCTCGACATCAATCCGTTTCGCACCAACTTCAACATGCCGATGCCGGATAACGCGCGGCTCGCTCGCCAGTAAGCCGAAGAAACGCAGACAATCAAAGGAAAACGCGCCGCAAAGACGGCGCGTTTTTCATTGGCGTGGCGATGCGACGGCGCTTCAATGCGGCAACTCGGCCGCCCCCATGCGCCGCGCAATCACGGCGGTGCGCTGCGCGAGATAGGCCGAGTTGCGATGCTCGTCGAAGTACCTGGGACGCGGCAGCATCACCGCGAGCCGCGCCGACTGCCACGGCGTGAGCTTCGCGGCGCTCGTGCGGTAGTAGTAGCGCGCGGCGGCTTGCGCACCGTACACGCCATTGCCCCACTCCACCGAATTCAGATAGATCTCGAAGATGCGTTCCTTGTCGAGCAGCGTCTGCAGCATCCACGTGATGATGAACTCCTGGCCCTTGCGGATGTAGCTCTGCTCGCGCGAGAGGAACAGGTTGCGCGCGAGCTGCTGCGTGATGGTCGAGCCGCCGCGCACGATATGGCCGCGCTGCTTGTTCCTTTCCCAAGCCTGGAGGATGGCGTCGGTTTCGTAGCCGTTGTTGTTGACGAAGTTCGCGTCCTCGGAAGCGATGATCGCGCGCTTGAGGTTGCGCGAGATCTGGTCGTACGGGACCCATTCGTGCTGGATCGAGAGACCGGGGCGGTCGGTGGAAAGACGCGCGGCGTCGGTGCGCATGAACGCCGTGGTTTGCGGATCGACGAAGTTCCAGAGCGCGATTTGCGCGAAGTAGAAGAGTTGCGTGGCGATCCACGCAATCGCGCACACCGAGACGACCCAGGTCAGCCAGCGCAGCGCGCCAGGACGTTTGCGCGACTGCGCGCGCCGCCCGCTGCCGCTCGCGACCGCCGCGGCCTGCGCACCGATGGCTTGCCTGCGCATGGCGTCGTCTCCGTTTTGTGCGAGAGGCGCCGGGCGTTACGCGGCCTGCGCGGCGAGCTGCGCGCGCAACGCCGCCAGCACCGGCGCGCCCTCGGGCCGCACGCCGCGCCACACGAAGAACGACTCGGCGGCCTGCTCGACCAGCATGCCGAGGCCGTCGGCCGCGCGCGCGCCGAGTGCCTGCGCGTGGCGCATGAACACGGTGGGCTGCGCGCCGTACATCATGTCGTAGGCGAGCGTACCGGTGCCGAACGCGCGCTCGTCACACTCGGGCAACGCCGCATCGAGGCTGCCCGCCGTCGCGTTCACGATCACGTCGTAAGGCTTGGGATCGACGTCTTGAGGACCGCCACCGTTGAGAATGCAGCCGAACTCGCCCGCCGCGCCTGCGAACTGTTCGATGAGCGCGTGCGCCTTGGGCGCCGTGCGGTTCACGATGGTGATCTCGCGGGGCCGGCGCTCGAGCATCGGCAGCACGACGCCGCGCGCCGCGCCGCCCGCGCCGAGCAGCAGCACGCGCGCGCCTTCGAGCGCAACGTCGAGGTTCACCTCGATGTCGCGCACGAGGCCGAAGCCGTCGGTGTTGTCGCCGAAGATGCCGTCCGCATCGAAGCGCAGCGTGTTCACCGCGCCCGCCGCCGCCGCTCGCGGCGAGAGCTTGTGCGCAAGCGCGTGCGCTTCCAGCTTGAACGGCACGGTCACGTTCAGGCCGCGCCCGCCAGCCGCGTGAAAGGCCTGCACGTGCTGGACGAAGCCGTCGAGCGGCGCGAGCAGGCGGTCGTATTCAACGCGCTCGCCCGTTTGCAGCGCGAACTGCGCGTGGATGTACGGCGACTTGCTGTGCGCCACCGGATTGCCGACTACGGCGTAGCGGTCGGCGTGCACAACAGGCTTCGACTCCCTGACGCTCATTCGCGCGGCTCCGTGGCGTGCTGTTCGCTCGATTGCTCTTCTGCCGCGGGCGCATCGCTTGCCGCCTCGCCGTCGGCGTCGCCCGCTTCTGCGACAGCTTCTGCTTCGCTTTGTGCGGACTCGTCGGCGGCCTCGATCAGCTCTTCGTCTTCGCCCGCATCCTCTTCGGCCTGCTCGCCGCTCGTCACGACGGGCGCATCGAGCACGCGCAGCATGCGCACCGAAGCCTCGATGGTCAGCTCGTCGATCGACAGCACTTCCATCATCAGGCGCGTGCCGCGCGCGTGCACGCCGAGTGCAGGCACGTGCATGAGCAGCGGCACTTCTTCGAAGCGCACCAGGTCGTCCTTCACCACGCTCGCCGGGAACTCGCGGCGCGGCTCGCGCCCAGCTTCACCGCGCATTTCCTGCTGCAACCAGCGCAGGCACCAGAAGTACTCCATGCGGCGCTGATGGTCGGCGTAAGCGGTGTAAGTCTCGTCGAAGCCCTGCACGACGGCGAACAGATCGGCGTCCTTGGGCTTGAACGGCGCGACGAGCTTGGCGGCCACGCCGTGCTCCACACAGGCGAGCAGCTGCCACTGGTTCACGAGGTCCACGTAGCGGCGCAGCGGCGAGGTGCTCCACGCATACTGCGCGACGCCGAGGCCTTCGTGCGGCGCGGCGTTGGTCTGCATGCGCGTGCGCTTGGGGCCGGTCGGCGCGCCGAACGCGCGCTGCGAGCGATAGATGCCCGGCACGCCATGGTCGTGCAGGAAAGCGCCCCACGTGGAGTTCGCGAGAATCGCCAGCTCCGCGACGATCAGGTCGAGCGGCGAGCCGCGGCGGCGCGGCGAGATGGTGACATGCTCGCCTTCCACGTAGAAGTTGAAGTCGGTGTTGCGCTGGACCTCGCGGCGCAGGCCGTAACCGGCGCGCGCCTGCTGGCGCTTCTCGAACAGGGCCTGCGCGAACGGCCACAGCACGGCGATGTCGTCCTTGTGCGGATACTCGCCCGTGCCCGCGGCGAGCGTCGCTTCGGTGACGACTTCGTCGAGCGTGTTGTGACGCAGATTGCTCTTCACGAACACGCGCTCGGCGCGCGTTTCGGTCGCGACGATCTCCTGCGTCTCGCGGTTCACGATGCAGTAGAGCGAAAGCGCCGGGCGCAGACCGCCTTCCTTGAGCGTGAAGGCGTCGACGAAATCGTCGGGCAGCATCGTGATCTTGTCGCCGGGCATGTAGACCGTCGAAAGACGCGTACGCGCGATCGTATCCGCCGTGTCGCCGCGCTGGATGCCAAGTGCGGGCGCCGCGATGTGAATGCCGATGCGCACGCGCCCGTCGGCCAGATGCTCGATCGAGAATGCGTCGTCGATTTCGGTCGTGGTGACGTCGTCGATCGAGAACGCCTGCACGTGCTCGGCGGCATCGGGCAGATCCTCGGGCAGCGTGCCCACTTCGACCGGCGGGAAGCCGGTGCCGTGCGGGAAAAAGTCCGCGAGGAAGCGTGCCTCGTGCAGCGCGCGCGGCGAAGCGATGCCGCCGTTTTCGAGCATGAGACGCGGCATCGAAATGCCGCGCGCAGCGGCCGCCGCTTCGAGCGCCTTGTATTCGATCGAGTTCTTGTCCGGCTTCGTGAGGAGTCCGAGCGCCTTACCCTTGAACGCCTCGGGCAGTCCACCCGCCTTCAGCTCCTCCTCGTAGCCGGCCTGCACCAGCGCCTGCTGACGCTTGCGCTCGAGCGAGGCCAGCGCCATCTTGAGCTGCTCTTCGGGCGCGCGCTGATACTGGCCGCGCCCCTTGCGGCGAAAGTACACGGGCGAGCCATGCAGGCGCAGCACGAGCGCGGCGCGCTCGACCGGACCGTAGGTCTCGCCGAAGTACTCGCTCGCAAGCGCCGTGTACGCAAATTCGTCGGCAGGCGCGCATTCCCACAGGAAGTCGAGATCGATCTCCTGGGCGGCGGCGTCCGCCTGCTCCAGCAGTTCGCTCGCAGCCGGCTTCTCGAACTCGATCAGCACGTCTTTTGCGCGCACCTTGGCGCGCCGGCCGCCCGGCAGCTCGACCTGAAATGCATCGCCCTGGCGCGACAGCACGCTGCCGGCCTTGAAACTGCCCGATTCCTCAAAGAAAACGTTCACTCAATACTCTCGTTCAGACTTGCTTCGACCGCCGGCGCGGCGCGCGGGCGGTGCTGTATACATATAGGCGTTCGCACGCATCAAGCGGCGTCGCAGAAACGGATCACTTCGTCGACGTAATCTGCGAACTCGCTGATGCCATGATCGCTGCCTTCGATCAGGTGTGTGGGCACACCCGGATAGTGCGCGAGCATCTCGCGGTAATCGAGCACTTCGTCGCCGGTCGCGGCGATTAGATAGTAGCGCGCGGGTTGCGTCACCGACGTAACGGCCAGCGCGCGCAACTCGTCCAGGTGACGCGGTTCGACGACGATGCTGCCGCCGCCGTGCCAGAGCGGCTGCTCGCCGAAATACTTCGACAGATCGCGGTCAGGCACCACCGCCGGGTTCAGCAGCGCGGCGCGCCAGCCGTGCTTTTCCGCGAGATGCGTGGCGAAGTAGCCGCCAAGCGAGCTGCCGATGAGCGTGACGCGCTCGCCCGGCTTCATTTGCGCGCCGATCTCCTGCTCAGCGAGCGCAATCGCCTCGCGCGGCGAAACCGGCAGCGTCGGGCACAGCCATTCGCCGCTGCGTCCCAGCTCGGCCATGCGCGCCGCCAGGAGGCGCGCCTTGAACGACTGGGGCGACGAGCGAAAGCCGTGCAGATAGACGATCACGCCGCGCTCCGTGCCGAGAGCGCATCGAGCAGCTTTTGATGCACGCCGCCGAAGCCGCCGTTGCTCATCACGAGCACCTGGTCGCCAGGGCGTGCGGCTGCGACGACCGCCTTCACGAGCGCTTCGAGATCGTGGAAAGCGCGGGCCTTCTCGCCGAGCGGCGCAAGCGCACCGGCGAGATCCCAGCCGAGCGCGTCCTTGCCGCTCGGTGCGCCGTAGCCGAACACGAGGTCGGCGTCGGCGAGACTGGCGGGCAGTTGCGCCTTCATCACGCCGAGCTTCATCGTGTTCGAGCGCGGCTCGAGCACGGCGAGGATGCGCGTGTTTTCGTGACCGACGCGCGTGCGCAGGCCGGCGATCGTCGTTTCGATGGCCGTGGGATGGTGCGCGAAATCGTCGTAGACGGTCACGCCGTCAACGCTGCCGCGCACTTCCATGCGGCGCTTCACGTTGCGGAACGTGGCGAGCGACGCCGCGGCCTGCGCAGGCGGCACGCCCACGCTGCGCGCGGCGGCGATCGCCGCGAGCGCGTTCAGGCGGTTGTGTTCACCCTGGATCTGCCAGTCCACCACGCCTGCACGTTCGCTGTTGTGATAGACGGCGAAGCGCTCGTCCACGGCCACGCCGTCTTCCGCCGGCAGCGCCTGCCAGCCGCCATCCACGCCGAAGCGCTCCACGTCGCTCCATACGCCGCGCGTGAGCACGCGTTCGAGCGCGTCCGAACGGCCGTTCGTGACGATGCGGCCAACGCCCGGAATCGTGCGCACGAGATGATGGAACTGCGTTTCGATCGCCGCGAGATCGGGGAAGATGTCGGCGTGATCGAATTCGAGATTGTTGAGCAGCGCCGTGCGCGGACGGTAATGAACGAACTTCGAGCGCTTGTCGAAGAACGCCGTGTCGTACTCGTCGGCTTCGATCACGAAGAAGCTCGAATCGGTCAGGCGCGCCGACACGCCGAAGTTCAGCGGCACGCCGCCGATCAGGAAGCCCGGATTAAGGCCCGCGTCTTCGAGCAGCCACGTGAGCATCGAGCTCGTGGTGGTCTTGCCGTGCGTGCCCGCCACCGCGAGCACCCACTTGTCGCGCAGCACGTGGTCGCCGAGCCACTGCGGACCCGACGTGTACGGCAAGCCGCGATTGAGGATCTCCTCCATCAGCGGGTTGCCGCGCGTGACCACGTTGCCGATCACGTAGAGATCGGGATTGAGTTCGGTCTGGCTCGCGTCGTAACCCTCGATGAGGCGGATGCCCTGCGCTTCGAGCTGGGTGCTCATCGGCGGGTACACGCCGGCGTCGCAGCCGGTCACCGTGTGGCCCGCGCTGCGCGCGAGCACCGCGAGTCCGCCCATGAACGTGCCGCAGATGCCGAGGATATGGATGTGCATAAGCCTGTCGCGCCGCGCGGGCGTCGTGAACGCGTTGATCGGATTGATCAGGTTGAAAAGGACGGAGAAGCTGGAACGTCGGCAGTCCTGCGCCGCCGCAGCAAAGAACGGGTATTGTACCCGAGGCCCTGAGCCCTATTGGCTCGACCTCGGTCCCCGCAGCGACGGAAAATCCCTGCGCACCCGGCAGCGGACGCGGCGCAGTGGCTGCGTGCAGGAGCCAGGGCGATCTCTAGTATCATTAAAAGATGGTTCGCAGATCACATTTCGATCCCCAGCGCGTGCGCGAGGAAATCGCCATCGCGGCAGCAAGGATGATCGCCGAGGACGGCCTCGACTACGCCACCGCCAAACGCAAGGCCGCCCGGCAGGTGGTGGGGGAAACGCGCATCGAAGGCACCTGGTTGCCCGACAACGATCAGATCGAGGAAGAGATCCGCGAATATCAGGCCCTCTTTCAAAGCGACAGCCAGCCTGCGGTGCTGCGCCGCCTGCGCGAGATCGCGCTCGAATGGATGCAGCGGCTCGATGCGTTCAATCCGTTTCTGACCGGTGCGGTGCTCAACGGCACGGCGGGCGAGCACTCCGACATCCATCTGCAGATTTTCTGTGACAACGCGAAGGATGTCGCGATCTGGCTCCTGAATGCGAACGTGCAGTACGACGTGTCGGAGACGCGCCATTTCGCGGCGCGCGGCCTCGTGGAAACTCTCAGCTTCATGTGGCGCCCGTCACGCGCCGAGGAGCCGGTGGGCATCCACGTTGCGCTCTACAATACGGACGACTTGCGCGGCGCCGTGCGCGCCGACGCGCGTGGCAGGCTGCCGCGCGCCAATGCGCAGGCCCTCCAGGCGCTGATCGACGAGAGCGGCGCCACTTCTTCCACAACCTGATAACGGCAGCGATGAATACGAAGCGGATTCTGGCCGGCGTGGCAGTGGCGGCAATCGCCGCAGGCGGCGGCCTACTGGCTGGGCACTGGGCAACGAGCGGCAGCGCCGACGCGGCCGACGCGACCTCGGTAAGCGCGGCGTCGGCGAGCGGCAAGCAGAATGCGCTCACCCAGCTCTGGTCGGCGGCAGTCACGAACCCGGACGGCAAGGCGCAATCGCTCGCCATCTACAAGGGCCGGCCGATCGTGGTCAACTTCTGGGCTTCCTGGTGCGGCCCGTGTGTGGAGGAAATGCCGGAGCTTTCCGCGCTCCAGCGCGAGTACGCGAAGAAGGGAATTCAGTTCGTCGGCGTCGGCGTAGATTCTGCCGCGAACATCAAGACGTTCCTCAAGAAGGTGCCCGTCGATTACCCGATCTACATCGCCGGTTTCGGCGGCGCGGATGTCGCACGCGCATTCGGCAACAGCGCGGGCGGCTTACCTTACACGGTCGTAATCGACGCGAACGGCGCCGTTCGTGCGACAAAATTAGGGCAAATCAAGCCGGACGAGCTTCGGCGCACCCTCGACGCGCTTTGACGCAGCAGATCGTCTGACAAGATCTTAGGCGCCATAAATGGGCTTTTGCCGTGAAAATCCTGTCATTTGACCGAAGATCGACCCAAACCCTCGCCGCAGCGGGTAGTCGGGGCCATATCTCCTTATCGGAAAACTAGACAAATTTCTCTAATCGGCGCTAAAGTTCGCGCAATTCCACGGAAAAAGAAGCGACCATGACGCGACTGCTGGTTCTGCACGGCCCCAACCTCAATCTTCTCGGCACCCGGGAACCGGAGGTGTATGGGCGCGTGACGCTGCCGCAGATCGATCAAGCGCTCTCGGACCGTGCAGGGGACGCCGGCGTCGAACTCGCGACCTTCCAGAGCAATCACGAAGGCGCACTGGTCGACCGCATTCAGTCGGCCCGCACCGAGCAGACCGACTTCATCCTGATCAACCCGGCCGCGTACACGCATACGAGCGTTGCGATCCGGGATGCGCTGGCAGGCGTCGGCATCCCGTTCGTCGAGATTCACCTGTCGAACGTGCATCGCCGCGAGTCCTTCCGGCACCATTCGTATTTTTCTGACCAGGCCGAAGGTGTGATTTGCGGCCTCGGCTGGAAGGGTTATCTCTACGCGCTCGAATACGCGCTCGACCGGCTCGCTGCCCGGTCGGCGGCCTGATTCCTGCGTCGGATGACCGTCAATACCTGAACAACAACCCGTGTCGGGACGCGCGCGCCCCGGCACTTCACGTATTCAAAGTAAAAGGGGCTGCACCATGGATCTACGTAAGCTGAAGACTCTGATCGACCTCGTCTCCGAATCGGGCATCTCGGAGCTCGAAGTGACCGAGGGTGAAGGCAAGGTGCGCATCGTCAAGAACGCGCCGCCCGTTTACGTGCAGCCTGGCCCCGCGCAATACGCGGCGCCGGCCATGGGTGCCCCGCTCGCAGCGCCCGCCCATGTGGGCGAAGCTGCCGCTGCGGCTCCCGCCGCGCCCCCCGTGCCGCAAGGCCACGTCGTGACCTCGCCGATGGTGGGCACGTTCTACCGCGCGCCGTCGCCGGGCGCCGACCCGTTCGTCCAGGTTGGCGACACGGTCAAGGAAGGCCAGACGCTTTGCATCATCGAGGCGATGAAGCTGCTCAACGAGATCGAGTCGGACACGGCCGGCGTGGTCAAGGAAATCCTCGTCGAGAACGGTCAGGCAGTCGAATACGGCCAGCCGCTCTACGTGATCGCCTAAGCTTTTCTGCGCGCGGCGGCGGCCTTCTTTTTTGGCCGCCGCCGCGTTTGTCGCGTTTGGCGCCCCATGACGGCGACGCACGCGACCGATCCTCTGAGGCGTACGCACATACGACTTGCGACGCCCTTTGATGAGTCGAATACCCACCATGTTTGAAAAAATCCTCATTGCCAATCGTGGCGAAATCGCGCTCCGCATCCAGCGCGCATGCCGCGAACTCGGCGTCAAGACGGTCGTCGTCTATTCGGAAGCCGATAAGGAAGCCAAGTACGTGAAGCTCGCGGACGAGGCGGTCTGTATCGGCCCGGCGCCTTCGAACCTCTCCTATCTGAACATGCCGGCGCTCATCAGCGCGGCCGAAGTCACCGACGCAGAAGCGATCCACCCCGGTTACGGCTTCCTCTCCGAGAACGCCGATTTCGCCGAGCGTGTCGAGCAGTCGGGCTTCACGTTCATCGGCCCGCGCCCGGAAACGATCCGCATGATGGGCGACAAGGTCACGGCGAAGCAGACCATGATCAAGACCGGCGTGCCCTGCGTGCCGGGCTCGGAAGGCGCGCTGCCCGACGATCCGAAGGAAATCGTGAAGATCGCGCGCGCGATCGGCTACCCCGTCATCATCAAGGCGGCGGGCGGCGGCGGCGGGCGCGGCATGCGCGTCGTGCATACGGAAGCGGCGCTCGTGAACGCGGTCAACATGACCCGCGAGGAAGCCGGCCGTGCGTTCGGCAACCCGCAGGTCTACATGGAGAAGTACCTCGAGAACCCGCGTCACATCGAAATCCAGATTCTCGCGGACTCGTTCAAGAATGCCGTGTGGCTCGGCGAGCGCGACTGCTCCATGCAGCGCCGCCACCAGAAGGTGATCGAGGAAGCGCCGGCGCCGGGCATCGCGCGCCGCCTGCTCGATCGCATCGGCGATCGCTGCGCCGACGCCTGCAAGAAGATGGGCTACCTCGGTGCGGGCACGTTCGAGTTCCTGTATGAAAACGGCGAGTTCTACTTCATCGAGATGAACACGCGCGTGCAGGTCGAGCACCCGGTCACCGAGCTGATCACGGGCATCGACATCGTGCAGGAGCAGATCCGCATTGCTGCGGGCGAAAAGCTCTCGTTCCGCCAGCGCGACATCCAGTTGAAGGGTCACGCGATCGAGTGCCGTATCAACGCGGAAGATCCGTTCAAGTTCACGCCGTCGCCGGGCCGTCTCACGTCGTGGCACATGCCGGGTGGCCCTGGCGTGCGCGTCGACTCGCATGCCTACAATGGCTATTTCGTGCCGCCGAACTATGATTCGATGATCGGCAAGCTGATCACCTACGGCGCCACGCGCGAGCAGGCTATTCAGCGCATGCGCATCGCGCTCTCGGAAATGGTGGTCGAAGGCATCCAGACCAACATCCCGCTGCACCGCGAGCTGATGCTCGATGCGAAGTTCGTCGAGGGCGGCACGAGCATTCACTACCTCGAAAGCCGTCTGGCCGAACGTCAGGCAGTGAAGAAGGACGAAGCGTAACTCATGAGCTACCGGGAACTGATCGTCGAGCTCGAGCGTGACCGCGCGGAAGAACTTTCCGACGCGTTGATCGAGCTTGGCGCCCTCTCGGTGTCGGTGGAAGACGCCGACGCCGACACGCCCGACGAGCAGCCGCTCTTCGGCGAGCCGGGCTTAACGCCCGAGCGCACCGCGTGGCAGCATTCGCGCGTGATTGCGCTGATCGGCGCCGATCAGGATCCCGCCGTGCTGCTCATGGCCGCTTCGAACGAGTTGGGTCTCGCGCAAACGCCGAAGTTCTCGCTGCGCGAAGTCGAGGAGCAGGACTGGGTGCGTCTGACGCAATCGCAGTTCGACCCGATCCAGATCGGCGAGCGCATCTGGGTCGTGCCGTCGTGGCACGATGCCCCGGACCCGAACGCGCTCGTGCTCGAGCTGGACCCGGGCCTCGCGTTCGGCACAGGCAGCCATCCCACCACGCGTCTGTGCATGGAATGGCTCGAACAGCACGTGCAGCCGGGCAATTCGCTGCTCGATTACGGCTGCGGCTCGGGCATCCTCGCGATCCTCGCGAAGAAGTGCGGAGCGAATCCGGTGATCGGCATCGACATCGACCCGCAGGCAGTCGAGTCGGCGCGCCACAACAGCGAGCGCAATCGCGCGGAGGTTACCTACGGCCTGCCCGACGATTGCCCCGCCGGCGAGTTCGACATCGTCGTCGCCAATATTCTGTCGAATCCGCTCAAGCTGATGGCCTCGATGCTCTCGTCGCGCGTGAAACCGGGTGGGCACATCGCACTTTCGGGCATTCTCGCGCGCCAGGCCGAGGAAGTCGCGCAGGTGTACGCGCAGTGGATCGAGATCTCGGTCTGGCGCGAACACGAAGGCTGGGTCTGCCTCGCGGGCACGCGGCGCGCCTAGTCCCTTCCCGTTCCGATCAGGCTCGCACGAGCCTGATCGCGCCCCAAGCGGCAAGACCGAAGTCGTAGACTGCGGTGGATTGCCAGTAGAATGCGGGTATCACCAATCCTCCGGTCTACCCAGATCTTCGGCCCACATGCTTCTGGCAACGCGCTGCCCCTTCTGTGAAACCGTATTCCGCATCCAGCCAACGCAGCTCGCCGTGCGGCGAGGCCTCGTGCGTTGCGGACATTGTCAGGAAGCGTTCGACGCGTCGGGCAGTTTGTACGAGATGCCCGAAGGGGGCGACTTCACGCGCGCGGTGCCCCTTGCAGCCGAAATCGCGGCCAGCCTGACCTCGCCGCCATCGGAGCCCCCTTCGCGCTTTGCCGCGCAGCCCGCTTCGGAACCCGCCTCACAATTCGCATCGCAGTCTGCATCACAAGCCACATCGCAGCAGCCCGATGATCAGGCGTATCAACCCGCAGCAGCAACGCCATCGCAAGAGCCGCCCCCCACGCTGGGCGCCACGCCCAATTTCACGAATCGCACGTGGGACCCGTGGGCGCCGCCGCAGGACAGCCAGCGCGATCCGCGCCTGAAATACGACGCCGACAAACTGCCTGGGGCAAGCGTTGCCCGCGGCGCCTCGCCTGAAATTACGCCCGGAGCCGAGTCGCGGGTCGCCTTCGACGACGAACCGACGCCTGGACGCGCTCCACAAGATGCGCCGCGTGTGCCGGCGGCACCTGCAGCAGAACCGGTACCGCCCCCCCGGCAGCCCGCAGCCGCCGAACCCTTCCCGCCCGCCGCGCGCTGGACGCGCAGCGAGCCGAACCTGGGCACGAGCGGCCCGAAAGAGCCGACCTTTTCGGCCAACGAAGCATCGGCTGCGGCTCGCATGAACGACCCTGAGCCCGCGCTCGGTCCCCGCACCCGCGAAGCCGCGCCAGAGCCCGCGTTCAGCGCGCTCTCGCCCAACGACGGCGCCTCACCCTTCGCCGTCACCCGCGAAGCGCCCGCCCGCCCGCGCGGTTCGCGCGGCCTCGTCTGGCGCATTCTCGGCACGCTCATCGCCATCCTGCTGTTTGCGCTGCTCGTCGTGCAGCTCGCGTGGTGGCAGCGTGAAACGGTCATGGTCTACTGGCCCGACTCGCAGTCGCTCTATCAGCAGGCGTGTGAGCAGCTTGGCTGCCGCGTGCTGCCGCCGCGCGACATCGACGGTCTGCTGGTCGAGCCGTCCGATCTGCGCCAGGTCGACAACGAGCCGCATCACCTCGAACTGAAGGTGCCGCTGCGCAACCGCTTCAACGTGGCGCTCGCGTACCCCGCGATCGAGCTGTCGCTGCTCGACCGGCAGAACAACATCGTCGTGCGGCGCGTGCTGTGGCCGCAGGACTACGTCACGCCCGGCACGTCCATCGAAGCCGGTTTGCCCGCACGCACCACGCAGACCATGATCGTGCGGCTCGACACGGGCGACGTGGTGGCGTCGAACTTCCGCATCGAGATTTTCTACCCCTGATTTTCCGTCTGTACGCGGGTGCACTGGCGTGCCCCGCGCATTTCCCGGCGTCCCGTATCGCGCGGGTGCGCCATTCACCACACCATGCATTCCCGGAGAGCACATCATGAGTCAAGTCACGCTAGGCGGTAACCCGATCGACGTCGCCGGCACGTTCCCGAGCGTCGGCCAGAAGGCCCCGGCGTTCTCGCTCGTCGGCAAGGATCTGAAGCCTGTCTCGCTCGCCGATTTCGCCGGCAAGCGCAAGGTGCTGAACATCGTGCCGAGCCTCGACACGCCGACCTGCGCCACCTCCACGCGCAAATTCAACGAAGCCGCCGCCGGCCTGAGCAACACGGCTGTCGTCGTGATCTCGGGCGACCTGCCGTTCGCCGCCGCGCGCTTCTGCACGACCGAAGGCATCGCCAACGTCGTCACGGCCTCGACCTTCCGCGGCCATGAATTCGCGCAAGCCTATGGCGTGGACGTGACGAGCGGCCCGCTCACCGGTCTGACCGCGCGCGCCGTCGTCGTGCTCGACGAAAACGACAACGTCCTGCACGCCGAGCGCGTGAGCGAAATCAAGAACGAACCGAACTACGACGCCGCACTCGCCGCGCTGAAGTAATCCGGCGGCGGCGCACACGCGCCTCGCGCCTGCGCTTTCAGATCAATGCGCAGGCGACGCGCAGGCCGGTGCGCCGCCCCCTTCCCCTACCACGCCCTACAGGAATTTCCGCCTTGGCTACGCTGATCTGCGGCTCGCTCGCCTACGACAACATCATGACCTTCGAGGGTCGCTTTCGGGAGCACATCCTGCCCGAGCAGGTGCACATCCTGAACGTGAGCTTTCTCGTGCCGACGATGCGCCGCGAGTTCGGCGGCTGTGCCGGCAACATCGCGTACGCGCTCAATCTGCTCGGCGGCGACGCCCGCATCATGGCGACGCTCGGCGCAGCCGACGCGCGCCCGTACCTCGAACGCCTCGACACGCTCGGCCTCTCGAAGGCGCACGTGCGCGTGCTGGAGGATACGTGGTCCGCGCAGGCGATGATCACGACTGACCTCGAGAACAACCAGATCACCGCGTTCCACCCGGGCGCGATGATGCAATCGCATTTGAACCGCGCCGACGAAGCGCCCGGCATCAAGCTCGGCATCGTCGCGCCGGACGGCTTCGACGGCATGGTCCAGCACGTCGAGCAGTTCGCGAAGGCCGGCGTGCCGTTTATCTTCGATCCGGGCCAGGGCCTGCCGCTCTTCGACGGCGCTTCTTTGCGCCGCGCGATTGAACTTGCGACCTACGTAGCGGTCAACGACTACGAAGCCAATCTTGTCAGCCATCGCACCGGCTGGTCGTTCGACGAAATCGCCGGCCATGTCGACGCGCTGATCGTCACGCGCGGCGAGCACGGCTCGCAGATCTACCACAGCGGCAAGATCGAGGAAATTCCTCCGGTCAAGGCCGCTCAGGTGCTCGATCCGACCGGCTGCGGCGACGCTTTCCGCGGCGGCCTGCTCTACGGCATCGAGAACGGCCTCGACTGGGCAACCACGGGGCGTCTCGCGAGCCTGATGGGCGCGCTCAAGATCGAGCATCTCGGTCCGCAAAACTATGCGCCTACGCGAGCGCAGATCAACGAACGGTTCAAGGAGGCATTCGGCTACGAACTGCCGAACTGAACGCGGGAGCCGCACACGAACGGCGCCCATTGGAGCTACGGGAATGAAAATAACAAGTCGTCTGATTGTTGCAGCCATGCTCGCGGGGTCGCTCGCGATGTCGGGCTGCGCCTATAACAGCAGTTCCGCCGATGTGTACACGGCCTCGCAGGCGCAGCGCGAGCAATCGGTGCGCATGGCCACGGTCGAAAGCGTGCGCGCGGTGAAGATCAGCTCCAACAACGGCCAGCCTAGCGGCCTTGGCGCGGTCGGTGGCGGCGCGCTCGGCGCGGTCGCCGGCAGCCGGATCGGCGGCGGCACGGGCTCGATCGTCACCGGCATCATCGGCGGCATTGCGGGCGCCGTGGCCGGCAACGCGGTCGAGAACGGCGTGGCCATGCGCGACGGCCTCGAGATCACGGTGCGCCTCGACAACGGCGACTACCGCGCCATCACGCAATCGGCGACCGGCGAAGTGTTCAACGCGGGCGAGCGCGTGCGGCTGCTCTCGAGCGGCGGCGTGACGCGCGTCACCCACTAAAGCTTTCCCCTGTACCGCAGCGGCGCCTCGCGCCGGATGCGGAACCTCAGGCGCATGTGCTCCCCTGTGCATGCGCCTTTTTTCATGCCCGCACGCGGCATGCAGGCGCCCTCACCCCGACTATTACGAACTCCAGACGAAAAAAATCCCGCCGCGGGACAACCCAGCGACGGGATTGGGATCGAGCCTGGCGCTCCATGCCGCCCGGCCCGGCCAACGAAGCGCGCGTACGATGCAGCCTGCGCGCTTCGTCTCGGACTGCTTACGGACGGCTGCCGGTCGGGAACGGCCATGCTGCGGCCGGATTCAGGGCAGTCTTGACCGTTGCTGCGGGCGCGGACGGTTGCGCAGCAGGGGCAGCAGGTGCGGCAGCGGCCTTCGCAGGCGCCTTCTTGGCAGCCTTCTTGGCGGCAGCCTTCTTCGCAGGCGCAGCCTTCTTGGCAGCAGCCTTCTTCGCAGGCGCCTTCTTGGCTGCAACCTTCTTCGCAGCGACCTTCTTGGCGGCGGCCTTCTTCGCCGGTGCTGCCTTCTTCGCAGCAACCTTCTTCACGGCGACTTTCTTGGCTGCAACCTTCTTCGCTGCGGCCTTCTTCGCCGGTGCTGCCTTCTTCGCAGCGACCTTCTTCACGGCGACTTTCTTGGCTGCAACCTTCTTCGCTGCGGCCTTCTTCGCCGGTGCTGCCTTCTTCGCAGCAACCTTCTTCACGGCGACTTTCTTGGCTGCGACCTTCTTGACCGCGACCTTCTTCGCTGCGGCCTTCTTCGCCGGAGCTGCCTTCTTCGCTGCAACCTTCTTCACTGCGGCCTTCTTAGCCGCCGGTTTCTTCTTGGCAGTAGCCATTTTTTTCTCCTTCAGGTTCAGATGAGAGTCAGTTCAAACTACACCCTTCGTCAAAACCCGCTTCCCGCGAACGCTTCTCACGGCGCACGCTGCGAAGCGGGCTATTCATCGGCGTACGCTGATCCCGCGCGCTTACGCTAATGAATGCGGTAAGGCGCGCCGTGCCACGAGGCACAGCGCGCCAAGTCATTCCGGCGTCGGCTACCGACACCGGGCAACGTTCGTTGAAAGCGGCGGCCTCACGACACGCGAAGCCTGCGCGCTTTTCCGGGGGGAAGTTTGCCCATCCCTCTGAAGGGTTCGCAAAGTGCCTGTCACGTCGGTGAGCCAGCCTGGCTCCGGGCATGCTTTGCATCAGGCGTTCCTGCTCCTAATCATCATGCCGGTCGAGGCGCCTGCACGGCGCCTCGCGGCAACCCCAAAAGACTTGCACCGCAGTGCGCCCGGGTTATTCCCAGGACAGCGCACCACCCGTCTGATATTCGATCACGCGCGTCTCGAAGAAGTTGCGTTCCTTCTTCAAGTCGATCATCTCGCTCATCCACGGGAACGGATTCTCTTCGTTCGGGAACAGCTGATCGAGACCGATCTGCTGGCAACGGCGGTTGCAGATGAAGCGCAGATAGCTCTTGAACATCGATGCGTTCAGACCGAGCACGCCGCGAGGCATGGTGTCCTCGGCGTAGCGGTACTCGAGGTCGACCGCATGCTTGAACAGTTCGGTGATTTCCGCACGGAACGCCGGGGTCCACAGGTGCGGGTTTTCAAGCTTGATCTGGTTGATGAGGTCGATGCCGAAGTTGCAGTGCATCGACTCGTCACGCAGGATGTACTGGTACTGCTCAGCGGCACCGGTCATCTTGTTCTGGCGGCCGAGCGCGAGAATTTGCGTGAAGCCTACATAGAAGAACAGGCCTTCCATGATGCAGGCGAACACGATGAGCGACTTGAGCAGGTTCTGATCGGCTTCGAGCGTGCCGGTCTTGAACGACGGATCAGTCAGCGTCTGGATGAACGGGATCAGGAACTCGTCCTTGTCGCGGATCGACTTGACCTCGTGGTACGCGTTGAAGATCTCGCTCTCGTCCAGACCCAGCGACTCGACGATGTACTGGTAGGCGTGCGTGTGGATCGCCTCTTCGAACGCCTGGCGCAGCAGGAACTGGCGGCATTCGGGCGCCGTGATGTGCCGGTAGGTGCCGAGCACGATGTTGTTCGCGGCGAGCGAGTCGGCGGTCACGAAGAAGCCGAGGTTGCGCTTGACGATGCGGCGCTCGTCCTCGGTCAGACCGTTCGGGTCCTTCCACAGGGCGATGTCGCGGGACATGTTGATTTCCTGCGGCATCCAGTGGTTCGCGCAGCCTGCCAGGTATTTTTCCCAAGCCCACTTGTACTTGAACGGGACCAACTGATTCACGTCGGTCTGGCCGTTGATGATGCGCTTGTCGGCGACATTCACGCGCGCTTCGGTCGAGACCGGCGCTTGCGGCGGCGGTGCAACGGCGAAGTCGCTGGCGAAGATGTTGGTCGCCGTGGAAGCCTGAGGAGCGGAACGCAGACCAAACTGCACCTCGGCAGCCTGGACAGCCTGACCCGCGGGGTTGCGCATTGCGTTTTGCTGCGCACCGCTCGACGGAGTTACGGCCGTGATCTCGTCATCCCAGTTGAGCATAAATGTCACCATCAATTTAGATCGGTTTGTACCATCTTTTCGTGAGCGATAAAAGGGTTCGCACACGAAAAATCCTGTTTTCGATTCGCGTTGCGACCTCGATACAACACTTTGTTATCGCATCGTGTCGATTGCATCGCGTGAGCACTGTGTAGAGAGCACTGATTCGTCGTGCTCACTTCGCATGTGCGATGTGCTTCGAAGGTCTTCGCGACATCGAGAGCGTGTGTGAAAGACGGGGTTCGCCGCGCGCTTTTCTCTCGCGCTGCGAGCGCGTTTTCACTCGCCGCTCACTGCCTGCCGCGCGCGGCGCTGGAAGCTCGCGCGGCCATGAGTCTTGTCCCTGCGAGAAACTCCAGGGATTCCTTCCTGTTGCCTCTTTCGCGTACCGCAACGCGCGTGGTGCGAGTTGCCGGGAGAGCCGGCGCGCATTGCGCGCGCCTCGTTCGTTGTTACATCTCGCTACGACTGCTTCGACTACTGTTTACTACTGATGCTGCAGTCCTCGCATGATGCGAGCGGCGTTGCACCGCACGCATCATGCGCAGCCAGCTTTACTGGCAAGCCTCGCACTCTTCGAAGCCGGGGTCGCCCGGACGCATCATGCACACCGGACCATCGGCTTCCGGCGCCGCCTCAACCGCGGCTTGCGGTGCGGCCTGCATCGTGGTCGACCCTGCTGCACCGCCGAATGCGCCGCCCGTTGCACCGCCGAACGCGCCGCCTGCATTGCCGCCGCCCTCGCCGCCCGTCGGCACGGCGTTGAGCGCGCCGTGCGCAACCGTCGACTTCTCGACGTGCGTCGCCCCCATCGTGCGCAGGTAGTACGTGGTCTTCAGACCGCGCACCCATGCGAGCTTGTAGATCTCATCGAGCTTCTTGCCCGATGCGCCCGCCATGAAGATGTTCAGCGACTGCGCCTGGTCGATCCACTTCTGACGACGCGATGCGGCTTCGACGAGCCACGTCGGGTCGACTTCGAACGCCGTTGCATACACAGCGCGTAGATCGGCCGGCACGCGGTCGATGCGCGAGAGCATGCCGTCGAAGTACTTCAGGTCGGCGACCATGACTTCGTCCCACAGGCCGCGCGCCTTCAGGTCGCGCACCAGGTAGTCGTTCACCACCGTGAATTCGCCCGAGAGGTTCGACTTCACATAGAGGTTCTGGAACGTCGGCTCGATGCAAGGCGACACGCCGATGATGTTCGAGATGGTCGCGGTCGGGGCGATCGCGATGCAGTTCGAATTGCGCATGCCGTGCGTCGCGATGCGCTCGCGCAGCGACGTCCAGTCCATCGATTCGCTCGAGTCGACTTCGACGTAGCCGCCGCGTGCTTCAGCGAGCAGCTTGAGCGTGTCCTGCGGGAGGATGCCGCGATCCCACAGCGAGCCGCGGTAGGTCGAGTAGCGGCCGCGCTCGGCTGCCAGCTCCGTCGACGCCCAGTACGCGTAGTAGCAGACGGCTTCCATCGAGCGGTCGGCGAACTCCACGGCTTCCTGCGAAGCAAACGGCGTGCGCAGAACGTGCAGGCAGTCCTGGAAGCCCATGATGCCCATGCCCACCGGACGGTGCTTCAGGTTCGAGTTGCGCGCCTTCGACACCGCGTAGTAGTTGATGTCGATGACGTTATCGAGCATGCGCATCGCCACGCTGATGGTGCGCTTGAGCTTGTCGTGGTCGAGCGCGAACGTGCCGTCGGCCTGTTCCACCATGTGCGCGACGAGGTTCACCGAGCCCAGGTTACACACGGCGATTTCGCTGTCGCTGGTGTTCAGCGTGATTTCCGTGCACAGGTTCGACGAGTGGACGACGCCCACGTGCTGCTGCGGCGAACGGATGTTGCACGGATCCTTGAACGTGATCCACGGGTGACCCGTTTCGAACAGCATGCCGAGCATCTTGCGCCACAGTTGCGCGGCCGGCAGCTTCTTGAACAGCTTGATCTCGCCGCGCGCGACCTTTTCTTCGTAAGCCGTGTAAGCCTGTTCGAACTCGGCGCCGAACTTGTCGTGCAGATCCGGGCAGGTCGAGGGCGAGAAGAGCGTCCAGTCGCCGCCTTCCATCACGCGCTTCATGAACAGGTCGGGAATCCAGTTCGCCGTGTTCATGTCGTGGGTGCGGCGGCGGTCGTCGCCGGTGTTCTTGCGCAGCTCGAGGAATTCTTCGATGTCGAGGTGCCACGATTCCAGGTAGGCGCACACCGCGCCCTTGCGCTTGCCGCCCTGGTTCACGGCGACAGCCGTGTCGTTCACGACCTTCAGGAACGGCACGACGCCTTGCGACTTGCCGTTGGTGCCCTTGATGTGCGAGCCGAGCGCGCGCACGCGCGTCCAGTCGTTGCCCAGACCGCCGGCAAACTTCGAGAGCAGCGCGTTGTCCTTGAGCGCTTCGTAGATGCCGTCGAGGTCGTCGGCAACCGTCGTGAGGTAGCACGACGAGAGCTGCGAGCGATGCGTGCCCGAGTTGAACAGCGTGGGCGTGGACGACATGAAGTCGAACGACGAGAGCACGTTGTAGAACTCGATCGCGCGCGCTTCGCGGTCGATCTCGTTGAGCGAGAGGCCCATCGCGACGCGCATGAAGAATGCTTGGGGCATTTCGATGCGCGTGCCGCCGACGTGCAGGAAGTAGCGGTCGTACAGCGTCTGCAGACCGAGGTAGCCGAACTGCAGGTCGCGGCTCGCGTCGAGCGCGTTGCCGAGACGCTTGAGGTCGAACTGCTGGAGCTTGTCGTCGAGCAGGCCCGCTTCCACGCCGCGCTTGATGAACTGCGGGAAGTAGTCGGCGTAACGCACGGCCATTTCGGCTTGCGTCACTTCCTCTTCGAGAATTTCGCGACGGATCGTGTGCAGCAGGATGCGCGAGGTCACCTGGCTATACGCCGGGTCCTTTTCGATCATCGTGCGCGCAGCGAGGATGGCCGAGTCGTAGACCTGGCTCATCGGCACGCCGTCGTACAGATTCTTGACCGTCTCCGCGACGATCGGGTCGGCGTTGACCGCGTCGCCGAGACCGTCGCACGACGAGTCGATCAGTGCGCGCAGCGCCTGCATGTCGAGCGGGCGCGTCACGCCGTTGTCCGTGACGTTGATGCCGGGCGCTGCGCTCGCTGCCGTTTCCGGCGCGTTGGCGCGCTCCTGGTTGCGCTTCTCGCGATACAGCACGTAGGCGCGCGCGACGTTGTGCTCGCCGCCGCGCATCAGCGCGAGTTCGACCTGATCCTGGATGTCTTCGATGTGGAACGTGCCGCCGTTCGGACGGCTGCGCACGAGTGCGCGCACGACGTTCTGCGTGAGCTGTTCGACGAGCTCGCGAATGCGCGCAGACGCCGCGCCCTGGCCGCCGTTTACGGCGAGGAAGGCCTTCGTCATCGCGATCGCGACTTTCGAAGGTTCGAACGACACCACGCTACCGTTGCGGCGAATCACCTTGTGGTCGGCGAACTGCTGCGCGCTCGTCTGGCCGTCTTGCGGTTGGCCACCCAGCGTGTGCGCGGCGGGCGCGCCTTCATACCGGGTCGAGACGTTATCGGTCGTTTGCATGTGCAAAGCTCCTGGGTCCTGGAAAGGTGCGAAGAGAGTTCGCGGATTAAGACGGACGCCGACGTCGTGCCCCCGTGTGCACGCTCGATCGGGCAGAGAATAAAGTCCAGCCTGGCGAGGCTGCCGGATGCGACAAGGCAGATGAATCACGGACTGCTTCGGTCTTCATCGTGGATGTCGCGATCATTGGCTGTACCTTCTCTCTCGATTACAGCCGGTGCGCCGGTTCTCTCGGCCGGCGGCACCGTACAAAGTTTCTGTTTTTTCTATGCCGGTAACGCGCGCGGCGCCTTGCGAGTGAAGCGGGGCGCCGCGGTACAACACAACATATGGTGTGAAGCCTTGTTTCGGGTACCAAGTATAGTGGAAGAAACAGTACGATCAAATGGCTTTTTTTGCTGGTCCTATCTTGACAAGACCACAAGCCAAGCGGCGCGGGGCCTGGCGGCGAATGCCCCTTCGAGTGGTCTGCGAGGCGCGCGCGAAGACCCTGCGTTTGCGCGCAAAAGGTGCTTATTTCTTGTGCAGCTTGAGAGGTTCAGCAGGCGATCGAACGTGTCACGACGCCGCGTCCTGCGCGCCGTGCCCCTGGATATAGGGGAAGCTGGCATCGGCGAGCTGCGTATCGTGTTTGAGGCGCGCCCAGTCGAAGTGCGGGCCGGGATCGGTCTTGCGCCCGGGCGCGATGTCCGAATGGCCCGCCAGCGCCTCGATCGGATAGTGCGCGATGAGCGCCTTCACGAGCGCCGCGAGCGTCGCGTATTGCGGCGCCTCGAAGGCCGTCGTGTCGCTGCCTTCCAGTTCGATGCCGATGGCGAAATCGTTACAGCGCTCGCGCCCGAAGAAGCTCGACGCGCCCGCGTGCCACGCACGCTCGTCACACGAGACGAACTGCTCGAGCGTGCCATCGCGATGAATGACGAAGTGCGCCGAGACGCGCACGCCGCGCAGGTTGGCGTCGAAGTACGGATGCGCGTCGCAGTCGAGGCGGTTGAGAAAGAGATCGGCGATCTCGGGGCCGCCGAAGACGTTGGGCGGCAGGCTGATGTTGTGGACGACGATGAGCGTCGGCACGGCGCCTGGCGGGCGGGCCTCGAAGTTGGGCGAAGGCAGTTGGCGCGCGCCGGGCACCCAGCCCTGCGCATCGACTGCGTACGCGCGCGATCCTGGCAGTCCTGGCGATCCAGCAGCGCTCATCGTGCGGGGCGATCCTGGGCCGTGGTGCGCGCGTCCCAGGCACGCGCGTGCTCGGAACTGCAGAACGAGCGCGCGCCGACACTCACCGATTCACTGCGCGGCGCATGCACGCCACACTCGGCGCAGCGCACCATCGGCTCGGGCAGCGCAGCCTTGCCGCTCGTGCTCGCGCCGCCAGTGGCGCTTTGCGCGGCGCCCTGTCCCGGCTGCGCGCCCTGTCCCGGTTGCGCACCGGCGCGCGTCTGCGTCTGCGCACGGCGCAGCGCCTTGACGAACCACTGTCCGACCACGAACAGCAGGACGAGGAGAAGAATCTGTCTCATCGGAACACGCGACTCACACGACTCAAACCACAGGGCGGTGCAGCAGCACCTCGAAGACGAAACGGCTGCCCACATAAGCGAGCAGCAAGGCGATGAACGATGCGATCACCCAGCGCAGCGCAGCGCGGCCGCGCCAGCCGGAAATCTTGCGCGCGGTGAGCAACGCGCCGAACATCAGCCACGAAAGAATCGCGAAGACGGTCTTGTGATCGAGCGAAAGCGGCCGGTCGATCAACTGCTCGCTGAACACGATGCCCGAGACGAGCGTGGCCGTGAGCAGCACGAAGCCCGCGCCGATCAGGCGGAACAGCAGCTTTTCCATCGTGAGGAGCGGCGGCAACGTCTCGATCCAGTTCGAGAGCCAGCCGCCGCCGCGATTGCCCGCGTTGCGCTGGAAGCCGGCGCCCTTGAGCGCATGCAGCCGGCGCTCGACGGCGAGCATCAGCACCGCATGCAGCGCGGCGATCGCAAAGAGCCCGTAGGCGACGTTCGCGATGACGAAGTGCAGCTTGAACATCGGCGCGGCCGCGTAGGGCAGCACGCGCACGCCGCCGAACACGAGCGGCAAGATGGACGCGACGGCCGCCAACGGCAGCAGCAACAGACGCAGGCCGTCGAGCGAAAAGAAAAAGCTCTCGATCCAGTAGATGCCCGCGCCGAGCCAGAACATGGCCGACAACGCGAAGGCGAAGCCGAACACCATTTCGTTGGCGGGGAAGATCGTCATGTGCAGGAGCACGCCGTGCGCGGCGAGCGCGGCGAACAGCAGCGCGCGCGAAAGCGGGCCGAAGGTCCGCGCGCGCAGGGCGTCGCCGCCCGCGCCGAGCGTCACCGGAACGGGAGGCACGCTGCCGAGCAGCGGCGCGGTGCCCGCGCGGCGCAGCGCGCGCCAGTCGGCGGCGCACAATCCGCCGTACAGGAGCACGGTGAGGGCATACAGTACAATATCCATGTTCGAAGTTTACTATAGGCCCCCTGGCCGCGCGCTCACCTAACGAATCGGCGACGAAACGCGGCGCATTCCCGTTTTGCGCGCGCGGGCCGGGCCGCACTGCTCACCGCCTCCCCATGCTCGACAATCTCACTCAACGGATGGCGCGCGTCGTCAAGACGCTGCGCGGCGAAGCCCGGCTGACCGAAGCCAATACGCAGGAAATGCTGCGCGAGGTGCGTCTCGCCCTGCTCGAAGCGGACGTGGCGCTGCCCGTCGTGCGCGAATTCATCGCCAAGGTGAAGGAGAAGGCGCTCGGCGAAGAAGTGATCTCCAGCCTCTCGCCGGGCCAGGCGCTCGTCGGCGTGGTGCAGCGCGAGCTGACCGCCGTGATCGGCGGCGACTACGAAGGCCGTGCCGCCGAACTCGATCTCGCCGTCACGCCGCCTGCCGTCATCCTCATGGCGGGTCTGCAGGGCGCCGGCAAGACCACCACCACCGGCAAGCTCGCCAAGCTCCTGCGCGAGAAGTACAAGAAGAAGGTCCTCACCGTTTCGTGCGACGTCTACCGCCCTGCCGCTATCGCGCAGTTGAAGACGGTGACGGAACAGGTCGGCGCCGACTTCTTCCCCTCGCAGCCGGACCAGAAGCCCGTCGAGATCGCCGCCGCCGCGGTCGACTGGGCCAAGCGCCACTATCACGACGTGCTGCTCGTCGACACGGCCGGCCGGCTCGGTATCGACGAGGCGATGATGAACGAGATCACCGCGCTGCACGCCTCGCTCAAGCCCGCCGAAACACTGTTCGTGGTCGACGCCATGCTCGGTCAGGACGCGGTCAACACCGCGAAGGCGTTCAACGACGCCCTGCCGCTCACCGGCGTCGTGCTCACCAAGCTCGACGGCGACTCGCGCGGCGGCGCGGCGCTCTCCGTGCGCCACATCACGGGCAAGCCGATCAAGTTCGTCGGCGTCGCGGAAAAGCTCGATGGCCTCGAGGTGTTCTACCCGGACCGCATGGCGAACCGTATTCTCGGCATGGGCGACATTCTCGCGCTCGTCGAGGAAGCGCAGCGCGGCGTGGACGTCCAGGCCGCGCAAAAGCTCGCCGACAAGGTCAAGAAAGGCGGCGACTTCGACCTCAACGACTTCCGCGCGCAGCTCTCGCAGATGAAGAGCATGGGCGGCCTGTCGTCGCTCATGGACAAGCTGCCCGCACAGTTCCAGCAGGCCGCCTCGGGCGCCAACATGGGCCAGGCCGAGAAGCAGATGCGCCGCATGGAAGGCATCATCAATTCGATGACGCCCGCCGAGCGCGCCAAGCCCGAGCTCATCAAGGCCACGCGCAAGCGCCGCATTGCGGCGGGCGCTGGCGTGCAGGTTCAGGAAGTGAACCGCATGCTCAACCAGTACGAGCAGATGCGCACCATGATGAAGAAGCTCAAGGGCGGCAATCTGCAAAAGATGATGCGCGGCATGAAGGGCATGATGCCCGGCATGCGCTGATCTTGCGGGCCGCGCGGCGCACATCGCGCGCACGGCGGCCCCATTCGACGCGGCGCGCGACGGACCGAATGCGCGGGTTTATGCTGTAGCGCGCGCCGCCGTTATTTTCCACACTTCAATAGCTACAGCTACCTTCCCGCCAGAGTCATGAATCGCGAAGAAGCCCTGCACATTTTCCGCCACTCCGAAGAGATCGTTTCGGAGGGCGACGTCAATGCGTCGATCGGCCGGATGGCCGAAGCCATCCGCGCCGAAATCAGCGAGGACTTCCCGCTCGTGCTGTCGGTGATGGGCGGCGCCGCCGTGTTCACCGGCATGCTGCTGCCGCACCTCGACTTCCCGCTCGAGTTCGACTACATCCACCTCACGCGCTACCGCAACGCGATCAAGGGCAGCGCCGAGATGCAGTGGCGCGTGGCGCCGCGCGAGTCGGTGAAGGACCGTGTGGTGCTCGTGCTCGACGACATCCTCGACGAAGGCGAGACCATGGCCGCGATTCGCGACCGCATCATGGACATGGGCGCGAAGCGTTTCCTTTCGGCCGTGCTGTGCGAGAAGACGCTGACGAAGGCCAAGCCGCTGCATCCCGACTACTGCGGTTTTTCGGTGCCGGACCGCTACGTGTTCGGCTGCGGCATGGACGCCAAGGGATACTGGCGCAATCTGCCGACTATCCGTGCGCTGACCGAAGGCGCGTGAAGCGCGCATCGACTGTCTGACGCACCATGAAAAAAGCAGCCCGCGGGCTGCTTTTTTGTTGCCTGCGACGCGCGCTGCACGCGGCGTCAGAGGTGATGCACGAAGGTCGCGATGCCCGCGAGGATCATCTCCACCGATATCGCCACGAGCACGAGGCCCATCAGCCGCTCGAAGGCCGTCACTACGCGCTCGCCGAGCCACTGCTGGATGCGCTCCGCCATCACCAGCACGACCGCGCAGATCACCATCGTCACGACGAGCGCGGTCATCCATTCGTAGAGTTTGCCCGGCGCCTGAGAGGTGAGCAGCATGACCGTGGCAAGCGCCGAAGGCCCGGCCAGCGCAGGAATGGCGAGCGGCACGATGAGCGGCTCGCCGCCCTTGTCGCCGCCACCGAACGGGCCGCCCGGATGCGGAAAGATCATCCGCAGCGCGATGAGGAACAGTACGATGCCGCCGCCGATGCGCAGCGATGTATCGGTGAGCCCCATCATGCGCAGGAAGCTGTTACCGGCGACCATGAAGATCAGCAGGATCACGAACGCAATCGCGACCTCGCGCAGGATCACGACCGCGCGGCGCTGCTTGGCAACGCCGCGCAGGCAACTGATGAAGAGCGGAATATTCCCGAGCGGGTCGGTGATGAGGAGCAGCAGGACCGTAGCGGACAAAAAACTGTACTCCACGCTCGCAGCGCTCCTTTAACCGGGATGGATCGTCGTTAAACCGCGAGTGCCGCGCGGATCTTCTGCGCCACCGTCTGCGCGGCCTCATCGGCCGCGAGCAGCGTCGCTTCGGTATCGCGGCGGCCCTGGTACTCGATCTTGCCGTCCTTCAGGCCCCGCTCGCCGATCACGAGACGATGCGGCACGCCGATCAGTTCCCAGTCGGCGAACATCACGCCCGGGCGCTCGCCGCGGTCGTCGAGAATCACGTCGACGCCCGCTTCGAGCAGTTCGTTGTAGACGCGCTCGGCGTGCTCACGCACGAGCTCGCTGCGGTCCATGCCCATCGGGCACACGACGACCTGGAACGGCGCGATCGACTCAGGCCAGATGATGCCCTTCTCGTCGAAGTTCTGCTCGATGGCTGCACCGAGGATACGCGTGACGCCAATGCCGTAGCAGCCCATCTGCATCGGCGCGGGCTTGCCGTTCTCGGCGAGGAACGTGGCGTTCATCGCTTCCGAGTACTTCGTGCCGAGCTGGAACACGTGGCCCACTTCGATGCCGCGGCAGATGTCGATCACACCCTTGCCGTCCGGCGAGGGATCGCCCTTCTTCACGTTGCGGATGTCGGCGACGACCGGCTCCGGCAGGTCGCGGCCCCAGTTCACGCCCGTGGTGTGGAAATCGACTTCGTTCGTGCCCACTACGAAATCGCTCATGTTCGCGACCGTGCGATCGGCGATCACCTTGACCGGCTTCTTCGTGCCCAGCGGTCCGAGGTAGCCCGGCGGCGTGCCGAACCACTCGACGATTTCCGCTTCGGTCGCGAAGCGGAAGCCGCTCAGACCTTCGAGCTTGCCGACCTTGATCTCGTTCAGATCGTGGTCGCCGCGCAGCATCAGCAGCCAGATCGTGGGCTCGGCGCCTTCGTTGTCCGTCGCGAGGATGATCGACTTGATCGTGCTTTCGAGCGGGATGCCGAGAAGTTCAGCCACAGCCTCGCATTTCGCCGCGCCCGGCGTGGGCGTCTTCGTGAGCGCTTGCGTGGGGGCGCCGCGCTGCGCGATGAGCGGCAACGCTTCGGCGGCTTCGACGTTGGCCGCGAAGTCCGAGGTCGGGCAGTAGGCGATGTCGTCCTCGCCCGTTTCCGCGATCACGTGGAATTCGTGCGAGCCGCTGCCGCCGATCGAGCCGTTGTCGGCCGCGACTGCGCGGAACTGCAGGCCGAGACGCGTGAAGATGCGCACGTAGGCGTCGTACATTTTCTGGTACGAGAGCTTGAGACCTTCGACGTCCTTATCGAACGAATACGCGTCCTTCATGATGAATTCGCGCCCGCGCATCACGCCGAAACGGGGACGGATTTCGTCGCGGAACTTCGTCTGCACCTGGTAGAAGTTCACCGGCAGCTGGCGATAGCTCTTGATCTGGCCGCGCGCGATGTCGGTGACGACCTCTTCGTGCGTCGGGCCCATCACGAAGTCGCTCTGCTTGCGATCCTTGAAGCGCAGCAGTTCCGGCCCGTATTGTTCCCAGCGACCCGATTCCTGCCACAGCTCGGCCGGCTGCACGGCCGGCATGAGCAGCTCGATGGCGCCGGCGCGGTTCATTTCTTCGCGCACGATCTGCTCGACCTTGCGAATCGAACGCAGGCCGATCGGCAGATAGTTGTAAATGCCGCCAGCGATGCGACGGATCATGCCCGCGCGAACCATCAGCTTGTGGCTGACGATTTCCGCGTCAGCGGGCGCTTCCTTCAGGGTGCCGATAAAGAAACGGGAGGCTTTCATTCAAATTATCCAAAAGCGGCGGCCCGGTGCAGACCGCCCGAAGAAGTGACCAACGGAGGAGTTCACGAACCCGCCATTATGACAACGTGCCGCATGCCGCGCCGATGACGCGGGCCAGATGCCAGACCGATCGCGCCCCGAGACCGTTTTGCGCGGCCGCGGCCATTCGCTCGACTTTCCGGACGGCGGGTCACGGACGGCGGGTGCGTGAGGGCCGTTATCTGTTTATAATCAAAGCAATTTTAAAGGATTCGAAGGTGGTTGTATGCTGGATCGTGAGGGGTTTCGCCCGAACGTCGGCATCATCCTCTTGAACGCGCGAAACGAGGTGTTTTGGGGCAAGCGGGTTCGCGAACATTCCTGGCAGTTTCCGCAAGGGGGCATCAAGTATGGTGAAACCCCCATGCAGGCAATGTTTCGGGAGTTGCACGAAGAAACCGGTTTGCATCCGGAGCACGTCAAGATCGTCGGTCGCACACGCGACTGGTTGCGTTATGAGGTGCCGGACAAGTTCATCAAGCGCGAAGTGCGCGGCCATTATCGCGGCCAGAAACAGATCTGGTTTCTGCTGCGTATGGTCGGGCGCGACTGCGATATCTGCCTGCGGGCAACGGAGCATCCTGAGTTCGACGCGTGGCGCTGGAATGAATACTGGGTGCCGCTCGAGGCGGTCATCGAGTTCAAGCGTGACGTCTATCAACTCGCGCTGACCGAACTCTCGCGCTTCCTGCGCCGGCCCGCGCCGCGTCAGGAGCGTCTGGGCGTGCAGGCTCACGAGGTGCGCTACCCGCGCATCGTGACGTCGGCGCACGCAGACGCGGTGCACGCCGAGCCGTATGAGGCCATGCCGGAAGGCGTAGCCGCACGGACAGCGCGTACGCCGATCGAAAGCGATTGCGAGTCGGCGCAGAGTATCATCGAGCCTGCGCAGGACGAGCAGGATCAAGGGGCTTGAGCCAACGCAAAGAACGCCCGAACCGGCGGGGTCCGGCGCATCACGCGCCGGGCCCCGCCGGTTCGCATTCGCGGCGCAGTTCGTTCGTAACTGACGCCCGTGCTTCGAGGAAAACCAATTTGAAACGATTTGCTCTTGCTGCGGCATGCGCCGCAGGCGGTGTGCTGCTTGTGTCGGGACTGGCCGCGTGCTCCAGTTCCGGTCCCACGAACAAGGACGACAGCGCGTTCGTCTACCTTCTGGACCGCAAGGGCGAATGGCAGGAGAACAAGCTCGAAGGCCTGCCGCCGCTGCCGCAGGCCGGCGCGACGCTGCTGCCGTTCGATGTCTCGAACAACTCGCCGCTCAAGTTCGCCATCGACCCCGCATCGCTCACGGTCGGCACGGATGGCGTCGTGCGCTACACCATCGTCATCTCGAGCCCGAGCGGCGCGCGTAACGTGAACTACGAAGGGATTCGTTGCGACACCTACGAGTGGCGCCTCTACGCGAGCCTCGACGCCGATCACAACGGCTGGGACCAGACCGTCGCGAACAACTGGTCGCGCATCGAGAACGGCACGCTCAATGCGTACCAGTCGAGGCTCTATCAGGACTACTTCTGCGCCAACAAGATGCCGATCGCGAAGGCGTCGACCCTTATCGAGAACCTGCGCTACGGCCGAACGCAGTCGACGCTGGTGCGTTAAGCCGCGCCATGCCATGCTGCGAAGGGCATGAAAAAAGCCGCTGCGGCCTTTGGCCACAGCGGCTTTTTGACGTTTGGCGCTGCGCGGCTGCGCGGGAACGCCCGTCAAACCAGCACGAGATTGTCGCGGTGAATCAGTTCCGGCTCGAGCATATAGCCCAGGATCCCCTCGATCTCGCCGCTCGGATGACGCTGGATCAGCTTGGTTTCCGCGCTGCTGTAGTTGGTGAGTCCGCGCGCCACTTCCACGCCCGCGCCGTTCAGGCAAGCGATCACTTCACCTCGCGCGAACGCACCCTGCACGCCGGTCACGCCGATGGGCAGCAGGCTCTTGCCGTCCGCCGTGAGCTTCTGCACCGCGCCGTCGTCGATCACGACGTGGCCGCGCACCTGCAGATGGTCGGCCATCCACTGCTTGCGCGCCGCCATGCGCGCCGTACGCGCGATGAGCTGCGTGCCGATCGCCTCGCCCGCAGCCAGACGCACGAGCACTTGCGCTTCGCGCCCGCTTGCGATCACCGTATTCGCGCCGCTATGTGCGGCGCGCTTGGCCGCGAGGATCTTGGTGAGCATGCCGCCGCGGCCGATGCTCGACCCCGCGCCGCCCGCCATTGCCTCGAGTTCCGGCTTGCCTGCATCGGCTTCCTGCACGAGCGTCGCACCCGGGTCCTTGCGCGGATCGGCCGTATACAGGCCGCTCTGGTCGGTGAGGATGATGAGCGCGTCGCCTTCGATCAGGTTCGCGACGAGCGCGCCGAGCGTGTCGTTGTCGCCGAACTTGATTTCGTCGGTGACCACGGTGTCGTTCTCGTTGATGATCGGCACGACGCCCAGGCGCAGCAGCGTGAGCAACGTCGAGCGCGCATTGAGATAGCGTTCGCGGTCAGCCAGGTCGGCATGCGTGAGCAGGATCTGCGCAGTGCGGATATCGTGCTCGGCAAAGCGGCTCTCGTAGACCTGCGCGAGCCCCATCTGCCCGACTGCCGCGGCAGCCTGAAGCTCGTCGATTTCGCGCGGCCGCTTCGTCCAGCCGAGCCGTTGCATGCCTTCCGCGATCGCGCCCGAACTCACGAGCACGACTTCCTTACCCTGCGCACGCAGCGCCGCAATCTGCGCGGCCCAGCGGCCGATTGCCGCATGATCGAGCCCGCGGCCGTCGTTGGTGACGAGGCTCGAACCGACTTTCACTACCAGACGCCGCGAATCGGCGATGACGGAACGCATGCTGCGCGGTCTCCCAAATGACTGATGACGCGTGAAGTTTCCTTGGCGCGACCGGCGCGGCTCGCGCACCGGCCGGTGCGGCGAATTACTCCTGCGGCTGCTGCGCGTTCCCGCCCTGCCCCTCGCGGAAGCGCACGTCCGAGGCGAGGTCTTCGGCTTCGGCCGCACGGCGCGCGTCCGAGTGCGAGGAGACGTAGTCGTACACCGCGTAACACAGGTTTTCGCAGCCCTGCCCCGTGAGCGCGGAAATCTCGAACACGGGACCGTCCCACTCGAAGCGCTTCACGAAGTCGGCAATACGCTCGGCGCGCTCCTCCTCCGGCACCATGTCGAGCTTGTTCAGCACGAGCCAGCGCGGCTTGTCGTAGAGCGTCTCATCGTACTTGCGCAGCTCGCCGACGATCGCCTTTGCCTCCGCAACCGGATCGACGCTTTCATCGAACGGCGCGAGGTCGACCAGATGCAGCAGCAGGTTCGTGCGCTGCAGATGTCGCAGGAACTGGTGACCGAGGCCCGCGCCTTCGGCGGCGCCTTCGATCAGGCCCGGAATATCGGCGATCACGAAGCTCTTGCTCGGCCCCACGCGCACCACGCCCAGATTCGGCGCAAGCGTCGTGAACGGGTAGTCGGCGATCTTGGGCTTCGCATTCGACACCGAGGCGATGAACGTGGACTTGCCCGCGTTCGGCATGCCGAGCAGGCCGACGTCGGCCAGCACCTTCAGTTCCAGCTTGAGCATGCGGCGCTCGCCGGGCTTGCCGTCGGTCTTCTGACGCGGCGCGCGGTTCGTTGACGACTTGAAATGCAGGTTGCCGAGGCCACCTGCGCCGCCCTTCGCGACCATCACCTGCTGCTCGTGCTCGGTCAGGTCGGCGATCAGCTCGCCCGTGTCCTGGTCGGTGATGACCGTGCCCACCGGCATACGCAGCGTGATGTCGTCGCCGCCCTTGCCGTAGCAGTCGGAGCCGCGGCCGTTCTCGCCGTTGCGCGCCTGGTGCTTCTTCGTGTAGCGGTAGTCGATGAGGGTGTTGATGTTGCGGTCGCCGACAGCGTAGACGCTGCCGCCGCGCCCGCCGTCACCGCCGTCCGGCCCGCCGAACGGGACGAACTTCTCGCGTCGCATCGACGCGCTGCCATCGCCCCCATCGCCGGCGATGACTTCGATCTTCGCTTCGTCAATGAACTTCATGAGTTACTCCGTCCCGTGGATATCGATATTTTGCCCGCCATGGCCAAAAGTGGCCAACAACGCACCGCAAGTCAAACGCAAGCCTGTTACGACCCCGAAAGACTGCGGATAAATAAAAAGGCCCCGCAAACTTCGCGGGGCCTTCCTTGCGTCGCGTGCAGCCCGCTCGCGAGCGGTCTAAAGCTTGAAAGCTCAGGCCGCTGCCGGGACGACGTTGACCGTGTGCTTGTTGGCTGCGCCCTTGGTCGTGAACGAGACATGGCCGTCGACCAGCGCGTAGAGCGTGTGGTCCTTGCCGATGCCGACGTTGTTGCCCGGGTGCATGCGCGTACCGCGCTGGCGAACGATGATGCCGCCGGCGAGGATGGCCTGGCCGCCGTACACCTTCACACCAAGTCGTTTCGACTCTGAGTCGCGGCCGTTACGTGACGACCCGCCTGCCTTTTTGTGTGCCATTTGTTTGCTCCTTTACCTGCGTGCGCTTACGCGTTGATCGCGTCGATGCGCAGTTCGGTGTAGTTCTGGCGGTGGCCGCCATGCTTCTGGTAGTGCTTCCGGCGACGCATCTTGAAGATGGTCACTTTGGCATGCCGACCTTGCGACACTACGGTGGCCTTGACGGAAGCCCCACTCACCAGCGGCGTACCGAACTTAATCGATTCGCCTTCGCCCACTGCGAGAACCTGGTCGAGCGTGATTTCTGCGTCAATGTCAGCCGGTATCTGTTCTACTTTAAGTTTTTCGCCAACGGCAACCTTGTACTGCTTGCCGCCGGTTTTTATGACCGCGTACATTGAGAACCTCACTCTTCAATAATTTCGGGACACACTGCGCGCCCGAAACCTTAGATTATACATAGAGTTAGCTGCGTGGTCAAAAGGTGTGCAAGTCCGTTGCGCGGGTGCGCGCGAGGGATCTGGCGCCCGTCGGACGGGCGCCTGGGCTATCCGTACGGCATAGCGCCAGCATCCATGCGGCCGTCGGGCCCGCGAGAAAATAGAGGGAGCCATCGGCAGGACGGTAGCGGAGCGTCCGGCATGCAGTCGATTCGCCTTATAATCCGCGGCACTACCCCTATTTGCCATCATGTCGTCCACCGCCACCCCATCCCCCAGCGCAGCCACCCTGCTTGCCCCCATCGCCAGTGACATGGAGCAGGTGAATCGTGTCATCCGGCAGAGCCTGGCGTCCGAGGTGATGCTGATCAACCAGATCTCCGAGTACATCATCGGCGCGGGCGGCAAGCGGCTGCGTCCGGCGCTCCTGCTGATGGTGGCCGGCGCGCTCGGCGACCACGGCACGGAGCGCCATGTGCTCGCAGCGGTCGTCGAGTTCATTCACACGGCCACGCTCCTGCACGACGACGTCGTCGACGAATCGGACCTGCGGCGCGGCCGCCAGACGGCCAACGCGCTGTTCGGCAACGCCGCCAGCGTGCTGGTGGGCGATTACCTGTATTCGCGCTCGTTCGAGATGATGGTGGGCGTCGGCAAGATGCGCGTGATGGAAATCCTGTCCGCCGCCACGACGATCATCTCCGAGGGTGAAGTCCTGCAGCTGCTGAACATGCACGACGCCGACGTGGACACCGACCGCTACATGCAGGTGATCCGCTACAAGACCGCCAAGCTTTTCGAAGCCGCGGCGCAGCTCGGGGCGGTGCTTTCGGGAGCGGATGCGCGCACCGAGGAAGCGGCCGCCGAATACGGGCGGCGCATCGGCACGGCATTCCAGATCATGGACGACTGGCTCGACTACACGGGCACGCCTGAATCGATGGGCAAGAACGCGGGCGACGACCTGCGCGAAGGCAAGCCCACTCTGCCGCTTATCTGGCTGATCGAGCACGGCACGGCCGCGGAAGCCGCGCTTGCACGCGAAGCGATCGAGCAAGGCGGCACGACGCGCTTCGACGAAATCTTCGCGGCAATCACGCGCTCGGGCGCGCTCGAGCACACGCTGCAATGCGCGCGCACCGAGGCCCAGGCCGCCGCCGACGCGATTTCAGCGTTCCCCCCTTCCATTTACAAAGATAGCCTGCTAGAATTATGTTCTTACTCAACGACGCGCCAGTCTTGAAACAGACGAAGCGAGTTGTGGAGTCCAGCAGTCAATTCGGGGTGTAGCTTAGCCTGGTAGAGCGCTACGTTCGGGACGTAGAGGCCGGAGGTTCGAATCCTCTCACCCCGACCAGAATTCGAGAAAAACCGCGCATGCATTGCGCGGTTTTTTTTCGCCTGTATCTCCCGCACTTCCACCCTGTCCGGCAACTCGCGGCGCGTAACCGGCAACCGCCTTGTCCGTTCGGCCAACCGCCCTGGAACTGCGGTACCCCTCTGTTATAGTTTCCCCATCCGCCCCCCTCATTGTCTCGACGCGTGGACCACCTTCCCTTATGGGCGCAGATATGCGCCGTCTTCGTCCTGCTCATCTGCTCCAGTTTCTTCTCCATCTCCGAAACGGCGATGATGGCACTCAATCGCCATCGGCTCAAATACCTCGCCAATCACGGCACGCTCGGCGCGAAGACCACCCAGAAGCTGCTCGCGCGCACCGACCTGCTGCTTTCGGTGATCCTGATCGGCAACAATCTCTTCAACACCATCATCCCGGTCCTCACGACCTCGATCGCGCTCCATACGTTCGGCCGCAATAACCTCGTGCTCTCGATCGCGACGGGCATCGTCGCGTTCCTCATCATCGTGTTCGCGGAAATCACGCCGAAGATTGTGGGCGCAACGTTTCCGGAAAAAATCGCGCTGCCCGCGAGCCTCCTGATCGCGCCGCTCATGCGTGTGACGAAGCCACTCATCTGGTTCGTCAACATGTTTGCGAACACCATCCTGCGCATCCTGCACATCAATACGCACAAGGCGCATGACCAGCGGCTTTCCACCGAGGAGTTGCGCACCATCGTGCTCGAGTCGGGCAGCTTCATGCCGACCAAGCACCGCAGCATCCTGCTCAACCTGTTCGACCTGGAGAACATCACCGTCGACGACGTGATGATTCCGCGCCGGCGCATCGAGGCGCTCGACTACGACGCCCCGCTCGAAGACATCCTGCATCAGCTCGAGACCTGCTATCACAACAAGCTGATCGTCTATCAAGGCGACATCGACCGGGTGCTCGGCGTGCTGCATGTGCGCAAGACGTTGGCCGCGCTGCACAACCAGGAATTCGAGCGCGAGACGCTGCGCGAACTGCTCGCCGAGCCGTACTTCGTGCCCACGGGCACGCCCGGATTCCAGCAACTTCAGTACTTCCAGGAAAGCCGCCATCGCATCGCGCTCGTCGTGAACGAGTACGGTGAGATGGAAGGACTCGTGACACCCGAAGACATCATCGAGGAGCTGATCGGCGAATTCACCACCTCGATGCCGCGCAGCGGCACCGGACGCGGCGGCTGGAACGACGAAGGCGAATGTATCGTGCCGGGCAGCATGCCTTTGCGCGAACTCAATCGCTGGCTTCATATCAAGCTGCCCACGGATGGGCCCAAGACGCTCAACGGCCTAATCCTCGAAGTGCTCGAAGAGATTCCCGAAGGCGACGTGTGCCTGCAGATCGGCGACGTGAAGCTCGAAGTGCTACGCAGCGACGACCAGGCCGTACGCACGGTCAAGCTCTTCAAACCCGGCGCCAAGCCGCGCCAGGGCACGCTGCAAAAGGCGAAGAAGCTGCTGCCGGGACGTTAGCCGTTCGGCCGGGTGGCGGCGCAGTGCGCCTCGCGCCATGATGAAGGCGTCATCTGTTCGAGGCGGCTTCGCGCCGGCATGTCGATGCTTTCTACTCCTTATCGTGCGCGCCCTTTCGCCGCCGCGGTTGCCGAAGGCGGTACGGGTGGTGGCTCGACGGCGCGCACATCTGCGCCTGTCTCTGTACCGCAGCTAGACGACGCACCCGCCGTTCGGCTGCTCTCCGAAACGCTGCGCGAAGCCGCGCGGCGCAACGCCTCCGATCTGCACATCGAGCCGATGGAACACGGCTGGCGCGTGCGTCTGCGCATCGACGGCGTACTGCACGAAATGGCGCGCCCGCCCGCGCATCTGCGCGATGCGTTCGTCACGCGCATCAAGGTGCTCGCCCGCATGGACATCGCCGAACGGCGCATTCCGCAGGACGGCAGGCTGCGGCTCCCACTCTCGGGGGCGTCGCAAGCCGCCGAGGACTATCGCGTGAATTCGCTGCCCACACTTCATGGCGAAAAGCTCGTCTTGCGCAGGCTCGAAGCGCTTCCCGCCGAACTGTCGCTAGCCGAACTCGGGCTCGATGAAGCGCAACAGCACGCCGTAGCCGAAGCGATCGGCGCGCCGCATGGTCTTGTCCTCGTCACGGGCCCTACCGGCAGCGGCAAGACGCTCTCGCTCTACTGTTTCCTGCAAAGGCTCAACGGCACGGCACACAATCTCTGCTCGGTGGAAGATCCCGCCGAAATCCAGCTTGCGGGCATCAATCAGATCAACGTGCGCGAGAAGGCCGGGCTCACCTTTGCGGTGGCACTGCGTGCGCTGCTGCGCCAGGATCCCGACGTCATCATGATCGGCGAGATTCGCGACGAAGAAACCGCCAGCGTGGCCGTCAAGGCCGCGCAGACCGGCCACCTCGTCCTCTCGACCGTGCACACGAACGACGCCAGCGCGGCTTGCGCACGGCTCGTCGACATCGGCGTAGAGCCGTACAACCTGGCGGGCTCGCTGCGGCTCGTCACGGCGCAACGCCTCGTGCGGCGGCTATGTCCGCAATGCCGCGTGCGCGGCGAGGCTTCGCCGGCGGCGCTCGTCGCGGCAGGCCTGACCACGCACGGCGGTAACATGATGCAGCCTTATGTCGCGCGCGGCTGCGAGGCTTGCCACGGCATCGGCTATCGCGGCCGCGTGGGAATCCACGAGGTCTTGCCGATCTCGGAAACCATACGCGACCTGATCGTCACAAGGCGCGGCGCGCACGAAATCGCTCGGGAAGCACGCAGAAGCGGTGTCGCAACCTTGCGCGACGCGGCGCTCGCGCGCGTGCGCGACGGCACCACGAGCCTCGCCGAAGCGCTTGTCGCAACGGATGCGCCATGAGCGCTGCGCACGCCCCTCAAGGCCCATCCGAGTGGCGCTTCGCGTGGCGCGGTCTCGATGCATCGGGCGCGACGAGGCGTGGCACACTGATCGCGCTCGACGCCGCGGCGGTGCGCGACGCACTCAAGCGCGAGCGCATCACTGTGCTCGCCATCGAGCGCAGGTCGAGCGCGGGCGCGCCTAAAGCACGCCACGCGGACGTCACGTGCTTTACACGCCAGCTAGCGAGCCTCCTGCGCGCCGGCCTGCCACTTGCGAACGCGCTCGAACTGCTCGCGCTCTCGCCCGGGCCAAACGGCATGCCGCGCATTGCCGCGGCGCTCGCGCGCGACATCGCCGGCGGACTGCGCTTCGCCGACTCACTCGCGCAACATCCGGCGCGTTTCAACGCGCTGTATTGCCAGCTCGTTGCCGTAGGCGAAGCCTCGGGAGCGCTCGCCGCCGTACTTGCCCGCCTCGCCGACGACCGCGAGCGTGCCGCTGCGCAGCGCGCCAAAGTGCGCGCCGCGCTCACCTACCCCGTCGCGGTGCTGCTGCTCGCGCTTGTCATTACCGCGGCGTTGCTGGTCTGGGTCGTACCCACGTTCAAGCAGATCTTCGACGGCTTCGGCGCCGCACTGCCCGCGCCCACGCAAATCGTGCTGATGCTGTCGGCGGGCGCCGCGCGCTGGAGCGTGCCGGCCGCCGTAGCTGCAGCCACCGGCGCGCTCGCCATGCAAGCGGCCTTGCGCCGCTCGGAAACCGCGCGCATCGCTTTCGGACGCACGCTGCTGAAGCTCCCGCTTTGCGGCACGCTGCTCACAACGCTGTGCGCCGCCCGCTGGAGCCGCGCGCTCGGCACGCTCCTCGCCGCCGGCACGCCACTCGCCGACGCCTTCGATTCGCTCGCGCACGCAAGCGGCAACGCATTCTTCGATCGCGCGAGCGCAGGTATCAGCGAGCGCCTGCGGCACGGCGAGCGGCTCGCCGCAGCCATGCGCGCGGCGGGATGCTTTCCGGCCGATGTGGTTCAGCCCGTTGCGGTTGCGGAAGAATCGGGCGCGCTCGACGCGATGTTGCTCGATGTGGCCTCGCTCGCCGACCGTCAGGTCGACGAAAAGATCGCGCTCGTCTCGAGCCTGTGCGAGCCGCTCGTGATCGTCGTGCTTGGTGCGCTGGTCGGCGGCCTCGTCGTCGCGATGTATCTTCCCATCATTCAACTGGGCAACGTGGTGTAGCATCGCTGCCAGATTCCGGTTCCGTCTCATGCCCGCCCAACTCCTGTCCGCGCCCGATACCGCAACGCCGCTCGCAGCCGCTCTCGCCGGTCTGCCATTCGGCGTGCTCATGGTTTTCGCCATTGCGTTCGGGCTCGTCATCGGCAGCTTTCTCAACGTCGTCGTGCACCGGCTGCCGATCATGCTGGAGCGCGCGTGGCGCGCCGATGTGGCCGAAGCGACCGGCACGCCCGGTCCGCTCTTCGAAGAAGACGGGTTGCCCGCGCGCTACAACCTCTGGCTCCCACGCAGCGCGTGCCCGCACTGCGGCCACGTCTTGCGCGCCTGGGAGAACATCCCTGTGCTCAGTTGGCTCGCGCTGCGCGGGCGCTGCTCTCACTGTCATGCGCGCGTGAGCGTGCGCTACCCGCTCATCGAAATCGCGAGCGGGGCCTGCGCGGTCGGCGCAGTGCTCGCCTTCGGGCCCACCGGCAAGGCGCTCGCCGCCTTCGCGCTGTGCGCCACGCTCATCGCCGCAAGCGCTATCGACCTCGAACACCAGATGTTGCATGACGAGATCACGCAGCCGCTGCTGTGGGCCGGGTTGCTGGTCAATTTTGCCGGCACCTTCGTCACGCTGCGCGAAGCGGTGATCGGTGCGGTCGCGGGTTATCTGGCGCTCTGGTGCGTCTATTGGGTCTTCAGGCTGTTGCGTGGCGTGGAAGGCATGGGCCACGGCGACTTCAAACTGCTCGCCGCGCTCGGCGCGTGGCTCGGCTGGAGCGCGTTGCCGCAGATCGTCGTGATCGCCGCAGTGGCCGGCGCGCTCGTCGGCATCATCGCTACGTTGACGGGACGCATGCGTTTCGAAGAACCGTTGCCGTTCGGCCCGTATCTGGCCGCTGGCGCGCTCGTCACATTGTTTGCAGGCACACCGCTGTATGGCGTATTTGCGTGGGGGAACTGATCAAATGTTCGCGGTCGGATTGACGGGTGGCATCGGTAGCGGCAAGTCCACGGTTGCTGATGGCTTTGCCGCGCGCGGCGTAACGATCGTCGACACCGATCTCATCGCGCATCGCATTACCGCGCCGCACGGCGTCGCGATGGCGCAGATCGCTGCGGAATTCGGCCCTGAATTCGTCGCGCCCGACGGCTCGATGGACCGCGCGCGCATGCGCACGCTCGTGTTCGGCGACGAGTCCGCGCGCAAGCGGCTCGAGGCCATCACGCACCCGCTGATCCGCTCCGAGACCGAACGCGAAACGCGGGAGGCCAGCGGGCCTTACGTCATCGTGGTCGTGCCCCTGCTCGTAGAGTCGGGCACCTGGAAGACGCGTGTCGATCGCGTGCTCGCCGTCGATTGCAGCGTGGAAACGCAGATCGAGCGCGTCATGCGCCGTAACGGCTTCGCACGCGAGCAAGTGCTCGCGATCATCGCGCGGCAGGCCACGCGCGAGGCACGCCTCGCGGCCGCCGACAACGTGGTGGTAAACGACAACGGCGCAACGCTCGAATCGCTCGATCAGGACGTCGACGCATTGCATCAGACGTATCTCAGGCTCGCGGCCGAAAAGGCCGGCAAGACGTAAAACGCGCCATCGGCGCGCGATTAGCGGGTCACATCGGCATAGCGCCGGGCCGGCGCGATTGCGACCGTGGTCCCACGGCATTAGAATGTCCTGCAATCCGTCACCCACCACGCCCGAGGCGAGCGCGCTTGATTCTTTACGAGTATCCCTTCAACGAGCGAATCCGAACGCTGCTGCGCCTCGAAGACCTGTTCGAGCGCTTCACGTTTTTCCTGACCCAGGAGGATCCGAGGGAACATCACGTCGCGCTCACGACGCTCTTCGAAATCGCCGAAGTCGCAGGCCGCGCCGATCTGAAGTCGGATCTCATGAAGGAACTCGAGCGGCAGCGCCAAACGCTCGCGCCGTTCCGCGGCAATCCCGGCATCGAGCAGAATGCGCTCGAAACCGTGCTGGGCGAAATCGAGCAAACGCTCGCCGGCCTCACGCAGATGCAAGGCAAGACGGGCCAGCATCTGATGGACAACGAGTGGCTCACGAGCATCCGCAGCCGCGCGATCATTCCCGGTGGCACCTGCAAGTTCGATTTGCCGTCGTATTACGCCTGGCAACAGTTGCATCCCGATCAACGCCGTCAGGACATCGCGAAATGGGTCACGCCGCTGCTGCCGCTGCGCGACGCCGCCGCCATCGTGCTGCGTCTCGCGCGCGAGTCGGGCCAGGCGTCGAAGGTGATGGCGATGCAGGGCAGCTATCAGCAGATGCTGTCGGGCCGCGCGTATCAGCTCATGCAGGTACGCGTGGCACCGGAATTGCGCATGATTCCCGAAGCGAGCGCCAACAAGTACATGCTGTGGGTGCGCTTCACCGTGCAGGACGGCGATCTGCGTCCGCGAGCCGTCGATCAGGACGTGCCGTTCCAGCTCACGCTCTGCAGCTTGTGAAAGCAAACGCGTCGCCAGGCCAGACTCAACGCAAACCAAGTTCTATCGCATGACCACTGTCGTCAAATGTCCGAGCTGCGGCAAGGAAGTCCGCTGGGTGCCGGAGAACCGCTTCCGGCCGTTCTGCTCCGAGCGTTGCAAGCAAATGGATCTCGGTGCATGGGCAGCCGAAAAGTACCGCATTGGCGGCGCCGACGATGAAACGCCGCCGGAAGACGCGCCGCCCACGGATACGCGCCAATAAGCGAGCGCCGCGACGCGCTTGCGCCAGGCGAAAAAAAGGCCGCTGTGCGTGATGCACAGCGGCCTTTTGCATCGTGGCGGCCTCGTAGGCCGTTATTCCGCCGCAAGCCACTCCAGCACAGGAATCGTCGCAGGCAAGAGCGGCTCGACGCTCGCCGGCAGCGACTGCCAGACGAACGCCTGACCTTCGCGACCGTGCGGCTCGCCGGTCCACTCGGTCACCTTGCAGAAGTAGAGCCGTACGTAGGCGTGCGGGTAGTCGTGTTCGAGCGTGTGCCACAGGTGGCACGCCTTCACGTCGATGCCCAGTTCCTCGTGCAACTCGCGCGCGAGCGCCGCTTCGACGCTCTCGCCCGCTTCCAGCTTGCCGCCCGGAAACTCCCAGTAGCCTGCATAAGGCTTGCCTTCGGGGCGCTGGGCGAGCAGGTAGCGGCCATCGGGCTGCACCAGCACGCCCACCGCGACTTCCGTCACGGGGCGCGTCGTTGCGGAAGCGTCGTTTGCGCTGTTGGCCTCGGCGCTCATGCCTCTTGCGCCTTCTTGCCCGACCAGTCGCGTGCGAATTGCCACGCCACGCGGCCCGAACGCGAGCCGCGCTCCAGCGCCCAGACGAGTGCGTCGCCGCGCGCCGATTCGACTTCGGCGTCGTCGCAGCCGAAATGGCGCAGCCAGTGGGCGACGATCGTCAGATAGTCGTCCTGCTTGAACGGATAGAAGCTCACCCAAAGCCCGAAGCGCTCGGACAGCGAGATCTTTTCTTCCACCACTTCGCCCGGATGAATCTCGCCGTCGGGCATGTGCTTGTACGTCTCGTTGTCGCTCATGTACTCGGGCAGCAGATGACGCCGGTTCGAGGTCGCGTAGATCAGCACGTTGTCCGACTGCGCGGCCACCGAACCGTCCAGCGCCACCTTCAGCGCCTTATAGCCCGATTCGCCTTCCTCGAACGAGAGGTCGTCGCAGAACACGATGAAGCGCTCGGGGCGCGTCGAGATGAGATCGACGATATCGCCGAGGTCATGCAGATCGTCCTTGTCGACTTCGATCAGGCGCAGGCCCTGTTGCGCGTACGCGTTCAGGCAGGCCTTGATCAGCGACGACTTGCCGGTGCCGCGCGCGCCGGTGAGCAGCACGTTGTTCGCGGGCTTCTTCTGCACGAACTGGCGCGTGTTGCGGTCGATGAGATCTTTCTGCCGGTCGATGTTCTGCAGGTCGTCGAGCGAGATCAGCGAGATCGCGGGCACCGGCTGCAGGAAGCCGCGCCCCTGGCGCTTGCGCCAGCGAAACGCGACGGCCGCGTTCCAGTCGACATCGGGTGCCGACGGCGGCAACACGGCTTCGAGGCGGCCGAGCAGCGCTTCGGCGCGGGTCAGAAACTGTTCGAGCTTGTCCATGTGGTGAGCGCGCTTGAAATCAGGAGCGGTAATCCGCGTTGATGCTCACGTAGTCGTGCGAGAGGTCGCAGGTCCAGATCGTGGCCTGCGCGTCGCCGCGGCCGAGCAGCACGCGGATCAGGATCTCGCTCTTCTTCATGACGCGCTGGCCGTCTTCTTCGCGGTAGTCCGGGTTGCGACCGCCCGCTTTCGCCACGAGCACGTCGTCGAGATACAGGTCGATCTTGTCGACGTCGAGGTCCGTCACGCCGGCATAGCCGATCGCGGCGAGGATACGGCCGAGGTTGGGGTCCGATGCGTAGAACGCCGTCTTCACGAGCGGCGAATGGCCGATCGCGTAAGCGATCTGGCGGCACTCGGCCACGTCCTTGCCGCCTTCCACCTGCACGGTCATGAACTTGGTTGCGCCTTCGCCGTCGCGCACGATGAGCTGCGAGAGTTCCTGGGCGACGGCCGTCACGGCGTCGCGCAGCGCGGCGTAAGCGGGCGTGTCCGTCGACGTGATCGCGGGCAGGCTCGACTTGCCCGAGGCGATCATGATGAACGAGTCGTTGGTCGAGGTATCGCCGTCGATGGTGACGCAGTTGAACGAGCGGTCGGCCACGTACTTCACGAGTTCGTCGAGCACGGGCTGCGCAACGTTCGCGTCGAAAGCGAGGAAGCCGAGCATGGTCGCCATGTTCGGCTTGATCATGCCCGCGCCCTTGCTGATGCCCGTGAACGTGATGGTGTGGCCGTCGACCGTGACCTGGCGCGACACGGCCTTCGGCAGCGTGTCGGTCGTCATGATGGCCTGCGCGGCGTCGTACCAGTTCGCGGCCCGGCGATTCGCCAGCGCGGCGGGAAGGCCCGCCTTCAAACGGTCGATCGGCAGCGGCTCGAGGATCACGCCGGTCGAGAACGGCAGCACCTGCGAGGACTCGAGGCCGGCCAGGCGCGCGAGTTCATCGCAGGTCTCGCGGGCGTGCTTCATGCCCGGCTCGCCGGTGCCCGCGTTCGCGTTGCCGGTGTTCACCACCAGCGCACGAATGCCCTTGCCGCCCGCGCGCACCTTCGCGAGATGTTCGCGGCACACCGTCACCGGCGCGGCACAGAAGCGATTCAGCGTGAACACGCCGGCCACGCTCGCGCCTTCGTCGACGGAGATCACCAGGACGTCCTTACGATTGGGCTTGCGAATGTTGGCTTCCGCCCAGCCGAGCGTCACGCCCGCGACCGGATGAAGTTGTGCGGGATCAATCGAGGGGAAATTGACAGCCATGGTGGCGACCTGTCGAAATGGCGATGCCGGCCAGGGCGCTGGAGCCTGGCCGGCATCGGGAATCAAAACGCAAGGCCCGCCATGGGAAGCGGGCCACCGGAATCTACGTTCAAGCCTGCGTCACGCGATCTTGCCGTGACACTGCTTGTACTTCTTGCCGCTGCCGCACGGGCACGGATCGTTGCGGCCCACCTTCGGCATTTCGCTGCCCACCGGCGGCGTATGGCTCATGGCCGCGCCCACCATTGCAGCGGCGGCGTCGGCAGCCACCGGTGCGGCAGCCGCCGGAGCCGGCGCCGCGTCGGCTTCGGCGAATTCGGCATGGCGGAACTCGACGTTCTCGACATGATGGCCCTGCTCTTCGATCTGCTCGGCCGCCTGTTCGAGCTGCTCCGGCGACTGGATCTGCACGTTCATCACGATACGCGTGACTTCGAGCTTCACGGCTTCGAGCATCGCGGCGAACAGTTCGAACGCCTCGCGCTTGTACTCCTGCTTCGGGTTCTTCTGCGCATAGCCGCGCAGATGGATGCCCTGACGCAGGTGGTCGAGCGCCGCGAGGTGTTCGCGCCAGCTGCGGTCGAGCGTTTGCAGCATGACCGAGCGCTCGAACGCGCTGAACGATTCGCGGCCCACGAGCGCCACCTTCTGCTCGTAAGCTTCGTCGCCCGCGGCGAGCACGGCCTCGAGAATTTCATCGGCATCGATCGACGACGACTCGTTGATCATCTCCTGGATCGCGAGGTCGAGCTGCCATTCGTTGCGCAGCACTTCTTCGAGCTCGGGCACGTCCCACTGCTCTTCGATACTGCCGTGCGGCACGAACTGGCGCACGATGTCGGTGATCACGCCATGACGCATCGCGCAGATCGTTTCGGTGATGTCATGCGCTTCGAGCAGTTCGTTGCGCTGCTGGTAGATCACCTTGCGCTGATCGTTCGAGACGTCGTCGTATTCGAGCAACTGCTTGCGGATGTCGAAGTTGCGCGCTTCGACCTTGCGCTGCGCCGACTCGATCGAACGCGTGACGATACCCGCCTCGATCGCCTCGCCTTCCGGCATTTTCAGGCGGTCCATGATCGCGCGCACGCGGTCGCCCGCGAAAATGCGCAGCAGCGGGTCTTCGAGCGAGAGATAGAAACGCGACGAGCCCGGGTCGCCCTGACGGCCCGCACGACCGCGCAGCTGGTTGTCGATCCGGCGCGACTCGTGACGCTCGGTGCCGATGATGTGCAGACCGCCCGCGGCCTTTACCCGATCGTGCAGCGTTTGCCACTCGTCGTGCAGTTGCTGGATGCGGCGCGCCTTTTCGTCGGCGGGAATCGCTTCGTCGGCTTCGATAAACGCTGCCTGCTTCTCCGCATTGCCGCCCAGCACGATGTCGGTACCGCGGCCTGCCATGTTGGTGGCGATGGTGACGCGCTGCGGACGGCCCGCTTCAGCGACGATCGCGGCTTCACGCGCGTGCTGCTTCGCGTTGAGCACTTCGTGCGGCAGACCGGCCTTCGTGAGCAGGTTCGAAAGCAGCTCCGAGTTTTCGATCGACGTCGTGCCGACCAACACCGGCTGACCACGCTCGTAGCATTCGCGGATATCGCGAATCACGGCGTCGTAGCGTTCATTCGCCGTCTTGTAGATCTGATCCTGCTTGTCGATCCGCTTGGGTGTCCGGTTCGTCGGGACCACCACCGTTTCGAGGCCGTAGATCTCGTTGAATTCGTACGCTTCGGTGTCGGCCGTACCCGTCATGCCCGAGAGCTTCGCGTACATGCGGAAGTAGTTCTGGAACGTGATCGAAGCGAGCGTCTGGTTCTCGCTCTGGATCTTCACGTGTTCCTTCGCTTCCACGGCCTGGTGCAGGCCGTCCGACCAGCGGCGGCCGGCCATCAGACGGCCGGTGAATTCGTCGACGATGATGACTTCGCCGTTCTGCACCACGTAGTGCTGGTCCTTGTGGAACAGCGTGTGGGCACGCAGCGCGGCGTACACATGGTGCATCAGCGTGATGTTCTGCGGCGCATAGAGGCTTTCGCCCTGGCCGATCAGGCCCCACTCGGAGAGCATGCGCTCGGCCTTCTCGTGGCCCGATTCCGTGAGGAACACCTGGCGCGCCTTTTCGTCGAGCGTGTAGTCGCCCGGCTTTTCCACGCCCGTGCCGTCGGCCTTCTCTTCGCCGATCTGCTGCTCGAGCAGCGGCGGCAGCGCGTTCATGCGCACGTAGAGTTCGGTGTGGTCTTCGGCCTGGCCCGAGATGATGAGCGGCGTACGCGCTTCGTCGATCAGGATCGAGTCCACCTCGTCGACCACCGCGAAGTTCAGCGTACGCTGCACGCGCGCCTCGGTCTCGTAGACCATGTTGTCGCGCAGGTAGTCGAAGCCGAACTCGTTGTTCGTGCCGTAGGTGATGTCCGCGGCGTATGCTTCCTGCTTCGTCGCGTGGTCCATCTGCGACAGGTTGATGCCGACGGACAAACCGAGGAAGTTGTAGAGGCGCGCCATCCATTCGGCGTCGCGCTGCGCGAGGTAGTCGTTCACCGTCACGACGTGCACACCGCGGCCCGACAGCGCATTCAGGTAGACGGGCAGCGTGGCGACGAGCGTCTTGCCTTCGCCGGTGCGCATTTCAGCGATCTTGCCGTAATGCAGCACCATGCCGCCGATCAGCTGCACGTCGAAGTGGCGCATTTTCAGCACGCGCTTGCTCGCCTCGCGGCAAACGGCGAACGCCTCGGGCAGCAGTTCGTCGAGCGATGTACCTTTGGCCACGCGCTCGCGGAACTCGGCCGTCTTCGCGCGCAGCTGCTCGTCGGTGTACTGCTCGATCTTCGGTTCGAGCGCGTTGATCGCCGCGACCGTCTTCTGATATTGCTTGATCAGGCGCTGATTGCGGCTGCCAAAGATTTTCTGTAAGAAACCGGTGGTCATCGGATCGGTGTCTGCGTCGCGGCTTCGGCCGGGATTCCTGAGGGTGGGTTCAGCGGGTTGTGCAGAATGTGCACTACGCATCCGGACCGGCGGGACCTCGGCGGCTTTAGCCCAAAATGGTGGATTCGAATCGGGCATTTTAGCACGCGCCCTCTCACCCGCCTGTGTCAGCGCAAAGACGGCTCTGGCGCGCGCGGTGCCCGCACGGACGGCCTTCCCGCCGGGCGGCGAAGGGCCGCGATGCGGCCCTGGCCGAATGGCCTGAAGGCGCTTGAATGAGCGGTGCGCAGGCTACAATGACGACATCGCAGTGCCGCCTGCGCGCTCGCCCATCCTTACGCCACATGAGCCGTTTCTCGCCGTTTTCAAGGTCCAGGGGACCCCGCGCCCCCCAGCCGCTCGCCGAAGTGCTGAGCCGCACGGACGCGTTCGCGCCGCTGCGCGCCGGCGTGGAGCAGATCGCGGCGATCCAGCGCGACCTGAATGCGCTGCTGCCCGACTATCTCGCGGCGAGCGTCGAGCCCGGCTTCATCAAGGACGGCACGCTGGCCCTCTTCACTGCGCACAACGCGCTCGCCGCGCGGTTGCGGCATCTGGAGCCGCGGCTCGTGGCCGATCTGCAGGCGCGCGGCTGGGCGTTGAACAGCGTGCGCATCCGCGTGCGTCCTCAGGCCGTGAAAGATCCGGCACCGCCCAAGCAGGCGCGCATGACGCCGGTTGGCGCGGCAGCGCTTCAGGCGCTGAGCGAAACGCTCGAGGCCTCGCCGCTGCAGGCAGCCCTCGCGAAGATGGCGGCGCGCCACATGAAAAAGCGCTGATCCGGTGCGCCCAGGTCTCGCGACCGCGCTCACGAAGCCGCGCAAAAAGAAAAAGGGCAGCATATCGCTGCCCTTTTTACTGCCTATACGCTCGAAACTCAGGCGAATGCGGTCTGTGCCTCGTAGCCGAAGCCGCGCGGCGCCTTCTGCGGATCGTCGAACGTGACGATCTCGTAGGCGTCCTCATTCGCGAGCAGCTCGCGCAGCAGCGCGTTATTGAGGCCGTGGCCCGACTTGTACGCGTCGTACGCTGCCAGCAGCGGATGGCCGACCACGTAGAGGTCGCCGATCGCGTCGAGCATCTTGTGCTTCACGAACTCGTCGTCGTAGCGCAGGCCGTCGTTGTTCAGAATGCGGTACTCGTCCAGCACGATGGCGTTGTCCATGCTGCCGCCGCGTGCGAGGCCGAGCTCGCGCATCATCTCGACTTCGTGCGCGAAGCCGAACGTGCGGGCGCGCGCGATTTCACGCACGTACGAGGTATTCGCGAAGTCCACTTCGAGCGCCTGGCCCGTCTTGTCGACAGCCGGATGGCGGAAGTCGATCGTGAACTTGAGCTTGAAGCCGAAGTAAGGCTCGAGACGTGCGAACTTGTCGCCGTCGCGGATCTCAACGGGCTTCTTGACCTTGATGAACTTCTTCGGAGCGTTCTGCTCCTCGATACCCGCCGACTGGATCAGGAACACGAACGAAGCCGCGCTGCCGTCCATGATCGGAATTTCCTCGGCGGTCACATCCACGTAGAGGTTGTCGATGCCAAGGCCTGCGCAGGCGGACATGAGGTGCTCGATCGTCGAGACACGTGCGCCGTCTTTCTGCAGCACCGAGGCGAGGCGGGTATCGCCAATCGCCATCGCCGAGGCGGGGATGTCCACCGGCGTCGGCAAATCCACGCGCGAAAACACGATGCCCGTGTTCGGCGCCGCCGGACGGAGCGTCAGGTCGACCTTGCGCCCCGAATGCAGGCCGAGGCCGACTGTCTTCACGATTGATTTGATGGTTCGCTGCTTCAACATGGTCTTCTTGCTCATTGAAAATCCCAATCGGGACTTTTTAATTCATAGCACGAATTATACTCCAGTTGCGCCGAGTCCGTCTTTTTCACCGGCGTGACAAACTGTTTCCCCGTGTTACCCAATGGGGATGGAGCGCGGGCCGATGCCCGGAACGGAGGCGTTCCCGGGGTAATCGGCCCGCTGGGCTCACGTAATGGCCTGTCACATTTACGCCGCAGGTGCACGTTGCTTCGGGGCAACGCCGCGCCCGCGAACGCGCTCATGCGCGGGTCAACGTGGCGAGTATGCTCGCAGCATCGCTCATTTCGAACTTGCCGGGTGCTTCGACGTGCAGCGTCTTGACCACGCCGTCGTCGACCACCATCGCATAGCGCTGGGAGCGGATTCCCATGCCACGCGCCGACAAATCCTGCTCCAGTCCGAGTGCACGAGTCAACGCTGCGCTGCCGTCGGCCATCATGCGTACCTTGCCCGAGGTACGCTGATCGCGTCCCCACGCGCCCATGACGAACGCGTCGTTGACGGACACGCACCAGACCTCGTCGACGCCCGCCGCGCGCAGCGCGTCGAAGTGTTCGACGTAACCCGGCACGTGCTTCGCGGAGCACGTTGGCGTGAATGCGCCCGGCAATCCGAAGATCACCACGCGCTTGCCCGCCGCTTCCTTTTGCACGTCGAAGCTGTTCGGCCCCAGCGTGCAACCCTCGCGCGCGTCTTCGACGAACTCGAAGAGGGTCGCTTCGGGCAGCGTTTCACCCTGTTTGATCATGACTCGTCCTTCGCAACGATGCGCAAGCGTGTCGCGCTGGCGTCGTGCAATGTTGGGCAACGATGTACTCCAAGGTTACACAGGAACGCCTGGCGACACCGCGCCTTTCCCCCACGCTCAACGCGTGGCGGGCAACCGTCCCTGCCGCGCATCCTCGCGGATGCGGCCTCGCTGGTCCTGCTCGCCTTCATTGCTACGCAGCGCGCTGTCTGTCTGCGGGCGAGGGCAACACGTGCCCTGCCGCAGTCAGATCGGCTCGCGTGTCAGTCCGCCTGCTTGCGCAGGAACGCCGGGATATCGTACGTGTCGACGCCCTTTTCCTGCAGCGCCTGCACGTGCGAAGCCGCGGTGTCGCGCGACGTGCGCCACACTGCCGGCGTGTCGAGCGCGCCGTAGTCGGCCGTGTTGCCGTGGCCGCTGTGCTGCGGTGCGTACGAACCCGCCGGAGCCGGGATCGGCTGGTTGTCCGTGCCCGTGCGCAGCAGTTGCATCGGCGCGGCTTGCTGCTTCTTCGCAGCGCGGCCGAGGCCCGTTGCCACCACCGTCACGCGCAGAGCGTCGCCCATCGCGTCGTCGTACACCGCACCGAAGATCACCGTCGCGTCTTCTGCAGCATAGCTCTTGATGGTGTTCATCACTTCGCGCGTTTCCGACAGACGCAGCGAACGGCTCGACGTGATGTTGACCAGCACGCCGCGCGCGCCCGACAGATCGACGCCTTCGAGCAGCGGGCTCGCCACGGCCTGTTCCGCCGCGAGGCGTGCGCGATCGACGCCGGCGACCGTCGCCGTGCCCATCATCGCCTTGCCCTGCTCGCCCATCACCGTCTTCACGTCTTCGAAGTCGACGTTCACGAGACCGTCGACGTTGATGATTTCGGCGATGCCTGCGACTGCGTTGTTCAGAACGTCGTCCGCGCACTGGAAGCACTTGTCCATCTCGGCGTCATCGCCCATCACGTCGAACAGCTTGTCGTTCAGGACGACGATCAGCGAGTCGACGTGATCCTCCAGTTGCTGCGAGCCGGCTTCCGCCACGCGCATACGCTTGCCGCCTTCGAACTCGAACGGCTTGCTCACCACGCCAACGGTGAGAATGCCCATCTCCTTGGCGATCTGCGCGACGACCGGGGCTGCGCCCGTGCCGGTGCCGCCGCCCATGCCGGCGGTGATGAACACCATGTGCGCGCCGCGCAGTGCGTCGGCGATGCGCTCACGGGCTTCTTCTGCTGCTGCGCGGCCCATCTCCGGCTTCGCACCGGCGCCGAGGCCCGTGTTGCCGAGTTGAATCACGGCCGATGCACGCGAGCGCGAGAGCGCCTGTGCGTCCGTGTTCATCACGATGAAATCGACGCCTTGCACGCCGCGGTTGATCATGTGCTGCACGGCATTGCCGCCCGCACCACCAACGCCTACCACCTTGATGATGGTGCCGTTGGTTTCGGTTTCCAGCATCTGGAATTCCATGTTGCCTCCGTCAAGAAAAAGATTCCGCTCCTCGGCCGTTATCCAGTGGAAGATCGGGCAACCTTCCACTGCGCGCTAGCCGCCGTCACCAGCGCGATTTTCGAAGCTTGTACTTCGCCTTCTGTCCTGCGACTTCTGTCGTTAGAAGTTGCCGAGGAACCAGTCCTTCATGCGTGAAAAGACCTGGCCCATCGACCCCGACTGCACTGCAACCTTGCGCCCGCGCATACGCTGCGAGCGGCCTTCGACGAGCAGGCCCATCGCCGTCGAGTAGCGCGGATTGCGCACCACGTCGGCCAGACCGCCTGCGTATTCCGGCACGCCGATGCGCACCGGCTTCAGGAAAATGTCCTCGCCCAGCTCCACCATGCCCGGCATCATCGCGGCGCCGCCCGTCAGCACGACGCCCGAGCTCAACAGTTCTTCGTAGCCCGACTCGCGCACCACCTGCTGCACGAGCGAAAAAAGCTCTTCCACGCGCGGCTCGATCACGGCGGCAAGCGCCTGGCGCGACAGCGTGCGCGGACCGCGCTCGCCCAGCCCCGGCACTTCGATCATCTCGTCCGGATCGGCGAGCGCCTGCTTCGCGATGCCGTAGCTCACCTTGATGTCTTCCGCGTCGGGCGTGGGCGTGCGCAGCGCCATGGCGATGTCGCTCGTCACCTGGTCGCCCGCGATCGGAATCACCGCGGTATGGCGAATCGCGCCTTCGCTGAAGATCGCGATGTCGGTCGTGCCGCCGCCGACGTCGACGAGCACCACGCCCAGTTCCTTCTCGTCCTCGGTCAGCACCGCCAGCGACGAAGCGAGCGGCTGCAGGATGAGGTCGTTCACTTCGAGACCGCAGCGGCGCACGCACTTCACGATGTTCTGCGCCGCGCTCACCGCGCCCGTCACGATATGCACCTTCACTTCCAGACGGATGCCGCTCATGCCGATCGGCTCGCGCACATCTTCCTGGCCGTCGATGATGAATTCCTGCGTGAGGATATGCAGCACCTGCTGGTCGGTCGGGATGTTGATCGCCTTCGCCGTTTCGATCACGCGCGCGACGTCCGCCTGCGTGACTTCCTTCTCCTTGATGGCAACCATGCCGCTCGAGTTGAAGCTGCGAATATGGCTGCCCGCAATGCCGGTGAATACGTTAGTGATCTTGCAGTCGGCCATGAGTTCCGCTTCTTCGAGCGCTCGCTGGATAGACTGCACAGTGGCCTCGATGTTCACCACCACGCCCTTCTTGAGACCTTTCGATTCGCTCTGGCCGAGACCGATCACTTCGTAGTGGCCTTCGCCCTTCAATTCGGCGACGACGGCCACCACCTTCGACGTCCCGATGTCGAGGCTGACCAGCAGATCCTTATAGTCTTTACTCATATCGTGCTCGTTGCGTGTGATGTCCTGTTACTTCTTGCCCGGAGCGGGCGTGTCACTGATGAAGCGCATACCGGCCGCCCTTATCGCAAACCCGTTCGGATAACGCAAGTCCGCGTATTCGATTGCTTTGCCCCAACGTTGCGTCACCGCCGACCATGCCGCGATGAGGCGGTGCGAACGCTCGCTCAGTGTGTCGGCGTTGCGCTCGCGGCCCAGCTCCACCTGCATGCCGTTCGAGAGCTTCACCGTCCATGCGTAACGCGGCGAGAGCGTCACTTCGTCGGGCGTGAGCCCGAGCGGCGCGAACCACTTCTCCAGGTCGCGGTAGCGCGCAACCACCTCGGGCGCGGTGCCGTCGGGGCCGTCGAACGCGGGCAACTCTTCGTCGAGTTCGCCCTGGTTCGCCGTGAACAGCTCGCCGTCCGTGCTCACGAGCTGATCGCTGCCCCACGTGCCCAGCGGTTTGTACTCTTCGAGCGTGACAGCCAATGCGTTGGGCCACACGCGGCGCACGCTCGCATGACGCACCCACGGCATCTGCTCGAACGCGGCGCGCGCCGTATCGAGATCGACCGTGAAGAAGTTGCCCTTCAGTCGGCCGACCACGCTCGCTCGCACGGTGGGCGAATTGATGTGCTCGGTATCGCCCTCGATGCGGATCTCTCGCAGCGCGAAGTTCGGACGCTGCACGAGCCAGTAGCAGCCCGCCGCCAGCAGCGCGAGCGCGAGCAGCGCGTGCAACGCGTTGGCGGCAAGGTTGAGCTGGCGTACGTTATTCCACATTTCGAGATTGTCGGTTCACTTCCGGTTCGGCAATTCGTCAGTCAGAGATTAATCAGGGGTTCAATCTTTTAGCGTCTGTGCCAGCACGCGCACCACCAGATCGCGATACTCGATGCCTACCGAGCGCGCGGCCTTCGGCGGCAGCGAGTGATCGGTCATGCCCGGCGCCGTGTTCACTTCGAGGAAGTACGCGTTGCCTGCGCCGTCCATCATGAAATCGGCGCGGCCCCAGTCGGTGCAGCCGAGCACGTCGAATGCGCGGCGCGCGAGCTTCTTCAGTTCCGCCTCTTTCTCCGGCGCGACGCCGCAGGGAATCAGATACTGCGTCGTGTCGAGGATGTACTTCGCGTCGTAGTCGTAGAACTCACCCGCCGGCACGATCTTGATGATCGGCAGATCGAGGTCGCCCGCGATGCACGCGGTGTACTCGCCGCCGCCTTCGATGCTCTTTTCCACCAGCACGATCTTGTCGAACTTCGCGGCTTCTTCGAGCGCCGGCACGAGTTGGCTTTCCGCCTTAACCTTGATCACGGCCACGCTCGAGCCTTCGCTCGCGGGCTTCACGAAGAGCGGCAGGCCGAGCTTCGCGACGATCTGCGGCGCGCGCGCCGCGTAGTCGTCGCCGCGCAACACCGCTTCGAACGGCGGCGTGGGAATGCCGAGCTGCTGCCACACGAGCTTGCTGCGGAACTTGTCGAGCCCGAGCGCGGAGCCGAGCACGCCCGTGCCCGTATAGCGAATGCCGTAGAAGTCGAGCGCGCCCTGGATCTGGCCGTTCTCGCCGTAGCCGCCGTGCAGCGCGTTGAACGCGCGCACGAAACCTTCGTCCTTGAGCGCGGAAAGCGGGCGCTCGGACGGGTCGAACGGATGCGCGTCGATGCCGGCGCTCTGCAGCGCCTGCAGCACCAGCGTGCCCGACTTGAGCGATACCTCCCGCTCAGCGGACACGCCGCCGTACAGCACCGCGACCTTGCCAAATTGTTTCGGATCGATACTGCTCATGTCACTCACGCCTTCTGTTCCTGTTGGGCGATTCGACCCGGCACGCCGCCGATCGAACCCGCGCCCATCGTAATCACCACATCGCCGTCGCGCACGACCGCTGCGAGCGCCTCCGGCACTTCATCCACGGTCTCGACGAACACCGGCTCGACCTTGCCCGCCACGCGAATCGCGCGTGCGAGCGCGCGGCCATCGGCTGCGACGATCGGCGCTTCGCCGGCCGCATAGACATCGGTCAGCACGAGCGCATCGACGGTCGACAGCACGCGCACGAAGTCTTCGAAACAGTCGCGCGTACGCGTATAGCGGTGCGGCTGGAACGCCAGCACGAGACGGCGCTCGGGAAACGCGCCGCGCGCCGCTGCGATCGTCGCGGCCATTTCCACCGGGTGATGGCCATAGTCGTCGATCAACGTCCAGGCGCCGCCGCCGTTGACGGGAATTTCGCCATAGCGCTGAAAACGACGGCCTACGCCGTTGAATTCCGCGAGCGCGCGTTGAATATCGGCGTCCTTCACTTCGAGTTCGGTCGCGATCGCAATCGCGGCGAGCGCGTTCTGCACGTTGTGCGTGCCCGGCAGATTCAGCACGATGTCGAGCGACGGCGCGTCTTCGCGCATCACCGTGAAGTACATCTTGCCTTCTCGGGCAATCACGTTGACCGCGCGCACCTGCGCGTCGGACGCGAAGCCGTAACGGATGATCGGCTTCGAGACGAACGGCAGAATCTCCTTCACGTTCGGGTCGTCCACGCACAGCACCGCAATACCATAGAACGGCAGGCGATGCGTGAACTCGATGAACGCCTGCTTCAGGCGCGCGAAGTCGTGCCCGTAGGTGTCCATGTGATCGGCGTCGATGTTCGTAATGACTTCGATCACCGGAAACAGGTTCAGGAACGATGCGTCCGATTCGTCGGCTTCCGCCACGATGAAATCGCCCGTGCCGAGGCGCGCGTTCGCGCCCGCACTGATCAGGCGCCCGCCGATCACGAAGGTCGGATCGAGCCCGCCCGCGGCCAGCACGCTCGCCACGAGCGAGGTCGTGGTGGTCTTGCCGTGCGTGCCTGCAATTGCGATGCCCTGCTTTAGACGCATCAGTTCCGCGAGCATCACGGCGCGCGGCACGATGGGAATGCGGCGATGGCGTGCCGCGAGCACTTCGGGGTTGTCGCTGCGCACCGCGGTCGAAACGACCACGGCATTCGCGCCTTCGATGTTTTCTTCGGCATGGCCGATCGCGATGCGCGCGCCGAGCGCGGCGAGTCGATCGGTGACCCCGTTCTTCGCGAGGTCCGAGCCGCTTACCTGATAGCCGAGGTTGACGAGCACTTCGGCGATGCCGCTCATGCCCGCGCCGCCGATGCCAACGAAATGGATATGTTTGACGATGTGTTTCATTGCTTTCCTCCCGCACTTACGCCCGCCACAGCCGCGCAGATGCGCGCGACCTGATCGGCGGCGTCGGGTTTCGCGAGCGCGCGAGCGCGCCCGGCCATTTCCGCCAGCGATGTTCTGGTCTGATGCCGCAACCAGTCGGCGAGTCCTTCCGCCGTCAGGTCGCGTTGCTGCACCACGAGCGCTGCGTCCTTGTCGGCAAGGAACGCGGCGTTGGTGGTCTGGTGGTCGTCCACGGCGTAGGGGAACGGCACAAAGCATGCCGCCACGCCCACGGCCGCGATTTCGGCCACCGTCATTGCGCCCGAACGGCAGACCACGAGATCCGCGTTGCGGTAGGCGCTCGCCATGTCGTCGATGAACGGCACGAGCTGTACCGTGTCATTCAGTTCGAGTCCGGCGTCGAGATAGTTTTGACGCAAGGCGTCGATGTGCTTCGCGCCCGCCTGATGCACGATATGCGGACACTCTTGCGGCGCGAGCAGCGACAGCGCGCGCGGCACCACTTCGTTGAGCGCCGTGGCGCCGAGACTGCCGCCCACTACGAGCACGCGCAGCGGACCGCTGCGCGCGGCGTAGCGCGCCGCCGGCGCGTCGACGTGTTCGAGCGCCTCGCGGATCGGGTTGCCGGTCCACTCGGCATTCGGCAAGGCGCCCGGAAACGCCACGAGCACGCGCCTGGCCAGTTTCGCGAGCACCTTGTTCGCGAGACCCGCAATCGAATTCTGTTCATGCAGCACGAGCGGACGGCCCGAAAGCGCGCTCATCACGCCCGCCGGGAACGTGATGTAGCCGCCCATGCCGAGCACGACGTCGGGCTTCACGCGGCGCAACGCCGCGAGGCTCTGCGTGCAGGCGCGCAGCAGGTTCAGCGGCAGCATCAGCTTGGTCTTGATACCCTTGCCGCGCACGCCGCCAAAGCGCACGTATTCCATCGTGATGCCGTGCTTCGGAACGAGCGTCGCTTCCATGCCTGCGGGATTGCCGAGCCACACCACGCGCCAGCCCCACTGCTCCATGCGATGTGCGACGGCAAGGCCCGGGAACACGTGTCCCCCGGTGCCGCCGGCCATCACCATGAGAGTGCGCGTTGCTGCGGTCATACCTTGCCTCCGCGCATCAAGACCCGGTTCTCGTAGTCCACGCGCAACAGCAGCGCCACCGCGATGCAGTTCAGCAGGATGCCCGAGCCGCCATAGCTCACGAGCGGCAGCGTGAGACCCTTGGTCGGCAACAGCCCCAGGTTCACGCCCATGTTGATGAAGGCCTGCGCACCGAACCACACGCCAAGCCCCTTGGCGACGAGACCGGCGAACGTGCGGTCGAGCGCGAGCGCCTGGCGGCCGATCTCGAACGAGCGGCGCACGATCCAGTAGAACAGCAGGATCACGACGAGGACGCCGACGAAACCGAGTTCCTCGCCGATGACGGCGAGAATGAAGTCGGTGTGCGCTTCCGGCAGATAGTTGAGCTTTTCGACGCTGCCGCCAAGACCCACGCCGAACCACTCGCCGCGACCGAACGCGATGAGCGAGTGCGTGAGCTGGTACGCCTTGCCCTGCGCGTAACGGTCGTCCCACGGATCGAGGTACGCGAAGATCCGCTCGCGGCGCCACGGCGACGCCCACACGAGCAGCGTGAAGGTGCCCACTGCCGTGGCCACGAGGCCGCCGAACAGCTTGCCGTTCACGCCGCCGAGGAACAGCACGCCCATGGCGATCGCGGCGATCACCATGAATGCGCCCATGTCAGGCTCGAGCAGCAGCAGCGCGCCGACCACGCCCACGGCGAATGCCATCGGCAGGAAGCCTTTCGCGAAGCTATGCATGTATTCCTGCTTGCGCACCGTGTAGTTCGCAGCGTAGATCGTCACGGCGAGCTTCATGATTTCCGACGGCTGCATGTTCGTGACGCCGAGCGGAATCCAGCGACGCGCGCCGTTCACGCCCTTGCCGATGTGCGGAATCAGCACGACCACGAGCATGGCGAGCGAGATGAGAAAGAGCTTGGGCGCGTAACGCTCCCACGTCGAAACGGGAATACGGAACGCAACGAGCGCCGCAACGGTAGCGATCACGAGCGAAACGAGGTGGCGCACGAGAAACGCCCAGTCGCGGTACGAGGCGTACTTGGGCGAATCGGGCATGGCGATCGAGGCGGAGTACACCATCACCACGCCGAGGCCCAGAAGCGCGATGACGGCCCACAGCAGCGAGTGGTCGTAGTCGAGCATGCGCGAGCGTCCGGGACGCACGCCGTTGACGACGCTCGCAAGACCGCCCGAGCGCGCGCCGCCGCTCGACGAGCCGCCGGCCTGGCCGTTTTCGCGCGAGAGGCGCGCACCGAATCGCTCGGACCAGCTCATATCATCGTCCCCCGTTCTGCAGCGATTGCTTCTACGGTGTCGTGGAACACGGCTGCGCGATGGGCGTAGTTGCGGAACATGTCGAGGCTCGCGCAAGCGGGCGAAAGCAGCACGACGTCACCGGGTTGCGCGAGCGCCGTCGCCGCGCGCGTGGCTTCTTCGAGCGTGGCGTGGTCGCTCATCGCGATGCCGGTTTCTTCGAGCGCCGCGCGGATCTTCGGCGCGTCGCGGCCGATCAGCATCACGGCGCGGCACCAGCGCGCAACCGGCGCGACGAGCGGATCGAAGTCCTGGCCCTTGCCGTCGCCGCCGGCGATCAGCACCGTGCGCTGCGCGAGGCCGTCGAGCGCCGCCACCGTCGCGCCGACGTTCGTGCCCTTGCTGTCGTCCACGTAGTCGATGCCGTCGATCGATGCGATCAGCTCCACGCGATGCGGCTCGCCGCGATACTCGCGCAGGCCGTGCAGAAGCGGCGCGGGCGCGAGATCGATCGCGCGCGTGAGCGCGAACGCCGCGAGCGCGTTGGCCGCGTTGTGCAGACCGCGAATGCGCAGGGCGTCGGCGGGCATGAGGCGCTTCATGCCGAGGTTCACGGGCGCCGCTTCCTGCTGCTTGCGACGACGCGGGGAGACAGGCACGTCGGCCGCGTCGAGGTCGTGGGCCTGCACGAGCCACTGCATGCCGTTCTCGCGCAACAGACCCAGGTCGCCGTCGTTCTCGGGTTCATTCAGGCCGAAGGTCACGACCTTCGCGTCGCCGCTCGCCTTCACGCTCGCGAGCGACATGACGCGGGCGTCGTCGCGGTTGAGCACGCGCGTCGTGCGCGGCCCGAAGATGCGGCCCTTCGCGGCCGCATAGGCGTCGAGGCCGCCGTGCCAGTCGAGATGGTCCTGCGTGATGTTGAGGACGGCCGCGGCGTCCGGCTCGAACGTGTGCGCCGTCTCCAGCTGGAAGCTCGACAGTTCGAGCACCCAGACGTCGGGCAGCGCGGTGTTGTCGATGGCTTCGGCGAGCTTGTCGAGCATGGCCGGGCTGATGTTGCCCGCCACCGCGACGCGCTTGCCCGCGCGCTCGCAAAGCATGCCTGTGAGGCTCGTCGTGGTGGTCTTGCCGTTCGTGCCGGTGATGGCGAGCACCTTCGGTGCGTAGCCGCTCTCGCCGAGATGGCGCAGCGCCTGCGCGAAGAGTTCGAGTTCCCCCCACACTTCGATGCCGCGCTCGCGCGCCGCCGCGATCAGCGGCACGAGGTCTTCGGCGAGCGGCGAGAGGCCCGGGCTGATTGCGACGAGCTCCACGCCGTCGAGCAGCGCCGTCGTGAACGGACCGCCGACGAAATCGGCGTCGATGCCGCGCGCGGCGAGTTCGGGAAGATTGGGCGGCGCTTCGCGCGTGTCGGCAATGCGCAGGCGGCAACCATGCCGCGCGCACCAACGCGCCATCGCGAGACCCGATTCCCCGAGTCCCAGCACGAGCACCATCGGCTTTTGCCGATCCCGAAACTTCTCGCCGAACATCGCTTGCTTCCCTTGCTTACTTAGAGGCTCAACGCAGCTTGAGCGTGGACAGACCGATCAGACACAGCATCAGCGTGATGACCCAGAAACGCACGACAACCTGCGTTTCCTTCCAGCCAGACAGCTCGAAATGGTGATGCAGCGGCGCCATCTTGAAGATGCGGCGCCCTTCGCCGTAACGCTTCTTCGTGTACTTGAACCAGGTGACCTGCAGCATCACCGAGAGCGTCTCCGCAACGAAAATGCCGCCCATGATGAAAAGCACGATTTCCTGACGCACGATCACCGCAATGGTTCCCAGCGCGCCGCCGAGCGCGAGCGCGCCCACGTCGCCCATAAACACTTGCGCTGGATACGTGTTGAACCAGAGGAACGCGAGCCCTGCCCCGCCCATCGCCGAACAGAAGATGAGCAGTTCGCCAGCGCCGGCAATGTGCGGAAAGAGCAGATACTTCGAGTAGACCGAGCTGCCCATCACGTAGGCGAACACGCCGAGCGACGCGCCAACGAGCACGACCGGCATGATCACGAGACCGTCGAGGCCATCGGTGAGGTTCACGGCGTTGCTCGCGCCGACGATCACGAAGTACGTGAGCGCGATGAAGCCCCACACGCCGAGCGGATAGCTGATCGACTTGAGGAACGGCAGCAGCAAGTCGGCGCGCGCGGGCAGGCCCATCGACAGGCCGCTACGCACCCACGCCGTGAAGAGATCGAACACGCGCACGTTGCTCGCTTCGGACACACTGAACGCGAGGTACACCGCCGCGAACAGACCGATCACCGACTGCCAGAAGTACTTCTCGCGCGAAGACATGCCGCGCGGGTCCTTGTAGACGACCTTGCGATAGTCGTCGACCCAGCCGATCGCGCCGAAGCCGAACGTGACGAGCATCACGATCCAGATGAAGCGGTTCGTAAGATCGCCCCACAGCAAGGTGGAAACCGCGATGCCCAGCAGAATGAGCACGCCGCCCATGGTGGGCGTGCCGGACTTCACGAGGTGAGTTTGCGGGCCGTCCGTGCGCACGGCCTGGCCGACCTTCATTGCGGTGAGCTTGCGGATCACCCACGGGCCGAGGAAAAGCCCGATCGCCATCGCGGTGATGGTGGCCATCACCGCACGGAACGTCAGATAACTGAACACGCGCAAGAAGCTTGCGTCATTCTGCAGCCATTGCGCCAGCGCCAGTAGCATGCCTTGTATTCCTTCGTATTTCAGTGCGCACCGGACTTCGCGTCCGGCGCAGGGTTTTGCGGATTCGTGAGTGCCGCTACTACGCGCTCCATCTGCATGAAGCGCGAGCCTTTCACGAGAATCGTTGCGCCAGCGCCGTAACCGGCACCAGCCAGTGCGCGCACGAGTTCGCTCACGTCGGCGGCATGCAGCGCCTGCGCGCCGAACGCCGTCGCGCTGTCACGCGCTGCGTCGCCGAGCGTGTAGAGCGCGTCGATGCCGCGTTCCTTCGCGTAAGCGCCCACCTCGCGGTGAAAGGCGGGACCGTCGTCGCCGACTTCGCCCATGTCTCCGAGCACGAGCACACGCGGCGACGTGCGCGAAGCCAGCACGTCGATCGCTGCACGCACCGAGTCGGGATTCGCGTTGTAGGTGTCGTCGATCACCGTCGCGCCCGTCAGCTCGCCAAGCGCCGCGCGCTTCACCTGCAAGCGGCCCTTCACCGGCTCGAACGCCTCGAGCCCGCGGCCGATCGCTTCGAGCGAGACGCCCGACGCAATCGCCGCCGCCGTGGCCGCGAGCGCGTTGTGCGCGTTGTGTGCGCCCAGCACCTTCAACTCCACTTCGAGATGGCCTTCCGGCGTCGCGATCGCGAGACGGCTGCCCGCGAGCTTGTCGACGAGCTTGCCGGTGACTGCCGCTTCAACCGCACGCGTATCCGTATGCAGCGCGAAGTCGAGGATGCGCGAACCCGTCGCCGCCACGCGCCAGATGCTCGCGTAGGCATCGTCGGCGGGAAACACCGCGACGCCCGTGGGCTTGAGCGTGTGAATCACGCTCGCATGCTCGAGCGCGACGGCTTCCACCGTCGCCATGAATTCCTGATGTTCGCGCTGCGCGTTGTTCACCACCGCGACCGTCGGCTCGGCGAATTTCGCCAGCAACTCGGTCTCGCCAGGATGATTCATGCCGAGTTCGACCACCGCCAGCCGATGAGCGCCGCTCAAACGCAGCAACGTTAACGGCACGCCGATGTCGTTATTGAGGTTTCCGGTGGTCGCGAGACGCAAATTTTCTCCAACGGCCGCCGCGAAGATCGACGCGATCATTTCCTTGACCGTCGTTTTGCCGTTACTGCCCGTCACGGCGACGAGCGGCATCGAAAAGCGGCGGCGCCAGCCGAGCGCGAGCGCGCCGAGCGCCTTGCGCGTGTCGTCCACGCGCAGCGCAGGGATGCGCCAGTCGCCGGGGCTGCGCGAAACAAGCGCCGCGCTCACCTGGCGGTTCGCAACTTCGCCGAGAAAGTCGTGCGCGTCGAAGCGGTCACCCTTGAGCGCGACGAAGAGATCGCCGGGGCCGGTGGTGCGGCTGTCGGTCGAAATGCGCTCGAACGTGGCGTTCTCGTCGCCGAGTACGCTCGCGCCGGGAATCAGCGCCGCGGCTTCCCGCAGGGAAAGCATCGTCATTCACCACCTCCGCGCCCGTGCGTGGCACGGGCGGCGAGTGCAAGCCGCGCGTGGTCCTGATCGGAGAACGCGCGCTTCTTGCCCATGATTTCCTGGGTCGCCTCGTGGCCTTTGCCGGCCAGCACGACGACGTCTTCGCGCGCCGCGCCGCGCACCGCCTGCAGGATCGCACTCGCGCGATCCTCGATGCGGCGCGCCTTCGCGGCGTCGCGCATGCCTTGCGCGATCTGCTCGATGATCGCGGCCGGCGACTCGCTGCGCGGGTTGTCGCTCGTCACGACGACCTGGTCGGCGAGGCGTTCCGCGATCGCGCCCATGAGCGGGCGCTTGGTCGCGTCGCGATCGCCGCCGCAGCCGAACATGCAGACGAGCTGGCCGCCGCGTGCGGCCGCCATCGGGCGCAGCGCTTCGAGCGTTTTTTCGAGCGCGTCCGGCGTATGCGCGTAATCGATCACGATGAGCGGCTCGTCGTGATCGGCGCGGCCGCCAAGACGCTCCATGCGGCCGTTCACCGGCTGCAGCTTCGAGATCTCGTTGAGCGCCGCGACGAGCGGCACGTTCGCCGCAAGCAGCGCGCCGAGCACGCCGAGCAGATTGCTCACGTTGAAGAGGCCGAGAACATGCGCCTCGACTTGCGCCTCGCCCCAATCCGACGTTTCCAGATGGAACGCCGTGCCGGTGGCAGTCGCGCGCACGTCGTTCGCGCGCAGCCACGCGTCGGCGACGGGTGCGTCGGCGGCGGGCGTCGCCACGCCATACGCAATCGTGCGAGCCTTGCCGCGCGTCGCGGCGATCAGGCGGCGGCCCGCTGCGTCGTCGGTGTTGATGATCGCGGCGCGCAGGCCCGGCCATGCGAACAGACGCGCCTTCGCGGCCTCGTAGGCCTCGAACGTGTGGTGATAGTCGAGATGGTCTTGCGTGAGATTCGTGAAGACGCCGATGTCGAACGACGTGCCGTTCACGCGGCCCTGATGCAGCGCGTGCGAGGAGACTTCCATCGCGATCGCCTGTGCGCCAGCGCCGCGCAATTGCGCGAGGCTGCGCTGCAGCTGCGGCGCGTCGGGCGTGGTGAAGCCCGTATGCACGAGCTGACCCGGAAAGCCCGTGCCCAGCGTGCCGACGATCGCGCACTTCTGGCCGATGGCCGTCAACGCCGAGGCGATCCACTGGCTGCACGACGTCTTGCCGTTTGTTCCCGTCACGCCGACCACGAGCATGGCATCGCTCGGGTCGCCATACCAGCCGCTGGCGATTTCGCCCGCGAGCACGTCGAGCTGCGGTACAGCCAGCGCAATCGACGCGTCGAGCTTCTCGCCTGCATACCCTTCCGGCTGATACAGCACGGCTGCAGCGCCCCGCTCGATCGCGTTGGCGATGTGCGGGCGGCTGTCCGCGCCCTCGACGGCGTAGGCGAGAAACACATCGCCCGGCTTGAGCGAGCGCGTGTCGGCGTGCAGGCCCGCTTCTGGCGCGACGTGCGCGCGCAGCCATGCGAGCGCGTCCGCGATCTGCCGGTGCGCGGGATGCTGGTTGCGCGTGGCGCTCATCGGACGACTCCGGGTCGATTTTTCGCGTTGTCCGCGACGGTCATGTGATGCGCGGCTGCGGCGCTTTTCGCGGTAGGCGTGTTCGCCGCGTGCTTCACGGGCGCAGCGGGCGCGTTCGCGACGGCCGGGGCCGAGGCGGCGGCGCTGTTGTCCTCGACGACGAGCTGCTTCACCGGCATATCCGGCGGAACGTTGAGCGAGCGCAGCGTATCGCCGACGATGCCAGAGAACACCGGGCCCGACACGGCACCGCCGAAGTGGCTGCCGGCCGTCGGTTCGTCGACCGTGACGGCCACGACGATGCGCGGATTCGGCATCGGCGCCATGCCGACGAACGACGCGCGGTATTTCGAATGATCGTAGCCGTGCGGGCCGTGCTTGTACGCCGTACCGGACTTGCCGCCCACGCGGTAGCCGGGCACGGCGGCGTCGGGCGAAGTGCCGTCCTTCGACACCACACTCTCCAGCATCGTGCGCACTTCACGCGCCGTGGTCGGCGCGAAGACCTGGGTGCCCTGCACCGGCTGCGTGTCGCCGGGGTGGCGGAAGATCGTGACCGGCAGAATCTGGCCGTCGTGCGCGATCGCCGTGTACGCGCGCGCAAGCTGGAACAGCGAAACGGAGAGGCCGTAGCCGTAGGACATCGTCGCCTGCTCGATGCGGCGCCAGCTTTTCCACGGACGCAAACGGCCCGCCGCCGCGCCGGGGAACCCGACCTTCGGCGCCTGACCGAGACCGATGCTGGTGTACATGTCCCACATTTCTTCGGGCTTGAGCGTCATCGCGATCTTGGTCGCGCCGATGTTGCTCGACTTCTGGATCACGCCGCCCACCGTCAGCACGCCAAAACCGGCGTCGTCGGTGATGGTCGCACCGTCGAGGGTGAAGTGGCCCGCGCCCGTATCCACCAGTGTACTCGGCGAGACGCGGTGCAGATCCAGCGCAAGCGACACCGTGAAGGGCTTCATGATCGAACCCGGCTCGAACACGTCGGTGAGAATGCGGTTGCGAAGCTGCTCGCCCGTGAGATGCGAGCGGTCGTTCGGGTTGTAGGTCGGATAGTTCACGAGCGCGAGCACTTCGCCCGTGCGCACGTCCACCACCACCGCAGCGCCGGCCTTGGCCCTGAACTTCTCGACGGCAGCCTTCAGGTTCGAATAGGCGATGTACTGAATCTTGCTGTCGATCGACAGTTCGACGTCCTTGCCATCGTGGGGCACGACCGTCTCGTCGACGTCCTCGACGATGTGGCCCATGCGGTCCTTGATGACGTGGCGAATGCCCGGCACGCCCGCGAGCACCTTCTGGTCCGACAGCTCGACGCCTTCCTGGCCCTCGTCCTCGACGTTGGTGAAGCCGATCAAGTGCGCGGTGACGTCGCCTTCCGGATAGAAGCGCTTGTATTCGTTGCGCTGGTAAATACCCGGAATGTCGAGCGCCGTCACTTTCTGCGCGACGTCGAGCGGCACCTGGCGCTTCACATAGACGAAGGTCTTGTCTTCGTGGAGCTTCGCACGCAGCTCTTTCGTGTTCATGCCGAGCAGCGCGCCGAGCTGGTTGAGCTTGTCGGCGCCGAGATCGTCGGGCACGGCTTCGGGAATCGCCCAGATCGCGCGCACGGGCAGGCTCGTGGCGAGCACGAGGCCGTTACGGTCGAGAATCTTGCCGCGCGTGGCCGGTAACTCGATCGTGCGCTGGTAGCGGCTTTCGCCCTGCTTCTGATAGAACGCGTTGCCTGGCCCCTGAATCCAGAACGCGCGCGCGGCAAGCGCGACGAACGCCATGAAGAGCAGGAATACGACGAGCTTCGAGCGCCACATCGGCAGGCGCACGGAGAGAATGGGGTTGGCGCTGAAGGCAACGCTCTTGCGGCGATTGTCCTTTTTCATCGCGTGCCTCCGCGGCGGGCAGGCGTAGGCGCGGCGCCCTGCGGGGGCGCCGAGGTCGGCACGGGTGCGTCGACGGCGGTTGCGCTGCCGGGCGCGAGCGTCAGATATTGCGTGCGTCCGGTCGTGACGGGCTGCATCTTGAGCGAGTCGGTGGCGATCTGTTCGATGCGCGACGTTCTCGACAGCGCGCTCTGCTGATATTGAAGCTGTGCGTAGTCCTGCTGAAGCTGATGCTCCTGCGACTGCGCACGTTGCAACTGGATGAAGATCTGGCGCTGCTGATTGGTGGCGTTCACGACGGAAAGCGCGCACCCCATGACGACAATCAGCAGGAAGATGTTCAGACGATTCATGGCGTGACGCGCTCCGCGGTGCGCATCACGGCCGAGCGGGCGCGCGGATTCGCGGCGACTTCTTCGTCGCTCGCGAATACGCGGCCGAGCAGCTTGAGCGGCGGGCTCGGCAGGTCGACGGCGCGGATCGGCAAGCGGCGATCCACCGCCGGCGCGCTTGCGTGCGCCTGCATGAACCGCTTGACGATCCGGTCTTCGAGCGAATGAAAGCTGATGACCACCAGCCGCCCCCCCTGTTCCAGCAACGACAGTGCTGCTTCTAGAACGACCTGCAGCTCCGCAAGCTCTTGATTGACGTGAATCCGTATAGCTTGAAAGGTGCGGGTTGCCGGGTCCTTACCCTTCTCACGGGTTTTGACGACGTTAGCCACGATTTGGGCAAGCTCGCCCGTGCTGTCGAGAGGCCCGAGACGGTCGGACTCTGCCCGGCGAGCAACAAGCGCCTTTGCAATCTGAAAAGCAAACCGTTCTTCCCCATAATCCCGAATTACCTCCGTCAGTTCCTGCAACGTGGCCCGAGCGAGCCAGTCAGCGGCGGACTCGCCGCGCGTCGGGTCCATCCGCATGTCGAGCGGGCCATCCGCGCGGAAACTGAAACCGCGCTGCGGATCGTCGAACTGCGGCGACGACACGCCAAGGTCCAGCAATATTCCCGACACACGCCCTACCCCGCGCGACGCGAGCTCGTCGCGCAGCGAAGCAAAACTCTCATGCACGATCGAGAACCGCGCGTCGTTCACGGTTTGCGCCGTCGCGATCGCCAGCGGGTCCTTGTCGAACGCGATCAGGCGCCCGGCCTCGCCGAGACGCCCGAGGATCGCGCGACTGTGCCCGCCGCGACCGAACGTGCCGTCCACATAGACGCCGTCCGCGCGCGTGACCAGCGCGTTCACCGCTTCGTCTAGCAGCACCGTGCGATGCTGCAGTCCCTGTCCCATCGCAGATGCCATAGCGTTTTGAACCGCGATCAGAACGTGAAATTTTTCAAGGCGTCGGGCATGCCCTGCGCCATCGCCGCCTGTTCCTTGGCGGCGTAGGTCTGCGCATCCCACAACTCAAAATGACTACCCATGCCGAGCAGCATGACTTCCTTTTCCATTCCTGCCGCCAGACGCAATTCAGGTGAGACGAGCACGCGGCCAGCACTATCGACATCGACGTCGGACGCATTGCCCAGAAAAATACGGCGCCACCAGTGCGCGTCCATCGGCAACGCGGCGACCTTCGAGCGGAACACTTCCCATTCGGGGCGCGGAAATAGCAACAGGCAGCCGTCCGGGTGCTTGGTGATCGTCACCCGTCCTTCTGCCTGTTGTTGCAGCGCTTCCCGATAGCGAGACGGAATCGACATCCGTCCTTTCGCATCGAGTGTCAGCGCCGACGCCCCCTGGAACAATTTGCTCCCCCTTATGCGGCGCTTTTGGCCGCCCGCCTAAATCCCGGAAAATCTACCTGAATACGCGCCTGAAATCACACAAAAATACACTTTCTCACACTGTCTCCCACTTTAGAGGAACGCCCAACGAGGGTCAAGGGAGACCGGACGTTTTTTGACGAAATTTATCCGCTAGAACAAGGACTTAGCGGCACTTGTTGAAGTCGAGACAAAAGCCAAAAACCGTTATGAATGAATGAGCTAACGCAGGTTCTGAAGGTGATACGTGAAAAGCGCGGCGATAAACGGCCTACGGAGGGATCGAGCGGGGGGCTTGCGGGGATTAAAACCGGGGGCTGAAAGCTCTGAAAGATTAATCCGAGTATGGGCCGACAGCGATTGCCGGCCCATACGCATTAATCAGATGTAGTAGGCGGTTCGCGTCATCACTTTCGATGCTACACGCATTAGCGAACGCACCGGCAAAGGCAATTCGACTCCGCCCAGATCGGCGGCCGATTTTGCGTGCGAGATTTCGTCGGCGCGCATTTGCTCGACGACCGCGCGCGACTCGAGATCGGCGGGCGGCAAGCTGTCGAGGTGGCTGTCGAGATGATGCTCGACCTGGCGCTCGGTTTCGGCCATGAAGCCGAGGCTCACCTTGTCACCCAGGCGGCCGGCGGCGAAGCCGATCGCGAGCGCGCCTGCGTACCAGAGCGGATTAAGGAGGCTCGGACGCGAGTCGAGCGCCTGTAGCCGGCGCGAGGTCCACGCGAGGTGGTCCTCTTCCTCGCGCGCGGCTTGCTCGAAGGCCGCCCTGAGCGAGGGCGAGCGCGCCGAGATTTTCTGCGCCTGATACAGCGCCTGCGCGCACACTTCACCGACGTGATTGACGCGCATGAGGCCGGCGGCGTGCGTGCGCTCGGCAGCCGTGAGTTCGCTGCCGGCTGGTACGGCATCGCCCTCGGGCGTCACTTCGATGGTCACGGGGGAAGGCTGCGGCATCGGACGCGTCATGCGCGACACGCCGGTGAGAGAGCGCAGGCCCCGGTCGAATTCGGTAATCAAGTCATCTAGCGTCATCCAGCCTCCCTTTCATTTCGTTGGCGAGCCGGATTGGTCGCTCGCCCGGACTGCCCTTTCACCACTACACAAACTCACGGACATCCGTCAATCCGGGGCAGCGCCGATAGATAGCTGCATATTCTAGACCATGTTGTGTAAACGAAACAGGTACTTAGCGAGGTCCAGGCTTTTCCTTTGTGACTGTTAACCCTTTTGTTACATTACGTGCAACTTCTCGCGAAGTTAGAAGGACAGGACCCTACGCAAGATAAAAAACTGGTCCCGTTAAAAGACGCAAAAGATTCGCAAACACTGGAGATCATTCAATGAAGAAGTCGCTTCTCGCGCTGGCTGCGCTGGGCGCGTTCGCGGGCGTTGCTCACGCTCAGAGCAGCGTCACGCTGTACGGTATCATCGACGAAGGTTTCAACATCAACACGAATTCGGGTGGCAAGCACCTGTACAACCTGTCGAGCGGCGTGATGCAAGGCAGCCGTTTCGGCCTGCGCGGCGCTGAAGACCTCGGCGGCGGCCTGAAGGCAGTCTTCGTGTTGGAAAATGGTTTTGACGTGAACACCGGCAAGCTCGGTCAAGGCGGCCTGATGTTCGGTCGTCAGGCTTATGTCGGCCTCTCGAGCGCACAGTTCGGCACGGTCACGCTGGGTCGCCAGTACGACTCCGTCGTCGACTACGTCGGCCCGCTCGAAGCAGGCGACCAGTGGGGCGGCTACATCGCTGCTCACCCGCAGGATCTGGACAACTTCAACAACGCCTACCGTACGAACAACACGGTCAAGTTCACCAGCGCCAACTACGCTGGCCTGACGTTCGGCGGCACGTACAGCTTCGGTGGCCAGGCAGGCAACTTCTCGGCGAACCAGATCTGGTCGTTGGGCGCTGGCTACAACAACGGTCCCCTCGTCCTCGGCGTGGGCTACCTGAACGCACGTACGCCGAACGCTACCGGCGGCCTGTTCAACAACGGCGGCTCGGCTGGTGCTTCGGCAGCGCTGACGGCTGCTGGCAATCCGGTGTACGGCGGCTTCGCATCGGCCAACACGTACCAGGTCATCGGCGCAGGCGGCGCATACACGTTCGGCGCAGCAACGCTCGGCCTGACGTACTCGAACGTCAGCTTCCGCAACCTCGGCCAGACGTCGACCTCGCTGTTCCAACGCGGCACGAATGCCAACTTCAACAACGTCGAAGCGAACATCAAGTACCAGTTCACGCCGGCCCTGCTGGCAGGCTTCGCGTTCGACTTCACGGACGGCAGCAGCGTCACGCGTGCGAACGGCACGAGCGAAAGCGGCGCGAAGTACTTCCAGTACGCACTGGGCACGGACTACTTCCTGTCGAAGCGCACGGACGTCTACCTGATCGGCGTGTACCAGCACGCTACGGGCTCCGACTCGACGGGCAACACCGCTGTCGCGTCGATCAACGGCCTGACGCCGTCGAGCACGAACAACGTGTTCACGGCTCGCGTTGGTATCCGTCACAAGTTCTAAGAAGAACAGTCGCTGTAATCTCGAAGGCGCCTCCGGGCGCCTTTTTTCTTTGGTGCTTCGTGTCGTTTCGCGACAGTGCGCACGACAAAAAAGCGGCCTGCCCTCGATGGGCAGGCCGCTCTTCGCTTTTGACTCGCTGGCCTTTCGCTTCGCTCTTGCGTTTTCAGGCGCGACCGTCGCGCAGCTCGCGGCGCAGGATCTTGCCGACGTTGCTCTTGGGCAGATCGTTGCGGAACTCGATGATCTTCGGCCGCTTGTAGCCGGTGAGCTGCGTCTTGCAGTACTCGAACACGTCCTTGTCGGTGAGCGCCGGGTCCTTCTTGACGATATAGAGCTTCACCGCCTCGCCCGAATTCTGGTCCGGCACGCCCACCGCCGCCACTTCGAACACGCCCGGCAGCTTGGCCACGACATCCTCGACTTCGTTCGGATACACATTGAAGCCCGAGACCAGAATCATGTCCTTCTTGCGGTCGACGAGCTTGATGTAGCCGCGCGCGTTGATGAGACCGATGTCGCCCGACTTGAAGTATCCGTCCGGCGTCATGACCTTCGCCGTTTCTTCGGGCCGCTGCCAGTAGCCCGCCATCACCTGCGGCCCACGGATGCAGATCTCGCCCGCCTCGCCGATCGGCAGTTCGTTGCCGGCGTCGTCGCGAATCGAGATTTCAGTGGAAGGCAGCGGCAAGCCGATCGTGCCGGTGTATTCCGTCGCCGTGACCGGATTGCAGGTTACGCTGGGTGAGGTTTCCGAAAGGCCATAGCCTTCGACGATCGGCGTATGCGTGCGCTCGTACCAGCGCTTGGCCACCGCTTCCTGCACCGCCATGCCGCCGCCGTTCGCAACGAGCAGGTGCGTGAAGTCCAGATTGCCGAATTCCGGATGGTTGAGCATCGCGTTGTAGAGCGTATTCACCGCGGGGAAACACGTGATCGAGTACCCGCGCAGCTCTTTGATCATGCCCGCGATATCGCGCGGATTCGGAATCAGGATCGCGAGACCGCCGGTGCGCAGCGTCAGCAGCCCGCAAACGGTCAGGGCGAACACGTGATAAAGAGGCAGCGCCGCGACCGTCACCGGTTGCGTACCGGACGGCAATTTCGCCAGCGCGGGCTCGGTCCATGCCGCCGACTGCAGCACGTTGGCGATCAGGTTGCGATGCAGCAGCGTCGCCCCCTTGGCCACACCGGTCGTGCCGCCCGTGTACTGCAGGAAGGCGACGTCCTCGGGCGTCTGTTCGACGCGCTTGAAGCCAGTGCGCGCACCTTCGGCGAGCGCGTCGTTGAAGCGCACGTGGCCGGGCAGGTTCCAGGCAGGCACCATCTTCTTCACGCTTCGCACGACAAAGTTGACGATGAAGCCCTTCGCGCCAAGGAGGTCGCCCATCGCCGCGACCAGCACGTGCTTCACGCGCGTATTGGCGACGACCGCGCTTACGGTTCCGGCAAAATTCTCGAGGACGACGATCGCCTCGGCGCCGCTGTCCTTCAACTGGTGTTCGAGTTCGCGCGGCGTGTAGAGCGGATTGACGTTCACGACGACATATCCCGCGCGCAGCACTGCGGCGAGCGCGACCGGATACTGGAGCACGTTGGGCATCATGAGCGCGATGCGCGCACCACGTGCGATGCCGCGCGACTGGAACCACGCGGCCAGACGCTGGGAGAGCTGGTCCAGCTCGCCGTAGGTGATCGTCTTGCCCATGCAGGCGAAAGCGGGCTTTGCACGGAATTCGCTGAAGCTCTCCTCGAGCAGCGCAGTGATGGACGCGTAACGGCTTGCATCGATTTCAGCGGGAACGCCGGGCGGGTACGATTTCAGCCAGACTTTTTCCATGCAGCGTCTCCTCCTTGATTTTTCGAATGGTCGTGCTAAAAAATTGGATCGTAGCATGGCGACCCAGCTTTTATGTCAGCAAATCAGCGAGTTAGAAAGGCCCCTCGAACGCACGTTGCGGGGCGGCTAGCGGTAGCTTGAGGCGCTTTCAGGCGCGCTCGACCTCGACGAGGCAGTCATAGAAAGTCGCTGAGCCGCCAAGATCGGTAAGCGCCTGGCTCGTCACTTCGTTGGCGTTGCGGCCATCTGGCGCAAGCTTCTTCCACCAGATCGACAGGCCGACCACGAGACCGCTGCGCGCCCGATCGGTCACACGCGCCCGCGCGCGCATCGAGCCGCGGTCGTTGAACACGCGAACCTCGTCGCCGTCGGCAATCTCGCGGCGGGCGGCGTCGGCCGGATGGAGGTCCACGTGCGGCTCCCCTTCGGTCGCGCGCAAGCTTTCCACGTTCACGAAGGTACTGTTCAGGAAGTTGCGCGCAGGCGGCGAGATCATCGCGAGCGGATAACGCGCGGCGAGTTCGGGCGCGCCATCCGCCGACTCGTGCGGCGGCAGGTAATCGGGCAGCGGATCGAGCCCGGCCTTCGCAAGCGCCTCGCTATGGAACTCGCACTTGCCCGTCGGCGTGCGAAAACCGCCGTTCGCAAACGGCGCTTCGGGGATGTTCAGCTTCAGCCAGCCTTCGCGCTTGAGCGCCGCCCAGTCGGCGCCGCCCAGTGCGGGATCGTTCCAGTCGAATGCATGGGCCGCCACGTCTTCATCGCTTTCGAACAGCGCCGGCTCGGTCAGACCCATCGCGCGTGCGATGCAGCGGAAGATTTCGGTATTCGGCCGCGCCTCGCCAACGGGCGCGATGGCCGGCAAGTTCGCCATGACGTGCGTGTGGCCGTACGACTTGTGGACGTCGAGATGTTCGAGCTGGGTCGTGGCCGGCAGCAGTAGATCGGCGTAATCGGCGGTGTCGGTCTGGAACTGCTCGAGCACGATCGTAAAGAGGTCCTCGCGCGCGAAGCCAGCCGCGACCTTCGCCGACTCGGGCGCAACCGCAACCGGATTCGAGTTGTAGACGACGATCGCTTCGACCTTCGGCCCGAATGCGGCGTCGCCTGCGTGCGTGAGCGCGTTGCCAATCTGGTTCATGTTGACGATGCGCGGCTGATGCTGCGGCCAGCCCGGGATCAGATCCGGACGCTGGAGCGCGTTCGCATCGACGGGCGCCCAGCCAGACGACGAAAGCAGCACGCCGCCCGCGCGCTCGCGCCATGCACCGGTCAACGCGGGCAGGCAGGCGATGGCACGCACGGCGTTGCCGCCGCCGCGCACGCGCTGCAGGCCATAGTTCATGCGAATTGCCGCCTTGCGCGTCGAGGCGTAGAGGCGCGCGAGATCGACGACTGCCTGCTCCTCGATGTCGCAGATCGCGGCGACACGTGCGGGCGTATAGGTCAGCGCACGCGCCTTCAGCGCGTCGAAGCCGTGCGTGTGGGCCGCAATGTAATCGTGATCGAGACGGTCCTCGGTGATCAGCACGTGCATCATGCCGAGCGCGAGCGCGCCGTCCGTGCCGGGCTTAAGCGCAATGTGCTGATGGCACTTTTCGGCCGTCAGCGAGCGATAGGGGTCGATCGCGATCAGCTTCGCGCCGTTGCGTTTCGCTTCCTGCGCGCGGGTCCAGAAGTGCAGGTTCGACGCAATAGGGTTGGCGCCCCAGATCAGGATCACTTCGCTTTCCGCGAAATACTCGGTGAGCATGCCGAGGCTCGAGCCGAACGTATAACGCAGGCCGGCGGCGCCCGCCGCCGCGCAGATCGCGCGATCGAGACGCGATGCGCCGAGCTTGTGGAAGAAGCGCTGGGCGATGCTATCGCCCTGAACGAGTCCCATCGTGCCGGCATAGCTGTACGGCAGGATCGCTTCGGGCGCGCGCTGCGCGATTTCGCCGAGGCGTTCGGCTGCGATGCGACAGGCTTCCTCCCAGCTGATCGGCTCGAAACGCCCTTCCCCCTTGCGCCCCACACGCTTCATCGGCTGCGTCAAACGTTTCGGATGATGGACGCGCTCCGCATAGCGGGTCACCTTCGTGCACAGCACGCCTTGCGTGGGCGGGTGGTCGGGGTCGCCGCTCACCTTGATCGCCCGGCCATTTTCGACGCTCACGCGCATCGCGCAGGTATCGGGACAATCGTGCGGGCAAACTGCACGGGCAAATTCGGCTGGGGCGTTCATCGGAAATCCGTGGGTGAGGCGTTTTGTCGTAAAAGCGATTTTATTATGTTCGGGGTGCGGGCCCTGTACGCACCCTGTGCTTGGCGCGAAAAAAAAGGTTCGGCGTAGAATGGTCCGTCTAGACCCGGCCTATTTTGGAGACGAAGGCCGGGCGACCACTTTTCGAGCACCGTCCGCCATGAAACTGATCCCGGAAATCCAGGCCGCCCAAGGCGAAATTCAGGGCCTCCGACGAACGATCCACGCGCATCCCGAACTGCGCTACGAAGAAACCCAAACCTCCGACCTCGTTGCGGCAAAGCTCACGGAATGGGGCATTGAAGTGCATCGCGGCATGGGCCAAACCGGCGTTGTCGGCGTGCTCAAACGCGGCACCGGCAAACGGATGGTTGGATTACGCGCCGATATGGACGCGTTGCCGATCCAGGAACTCAATACGTTCGACCATCGCTCGCGCAACGAAGGCAAGATGCACGCGTGCGGCCACGACGGCCATACCGCGATGCTGCTTGGCGCGGCGCAATATCTCGCGCGGCACGGACAGTTCGACGGCACGATCGTCTTCATTTTCCAGCCCGCCGAAGAAGGCGGCGCCGGCGCGAAAGCCATGATCGAAGATGGCCTCTTCAAACAATTTCCCGTGGACGCCGTCTTCGGCATTCATAACTGGCCGGGCATGCCGGCCGGCTACTTCGGCGTGACCGAAGGGCCGATTATGGCCTCGAGTAACGAATTCCGCATTGAAATCAATGGTGTAGGTTCGCACGCCGCGTTGCCGCACAACGGCCGCGATCCGGTCTTCACGGCGGTGCAGATCGCGAACGGGTTGCAGAGCATCATCACGCGCAACAAGAAGCCGCTCGATACGGCCGTGCTCTCGATCACGCAGATTCATGCGGGCGACGCGGTCAACGTGGTGCCGAATACGGCATGGCTCGCGGGAACGGTGCGTACCTTCACGACGGAAACGCTGGATCTGATCGAATCGCGACTGCGCAAGATCGCCGAGAGCACAGCTGATGCGTACGACTGCTCGGTCGACATCACCTTCCATCGCAACTATCCGCCGACGGTGAACAGCAGCGCGGAGGCGCAATTCGCCGCGGAGGTCATGCGCGAGGTTGTCGGCGCCGATCACGTCGATGCGAACGTCGAACCGACCATGGGCGCCGAGGACTTCTCGTTCATGCTGCTGGAGAAACCGGGCTGCTACGCGTTTCTCGGCAACGGCGAAGGCGGTCACCGTGATGCAGGGCACGGCGCAGGCCCTTGCATGCTGCACAACGCGAGCTATGACTTCAACGATCAACTGCTGCCGGTCGGTTCGTCGTTTTGGGTGCATCTGGCGACGAAATTTCTGGCGCAGCAGTAATTCGAGGCACCAATGCAAAAAGCCGTCCATTGGACGGCTTTTTTGTTTTCCTGCATCTGAAGAAGCCCAAACGCCAGAACCCCGGCTCTCTTTCGGAGACACCGGGGTTCTGGACGTTACAGCATAAGGAGCCTGACGATTACCTACTTTCACACGGGCAATCCGCACTATCATCGGCGTGGAGCTGTTTCACGGTCCTGTTCGGGATGGGAAGGGGTGGGACCAGCTCGCTATGGTCATCAGGCTTGACGGGTTGCTGCGTCGCGGTCTTGCTCGCGCCACAGCCAATCGGGAAGAAGCGTAAAGAGGGTGCTGCTGAATTGGGGTTGTGTTGTTTCAGGCACAACACACATAGTGTGGGTTCTACGTAAATGCTGAAGCATTAACGTAGACCGACACG